>JAUQWV010000001.1 GCA_030834985.1 Candidatus Dojkabacteria bacterium
GTTTTCTCTGCCGTATTACATTAGCAGTTGTGCAGCATAAAGGACACTTGTATTTTTTTTCATATACCCTATCTACACTAAATTAACAGCATAGGATAACACAATCCGCGTTTTTTTGCTGTCATATATGGGACGCCGCGAAATCAAAACCTTCTTGGAGCGAGACTCTACAGTTTCGTATACAACTGTTGTAACAAGAGTATCTTCTCCTGTAGCTGACTTAGATAAAATTCCAGACAAGCTTGAAGATAAAGATATAGAAACAATATCGTTAACTTCTGATGTATTAAAACTTTCATTTAACTATCAAAGAAATGTTGGCGGATACGATGTAGGTACATCTAGAGTGGGTAACAAATTATCAGTAAGAGCAGCAAATCAAACCACAGAAGATGCTCAATACATAGAATTGTTCTCTAAAAAGCCTGAAGAATCCTTTGCTGACGCAGTTAGGCGTATATTTTTAGCAGGAGTTCCAGAAACATTCTGCTATTTTAAAGAAGAGGCTTCAGGATTTACATTTGAAAATTCAGGCTTTGTATCTGGTAGTTTAGAAGCCGGTACAGGTGTAAGACCGGAACAATGTCCAGGCCCATATACAAAAAATACTGCAGAAGGTAAAAGATTCTTTATTTATAATCCTGCAACTCCTGATAGGTTCGGATTTGTATTTGTGGGAAATACATTTGTTCCAGGTTCTACCGTAAGAACTCATTGGTTTGAGTCACTTCAGTTCCTTCCATAGATTTTGTCATTAGGAAATGACAACAGTTTTGCCCTGAAAGCCTACTGAGTAAGATAAACAGCTGCTATTCTTAGATCTGTCAGATATAAATTCTTTGTAAAATTGACATTATAGGGTAGATACTGTATACTGTATTTGTACATGAAAAATTATTCGCTCACATAAGCAGGGCCGGGAGGTGCCCAGAAATGAGCACAAGATCGTACAGAAAGAAACAAACTCCATCGGCGCTGCGTGTGCTGGTGGAAAGCGTTGCACTGATTTTCAGTGTTGGCGCGTTCAAGATGTACTTTGCAGTTACCGGGGGCGTGGTAGGTAGTCTAGGCGCCTATGTATATTTCTTGTATTTTCTGGGTAGCCTAGAAATCAGTCCCGATCTCCTTGGCAACGTTGTACTTCTGGTACCCGCAATTGGCGGAGTGCTGGGAGTGTTGCTGGTCAAAGTTCTGCTTCTGCCACTTATTTTCGGCAAGGAGCGGTAGTTTTCATCGTTGCGGGGTGCGGCAGTTTATGTCGCACCTCGAATCCCTAAGACTTTCAATTTATACTAACAAAGTTAATTTTTCAACCATTAAAAAAGCTCCGGATTAACGGAGCTTTTTCTATATCTATTTATACAGATTATTATTTCTTGCTAGTTTTTATAGCAATAGTTTTTGGTTTAACTTCTTCCAGTTTTGGTAAAGTAATGGTAATTACTCCATTTTCAAAACTAGCATCAGCTTTTTCGGCATCTACTCTACTTGGCAATGTTATTGACCTGATAAAGCTTTCGCTTCTCATCTCTTTAAGATGATATTTCTTATTTTCATCTTTCTTTTCATCTTCGACCTTACCTTCAATTGTTAAAACATTATCTTCGATTGTTATATTTACATGATCTTCTGTGTATCCAGGAGCTTTTGCTTTAACAACAACACTGCTATCTGTTTCGTACATATCGATATCAATTTGTGAAGATATCATTGTGCTAAGACCACTAGTGTTAAAGAATTCATCTAAGAAAGTATCGAATATTTGTGATGGTCTTACTACTGTAATTCTTCTATCATTCATATTTGATTTTATAAAAAATAAAATAGAATTAGCAGCTCAATTAATACACTGCTAAAAAATTATAATACGGTTATTTATATTGTCAAGAAGATATTAATGCCAATTATCCTATAGTACAGTAAATTCCTTAATAAAATGATAAAATTAGCCGATGGAAAAGACATATATACCTACTAAACATGGAAATTTGACCTTGCCGGCTTTTATGCCGGATGCTACTTACGGCTCTATTAAAGCCGTAAGCTTTAACGATGTTCAAAAAGCCGGCGTAGAAGCAATTGTTACTACTACTTTACATATTGAGCAGAAAATTGGCAGCCTATATATTAAGGAATTTGGAGGTTTGCATAAGTTTTTTGGATGGAATAAGCCAATCTTATCTGATAGTGGTGGCTGGCAGGTATTTAGCTTAATTCAAAGTAAAAGAGATAAAGGTAAGAATAAGATCTCAGATTTAGGTTGTAGCTTTGTGGATCCTGCTACCGGTAATCATTCACTATTAACTCCAGAATCTTCGCAGGTAATTCAGAATAATCTATCTGCAGATATTGTTACAGTTTTAGATAATCCGATTTTAGGCAACGTAAGCTTGGCTGAGCGTAAAGAATGCATAAGAATAAATACTTTATGGGCAAAAAGAAGTAAAGCTAAATTTATTGAACTAAATAGTAATGTAAAAGAAAAACCTTTAATTGGTGCGGTTATTCAAGGAGGTAACGACTATGAGCTACGAAAAATTAGTGCAGATGAACTTTTAGAAATAGATTTTGATATTTATAATTTTGGTGGCATGCCTTTACACACAGGTGTAACTTGGTTAACTGAATCAAAAAAAGGTTTTTATCATGAGATGCTTGAGTATGTTTCAGGGCTGATCCCTAGTAACAAATATAAATATGCAATGGGTGTTGGACAGCCCGATGATATAGCATTTTGTGTTGATGTTGGTTGGGATTTATTTGATACAGTATTGCCTACCCGGAATGCACGGCACGGCTTACTGTATGTAAGTGAAGGTCAAGGTGAGCAAACTAAATCGTATAAGAATTTAGCTTACGATACAATTCACATAAAGACCGAAAGATATAAATTTGATGAAAAGCCTTTAGATGAAAATTGCAACTGTGAAGCGTGTACTACAGTAAGCCGTGCCTATCTTCGTCATTTATTAAGAATAAATGAAGCTGCAGGTCTGCGATTAGCTACAATTCACAATTTAACTTTCTACTCAAACTGGATGGATAAAATCCGAAAAACGCTGCAGAAATAGTCTACTCTACTTTTTTCTTTTTTGAATAAAGAAAAAATTTTCTGTAATATGTATGTGTAAGTTGATTAGATTAAGTTTTAGAATTTACACATGGCAATATTACCAAAAAGACCAAGACCAGTTGTTTTAGTATCAATGGATGGAGTTGGTGTAGCTCCTCCAGGCCCTGGTAATGCTGTAACATTAGCAGACACTCAAAACTTAGATAGATTCTGGCCAATGTATCCGCATACATATTTAGAAGCAGCTGGTTTAAATGCCGGATTGCCTTCAGGTACTGATGGAAATAGCGAAGTTGGACATATGACTATGGGGGCAGGAAAGGTAATCTTTCAGAACTTGCCTAGAATTGATAATGCAATTAGAACAGGATCTTTTTACGAGAATCCTACATTAAAACAGATTTTTTCTCATGCTAAACAGCACAATAGCAATGTTCATTTACTTGGGCTTGTTGGAAGCGGATTTGTACACTCATCTATGGACCATCTGGAAGCTCTAATTAAAATGGCTGCTTTAGAGAAAGTAAATCCCGATAAACTTTTTGTACATGCAATAACAGATGGTAGAGACTCTCCTCCCAAATCCGCTTTAGAGATCTTAGAGAAAGTTGAAACTTGGTTATTACAAAGACATGTAGGAAAACTAGCCTCGATTATTGGAAGAGCTTATGCCATGGATAGAAATAGAAATTGGCAAAGAACTAAGATGGCTTATGATTTGTATACAAAAGGAGGAACTCCAGTTAAAGATTGGAAAAAATATATTGAAGAATCGTATAAGAAAGATATTCTAGATGAATATTTTGAGCCGGTAAGCTTAGTTAAAGGAAAAGATGATCCTATAGTAATACAAGATAATGATGCTGTTGTATTCTTTAATTTTAGGCCAGATAGGGCATATCAGATAGACTATGCATTTGAATCAGATGAGTTTAAAGAATGGGAACGTAAAAAGAAGATTGACAATCTATATTGGGTTGGTATGACTGATTATGAGAATGGATATCCAAAAGTTAAGGCTTTTCCACCAGAAAAAGTTACAGTTCCATTGGGAAAAGTTCTATCAAAGAAAGGGCTTAAGCAGTTAAGAGTTGCCGAGTCAGAAAAGTTTCCTCACGTTACATATTTCTTTAATGGACAAAATAAAGAGATTTCAGCTGGCGAAACTTGGATTGAAGTTCCATCCCCAAAAGATGTTCCAACTTATGATCTAAAACCTGAAATGAGTCAAAAATGGGTTACTGATATTTTAATCGATAAAATGAATTCAGGTGAGTTTGATTTTATTATGGTAAATTTTGCAGGTCCAGACATGGTTGGCCATACAGGTGTAATCGACGCTACTGTAAAATCTATGGAAGTGTGTGATCAATGTGTTGGCAGAATTGTGGATGCAGCGTTAAAACTAGATGGTGCAGTTATAATTGCAGCTGACCACGGAAATGCAGAAGAGATGATCGATACTCAAACAGGTGCACCTGATACTAAGCACTCAACAAATCAAATTCCATTTTTAGTGATTGCAAACGGTTTACCTGGAAGAGAACTTCCGGTTGGCGGATTGGCAGATATTGCCCCAACAATTCTATACTTGATGGGATTAGAAGTTCCTCCAGAAATGACGGGCCGAAATTTATTAGCGTAAGCGTTTAAATTTCTCAGAAGCTTTTACAAACTCCAAAAAGAATGGATGCGGGTTTAGTGGGCTAGATTTATATTCTGGATGTGCTTGAGTTGCTAAAAAGAAAGGATGTTGCTTTTTAGGCAGTTCAATTACTTCTACAAAGAAATCATCAGGACTTGTTCCGCTAAAAGTCATTCCGTATTTTTCTAAATCTTTTCTAAATGCGTTATTAAATTCGTATCTATGCCTATGTCTTTCACTTACTAGTAAACTACCGTCTTTTAATTTTTTTCCGATCTTATACTTTGTATAGATATCATACGCCAAGGTTCCTTTTTTTATAATACAGTCGAATGCGCCTAAACGCATAGATGTACCTTCACCTTTAATAACTTGATACTTTGGATCAAAGGGTATTGAATGGATAATATGATGTTCGGAATTGATATCAACTTCTTCAGAGTTTGCGTCTTTATATTTAACTATATTGCGCGCAAACTCCACACAGGCTAACTGCATTCCAAAGCATAGTCCTAAATATGGAATTTTATTTTTTCTTGCGTATTCAATTGCTGCGATTTTCCCTTCAACTCCTCTGCTTCCCCAGCCTATTGGAACAATGATTCCATCTACATCTTTTAAGTATTTTTTAGCTCCTTCTTTTTCAATATTTTCTGTATTGATAAATTTAAAATCAACACCAATCTGCGTTGCCCAACTTGCGTGCTTAAGTGCGTGAGTTAATGAATTATACGCGTCAGGCAGCTGATAGTCGCCAGTTGCAATATACTTTCCTGCAATCGCGATTTGTACACGATTTTTACGAAGTTTAGTTACAGTTGAAACTAAAGATTTCCACTTATCAAATTTTAAAGGTTGTACTTTTAAGCCTATTGTTTTTAAAACTTTCTTATCGAATTCTTGTTCTTCAAATTTTATTGGTAACTCATAAATGCTTTTCAAGTCTGCATTCATAATTAATCTTTCTTTCGACATATTGCACTGTACTGCTACTTTATCTTTTCTTAAAGAATCGATTGGCTGATTACTTCTTAAAACCAAAAAATCCGGCTGAATGCCGGCCATATTCAAAAAACGTAATGATAGTTGTGTTGGCTTAGTTTTAGGTTCTCCAAGATGTTCAGGCACTGGAACATAAGTTATGTGAACATGAACTACATCATTTGGATTATTAAGTTTCATTATTCTAGCTGCTTCGTAATTAAACACGTTTTGATATTCTCCGGCTGTACCGCCAAGTTCTACCAAGCAGATATCAAATCCCGCGCCAGCTTTTTTAATGTTATCTATAATCTCGTTTGGAATCGTAGGGATTGCATCTACAGTTTTTCCACCATATCCCATTGAACGCTCGCGTTCAATTACGTTTTTATAAACCATTCCCATTGTTAAAAAATTCTTTTTGCCAACTGGAATATCTAGAAAGCGTTCATAAGTTCCTAAATCCATGTCAGCTTCTAAACCGTCATTGCATAAAAAAGGATCTCCATGCTCAATTGGATTTATTGTACCAGAATCGATATTTAGATAGCTTTCGCACTTAATTGCAGTTACTGTGTAACTACGTGATTTTAATAAAACACCAAGCGAAGCGGATGTAACTCCTTTTCCAAGCCCGGAAATTACGCCGCCAGATATAAAAATGTATTTTGTGGAGGACATAGCTGTTATGTATATAAACTATGTAAGTCAGTCTAACTTACTTTTATTGTTTCGTAAAGAATCAATATGTGAAATTTGGTTAATGCTTAACTGGCCTGCAGATCCAGAAGCGATTCTTTTTATTGGAATCGTTTAAGATCTCTATTGCCCAGGAGTTTTCAAATTCTGTGGCGGCAGTGTGGGTATCATCAACCTCCATAAAAATTTTACCATCAAGCTTTACATAGTCTATAGCCTGACTTAAAAATTTTCTAATAATTTCTAACCCATCACTGCCGCCATCAAGTGCAGTAATCGGTTCAAAGTTCTTTACAGAATCTTCCAAAGAGGCAATTCGTGCTGAAGGTATATAAGGTAAGTTTGCAAATATTACATCAAATTTCTGCTTAGGAATATTTACAAATAGATCGGATTTAACTAATTGAATATTTGATTCAAATAGCAAATTGTTTAAATTTGTTTTAGCAACTTTAAGTGCATAAGCAGAGATATCACTTAGCACGCCAGAAAATCTTTTATTTAAATTCTTTAATTCTAGTGCAAATGAAATTCCTATTGCACCAGATCCTGTGCCTATATCGACAAAAGAAGTATCATTACCGGATGTACTTTTTACAGCAATATTAACTAGTTCTTCAGTTTCAACTCTTGGAATTAAAGTGTGTTTATTAACCGCAAAGCTTTTACCTTTAAATTCAGCAAAGCCGGTAATGTATTCTATTGGAGCATTAGTGTCTAAATAGTTATGGGGATCTAAATTATATTTTAGAAGTTGATTATATTCGTATGTACTAAATTGCCTTCCCATCATTAACTTTTTTAATTTCTAAAGAATGGCTTTTTCTTTTTTCCGTTTTCTTCTCCATCCTTCATTTCTTTTAACACACTCACAACTTTCAATTTTCTTCCATTTCTTTTCACCTCTTCTTGAGCTTTTTCTAATAGGTCAATTCGGATAAGTTCTTTTAATAGGTCTAACCTTTCGCGGGCAGTTTCAATTTTTTCACTTAAAGCCTTAATACTTTCATCATCTTTTATTGTTTCTCTAATTTCTTTAGCTCTTTTTATTATTTTATCTAATTCTTCAACTTCAGGCTTCTGCAGCTTTAAATCCTTTACATCATTTCTTAATGTTCTAATAATATCTTTAAGTTTAAAATACTCCTCTACTTTATCTAGATTTTCGTTAGTTAATAAATCATCTGTAGAAACATTTACATCTGCCATAAGTGAAATTTAATAAATTTAAAGCTGATGTTTATTATAATTTCTTTCTTAATTTTGTAAAGCTAAATATGAATGTTATTATTATTCGCTTTAACTAGGCTGGTTTCGTTAAATTAAATTGAGCCGACCGAGACTCGAACTCGGAACCAACTGCTTAAAAGGCAGCTGCTCTACCATTGAGCTATCGGCCCATTGAGGCTTGAGAATTATACGTTTTTTGACTTCTAAAATCAATCTTAAACAATACGCCCGGAGGGAGTCGAACCCCCAACCTTCGGTTCCGAAGACCGCTGCTCTATCCATTGAGCTACGGGCGCGTGTGTTAATTTTAACACTAAAGTGGAAGAGCTGTAATAACAAGCCTTCCTCTCCCAGAATCTAAATGTCCTGTAGTTACTATCTTTATTGAATTTGTATCAGACCTTAGACCTGAATAAATATTCTCATAATTACTTTCAAATAGCTCAATTTTTACCACTTTGTATTTAATTGTTTTGCTATCAAAATAAACAATTATTTGATCATTAACTTTTACTAAATCCATATAGTAACAGCTTCTAGGGTCATTACTATCTAGGTTTCTTCTAGTGCATAGCAATGCGATTTCACCATGGTTAAATTGATATGATGAAGGGTGTAGCAACATAGTTTCATTTATCTGTGCATTGAAAGCAATTTTTGGAATAATGATTCTTATAGTTCCTTCAATGCTTGCACTTCTATTTTCACCAAGTTTGTAGTCTTGGGCAATCTCTTCATAAAAATTATTTACACCTAATACTACACTCTCAGACTTTGCGGGCGATACAGAAAAGTTATAGTTAAGATCCATATCCTTCACTCTCTGCTCTTCCTCTGACAATACAGGTTCTTGTGATAGTTCAGGTTCAATAATGATCGGTTCTTTTTTCTCGGGAATTGCAAAATTATAATCAAGCTGATTAACTCTAATTATATTCGCAACTTCTGCAAGACCGGCGCTTATTCCAGGGCTTATTATTCGCCAGATTATGTTGCCGATTGCAATAAGCGCAATAATAGAAACCACTAAAATGGCTAAAATCATTATAAAAATATTTTTATCTTCTTTATTGACGTACATCCTTATTGGCTAAGTAAAATACGCAATAATTATATCACAAAATGATACGCTCTAGATGTATACTGGATATATAAGGCCAGGTTTATTTATGCTTTCCAATAACCTTTAATGTAGCTTCTGAAGGGATACTTGTGAAGATTAAAGTGTTTGGGTGCAATTCGGCGATTGCGTTTATGACTTCGTCTGTGTAAATGTTTAGCCGAATTGCAAATTCGAGGTTCTTTTCCTGCGCAATAGCTTTTAGCAGCTGTAAAGCTTTTATTCCTATTACGTGGTCGGTATCTCTGATTTCATTTCTAAAAACTAGTGCTTTAAGCAATCTTGAATAGTTAACAACTATGCCATCTAGTTCATTTTTTTGCATTCTATCTAATTCAAAGATAAACGATGGAATTCCAACTTCTGCATATAGTCTAAATGCTGTAGTTTTCTTTAATCCGTTTGTCTCAAGTACTTTCTTAATATCTTCAAGATTGCTTAAGTTTCTTAACGAAGGTAAGCATAATTGAATATTTTTATTATTATGGTGAGTTATAGATTTTCTAATAGCCATCACTTCTAAGCTTAGACTTTCAGGAAAATCAATAAACCTTTCATCGAGAGTATATTTATATTTAGATTCACTAACACCTAACAATTGTAGTTCAAATTCAGAAATAGAAGACAGCTGATACATCATTGGCTTGTGAATTGCGCATCGCGCAGCTGTTGAAATATCAAGTGAATATTTATCAAATAGGTGAATAAGTGTATTTTTGTCTTCTAAATGTTCTTCAGGCAATACATTATTATTTAAAATCATCTCTGTCCCATCAAAAAAGCTACCCGAAAAATATGGTAATGCACTCAAATGCTTAGAATTCATCCTTGAAATATCAAGATAAAGCGATGAATTAAATCTAAATTCATCTAAATATTTTATTTTTTCATCTTCCGGCTCTTTATCCTTGGTTAGCTTTGGCAATGCAATATCACTTTCTTTTACACCTTCTTCTTGGATACCTGGAATTCCAGGTATATTTTCTTCCATTTGATTTTCTACAATTTCAATAACCTCTTTTGCTAGCTCGTCAATATCGGGATCTTTCTCTTTTGATACTTTCTTTTTATTCTCACTTTTTCTAAGAGTTTCTAATTGTTCATTTTTTTGTACATTTACAATATCCTCTACAGGTAAGACTAATGGATCAAGTGATAGTATAAATATTTCACCCGATTCAATTCCCCACTTAAGCGAAACATCTTGTCTAAAAATATCTTTAATCTTTTTTGTTATCTTTGCTAAATACTTTAAAACATCAGAATCAAGCTTTTGATTTTTCTTCCAACTGGATGATAACTCAACTTTTAGATACTTATTTTTGTCTCTTTGATTGAGTTCATGAATGTACATAAAGTCTTGCTGAACCGCATGTACATGAGTTACTTTTAAAGATTTTGCATCAATAATATATTCATCAGCAAACTCAACTGTTTTTTCGTGTTCAATTCCATATATTGCTTGAATTTCAATTTCATTTTTACTAACATGCGTTGCACTGTTTGCAATACCAGAAACTTCAGCTCTAATAAGTTTTTGCACAATAAGTGCAACTGTAATTTCGCCATGGTAATAACCATTTGCTCTAAACTCTATTGCATCTGCACTGAACAACTCTGCCCAAGCACTTTTAATTTGGTAAATTAAATCATCTATACCTTGCAGAATAATTTCCTGCAGTGGTGCAGAAGGCGGGGGAGTAAACCTTTCGTCGATAATATGAGATTGCATCATTATTACGATAGGATTTTCGTTATGCTTGCTTAATTTTTTATATGCGTCTTCAAGTTCACGGGTAAGATTGTCGCTTATCTGTGCGGCCATTATTAAATTCTTTATTTCAGCAGATGCTTCAACTGCTGTTTTTCTAATAAATGGCCGCACTTTCTTAAGTGATGTTGCTATTGGCCCTACCAGATTTGTATGCATTAAAAAGTCATCAAATGCTGTTGTAGCAATCACAAATGATGAAGGTATAGGAATATTTTCCTTGAGTAGAAAAGCAAAGTCTATTGCTTCTCTGCCGACCAATTCGAAATGTTTCTCTTTTAAATTTTTGGGATCTAAAATAAATCCGGGATTCTTAGCGCTCATAATTTATATCTCTTTTCATTATGAGAGTTTCTAAAATCAGTGTCAAACCAAAGCTCTTTATTTTTGAATCAAAAATTGGTTGTTTTTATAAACCACTCTAACTTTATCTCCTGATTTTATCTTATCATCTAATATTTGGCTGGAAAGTAGGTTATCAATTTCACTTTGTACAGCTCTTTTTATAGGTCTTGCACCAAATTGCGGGTTGTAACTTAATCTAGCAATTTCTTTTATAACTTCCTTATCGAATTCTATGTCAATATTTTGAGCATGCATAAGTCTTTTTGTATTTTCTAGAATTAAGCTTACAATCTGCTCGACTTCACTTTGAGTTAACGGTTTAAATATGATGACCTCATCAAGCCTATTTAAGAATTCTGGCCTGAAGAAGCGTTTTAGAACTTCTTCAACACTTGATTTGACTTCTTCCCACGGTGTTACATTTGCAGCGTTCTCTTTTAGTTTAATTAAACCTTCTTTTGTATCTTTACTCTTCACTGTTGTGATATAACTTTGCGGCTGGGCGGCAGGCAAGGCATTCAAAATAATGTCAGAAGCCAAGTTACTTGTTGCAATAATTATTGTATTTTTAAAATCGACAATACGTCCTTTACCGTCAGTTAATTTACCGTCGTCTAAAACCTGTAAAAGGATATTAAATACATCTGGATGAGCTTTTTCTAGTTCATCTAATAAAATTACGCTGTATGGTTTTCTTCTAACTTTTTCGGTTAGCTGGCCACCTTCATCGTATCCTACATATCCCGGAGGTGCTCCTATTAGCCTTGTTACAGAAAATTTTTCCATATATTCACTCATATCAATTCTTATTAGTGCATCTTCATCTCCAAATACAATCTCACTTAGCGCTTTTGCAAGTTCAGTTTTGCCTACTCCGGTTGGGCCTAAAAATAGGAAAGAAGCAATTGGCCTTTTAGGATCTTTAAGTCCAGTGCGTGAACGCCTTACTGCTTGGGCAACTAAGTGAACAGCTTCATCTTGACCGATCACTCTATTATGGAGTTTTGCTTCTAAGCTTTTTAGATTTTCTTTTTCTTCTTTATTTAATTCTGTAATTGGAATACCAGTCATTCTGGACACAACCTCGTGAATATCTTTCACACTTACTTCAGGAGTTCCGGTACCTCGTTCTTTTAACCATTCCTCTTCAATAGGTTTTAATTCTTCTTTCAACTGTTCAATTCTAACCTTAATTTCTGCAGCTTCTTTATGCTGACCTGCTCTTGTCAATGACTCTCTTTCTGTTTCTAGTTTTTTTAGCTGCTCTTTTAATTCTCTTAATCTTTCTGGTTCACTGGTAAATTTGATTCTTACGCGGCTGGCTGCTTCATCAACTATATCAATAGCCTTGTCAGGTAGGAATCGATTTTTAATATAGCGGTCCGATAAGCCAGCCGCAGCTATTAAAGCTTCTTCCTGAATTTTTAATTTGTGGTGAGCTTCATATCGTTCTTTAATTCCTTTTAGAATCAAGATCGTTTGATCAACATTAGGCTCTTCAACAAGTACAGGTTGAAATCTTCGTTCAAGTGCCGCATCTTTTTCAATATATTTTTGATACTCGTTTAATGTAGTTGCTCCAATTACTTGAAGTTCTCCACGCGCTAAAGCAGGTTTAATCATATTTGAAAAATCCAGCTCTCCGCTTTGAGCACCAGAACCTACAATTGTATGAAGTTCATCTATAAATAGAATTACACTGCGCTCGACTTTTTCTAAATCTTCAATTAATTTTTTGGCTCGTTCTTCGAACTCGCCTCTAAATTTAGAGCCAGCTACTAATTTACCTAGATCAAGAGCTTTAACTGTTTTATTTTTTAGTACTTCGGGAACCTGGTGTAAAATAATTCTTTGGGCTAGGCCTTCGGCAATTGCAGTTTTACCTACACCAGGTTCCCCAATAAGCACCGGATTATTCTTCTTTCGTCTAGATAATATTTCAATTACTCTTGTAATCTCTTCATCACGGCCGATAACAGGATCAATCTTATCCTGCCTTGCAAGTTCGTTCAGATCTTTTGTAAATTCATCAAGAGTTGGAGTTTCAGATCCTTTTGCTACCTTACTACCCTCTTTATCTCCTTCACCAACAATCTTTACAACTGCTTGTCTGGCTTGTGTATGGTTAACAGCATATTTTTTTAAAACCTGAGCTGCTAATCCTTCTTGCTCCAAAATTAATCCTAAAAATAAATGTTCAGTTCCAATATAATTATGACCTAACTCCATTGCTTCTTTATTTGCTAACTGCAAGACCTGATAGGCTCTAGGAGTAAAACTTGGAGAAGTCATTTGAAAAGTTCCTTGTGGCATCTGTTTTTCTAAATAATCGCGAAGTTCTGCAGGGTTAACGCCTAACTCTTTAAATACGCGCTTCATTACAATTTCGTCCTGAGTCAATCCATACAAAATATGCTCTGTGTCTAAAGCTCTCTGGCCTTTTTTAGATGCAATTTCTAAACCATGCTGTAGAGCCTCATTAGTTCTTTTAGAAAATTGATCAGCTAAATTCATATGTAATTTATATTGGTATTGAAAAATTAATAATAATATATCTTTAAAGTTGTTAGATTTACTACACGCTGACATTTCTGACTTCCGGAAGATTGCCGGTAGCAGTAAATCTACAACAGTACAAATTTATTAGTTTTTAACATACTTATTTTAGCAGATAGTTGACTTACCTGCTAAAAATTTTATGCGAAGTGTAAAGAAAGCATTAATCTGATAGAATTTTTTAAGTTATATCTTTATTTAGAAATGAGTTCCACGGCAGTTCCAAATAATTCTGAACCTGAATTTTTAAGCAGACTAGATCAAGGTCGAGAAACTTTAAGAGGTGTTGTTGACCATAAAACTGATTACATCTCTCAGGCAGATGAAATGATAAGTAAAATAGCAGATGCTAAATATCCTGTACTAAGGCCAGCTGTTAGGCGTAGATTGGCGCAAAGAGACTTTGATGTTGTTAAAGAAAGAATTAAGCAACAGATTGCTAATGATTCACCTAATGCCGATGAAGCAGCATTGGAAGACTTAGCTTTAATGGAGATGACATCGGGTCGGGTAACTATGAAGGATTTTTTAGCAGTGTCCGGTGGTGTTGGAGGAAGACTAGCTGCTAAAGCAGAAGAAGCTAAAGATATTGCAAAAGAAAAAGCAAAGCAAATGGCTAAGAAGGCAACTAAACGTGTTGCTAAAGTAGCGCTTAATGCTATTCCTGTTGTAGGCAATCTTATTTACTTTCTACTTTTTACAGGTATAGGTAGAATACTTTTGATTGCTGCGCTAATGTGTATATGTTTCTTATTTTTTCAGGTATATCAGGCATTCGCAGGGGAAGATAAATTAAAATCTATAACAGATTCTGCATCACTTGTGTGGTGTGCAGGAGGAACTGACGAAGCAAAACTTTTAGAGTGCTTATTAGAGCAGAAAGGTAGTGAATATTTAAATTCAGAAGTTCCGGTTGAGGAATAAAATGATAAATAGTGATTTATTAAAAACCAAAGTAAAAAATTATTTAGATAAAAACTTTTCTAAAGTTCTTACAAGTATCTTTTTGGCAGTATTTTTACTGCTATTCTCCTATTCATATATAAGAGAAAATTTATCTGCGAACCTTCAGCTTGGATACTATTTTCAAAATAATGTAGTAAATTCTGTTGTTGTTGCACTGGACGGGATTTTTAATCCTGATAGTGTATTAGCTACTGCAGCAAGTATTACAGAAAAAATAGCCGCTGGTGAAGGAATGGTAGTAGAAGATGTGTATAGAAGGTGCTACGTACAAAGTGAAAACCGAGTTAGTGATGCATACTTTCAATTGTATGATACAAAAGCAGGTGTAAATAATGGCGATACTATTGGCGGGGGTGGTACTGGTCAGGAGGTTAGAGATTATCTGCGCTGGAACAATAGATCCTCGTTAGACTTGCAAGCAAGTCAGATGGTAGGAATCGTCAGCAGCAGTACCACCCCCGCCAATGTAGTAGATTTCATCAAAAAAAGTAATGAAGATGGCTTTATTCCAATAATAAGACTTTGTGTAGCGGATTTAGGAGATTGTGCATTTCCTATGCCCGAGAACGCAGATAGTTTAGTGAACTTTTTTGATGAAGTTGGACGTAATTTAATGAATGAAAATAAGGGTTATAGAGCTGTATTATCTTTAGGTGTAAACGAACCTCATACAGGAAATTACGACTTAATTTTACAAACGCTCCAAGTACCTGATTATAAAACTATGGTACAGCGGGAGAATCAAGCGGCAAGCAGATTACAAAAATATAGAGTTGTAAATGGTGGCGTATTCTGGTTGGCGCCTGCAATCTTTAATGGTACAGAATCATTTCAAGCTGATGGTCGGGAATATTCATATGACGTATATCATCATCTATATGTTGGAGGAGCCGATAACACTGATAAAAATTACTGGACAAGGCCGAATATAGATCCTGATTTATTTGATGCGATGTTAGTTAATGTTTACTCAGTTGCTAGCAAAACAGCATATGGCTTTTATAGGGAATTTGGTCTTAAAGAATACGTTGATAGAAAACCAAACTTGGTAACTCTAGTTACTGAATTCGGTGTGGCACCCGGTAATGATGCAATGACAACTGAAGATATTAAAGACGATTTTAAAGAACTATGTAATGACGATAAGATCGAAGGTATAAGCTATTTTAGAGCTTTAAAAGATAAACCTTCAATTCCTCCAATGCCAAACGAGAATCAGCGTTTAGAGCTTGCAGATATAATAACTTACACTGAGCAGTGTAATAAAACTGCTAAAAAGATTTCTTTAAAAGTTGATTCTTGGTTAAACTGCAACTTGCCCTCTGCCCTATACTCAAAATCTTCAAGTAGTAGTGGATCAAGTGGCCTTGTAGTATCAAGTAAGGGAGGACTCAACCAAGGTAACAGAGTTACAGAAGATCAATCGTTAGCATTTGAATTAGCAAAAGCAACAGGACTAAGCGGATACAGCTTAGCAATTGCAACTCACCCAACTAACGATGTTGGTCCAACTCTTGATTTTATAAGTAAGTCTATTAATGCTGGTATGGTACCAATTGTAAGACTCTGTTTTTCTGAAGGTGAAAATAATTGTAGCTTTAATGCTACGGGAGGAAATCCTAACGATATGGTAAATTTCTTTTCTCAAGTACGTGATAGGGCTTCTGGAACGTTTATTGCAATAGTAGGCGCTAACGAACCTGCTTCAGAGTTTGGTGCCTTTAATGCAGGAAGTATAGAAGATATGGCTAGGGCAACAAACTCTGCCGCTCAAACATTAGGTAAATCTGGAAAGATGTTAATGGCGCCTGCTGCATTTAATCTTGTAAATCCACAAATAAGCGAGCTCGGAATATATAAAGGTATTATAAATCCTGCTAATTTTGACGTTATTATAGGAAATGCATACAACATGTCTGGTTATAGTGTCGATACGGCAATAGATGAAGCTCTTAATTATGCAAAAAGTAACGGACTAAAATTTATAATGACCGAAACTGGAAATATTGCTGGTCAGGCAGATGGAGTTGATTTTGCTCAAACTGCAGCAAAGTTGTGTAAAAAAGTTGACGGATTCTTACTTTTTAGATCTGCAAAAAGTTTATCTGCATCGGCTACACCTGGAGCAAACCTTCCCGTGCCTTTTGAGGATGAGGAATTAAAGTCTATTTCAGCCGCCTGTGCAGGAGGAGGAAGTACGACAGTACAGGTAGCTGATACAACAGATACAAATTCTACTGGTCAAACAGCTGGAGTCTGCACAGGCGGCTTAGCTGACAGCGAAATCATCTTTGTAGGAGATAGTTTAACTAATGAATTAGTTTCTGGTAATCCGGGTTCTGGTGTAACAGGTAGATTCTCTGCTTCTAATAATCTAGGTGCACCAGGCGCCAGCTCTGCCTGGTTTGTTGCGGGAGGAGAAAAAGGTACAGAATTTTCAGGCAGGCTTGAGGAAGCAGTTTCAAACACTCAGTATAAAGCTGTAGTTTTAATGTTTGGTACAAATGACTGCGGTGGTTTACCTATTGATCAATTCAAAGGAAATTTAACTTCAATAATTAATAATATTAAATCCAAAAATTCTTCTATTAAGATTTATATAAGTACTATTCCAAGAGCGCATAACGCTTGCAGCGAGGGTACCATTGATCAATACAACAGTGCAATTGCAGAAGTTAGAAGCGCTACTGGTGTTTCTATTCGTGAACTTGGCGGCGGCGTTTTTAGTGACGTTGACCTAAGAGATGGTGATGATAGGCACTTAAAAGATTCGGCTTACGAACGAATGGCTCAGATTACAAGAACAACTCTAGGGGCAACTTGTATTGATAGTTCAACCGGCAACCCGGCAACAGGAGCCACTACAGCAGGAGCAACTGCACTTATGTGCGGAACTGAAAATGATAAGCCTGCTAGCTTTTACACAGGTAAAAACGCCGCCGCCTTAAGAGTTAAATGTGTTGGCGGTAATTGTACAACTAAAAAAGTTGGAACAATCGATATAGAAGCTCCTATTAAATTGTTCTCTAGCTCATCACCTAATGGAACATTAAGATTAAGATATGCACCTGTTTCTCAGATTGCAGCTACCAACTCAGGCAATATGGGCTACGATGCACTAAATATGTTTGCGGGAGAGATTCAACTTGGCGGTAAAAGTTATCCAATGCCTGGTCTTGGAAGCGGTATAAACAGTGCTGTTGAAATTTTGACTGAAACAATGACCGAAAGAAACTTATCACAATTCTCTAATTACAGTTTAGGAAGTCTTACAGAAGTTACATCATTAAAATTACAAAGTCAGGTGGATGATAATTCTGCAGTACAAATTAAAGGAACATCAGGCAGAAGCTCTTTGTTTAGCACTAGTGCATTTTCTGTTGAAGATGACGGTCAAGCATTAAAATCAATTGACGACAGAACTGTATGCTTTGACGGTGAATGCTTTAATAACGACAATGGTTTGCTAAATTGGCGCAAAAACTTATTGCCATACGATTCTACTGTAGCCTACCCAAGCTACATTGCACCAAAAGCTTGCCAAAGCACAAATATGAAATTTATTAATAACCTTGATGATTATGTAACTGGTCCGGAATTAGTAGTTGATAAAGAAACAACTGTGTACAGCGGTACTACTCAAAATGTGTGTGGACGTTATTCAGGAAGAAACTTACAAGGCAGTACTACATCGGGTGATGGGGTAAAAAGCTGCGGTTATGTGTTTGATCAAAGAATATTTCCGGATGCAAATGTAGGAGCAGTTTCGCCAGATGAAGGTAAACCTTGGAGATACGTTAACGAGCAGGTTTATGATCCAATATTAGGGCAGGTAGTTATTAGAAGCAGGCTGGAAACTACAAATTGGCTATGTAAAGATTTATTTGATGGAGTTGGTTATATGGAAGATGGAACTCCTGTTAGTGTACCTGGCGGGCCAAGATTACCAAAATGTGATTTTGATGATTATGAATTTGAACAAAATAAAGGACAAATTGATCCTAATACAAGAAGCGGCAATTGTCAGATACAAGAAAGATATTGGAACTCCTGCTTAAGATACGATCCAAGAGATTCTGATCAGATTTATATACATACCGAAGCTTATCCAAATATTTCAAAAGCAAGAATGCCAGAGATGTACAGCAGTATTTACAGTCTATACGATAGATTACAGACAATGATGAGTAAAAGGAATATGAAAATAGTATTCCAAGAAAATATTGGAGTAAAAATAAAAATTAATTCAAAAATTAGGGATGCAAACGAAACTATCACTCAGCAAGATTATAGATATGCAAAGACATTTGATACCTACTCCACTTTGCCGGATTTAATAGATAACGATATCCCATTAGCCCAAAATAATTCAACCAAAACACAATTCCAATATTTTGATGATTTGGGATATCTAAACCTTTTGCAAGAATATATAGTAGCCTACGCTAATGAGCAATCATTAATAGGAGATAATATAATAGATAATCCGTTTATTGGACAAGTTAATCCGCTACCAGGCAGATCTAAAATTGTTGCAGGTGGACTTTCGAATATGGCGCTTTCTAATCCAATTCTAACTTGTGATCAGGTAGAGATATGTAAAAAATATACATACGATGATCTTAGGCAAACATTTGGAGATGAAAAGGCAGCAAGATTATGTCCACTTAATGAACTGCTGCCTGCTGATACCAAGAAAAATTGTATTACAAATATAGGAGACGAAAGATATATCGATAGGTTAGGTGATACTTTATGTGCAAGAGGCTTTAAAGTTAAAGCTGATTGTAAATTCATGTGCGAAGTTAATAATGAAGGCAGCGGCGGAAGCACTCCAATTCCTGAAATAATTAGCGGAGTTTCATCAGTATTGTTCCCTGTAAGTAATTCCAGACAAATACCAAATTGTTCAGAACCTGCAACTGTTCAACCAGTTAATACTGATTTAAGAGTCTTTAACGATGATAACGATTCAACAATAAGCTTAATACCAGAAGCTAAGCAATCACTGGAAAGTATGTTAGCAGCAATGAAATCTGAAAATAGTATTGCGTATGCAAACTGCGCATTAGGTTGGGGTTATAGAAGTGCTGCAAGACAAGGTGCATTCTCCGATGCCTGCACTTCTGGTACTGCATGTAAATGTCATAGTGAACATCAACTTGGAACAACTCTAGATTTTAGGTCGATGGATAATCCACAATTAGCGAGCGCATTTGCGGGCTCTGCTTGTCAGCAATGGGTTGCCGCAAATGCGCATAAATATGGCTTTATACAATCTTATACTGGAGCTGATCCTGATTATATACCTGAATCGTGGCACTATCGTTATATTGGTGTGGATAAAGCTCAAGAGTATATGTCAAAGCAATCAGAATTTGGTTATTTAAGAAAATACCTTGAAAGTCTTGCTTCGAATCCTGAAGGAAATGCTAGCCCTACTCTTCCAGGAGACTTTAAAGTAAGATGGCCGACTGATTTTGAAACTGTAACAGGAAATTATGGGCTTAGCGGAGGTTACGCAGGACATACTGGTATTGACCTAAGGGCATTCCCACGAGGCAGCAATATATATGCTGCTGAATCGGGAATTGTTCAATATGCAGGACCGGATAATGAAAACAAAGCAAATTATTCATGTGTCAAAGATCCAAGTAATAAAGCATATAGTCCTTTGTGTGCAGAAATGGGCCTAAATCAAATAGGCGCTTATGGATTTATGGTAAAGATACTCCATCCAAATGGTAAGTCGACACTATATGCTCATAATTCAGAACTAAAAGTTAAAACTGGTGATTGTGTAAATAAAGGAGATTTGATTGCTTTATCCGGCAGTGTTGGTAACTCAACGGATGTCCACTTACACTTTGAAGTTAGAAAAAATGCAACCTGCACATGGGATGGCAATAGCTTAGGCACTTGTACAGAAGATCCTGCTACTTATTTAGTTAAAGGAGGATCAAATGTTTCGATATTTACTAACGAACAGGTTAAGAGTGTATGTAATGGAGTTCTTCCTCCAACAGATCCAGATGAAGATCAGATTGTTTGCCGACCAACAGGTGAAGATGGCGATGATAGAATTGGCAATCCGGGTACTCCTCAGGCTGGAGGTGTGGCATGTATTGTTAAAGCTGCAGCTGAATCGTTAACTAGACAAGGAATTCCTACAAATCCATATATGATGTATGCAATTTTAAGACAGGAAACTCAAGGACAGCTAAATCCACTACAAGGAGAAAATGACTTTATTTGCCCTGCAACATGGCAAGATTGGAGAAATGGAATTAGACCGCTCTGCTCTGGCGATCCAAACCAGACGGCGTTTGCTTCGTTTAATGGTTACAATCCGCCAAATATAGATGTTAGAGGTCTGACACAGTTCTATTCGGCTACATTCAATGGTACAGTCGCAAACGCCCTAACCGAAATGACTGCATGCGTTCAAGATGTAGGTATTAATAATACAATTGATAATGATTTATGGAGAGATCCGTTAAGTAACTATCCGGGGCAGTTCAGCAGACACAGAGTTGGAGATGCAATCTGTGTTCAAGGTATTAAACTAATGAAGGATGCAAGATCATTTAATGGGGGTGCTTACTTGAGTGTTGAACAATGGCTTGAGCGTGAAGATATCATTAGGCTAACCGCCGGAAGATATTACGGTGCTTGTCAAGACGGATATTGTGAAAATGTAATAAGATACTTTAATGAAGCAGTTCAAGCCCAAGTATTTGAAAATCTTGATTGTAGTGGTGGCAGTGATGGAGGTACAACACCAGGTACTTTAAGCTGCAGCATCGATACAAAAAACACAGGGCAATCAATTGACTTTGCTAAAAGTAAATCTGCACTTGAAGTTTATGTAAGAAGCTATAATTTAGATTCTAATAATAGTTATACTTGGTTTGCTAATCCAGATTCTGATGAAACTTCAACATTGCGAGATAGAATTATTAACTTTTTAGGCAGCCAGGATGCATATAATAAAGATCATGCAGATAGGCTTGAAGTAACAAACTATTTATTAGAGCAAGCAGCAGCAAAGGGAATAAATCCATTACTTGCACTTGTAACATGGCAAGAAGAATCGGCATTCTCTGCACTAGGAAGTCATGCATTAGGCTGTGGAGTCAATGTTGCGATTTATAGTGAAATTCCATATATGTCGGCAGCTGACCGCAGAGATTCAAACAAAAAAGCTCAGTTGAAACAGCAGATGAAAGATCATTTATCTCAGCAGCTAGATTGTCTTAAAGCTATTACCGATAAAACATCAAGCTTTAATGAATTTATGTGTACATACTCTGGAGAACCTGCAACGGATGGCACAGCTACACAGTGTAGCGACAGAGCTAACTTTGGAACAATAGGAGCTAATGGTGTTAGATCTTGTAACAAATTTATTTGTAATCCAAATTTTCCCCGAAAATGGTGTGAATACTTAGATTGGTATTAAAATAGTTATATGGATCAAAATAGTAAAAACAATAAAAATAATAAAGCTGAAAAGCAGCTTAAGATTCCTATTTCAAGCCGACTTAAAGTTAACTTTAATAATGCATTAATTGGACTAGTTGGAATGGCTATTTTATCGGTAATTGTATACGCATTAATTATTAGAAGTGTTACCGATTTACAGACTGGAATTACTGGAAGTAATATTAATCAAGGTACCGATACAGATGATGAGCCAGAAAGGATAGTAGTTACACAGGGCAATGGATATATAGTTTATATAGAAGATAATGAGTATGTTTTAGAAGTTACAGATGGCAGGCAAGTCCCTGACGATCCTGAAAGTCTAATAACTGAATTGGGCTTGCCTGCCAATACCAGGTTAATAGCTCCGGCAGTTGCTTTCCCTAGACCAATTGATCCTTCTCAGTTGCAAGATGGTGAAGAACCTCCACAGCACGGTGATTTAGATTTCGATCCTATAAACCCTCAACCTGAGCAGCCAACTGGAAGTGGTAATGAATAATATTGCTGATTAAAGAAATTAGCACTTAATGTTGAATAAATTCGTTTATTGAATTATACTTTTTGTCGTTACATTAAGCTTTTTCCCAATATATATGATAAAACTTTCATCATTATTTGATTTAAACCAAAAGCAGGTACAGGCTACAGAAAAGACTTTTAAGAAGATTAAAGATCTAAAAGACAGTGTTGAAAAAATGAGCTTTGAAGATATGCAAAAACGTATTGCAGAAATGAAGCTTGAGGCAGCAAAATTGGTAGATAATATTCCTTTCGAAAAAAAACTTTCATTAAGAAAAATTGATAGAACTAAACCTTTATCAAAAGAAGAAATCATAATCCAAAATAAATTAAATGAATTCTTGCCAGAAGTTTATGCTTTTATGGATGAAGTATTCTACCGAAAAGTCGGCTTTAGATATCATGATGTCCAGTTAAAAGCTGGAATTATTTTGGCTCAAGGTCAACGATTAGTTGAGTTATACACTGGTGAAGGTAAAACAATGACATTTCAGCTTCCGCTATTTCTTTATGCGCTTGCGGGCCGAGGTGCTCATTTAGTTACAGTTAACGACTATCTATCTCGTCGAGATGGTGAGTACGCAGGCCATATCGCAAGCGCTCTTGGTTTAAGTGTTGGTATTGTAAGCTCTACTGCATCATATAAATTTGTAGATGATGTACAGTTGAAATTTGTAAAAGGTGAAGGGGCAGCGGAATTAAGAACTCAAATGGAAAAAATCGGAATTTCTGGTATGGATGGTATCAACTTAGTTGAAACTAGTAAGCGTGAAGCCTATAACTGCGATATTACTTACGGAACTAATAATGAATTTGGATTTGATTACTTAAGAGATAATATGGCTTGGGATTTAAATAATATTTCCCAGCGAGAATTATACTTCTGCATAATTGACGAAGCTGACTCTATTTTAATTGATGAAGCTAGAACTCCTTTAATTATATCTGGAATTCCAAGTGAGGCTAATGTTGGTAAATATCAAAGCTTTGCTAATGCAGTTAAAGATTTAACTGAAAATGAACATTACATTCTTGATCACAAAACAAGATCAGTTGTTTTAACAGAAGAAGGAATTAAACAAGTTGAAAATCGACTTGGAGTAGATAATTTATGGAAAGACTACTCCATGGCTTATCACATCGATAATGCTTTAAAGGCACAAACAATGTTTAATCGAGATGAACATTATTTAGTTAAAGGAGGTGAGGTACTAATTGTTGATGAATTCACAGGTAGAATTTTAAAAGGTAGAAGATATTCAGAAGGTTTACATCAGGCAATTGAAGCAAAAGAAGGCGTTGAAGTAAGACAAGAAAGTAAAACTTATGCAACAATTACTTTCCAGAACTTCTTTAGATTATATAAAGTATTGTGTGGAGGTTCTGGTACCGTGATGACAGAAGCTGAAGAATTCTATAAAATTTACGGCTTAGAAACTGTATCGGTGCCTACAAATAGACCTGTTGTTAGAACTGACTATCCTGATTTAATTTATAAAAATCAAAATGCTAAATTTAAGGCTGTAGTAGCAGAAGTAAAAGAAAGACATGCTAAAGGTCAGCCAGTTCTAATTGGTACAACATCTGTTGAAAAATCAGAAGTTATTTCAAGACTTTTAGATTTAGAGCAGATACCTCACGAAGTTTTGAATGCAAAATATCATGAACAAGAAGCTAAGATTATTGAAAAGGCCGGCCGCAAAGGCGCAGTAACCGTTGCAACAAATATGGCCGGCCGAGGAGCAGATATTGTTATCGGTGGTGGCTCTAGAGGTGATGCTGCTTACGAAGAAATAAAAGCGCTGGGAGGTCTTCATGTAATAGGCACAGAAAGACATGAATCTAGAAGAATTGATAATCAGCTAAGAGGTAGAACGGGTAGGCAAGGAGAACCTGGTTCATCTAGATTTTATGTTGCTTTAGATGACCAATTGATGAGGATCTTGGGTGGTGAAATGATGGGTAAGCTTATGAATTCAGTTGGAATGCAGGAAGATATGCCAATTGAACTAGGCTTTATTACAAAACAAATTGAATCTGCACAAAAAAGAATTGAAGGAATGAACTTTGATGCAAGAAAACGTATTGTCGATTATGACGATGTTATGAATCAGCATAGAGAAATTTTCTACAGTCGAAGAAGAAATTTCTTGCAAAGTGCTGAAGAAGCTTCTGGTAAATTTGTTATTGAAGGTAAGCTTGTTGATGTATCTTCTTTAACTAAAGAATCTCAAAAAAACTTCGAACCAAAAATAGAAGCAGCTCAACAGAAACTGATTTCAATAGTTAAGTCTTTGATTGATGCAGAAACAGATACATTCATTGCAAATGAATTAAGCAATAATAAAAAATGGAATAAAGAAAGTACATTAAATATTTCAAAGGATTTTACTGAAGTAGTTCCACTATCGGTTCTAGCTAAAAGTCTGAACATGCAAACTAGTAAAGTTAATAATTATATTGCTGAAGAACTTTTAAAGATAAAACCAGATAAAGCAGATAAATATTTAGTAGATTTAACAACTAAAGTTATTGAACAAAAAGAAAAAGAATTTGGTAAAGAATTTTTTTATGTATCAAAAGCAATCACTCTGCAAACAATGGATAATATTTGGGTGGATCATTTGGAATTAATGAAAGATATTAGAGATGGTATAGGATTGCGAGCTTATGCACAAAAAGATCCTTTAGTTGAATATAAAAATGAGGCATTCGTTGTATTCGAGTTATTTATTCAAAAGATTAATAAAGATGTTGTAAAGCAGATTCTTTCAATTCAAAGAATTACTCCAGAAATGGTTAATGCTCAGCCTCAATTTGATAATATCTCTACTAACGAGGACCAAGTTAAAGATGTTTCAACTGAAGATCGTGAATTTATATCGGGTGATGATATGGTTATAAAGGATGATAAAGTGCTTGCTTCATCTCTAGTTGGAAGGCTAGAAAGTGAAAGAAAGAAAGCTGCTCCAGGAGGCGGCTTGGGAATAGAGTTTGATACTAGAAAGATTAACGCAAAAGCATTTAGACAATTTAATAGAAACGATAAAGTTTCAGTTAAATATAAAAACGGCGAGGTAAAAACTGATGTCAAATTTAAAAAAGTTGAAGATGATTTACTATCAGGCGCAGCAGTTATTGTTGAGAATTAATCAGTTTTATAGCTGAAGGCTTCCTTCATCCCCAAGCCGCCAGTAAGCTATTCCTTTTATACCGTAATCTGCCGCGAGTTGTTTTCTTAGTTGTATAGATTCATTATTAGGCCATACAACAACTCGCGTTACACCACCATAATCATATTCGCCCATCATTTCACCCCAATTCTCAATAAATTTAGTAGTTACTTCATAATTATCAAAAAGCTTATCTATTCCGTTATGATAGTATGCTACCCCATTTTCAGATTCAGAAGGAGTAAAACTTAATCCGCTTTCTGAATAATAGGTTAGATCATATTCTATGGCTCTTTCGGGCCAATCGATTGCGTATGTATGAATTCCTAGAATTAATTTCTCCCTTGGGATTCCGCTTTTTATTGCATATCTAATTACGTCTTCCAGCCAATCGATTGGCCCAATAGCACCAATATGATCGCTTGAATGAATTGTGTATGAATAGCCTTGGATTATGAATTGATCAACGATCTCTCCCATCTTTTTATAATCAAGTGTTGCTTTAGATTGACTGTAGGATATGTGATCACCCCATTTAGCCAGTGCACTGAACTGCAAGATTTTTTCATGTTCTGCTAATCTACTTTTTAAAGTCCGAAGCATTTCTAAAAATAACTTTTGATCATTAATATAAAAGAGTTCAAAGTCCAGATCTATACCTGCATATCCATATGTAACTACATAGTCAATTGTTTCTTCAATGAACCGATCTATATTTTCTTGAGAATTTAATACACTAGATAGTTTGTCTTTATCAAAAGAAGTAATTGTAGGAATTAGATTAATATTATTATCTTGAGTATAGTAAATTAAATCGTCCCAGTTTGTATAAAGATTAGTTTTTAGTGTTCCATCTTCATTTAAATCAAACCAAAAAGGACTGACATTTTTAATAAATGTATTATTCTGCAGTGTTTCAAATCCGCTTACCATATCCCAATCTGGAATCCATCCGTAATATTCAAGTTGATCAATATTTTTAGGCTGTTTAGAAATAGACCTGATCTGCTCTACCTCTATATTTAATTCACTTTGATTTGAGGTGAAGATCTTAATTTCATTTACTTTTGTGACATCAATAGTGTCGGGATTTAAGTATTTTATGTAAGCAAAATACCCTGCTACAGCAATTACTACACTAAAGAATAAAAATAAGATGATCCGCATAATAGGTTTATTCACCTAATGTTAAAGGTTTGTCGACTTCTTCTGCTGTAATGGCAATGTTCTCACCTGTGATTTTAAATACATCTTTATCTAGTGATTTTAAGTTTTTGAAGGCAGAGTTATACGTACCAACTGCAGTACCCATTTGTTTACCCAATTTAGAGAAGTTTTCTTCAAAAGTGTTAATATCCTTACCTAATTTCTCAACATTTTTTTGAATTTCCTGCGCCTGCTTTTCAATTTTTAACGCATTCAAACCTTGCAATACAGTTTGTAAATATGCCAAGAATGATGTTGGCGATACAATAATAACTTTCTTTTGTTTGAATGCATATTCTATTAAATCATGAGTATTAGTTTTTATAACTCCAATCTTATTAACCAGTAAATCATAGTAGATACCTTCAGAAGGAATAAACATAAAAGCAAAGTCCATTGTATTTTCTGTTGGTCTAATATATTTAGAAGTTTCGTCAATTCTATTTTTTAAATCTTGTTTAAATATTTTTTGTAGTGCTTCTTTTTCTATTTCATCCTGGCATTCAACTATCTTATTGTAGTTTTCTAATGAAAATTTAGAATCAACAGGAATTATTTTATCTTTAACAAAAATTGCAGCGTCAACTAAATCTCCATCTTCAAATTTATACTGCATTTCAAAAGTTCCAGGTGGCAGAACATTTTCTAAGACTGTTTCTAAAAAATACTCACCTAATATACCTCTCTGTTTAGGATTTTTTAAAATATTCTCAAGACTTTGTAATTGTCCTGCAAAGTTTTGAATCTGTTTGTTTGTTTCTCCAACTTTTGTAAGTTCTTGAGTAATATTTTTAATATTTTGTGAATATTCCTGAAAGTTCTTTTGTGAAATAGCAAACTGCTGAAGAATACTTTTGTTAGAAGTTCCTAGTTGTTCATTAAGTGCTCTATTCTGTTCAGAAAGTCTGTCGCTTAATTCTTTTTTTGTTTCATTCTGCAGCTGTAGTAAGTTATTAATCTGAGTTTGAAGTAATACGGCAGTTTTATCTTCATCTTTTGGCTTATTTATTTTTACAATTAAAACAGCAACAGCTCCAATTAAGATAATTAGCAATACGATGGTTATAAGGCTTACAGGCTCCATAAAGATTAGGTTAAGAATAACTGTAGTTATTCTATCATAAGTGTACCAGGGAATTTAGTGATTGGAGGGCGGAATCCCGCTCCTCCAGATCGGAAATAAAGGATTTTATGCGTAAGTTGGCAGAGGGTTTTTTCGTTTATACTCCTCCAGCCTTCTTAATGCATCTTGTGGCGCGCTCGCTAAAGCGGTATTGAGCGCTTGCTCCGCGTCAAATCGCCGATAGCCAGCAGCCTCGACTTCAAAACTTGAGCCGTGCCTGCTTTTTTCTACGGTTGTTTTGACAGCTGAATAGTACTCCTTATACGCCTCAATTAACGCTTCTGCGAGTTGGTCATTAGACATGCTATTCTCCTTTTTTACCGAGCTTAAAATTTTATCATGTGTTACTCAAACCTGGCAACTAAAAGAGCTGTTGGTGATTGTAGAATTTAAACTTAGTATGAGCTGTGCTAAACTTTTCTTAATTTAACTTACTTACAAGATTTATGGAACAACTCACACTTATTGCAGGGTTAGTTTTATTAGCTATGGCTGTAACTTTCGCCTATGCGCCGTTTTTAATTAAACTTTTATATAAATTTCAAATTGTTGTTCGGCATCAGCTTATGGACAATAAAATGAATGAAGAGTTTGTAAAAATCCAGGGACATAAAACAGGAACTCCAACACTTGGAGGTTTGATGATTGCTGTTTCAGTGTTTTTTCTAGTTATGTTTTGGGTTCCTGCATCTGACTTAAAGAATGTTTTTTTAATTTTCTGGACACTCTTTACATTGTATGGATTAATTGAAGGTTTAATTGTTTATGCAAGAAAGTTAAGTGATAAATTTAGAGCATTGGAATCTAGTTTTGAGTGGCGTTTGGGAAAACTTGCAATTTTGTATCTTCTAGGACTTTGGGCAGTCTATTCTATTGTTACTATGCTAGCTATAAGTGAGATCACGCTTTTTGGCTTAACAATTTTAATTAATCCTTTAACAATAATTATTGGCTCATTCTTTTTTATTCTTGCGATGTATGCAATGGAAATCACTGATGGGGCAGATGGATTAGTCACAGGGCAATTTTTAATTGCATTCATATCTTATACCGTAATTAGTTTAGTTTCTGGCAACTTGAATTTATTGCCATACCTGGCGTTTATGATAGGATCTTCTCTTGTGTATCTATATTTTAATATTAATCCTGCAAGAGTTTTTATGGGAGGAACGGGCACTTTCCCAATCGCATTTGCAATTTTATTCTTTTCTATTCTCACAAATACCGTAGATATATTATTAATAATGGGATTAATATTTTGGACAGAACTTGCAACTAGCGCTTTACAAATTTTATGGATTAAATTCCTTAAAAAGAGATTATTTAAAATTGCACCTTTTCATCATTATTTTGAGTCAATCGGCTGGCCGGAAACAAAGATGGTTCAAAGGTTTTGGTTATTTTCAGCAATTTTTGCAATACTCTCTTTATTTATATTTGGATTAACCAGATAGAAATGCGAAGAGGGCAGCTGCAATATGCGAGCTGCCCTCTGAAACCGGGATTCTCCATTCCCGGATTGAACCTGGGGGAAGACTCCCCACAGGCGGGCCAAATATTTGACCATCGCCAGATTTGCTCGTCCCGCAGCCGGGGCGCGACCGATGCTGTTCACTCTGAGAGTGTCCAGCGCAGTGTTGTCGCGCCAATCAGGGACGCTGCGCAAATCTTACAGCCGTTGCCGGCTGTGGCTTAGGTCTCCCCGCTTACGCTCCCTGGTGGGAGCCTGGGCGGGGCTATCTTTCTTCAGAAAACCCATCCTTTTTTCCTTTCGCGAAGGTTCGCCAATAAAGGTGACCGCTGGTAGTGCCCATCGTTCTACCCTTGAGACGAGATCTCAAGCGGCTGATTACGCCACCCACCTCGGCGGTTTGGCTCGGGCTTTCCGCAGAGCCGCCTGAAAGAGCTTGAAGTTTTTATTAGAAACTCACTCAGGCGGCTCTGTTAGTTGTTTATTTATTAAAAAGCTATATTCATTATATACTTTTATGCCCGGATAAGTCAATACTTTTTGGCAACAAAACAATAAGCCGCTCTCCCCTCAAATCCTTTTACCTGATATAATTAGTGCGTTTTGTTAATCGACGAAAATGTCTACTAATCAGTTTATTCGAAATTTTTGCATAATTGCTCATATAGACCACGGCAAGTCTACCCTAGCTGACCGCCTTATTGAGACTACGGGTGCGGTAGCAAGTCGTGAAATGAAAGATAGAATGCTTGATACTTTAGAATTAGAGCAAGAGCGTGGAATCACAATTAAACTCCAGACTGCTCGCTTAAAATATAATTATAAAGGCGACAAAGCAGAAAAAGGTGAATATACTCTTAATCTTATAGATACTCCAGGTCATGTTGATTTTAGTTATGAAGTTTCAAGATCTGTTGCTGCTAGTGAAGGGTGCTTATTGTTAGTTGATGCAACGCAAGGCATTCAGGCGCAAACTTTAACAACTGTGTATAAAGCAATGGAATACGATCTAAAAATTATTCCAGTGATAAATAAAATTGATATGGATATTGCTGAAGTCGAACGAACAAAGCAAGAGATGATAGAAACTTTTGGCTTCAGTGAAGATGAAATTATTTTGGCTTCAGGAAAATCTGGTATAGGTGTGAAAGAAATTTTAGATGCAGTTGTTGAAAGAATTCCTGCATATAAAAAAGAAGATACAAAAATTCTGTCAGACGAAGATGAGTTAGCTGTAATAGAAGGCAAGGAAATATCAAATACAAAAGCTGTAGTTTTTGATGCTTTTTTTCATGAATATAAAGGAGTAACTGCCTTAATTAAAGTTATAAGCGGTGAAATAAAAAAAGGCGATAAAGTTTATTTTATAAGTACTCAAACAGATGTGTCACCAGTAGAAATTGGGTATCTAATGCCTAAAATGACAGAAACTTCAGCTATTAAAGAAGGTGAAGTTGGATATATTGCTACGGGCTTAAAGGATATTCATAAAGTTCATTCGGGCGATACAATTACTTTATTTAAACAAAACAATTCCCATACAAAAATTCAACCTTTAAAAGGTTACAGACAGCCAAAGCCAATGGTTTATGCTAGTTTGTATCCTGTTGAAGCTAGTGATTATGAATCTTTTAAAGAGGCATTAGAAAAATTATCATTAAACGATGCTGCTCTAACTTATCAAAAAGAATATTCTCAGGCACTTGGAACTGGATTTGTTTGCGGTTTTTTAGGCTTGCTACATCTTGAAATCACTCAAGATAGATTAGAACGTGAATATAATATAGATCTTATAAGCACAACTCCAACTGTAGAATTTAGAGTTTTATTATCAACTAAAGATTATTCCAAGGTTCCGAATATTAATGTTTCAAATATAGATCCCGAAACAAATATTGCAACAATTAGAACTGCTGCCGAATTTCCTGAAGGAAGTCACTTAGAAGAAGTTTACGAGCCGTGGGTAAAGTTAGACATTATTACTCCCGAAGAATATATTGGATCAATAATGGAACTTTGCCAAAATCGAAGAGGCGTTTATAGGCACATGAACTTTTTGAATAAATCAGGAAGTAAAAATCATGCAATCATTGAATACGAAATACCAACAGTAGAAATTATTGTTAACTTTTTTGATAAATTAAAGTCACTAAGCCACGGTTATGCATCAATGGATTATTCTTTTTTAGAATATCGAAAGGGAGATATTGTAAAGGTTTCATTATTAGTAAATGGTGAGCCAGCAGAATCATTAAGCTTTTTAACTCATAGATCAAATTCTCAAAGGCGCGGGAGAGAGATGGTTGAAAAATTGAAGGAGCTCATCCCGCGCCAGCAATTCAAAGTTCCAATTCAAGCTGCCATTGGTAGCCAGGTGATTGCCCGAGAAACGATTGATGCTTATAAAAAAGATGTGCTTGCTAAGCTATATGGTGGTGATGTAACTAGAAAATTAAAATTGTTAGAAAAGCAGAAAAAAGGTAAAAAGAAAATGAAAGCTATTGGCAGTGTCGAGATTCCTAAAGAAGCTTTTTTAGCTGCGCTAAAAATTGACTAATTAATTATTATTAAGCTATGACTCTTTTAGAAAATATCAGCGAACTAGAAAACAGAATAAAAGCTATTGTAAAAAAGAAAGATTTACAATCTTTACAGATTCAAAAAGATGAGTTGGAAGCTAAAAGTATGGCCCCTGATTTTTGGAATAATCCTGAGGAAGCTCAAAAGGTTATGCAAACCTTAGGCGGTTTAAAAACAGAGATTGAAGATATGCAGAATCTAGAAAAATCAATAGAAGATATTAAAGAACTCGCGGCTGATGAGTCAGTAACGTCAATTAGAGATCAATCGGAGGAGGTTGAAAATGAAGTTGCTCAAATGATAAGGTCTGGGCTTGAAGATTTAGAAGATAAAGTTGAAGAAGTCGAACTTACCACTTTTTTAAGTGGTAAGTTCGACACCAATAATGCAATTTTAAAAATTGTTGCGGGCCAAGGAGGTACAGAAGCTTGTGATTGGGCTAGTATGGTTCTAAGGATGTATACCAGATACGCAAATGCTAAAGGCTGGAAAGTAAGTATTATTGATAAAGTAGATGGTACTGAAGCTGGAATTGCTAGTGCAGAGTTATTCATAGAAGGCAGATATGCTTATGGATATTTAAAACATGAGCATGGTACTCATAGATTAGTAAGAAACTCTCCTTTTAATGCACAAGGTCTAAGACAAACATCATTTGTTGGTGTAGAAGTACTCCCTGAAGTTAATGAAGACATAGACATAGAGGTAAAGGACGAGGATTTGGAATTTAGTGCAGTAAGAAGCGGAGGTGCTGGAGGACAAAATGTAAATAAAGTTGCATCTAAAGTCAGACTTGTTCATATACCTACAGGGATTGTTGTTGAATCTTCAAGTCAAAGAACTCAGCATGCAAATAGAGAATCTGCTATGCGTCTGTTAAAAGCAAGGCTTTACGAAATTGAAGAAAGTAAAAAGAAAGCTGAGATGGCTCAGACTAAAGGAGAATATAAAGTTGCAGGATGGGGAAATCAAATTAGGAATTACGTTTTACAACCATATAAACTGGTAAAGGATGTTAGAACAGATGTTGAAACTTCTAATGCAGATGCCGTACTAGACGGCGATCTGCAAATTTTTATTGATGCAGAAGTTAGAATGCTTTAATTATTCTTCTATATCGTCAACTTCGTCATCTGTGTCAACCTCATCATCGTCTTCTTCCTCCTCATCTTTCATATTATCGTCATCATCTTCAAAATCTTCTTCTTGAATTGGTATCTCGGGAGCTGTAACAGTTGCAGTATTTTCCTGGTCTGCATCTAATACTCCATCTGGAGTTAAACCTTCTTCTAACTCTGCGGCTGTTGGAACTGTGTTGCTATCGTCATTCATAGAACTACATTAAAAAATATCTACCAATATAGATGTATTGGTTACTTTGGTATTGTATATTGCATTCTCAACTAATTCTACTAAATCATCAACGTCAGTATCTGCTTTTGCAGCATAAGCATGTGCTCCAAGTCCCATAAGCTGTTTTATTACTAGGTCTCCGCCCATATTGCTGATGATTATAAACTTAGGCTTTTCTTCAACAATGTTTTTAAAGTGTTGTAGCGTTTCGAATCCATCCATAACAGGCATAAATACATCTAGTAAAACTAAATCATATTTATTCTTATTGCATTTATCGATACATTCCTTACCATTTGAAGCATAATCAATTGAAAAATCGAATGACCTTAGTAGGATTTCTCCAAACAATTCTCTTGCTTCTACTTCGTCATCAACGATTAGAATACGATTGCTTAGAGTGGCACTTTGGTCTGACAAGGAGGATGTATCTGCCATAAGTGAAGCTTAATAAATTATCATTGGGATTATATTTTAATATTTGCCGTACTGTCAAATAAGTTTGGAAAACCCCAATGTACAATGATTTCTTCGTTTTTATAATACCAGATTATTGTAATTATGCAACTGGTCTAAAAATCCTATATATCATATAATTGGGAGTTTAATATAATCATATGACAGCAAGAACAAGAATAGCACCAAGCCCTACAGGCTTAGGTTTACACATTGGCCATATTAGAACAATGTTGTACGATTACGCATTGGCAAAAAATACAAATGGACAGTTTATTGTACGAATTGAAGATACTGATCAAAACAGATATGTTGAAGGAGCAGTTGAAAACATACTTAAAACAATTAAGGATTACGGATTAAATTACGATGAAGGTCCTATTGTGGAAGGGCCTTACACACCTTATGTGCAATCACAAAGATTAGAGATCTATAAAAAATATGCATTAGAATTAATTCAAAAAGGTTATGCATATTATTGTTTTCTAACACCAGAAGAAACAGAAGAATTGCAAAAACAAGCAAGACTTGAAAATAAAAAATTAAGATCGCCTTATCGAAACACTTCCTTAGAAGAAGCAAATACGCTTATTGAACAAGGTAAAGAACATGTAGTTAGACTTAAAGTTCCAGAAGATGGAGAGATTATTTTTGAAGATGCTATTTTAGGAAGACTTAAGTTTAACAGTAACGAAGTTGATGATCAGATCTTATTAAAAACAGATGGTTTCCCAACTTATCATCTAGCCGTAGTAATAGACGATTACCTAATGAAAATTACTCATGTTTTAAGAGGTAACGATTGGCTCTCTTCTACTCCAAAACATATTCTACTTTATAGATATTTGGGATGGGAGTTGCCTGTTTTTGCACATTTACCAAATCTAAAAGAAAAAAATGAAAATAGAAAGTTATCTAAAAGGTATGGTGCAGTTTTTGCAAGCCAGTTCTTAGAACAAGGTTATCTGCCAGAAGCGCTGCTCAACTTTTTAATGCTATTAGGCTGGTCCTCTCCTATTGAAAGAAAACATGGTGAATCAGAAAAAGAAATTTATTCTTTACAAGAATTTGTAGAATTGTTTTCTTTAGATCGTGTCCAAAAAACTGCGCTCGTTTCTTTTGACCGCGATAAACTCTTATGGTTCAACAAAGAATATATTAAGGCAAAGTCTGCCGATGATTTAAAAGATATCTTTGTAAATTGGTTTAAAAATCATAATCAAGACAAAACTTTAGAAGAATTCATTCTGCAAGATAGTCAGCTTGAAGGCAAGATAGCGTTAATAAAAGAAAGGGCCGGGACGTTGGTAGATATATTATCTCAGTTAAACTTTTTCTATATTAAGCCAGAAGGTATAGATTGGAATATTAAACAACTTGGAGCTGTAAATGAACATATAGATGAAATGAGAAAAGATCTGTACGATTTGCACTCCACATTTAATGCTGACACAAAAAGTTGGTCCCATGAGGAGTGGGAAAAAGGAATAAGATCAATAGGTGATAAATATAATGCAAAACATGGCGATATCTTTATGGTTTTAAGAGTTGCAATTGTTGGTATGCCATTTTCTCCACCACTCTTTGAAAGCCTGCAGCTAATGAATAAAGAAGATATATTAAGTAGGCTATATCCAAATTTTTAAAATGGTGTAGAATAACTTGATATATGCAAGTTTCATCACGACGCTCTAAAAATTATCTGCTTGGCGCTACTGAAATTCCGTCTAATATTAAACGGCAAGTTGTAAGTAGACTATTTTGGGGTAGAAGTAACTTTTATAAAAATATTACCCATACATCTATATTGATAATAACAATTGCAGTAACACTTAGTGGTATTGTTTATAGAGTATCAGATGTAAGTGCTGGCGGTACTGCGTTAAGTGGAGAATATATTGTTGGCTCTGCAGATTTACTAACACAAGGCGGCTCAATTTCTACAGTTTTACGTACAGATAATACGAATTTGAGTGCGCTGCAAAATAGGCGCCACACAGTTGCCTTTGGCGAAACACTCGAGTCTATTGCAGCGCAATACAACGTTTCAATGGATACAATCCGTTGGGCTAATCCAAATTTAATTAGTCCATTTACAAACGATATTCAGGTAGGTTGGGACTTAGCAATTCCTCAAATAAATGGTGTGCTTTATACTGTTAGATCAGGTCAAAGTCTTGATGATATTATTTCTCTTACAAGTGTCAATAACAACGAATCAAATCTTTTTAACATTGTTGAATTAAACCAGCTATCAGCTCCGTATACTTTAACTCCTGGCACAAAATTATTTATCCCAGGTGGAAATTTATTCGGGGAAGGCTTTCAAGTTGAAGGAATACCAAGAGGAATATTCATTGATCCTTTATCAAGCCCGGATTGTGACGGTTATCAATATCAAAGGGGTTTTTCTTTTTATCACGATGGATTCGATTTATCAAAATGGGATGGATGTACAATACAAGCAGTAGCAAATGGCACAGTTTATTATGCAGGGTGGGAGGTTCTTTCGGGCTTGGCTATTAAGATAGATCATGGTGGCGGAATTCATACATACTACTACCATCTAAGTGATATTTACGTAAAACCTGGCGACAGAGTTCAACAAGGTCAGGCAATTGGCTATATGGGTACAACAGGAAATAGTACAGGAACCCACTTACACTTTGTGCTGAAAAAAGATTATATTGCGGTTGACCCAGAACCTTACGTTCCATATAGAAAATAGTTTTTTGAACAGGTACAATTAAGATATGCTTAGAACTAAACTCAAGTGGCCAATTTTTATAACAATCCTGCTTATAACTTATGCACTTTGGTTATATGCAAAATTTTCTGTTGAACAAGGGCTTTATCCAGAAGAAGTTTTCTTATACTTAAGCCAACTTTTTGCGGTAACTGCAGTTATATTAATGTCTTTAAATTTTATTTTATCTGCTAGATCATATTTTGTTGAAAGTCTGTTTGGAGGACTAGATAAAATGTATAGATTTCACAGACGTTTAGGGCAAATAGCGTTTGTACTTGCGTGGTTTCACCCTGTACTACTACTTGTTACAAGATTTGTGGGTATTGAATCTCTAAGATTATATTTTATTCCAGGCTCAATTTTGTGGTACAACTTTGGAATATCAGCACTTTATACACTTACCCTGATTATTATGTTTACTGTTATAAGAGTGCTACCCTATCATATTTGGAAACATACACACAGACTAATGATTCTGGTTTTAATCCTTGTAGGTATGCATATGTTTAGTGCATTAACACCAGAGCCATTATTTAGATTGTGGATGTTTGGATGGCTTGTTGCTGGAATTTTTAGTTGGATATATGTTCAGTTCTTATACAAGAAAGTTGGTCCAGTTTTTTACTACAAAGTTGTAAGAACAAATAAAGTAGGTGAAATCACCGAGCTTTATTTGGAGCCTCAAAATAAACCATTGTTATACAAACCTGGACAATTTGTCTTTATGTCTTTCATGAATAATAAAGATATTGGTGGAGAGTTCCATCCATTTTCTATCTCTTCAAATCCTCATGAATATAGCATAAGAATCTCTGCAAAGTCATTGGGAGATTACACTAACCAACTTACAAAAACAAATATTGGAGATTTGGTTAAATTAATTGGACCTTATGGTTACTTTACTTCAGAGCGCACAAAGGGTGCTTCTAAGCAAATCTGGATTGCTGGTGGTATTGGTGTAACGCCGTTTTTAAGCATGCTAGCTTCTGAAAAAGACGAACCTTCAAACGGCAAAATTCACTTCTTCTACTCCACAAAAACAGAAGAAGAAGCTGTTTATAAAGATGAAATATTAAAAGGCTCAGAAGAGCTCTCTGATTTGCATATTAATTTTAATTACGATAATAAAGACGGCTACTTAAATGCAAAGAAAATTGCAGAGCAAGTCGGTGACTTAACAAATGCAAAAATATTGATTTGCGGACCTAAGATTATGATGTACACCTTAAGAAAACAATTTAAAGAACTTGGATTGACAGACGCACAAATAATTTTTGAGGACTTTGCTTTAAAACCTGAGTAGCATATAATAGGATTAATTATGGATCCATTGGTGTTTCTACTAATAATCGTCTTTTTGATAGCGTTCATGGTTGTCGCCAATATCGTGTTGCAAAGATATTACAACCTAAAAGTAAGAGTTAACGAAACGATTGTAGATAAAGTTGTATTAAAGATTGCAGTTCCTGTACGAAACGATAAAAAAGCTCTGGCGGCTGAACAAATGTTTCAATCTTTCCACGGAATTCTAAAAGGCGATAAAGCAAGTAAAGATCATTACTCTTTTGAAATTTTTGCTGCAAATCACGGTATATATTTTGTTGTTGTATGCTCTAATCGATATAGAACCTTTTTAGAAAATCAGATTTATGCACAATATCCAGAAGCTCAAATCACTGTTGTACCAGATTATGCACAGCATCATCCAAGCGAGCTGACAACTGTCAGCGAGCTTAGTCTAGAAAGAGAGTTTTTTTTACCTATCAAAACTTTTACAAGTTTTGAAGTTGACCCTTTAGCATCAATTACAAGTGCTGTATCTAATTTAACCCCCGGTTTTGAGGTTTGGATTCAGCTTTTAGCCCGGCCAATAAGTAATGACTGGCAAGTTAAAGGTAAAGAATATGTAGATAAGATTAGAAACGAAAAAGATGCTGAAGGCAATAAAAAAGAGCCTGATTCTTCCGTTGTTGAAACTTTTGGGGATATCTCACGTAAGTCAGATAAGGTTGGTTTTCAGTTTAGAATTAGAATTATAGGAAAAGGACCAGATGAAAATACAGTTAAGCGACTTGTAGAAGATACTGAAGCCGCATTCAAACAATTCCAAACTACAAAATTAAATAGTATTGTTAAGCCAAAGTCCAAAAAGAAAGGATTTTTTGATAAATTGGGCGACAAAATAGAATTATTTTTTAGCGGAAAAAGGCTTGGTGATAAATTAACTGCGCTTCAAAAATATCAGTTTAGGTACCTAGACGAACGCGAAAAAAATATTGCAAATATCGAAGAGCTTGCCTCGTTATATCATTTGCCAAACGAAACTGTAAAAACTCCGAATATTGCATGGGCTAAATCCAGAAAACTTGAATTCCCTTTAAATCTACCGGTTCTAAAGCAAGATCCCGCTGCAAATCAGGGAATCCGTGCTATGGCTCTTACAGATTATAGAAATATTCATCTACCTTTTGGCATAAAAGCTGAAGATAGAAGACGTCATATGTATTTACTTGGTAAAACTGGTACAGGTAAATCTACTTTTTTAAAGAATATGATTGTAGGTGATATTCTAGATGGAAACGGCTTAGCAGTTTTAGATCCGCACGGAGATCTAGTTGAAGAAATCTTAGATTTGATTCCAGAACACAGAATTAAAGATGTAATTTATTTAGACCCTTCGGATGTTGAATTCCCGATAGGCCTTAATATGTTAGATATCAAGGAAGGTGAGACACTAGACTTATTAGCAGACGGTATTGTTAATGTATTTAAAAAGTTCTTTGGCGAAATGTCGTGGGGGCCAAGGCTTCAGCACTTACTATATAACTCTGTAGCTACATTGCTTCACTGTCAAAATGTTTCTTTACTTGCAGTTTTAAGAATACTAAATGATAAAAACTATAGGACGTTTCTTCTTAAGCAAGTTAAAGATCCATTCTTAATTAAATTCTGGGAGGAAGAATATGCTCAGTTAAGCATAAACCCAAGGCTATTAGCCGAAGCTGTGGCTCCAATTCAGAATAAAGTTGGTAGATTTTTAGGTTCTACAATGGTCAGAAACATGATTGGCCAAATAAAATCTACCATTGATTTATCTGAAGTTATGAACAGCGGGAAAATCTTGTTAGTAAATCTATCTCAAGGAAAGATTGGTGAAGAAAGCTCATCATTACTTGGAGCTATGATTGTCACAAGGCTCTATTCTAATGCAATGCAGCGTGCCAGAATGGCAAAGGAAGATAGACGTGATTTCTATTTATATGTGGATGAATTTCAAAACTTTGCAACGGAATCATTTATTAAAATTTTATCTGAAGCAAGAAAATACGGATTAAACCTAATAGTAACACACCAATATATAGATCAGATTGATGAAAAAATTCAGGATGCTATCTTTGGAAATATCGGGACATTAATGAATTATGTTGTAAGTCAAAAAGACGGTGCAAGGCTTGAAAAGGAATATACTCCATATTTAGGTATGGAAGATCTTGTAAACTTAGATAAATATCGAATTGCAATGAAGATGACTGTTGATATGGCACAAACTCCTCCATTTACAGCTATTGCTATGAAGCCTAGCTATCAATTTTACGGGTTAAAAGATGAAGTTAAAGAGTTCTGCCGAAGAACATATGCAAAGCCTAGGGATCAAGTTGAATTAAAGCTTAATAAATGGGCAAGCCAAGTTTACGATAAAAATGGCAACCTAGTGCAAAAAACTGATGAGGTTGCTCCTACATCTAATAAAAAATTCAGCGGTAAAAAAACATTTAAAGATAATAAAAACGCCTCTAACGCTTCTGCTTCACAAAGTATTCCGCAAGCTTAAAGCTAGCATATACGTTATAATTAAACGCTCGTAAAAATATCCATGCTATAGGCTGGAAATAAGGAGATCATGTAATGCCAGACAAACCGCAAGAAACAGTTGGCGGCACTTTTTTGGTGCCACCTACCCCACCTGCACACATCCCGTCTGAGTTCGAGGTCCTCCCCCCATTCCGTCTGAACAGAGAGAAAGGGGAGGCAAAGAAGCCGTCAGAACCAAGCGGATACTGCGGGTACGGATACGACGACATTACAGCCGAACAGCGCGAAGCCCACGAGGATTATGGGGGCTGAGCGCTAAAACACCTTAAGGGCGGGCTAAATCGCCCGCCCTCAAAAACATTTCTTCTAATATTCACTAATTTACTATCGCTGATATAATACTGTATCCTGGTTCAATTTAGAACCGGAATAAAAAGGGGATGTAAATGTCTCTAAGACGGGGTGACATAGAAAGTCAGAAGGCTCGTGAACTTGCAGAGGGATATCGCGAAGAGATCTCCACTGACGTACCGAATATAATCATCTTAAGGAGGCGTAAGCTTCTGAATGATGACGGTAATGGGAGTGAGATGAACATAAGCACTCAGCTTGACGACTTTGTATGTGAATGTACCGACTGCTTTGACGACTAGCAAACCCTAACCACATAAGTCTGAGAATCTAAAGATTCTCAGACATACTTATTTTGTCACCCAAAATCGTTGACTTTGTATATATTTGTAATATAATAGTATTTAACCCTAATTGAATAGGGAATCGTTCTATAGCAAGGAGTTGAAAAATGTTGGGTCATCAAGAATCTAGGTCAAAGTTTCGCCACCCAGCGCGTCTCCCCAACTATCAGAAGCCGCAAATACTTAGAGAAGGAGTAGCGGCTTATGAGGAGGAGAAGGAAGACGCTACGGCCCACGCGGGTAGCTGGGAGTACTGGCCTAACGACCCGAGTTTGATTCAGCAGTTTGATGACGAGGCTGTGGCGGATGAACCGCCCGGCCAAAATGGCGTTGACTGGATTTAATCCAGCGCGCTATATACTCCTACTGTCCTGAGCAGCATGCTGCTCAGGACAATCCTTTATCCTATAGTAATTTTTTCTAAATTTTCTTCTAAAATCCTTGCATCATAATAGTTTTATGATATTATCGAAACATCCTTAAAAGAAAGGAGGTGCGCAGCATGAAGAACAAGAAGTTTAATAATTGCTGCAAGTAGACGACCCTGCCGGCCGGATACCGATCGAAGTGACGTAGTTAGTCCTTCCCACCCCTTATTCTTTTGGAAGCTAGACCCCCTCCAAGGAGGCTGGGGTCTAGCCTCAGCTTATTCCCCTTTTACTAAATTAAAGAAACTATTGTATACTTTTTTACCATCGTTTTAGAGCCAGGAGGGCCTTTTAGATGGCGGATGAAAGTTGTCCAAATTGTAAACGGCCGTTAACAAACGGCAGATATATGGTACGGTGCTCGCGTTGCGGAAAGGCTGCCTGTTATAAGGTAGACTTTCTAGGAGGCGCTAAGCCTAGTGAGTGCTGTGCTCATAATTTATGGCAGAACGAAGCCTGCCTAAAAGAAGGTGAACGGCATAAATTCAAGCCGTCCAGCGAGTAGTAAAGCGCCCTGCTTTTGCAGGGCGCAAAACCTTTCATTTAGTATTTCTAAGCATAGAATTAAAGTGATATAATTCATAGCTCATATCGTATTCGGGGTTCGTCTAGTGGTAGGACAACAGTTTCTGGAACTGTTTACTGGGGTTCGAATCCCTGACCCCGAGTTTTTATGCAATCCCGTAAGTAACTGCAATTACTATTAAAATCACCAAAACATATTCTGTTAATACACCTCTACTAAAGGTTTTCATTACCAGATGGTGAATTATTGCGGAAGTTAGATAGAAAATAAAGAATAATCCTAAGCTTATCTGTAAACTATTCACTACTCTATCTATATGATACAAAAAGAATATAATCCCAATAAATACACTTGCAATTGATCCGTAAACTAAAGAATATAAATGAACTTTATCGTAGCGCCATAGCATTAAAACAATAAGACTAAAAGTTACAGCAATCATTGAAGCAGCGTATAAGACTAAATTATTCGTAAAATTATTTGCTGCATTTGAAAATACATCTGCCAGACAAAAGAAAATTAAAAATTTTATTAAATCATATACATAATGAGTTTTATCTTGAGCTCTTAATTTATGATCAAAAAAAGCACGTATATTTACAAAAAGAACAAAGAATGTAATAAAGACGGCTATTAATAAAAATACTAAAGATGAACTTCTTAGGTTATAAAATCCAAATCCTACAATAGAAAAATATAAGCCAATAGGTAGTATCAATTTATGAAAGAGATGAGAAAGCTCGTTAATTTCATCATCAAAATCTAGGTTAATTTCTACTTTAGAGCTTTTAGTTCTCCAGTGAGAAAATATTTCAACAACGTAAATAAAAAGTACTAACAAGGAGAATAATATAAATCTATTTATACTTTGATTCTGGTGTAATTCCTGTAGGGCTATATATATGCCTAAAGTAACCGATAGTGAGTAAAAGAATGTTCTGAAATACTTTTTTGTCAATTTAGACAAGAACATTAAAGTTGGACTATCAAAAACCCAGTAAAATAATATATACTAATGATAAGATACTCTGGCTTTGAATGCTATATGAAAGGTAAAAAAAGAAGGCGGATACCTAAAACAAGCTTTATAGATAATCCAAAATATGGATTTATTAAAAGGCTAATGCTTTTTGGTTTAGCTATTTCGGTATTAGGGTTTAACACCTTAATTAAGATTGATGTTAAAGCCAGTAATTCAACGGATTCTATTACCATTGAAAACCTGCTTAGGGCTCATAACGAATATAGAGCCGAAATGGGAATGGGACAATTAAGATTAAATACGCTGCTTAACATTTCGGCTCAAAAGAAAGGCGAAGTTATGCTCAGCTCAAATTGTTGGTCGCACTACTGCCCCCCTAATAAGTCCCCATGGAAATTCTTTGATGAAGCGAAGTATGATTATGTGTTTGCGGGAGAAAACCTTGCAGAAGGCTACTACAATATCGGTGATGTAATGCAGGCTTGGATTAATAGCAAAACCCACCGCGATAACATAGTTAAACCTGAATTTGTTGAAGTGGGTTTTGCTATTCTATACGGCAATTATCTAAATAACTCAAATAATATGCTGGTTGTAGTTCATTTTGGGTCCCGTCCAGATGGCAGTGTATTATCCGATTTTAATCCTGCTATAACTATAACGTCTCCTCAGAATAATGCTACAGTAGCAGCGCCTGAAGTTGATATAACAGGTTTAGTAAATGGATTTGATCAGGTTCAAGTGTTTAATAATAATACATTAAGCGGGCAAGCTCAGATTAGCGGAGGAATCTTTACCTATAGACTAGATAAACTTAACGAAGGACAAAACCGAATCTATGCAGATGGCATAAACTCATCGGGCTTTTCGCTTACTTCTAATACAGTAAATGTTACATATACTCCGAATGTAGAAATGGTAAGCGAAACAACAGAGTTTTTAAATACAGAAGAGGGCTTTACGATATCATTACAGAATCGAAATTTAATTAATCTTGGATTTATAATATTTTTAGCACTGATTTTTATAATAGATATAATTTTAGTTTCTAGAACATCAGCAATATCTACGAAGAAATCTTTCTCTCACTACCATTTGGGACTTATTATATTAGTAGCATTAATTATTGCGATAGGCGGATTTGCAGGACAAATTCAAAATGGTATATCCGTATAATTAAATTGTGCGATATAATCAATTAAAATACCTTTATATTTTTCTATATTTGTTATGAGTAAAATCAAATTAGTCTTACCAGTTGGTAATAAAGCAGTTACTTTTTCAAACCCTTTTACTAAAGAATTTATTACATTTAAAAATCTGCTTGTAATAACTAATTTGCTTTCTATAGGAGTATTCTCACTTTTTATATTCCTGTTACCTACAATGGCAGGAATTTTAAGCTATACGGAGCTTGATACAGTAGTTTTAAGATTTTTGATATTTTTTGTGTTTGCTTTACTTGCAATATTTTTAGTAAGAGTTGTTTTCGCAGGAGGAAAAATAATTATCGATCCGAAAGGTTTTTTAATGGTATTGCTTTTTAATCTTGTACTTACTGCTTCAAGCGTTTTGGTTGTAACAACAAGAGTTTCTAATACATTCGGAACAGTAGGCTTTAGGTATTTAGCTGGAATAACTTTAATATCTTTAATTGGTGTATTCTATTTTACAAGTCTACATACTATGGTTAATACTGCAGTAAGAAGATTTGTTGATTTATTTATATTTGGAACTGAAATATTTGTATTAGTACAACTGTTAAGTGAAAGAACATCTACACAAACTGGTGTTATTATGGCAAGTTTACCAGTTCTGGCTTTAGCAATTTTACTATCTGCTTATAGATTATTAAGTGAAAGTAAAATCGATGCTGTTAAGGCGATTATTCTGGCTGTGTTTACAGGTCTTTCTATTTTAATAATTCCTTTAAATATACAAAGTTACTCTACTTTATTTCTGTTCACTTTAGCTCTTTTAATTTCTTATCTGCTTGTAGCATTACTTTATGTATCTAGGGTCAAGTTAACATTTAAATCCAGAGTTAAAACGGCTTTAAATAACTTTAAACTAAAGATGTTATCAAAATCTGATGTACAGGTTTTAGCTGTATTGGTAGTGCCGGTAGTTTTGATACTAGCCTTAGCATTCTTTTATTTAAATTTAAGTAATAAAAATATTTTTAATCCTATTGTGCAGCAATATTCTACTGCATTACAAAATTTAAATGGTGGTGCTGAATTAAATACAAATAACTTAAGAACTTTGGTTTTAGGTAAAGGAAGTGATAACTATTCATCTAATGCACCATTCTTGGTGAATGTTCTAATTGTACAGGGCTTATTGGGAGTTTTAATCTACGCTGTACTTTGGACTTACTTTATTAACAAGGCTAAAGGAGCACTTTTATATAATCTGAAAAACAGAAGAGATTTTAAGCTTACAGCTGTTATCTTGTTCTATTTAATTTTAATGCCTTTAGTTCTTATTTATTCATACCCTAGCCTAATAGCAATTATTGTAATGTGGGCTGCATTTGCTTTAGTAGGCAATCTTAAATATAAAGAAGATCAAAAGGATCTGTTTTTAACAGAGCCTCAAGCTCTACCTCAAACTAAAAATAAAGCATTGTTATTTAGTGTATTAAGAGTTGTATCAGTAGTTTTAATTACTACTGCTGCAGTTTACTTGGTACACTTTTTGTGGACGGTAATAAAGTAGTTTATCTTGAATGTTTTGTTTCTTGATTACTACTTTTACTTATATTTAAAAGTAAACCAACACCCATTAAAGTTACTAAAGTGTTGCTTCCTCCGTATGTGAAGAAAGGCAGGGGCATTCCGCCAAATGGAATTATAGCTAGATTGGCAGCGATATTAAGGAATGCCTGAATAGAGATCCATCCAGTAATGCCAAGCGCAATGAGAGCTAAATATTTATTCTTAGCATTTCGAGCAATTTGAAGTCCTAGCGACATAAAATAAAAGTAGCCGAATATTAAAATTAGTGAGCCTAAGAGGCCGAATTCTTCACCAAAGACGGCAAAAATTGAGTCAGTGTAAGCTGCTTCCTGCAGAAAAAATAATTTTTGCCGTGATTCACCATATCCTACTCCAAAAAGGCCTCCTGATCCTATTGCAATTAGTCCATTCCAGATTTGGAAACTACTACCCTGTTTATTTTCTGGTTCTCCATTAACCAATATTTCTACAAATGACTGTACTCTTTCTCTACGATAAGGCTCTATAATTGAAGCTCCAACTCCAACTATTAAAGCTAAAATCAGCATTAATAGTACAAAACGGGATTCTTTTTTTGTTGTGCTTGCTGCAAATGATATTGCAAAGAATGTTAATACAATTACTACTATTGTATCTAAGTCTCTTTCTAGCAGAATTAATAAACTTGTAACTACAACTACTATAAGAGGCAAGAACTTATAGCAGAATTTTAAGATCGGATGCAAATATTCATTATTTTTATATCCCTTAATCCACTTTTCGATTTTATTTTTAGCGTTATCGCTAATTGTAAGCCAAAAACTGGTAAATAAAATAATAGCAAGCTTTGCAAGCTCTGCCGGCTGAATATCAAAAACTCCGGGAATTCTAATCCATCTTGTAGCTCCATTAAGTGTTACTACTCCGGGCATTTCAATATTAAATACTGCTTGAGGGATTAAATATAATAGTAATACTGAACTTATAATTAAAAGCCATTTAGTTACGAATCGTAAGCTTCTATACGATAGCTTGTAAAATATATAAGCTAAAACTAACCCAATGACTATTAAAAGCAATTGTCTTTTAACAAAATAAAAGGTGTCCTCGTATCTTACAAATGCTAAAACTGCGCTTGCGCTGAATATCATTAAAATACCTGCTACTAAAAATGCAAGTACTAGAATAATGAGCTGTATATTTGGGCGGTCTGCTTCTTTCTTTTTAATTTGTGCAGACCGCCTTGTAGTAACTATTCTTTTTTTATTTTTTTTAGATCTACCGAACATAGCTAACAAAATTATACTCTTTAATCATGATATACTTTAAAAAATACTTTTCAATCCAAAAACTATGTTCGGAACGGTGTTTAACTCCATTTTAAGGTGTGTGGCAATCCCAATCGTTTCTTTTCTTTTATTACAAAAAATATTTGAGCCCAAAGAAGCACTTTTAATTGTTGCAATCGCTCTGACATTGACTAATATTCTATCTATAATCTGGCAGTTGATAAAAGCAATTCCCAACCTAGTACTTTTAAGAGCAGGCAGCTTAATTAAAATATTTATTAGGATTTTTTTTGAAGTTGCTAGTATAATTGGCTTCTGGGCTTACTATCTAATGAATTACAATTAAAATATGAAGACTTTTTATGTTACAGATTTAACTAACGGACTTAGTTTATCTGGTGAAGCTTTTGCAATTGCAGAAGTTATGCGTATGGCCGATAAATACGAAAGACCTTATCTAAAGCTTGTTCTAGCAGATAAAACAGGTAAAGTTGATGCCAAAATCTGGAATGATGCTTTAGCTAAATCAGATCAAAAAATTTTTAAAGAAGGATCAGTAATCCTTATTGACGGTTCAGTTGAAGACTACAGAGGCAAAATCCAAGTTACTGTTACCTCTGCTAAAAGAGCAGATGAATCAAAATTAGATGATTTTATTGAAAAGAGCCAGTTTGATGCTACTGAGATGATGTCAGAATTAATGTCATATGTAGAAAAAATTGAGCATAAAGCCTTAAGGTCAATTGTGCAGGAGATGTTTAAAGACGAAGCATTCAAGACAAGCTATAAATTCTGGCCTGCTGCAAAGTCAGTACATCATGATTTTAGATCAGGTTTGCTGCAACATGTTTTAGAGATGCTAAATATCGCTTATTCGATGAAAAAATTCTATCCAATGGCTAATTATGATATCTTAACTGCCGGAATTATTCTGCATGATATGGGTAAGTTTGAGGAATTCTCAATTAATGGTATTAGTACAGAGTATTCTAAAAAAGGTATTCTAGTTGGACATATACCGCTAGGTGCGTTGACTTTTGATAAATATGCAAAAGGTAAATTATCGGAAGATTTATATTATCATATGCTGCATATGATATTAGCTCATCATGGTGAACAGCAATACGGCAGCCCAATTGTTCCAGCAACAATAGAAGCTGTAATGTTAAGTTATATTGATAGACTTTCTGATAAAGCAAGGTGTGCTGTTCAAGCTGTAGAAGATATTTCACCTGGTGAAGAATTTGGCAAATATAATCCTTGGATGGAAAATGCTAGATTCTGGAAAGGTGGTAATTATGATGATATCTCAGAAGAATTAGAAGAAACTCTGGATAAACAAAATGAAGAAGGTGATCAATTAATTTTTAGTTCTGAAAATGAATAGAAGACTTCCTGACGATAAATTTAAAGGTATAAAACATAGACCAGATGTTAAAACTTATAGGCTTTTTTTGGGAATATTCCCTCCAGAAAGCTATATAACTACATTTAGAAATGTAATCCGCGAATACGATAAAGAAAAACGTAATATAAAAGTAATACCGATGGATCAAATTCATCTAACATTAAGATTTATAGGTGCTAGAGTTAGTGAGAATAGCAAAAATCTTATTGAAGAAGCTTTAAACAAATACGAGGGAAGATTCCCTAAGCCAGAGATTCAGCTAAAAGATATTCAGTTCGGCTTTCCGCATCAATATGATCCTAGAGTAATAATGAACACTGTGGAGCCTAATGATGATCTTGATAACTTGTCTGATTTGGTTCACTCAATAATTCGTGATCTAAGATTATTAGATACAATAAGGTGGAAAGAAAAAGCAAGTAACCGATTCCACATTTCGCTTGCTAAGTTAAAGGAATCTGCTACTAGAAGTACCGGCAAAAATGTTGCTGAAATTACAAAGAAAATTAATTTTGAAGCTCCAGAGAGCTTTACACCAGAATATATTGACCTTGTCGAAAGTCAAATGACTAAACAAGGAATTGTCTACAAACGTTTAGCCAGGATTAAACTGTAATTATTCTTTGCTTACTATCTTGCTTGTTCTAATATAGCCGTTTTTAGTTCGCCCATCTGTAGCATTTTGAAGTACTTTTGCCTGCGGTAAAGAAGGTTTTATTTCGTCAGGCTGTAATACATTTCCTGCAAAGTTATTTAGATGATGTTCAAATTCGATATCTGAAGCATCACACTCTTTAATCTGCGAAATATAGTCTAAGATATTATTGAATTCAGAGGCGAACTTGGCAAGCTCTGCATCTGTAAACTTTAGTTTTGCCAAGTTCGCTATGTGTTTTATCTCTTCTATTGTTACTGCCATATTAGCTAAGTGTAACTGTTTCTTTCAAATCTGGAATTATGCAGTTATTTATTCCCATATTTTCCAGATGTAATTTTAAAGCTTCTGCTCTATCAGGCTCTGCATGCACTAAGTATATATTTTTTAAGTTTGGACTTAAAAATCTTTGAAGCCATTTTACATAATCATTTGTATCTCCGTGGGCAGAAAAACCCTCTAAATGATGAATTCTGGCATTAACTCTGACTTTTTTAGTACCGATGATAACCTCACTAGCTCCTTCAACTAATTCTCGGCCTAAAGTTCCCTTTGCTTGAAACCCAACAAAGATTACTGAATTCTTTTGATTTTCTAAGCCGGTAGCTAAGTGATCCATAATTCTTCCACCATCAGCCATCCCGCTACCGGCTAAGATTACTTGTCCGGATTTTTTAGTTAGTTGCAGCGATTGTTTATATTTTTTTACGTATATAAGATTAGGAAAATCAAATGGTGATTCTTCTGAATGCTGTAAAGCTTGAGAATAAATGTTTGTAACTCTTTGAGCTAAGGGACTGTCTAGCCAAACAGGCAAATCATCTGATAATGCTCCCCCTATTTTAGCCTTTTTTATATCATTCAAAACTTCCTGTGCTCTTTGTACAGCAAAGCATGGAATAAAAGCATTCCCGCCTTTATCTGTTGTTTCTTTAATTAAAGTAATTAACTTGTTTGCAGATTCAATCCTATCGATATGAATTTCACCTCCATATAAAGATTCCATTATTACATATTCAGGTTCTAGTTTTAAATTTTGGTCAAATGTTGGAATAATTGCACTTTGAACTCTTCCAATATCGCCGGAAAATATGATTGTCTTTTCTTTTCCCTCATCTTGAACTTTAATAATAAGGCTAGCTGCACCAAGAATATGACCAGCTTGAATATATGTAACTTTGATACCAGGAACCGGTTCAAATTCGTCATCATAACTTATAGCTGAAAACTGAGCGATTGTTTGCATTGCATCTTTTGTATTGTAAACAATCGCCCGAATACCAGTATATTTTCCATAAGATTCTCCACGCTGGAAAGCATTTTCCTGTAGTTTTGCTGAATCTAACAATAGTTCGGTAGAAATCTGAATAGTATTATTGGTAGCATAAATCTTTCCTTGATACCCTGCTTTCACAAGCTTAGGCATCATACCTGAATGATCAATATGTGCATGAGTAAGTAACGCAAAATTAATATCAGCAGGATTATATTCAATAGGTTCCAAGTTGTAATGCTCTACATCTTCTCCTTGGAACATTCCGCAGTCTACAACAAAATTTCCTACATCTGTTTTTACTAAATAATGGGAACCTGTAACAGTCTTCGCCGCACCAAAAAATTCGATTGAAATCATAAGCTTTTTAAACAAATATCATTCATAATGATAGCAAAAAAAATAAATCTGAACTATGGTAAAATCCGATGTAACAATGATTTTCTATGCTAAGAAAACAACAAAGATTAAAATCAGGTGAGATACCTCATTTAGCAAGAAGGGGCCGAAGAGTATATTCCGAGGACTTTGAACTAAGAATGTGGTGGGATAATAAATTTAAAGAGCCTGCATTTGCGGTTTCGGTATCTACTACTGTTGATAAAAGAGCTGTTGTTCGAAACCGCATAAGACGAAAATTTAAATCTGCAATAAAGGATTTAATAGAAAAAGGTGCTAAATTCAGGAATGGAAAATACTTAGTAATTGTAAGAAGCGCCAAAATAGTTGATGTTCCTATTGAAGATTTATCAAAGCTTTTGTACAAAGCTGTAGCAACTAACTAGAATAATATTGTTAGTTTACATTTGGCTTATAAGCCAAATTTCCCCCTAATAAAGTTCTAATATCTGTAATCTTATGTTTTGCCATTGCCCAGCGGTCTAGTCCTAGTCCAAAAGCAAAGCCCTGCCATTTTTCGGGGTCAATTCCGGCCATTTTTAACATATTCGGGTGTCTAATTCCGGCTCCTCCCATTTCTATCCAGCCTCTATTTTTACAAACTGCACACCCTGCTCCATGGCAATTAAAGCACTGCATGTCAGGACCAACACCTGGCTCGACTTCGGGATAATATTTATTCCTAAATCTGATAACTACATCATCTCCTAGGTAAGATTTGAATAAATACTCAATTGTTGCGAGCAAATCTGCCATACTTACTTTTTCTTGTATGCAAACTAACTGATATTGATGGAATACAAAGTGATTTGTTCTAGTTACTTTTTCATTTCTATAAGTTCTACCCGGCATAACAACTTTAAAGGGAGGCTCATACTGTTCTAAAATGTGTGTTTCAATTGAGGTTGTTTGAGTTCTTAAAAGAATATTTGGTTCTTCAATATAAATTGTGTCTTGTAAATCCATTGCAGGATGATCAATTGGCAGATTTGCTCGCTCAAAATTGTATTCAGCAGTTTCAATTTCAGGACCGTCCATTACGCTGTATCCAATACGCATAAGGATCTTATTCATATCGTTAATAGTTTGCGTAAGTGGGTGAATATGGCCAATTTTTGGTTTGTCGTTTAGTAAAACACCTTGTACAGCTTCTAAGTATACTCCAAGATTTTGGTCTTGCAATGCTGCCTTTGCATTCTCAATTAAAATATCAACTTCATTTTTTAACTCATTTAATCTTAAGCCAAAATCTTTCCGCTCTTCTGGAGCAACTGATCCGATCTCTTTAAATTCGTTAGTGATAATCCCGTCTTTTCCTAGATATTTTCTCCAAACTTCTGTGAGTTCACTTTCAGTTTTTAGATCTTTAATTTCGTTTAAAACCTGGCTTTTTAATTCTGTGTGATTGATCATAATTTAAAAATATCACAAAGTTCTATAAATTGTTACAGCTAGAGCTTTGTTTTTATTCAGTATATTTTAAAACATCTTTATAGATTTCTTTGGTAAGGTTATCCATATCATATTTAAGTTGTGGGAATGGAACACCTTCCTTTGCTGTTACACCTTCAAAAAACCAGAATACTCTTTCACTCATGCCCCATCCGCAAGTTGGCGGCATACCGTATTCAAGCATTTCTACAAAGTCAATATCAAGCATTTGAGCTTCATCATCGCCACTTTGTCTTAGTTCTTCTTGCTCAACAAATCTTTCTAACTGGTCAATAGGATCATTTAACTCACTATAAGCATTTACTAATTCACTTCCTGCAATAATTGCATGGAACCTTTGAGTGACATTTGGATTTTTTTCATCCAGTTTTGCTAATGGACTCATAAATTTAGGCTCGTTTATTAAGAAAGCCGGGCCGGCAATATTGCCTCTGATTAATTTCCATAATGAATCTACGGCTCTATTTTTGTTTATGTCTGCAAGATCTTTTTCCGATTTGCCGTTATCTTTTAAAACTTGAATCATCTTTTCTAGACTGTCGTTGTAAATATCTACATCAAATTTCTTTTTAATGATTTGTGCATAATCGATTCTTTCCCAATCTTGGCTTAAGTCGATTTCAAAACCACGTATGTTGAATTTTAGTGTTCCATAAACTTCTTGCATTACATATCGGAACATATCTTCAGTTAATTTCATTCCATCGTTATAGTCAGCATATGCCCAATACCATTCCATAGCTACGTGTTCTGGGAGGTGTTCGTCGCTAAAGCCTTCATTTCTGAATCTTGGGCCAATGTCGAACACCTTACTGAAGCCAGCTCCAATAAGTCGTTTTAATGGTAGTTCATGCGAGATTCTTAGGTAAAAATCTTGGTCAAGTGCATCATAATGAGTTACGAATGGTTTAGCATCTGCACCGCCTGTTGTGTGTTCTAGAACAGGAATATTTACTTCTACAAAGTCATTTTTTAAATAGAAATCTCGTACAGCATTCCAGAATTTAGATCTTCGAACAAATCTCTCACGCACTTCTGGATGAACATTCATATCTACATATCTTCGTCTATACCTGTCTTCTTTATCTTCAAGATTTGCAGGCATAGGTCTAAGAGCTTTAGTTAAAAGTTTTATAGTATAAGATAAAATAGAAACTTCTCCTCGCTGTGTTTTAGTAATTTCACCTGTTACTTCAATAAAGTCAGATGTATCTAAAAGCGATAAGTTATCGTAACCGAAATATCCGTGTGCCAAATCCTCTTTTAAAGTATCTGCTTTGATATAAACTTGGATTTTGCCGGACATATCTTCAATATCCATAAACATTAGTCTTCCATGTTCACGAATAGTTCTAATTCTGCCAGTTAAGCTGATTGTTTTACCATTTAAAGAATCAAAATCTGTAGTAACCTGCCCATTAGGCATATCTTTTTTTGATACTGCAGGATAAGGATTAATACCCAACTTCTTTAGCTTCTCAAGTTTTTCAATTCTTAAATTACGCTGACCAACTAGGTCAGAAGACTCTATAACTTGGGTATTCATACAAACAGGTTAATAATAAAATCAATGAATTATACTACATAATTAATGTGTAAGTGCGCTTGTTAGCGACTAAGGTGCTCGATTTCTATTAGGAATTAAAAGGAGGACAACTATTGCAAATAGTACCGCTGCTAAAAGTATTGCTACAATCAATGGGTTTATTCCGTATAGAACTTCAGAAACTTCTTCTTCTGCTAGTTCAGCGTTATCTATGCATACGTTACCAATACAGCTGTTGTCACTTATACAGTTAATATTCAAAGATGGTGCGCAATATGCGGAAGCTCCTGCATCGCAGCTAGCTGAGTCCGATACGCAAACTCTATTTTGGCAAGAAAGTCCGCTTAAACAATCACTATTAGTTATACAGGAGCTTCCGCATACACTTCTAGTTGCTTTCTGATCTTGGCCATCAGTAAACTGTGAAGCCAAAATAAAAGATTGATAAGTATTAGCTACTACAACTGCTCCAATATTATTTACTGCACAATAGCTTGATTTATCTTTACTGGAAGAAATTATTGACGATACTATTCCGACCAATCGATTAGTACCTTTCTCAAATACAGGGCTCCCGCTATCTCCATAGCAGATACCTCCATCTAGGCCTTTCATATACGCAACATTACCTATAATGTCTTCAATACATACTTGAATACTCTTTCTTAATTTTGTAGTGTAGTCCCCTGGAATTGTATTTTCATTTTGTCCGTAACCTACAATTTCGTAATTGCAAGATTTTCGAGCTTCGGCTGTGACTGCATATTGTTCTAAATTTACATTGGAACTAAGGTTTAATACAGCAATATCGTTTTCCGGTTTGCCAGCCCAACCGGTATTCACTACATAATTTCCAACCTTAATATTGTCATTCCGGTTGGGCTTAAACTCATTCACTCCAATATATATTTCGGCATCTTTTGGTAAACAATGAGCAGCTGTTACTGCTGTACTTTCGTTTAAGAATGTAACTCCGCAAGTAGTGACTTTCCCATTTTGATAAGCAATTGAGTATCCTGCAAATGGATATCCTGATTCTAATTTTCCTCCAAATAAAGCTGATGAACTGTCGGGAGCTAAGTCTTTACCAATGTATAAGGCTCCAAGCAAAGTAACAAGTATAACTGCCACAACTGCAAGAATTCTTATGATTTGCGATTTTCTTTTAATCATTTAAAATAGGATATATCAATTTATATTATACCTGTTTTAAACTTTGGACAATCCCGAATATTTTAAAACTGATCAGATGCTTATTGCAGACTTTTCTGACACGCATATATCTGAATTGTATGCAAAAGGATATGTTTTGACAAGGCTAGAAAAAGGAATATTTAATCAAACACGATCTTTACGGATTGATTTATCAAAATTCGAATTAAATTCAGAGAATAAAAGGATCTTAAAGAAGAATGAAGACTTGATTATTAAATATCATATTCTACCTTACAAAAACTATACTTGGGAAATTCATAAACTGGGAAAAGAATTTTATTCTGTTAAATTTGGTGACGGCACAATGAGCGCAGCAAAAATTAAAGAAATGTTCACAGATACAAATAAATCTAACCTTAATGGTGCATTTAAGTATTTGTTAGATAATGCAATTGCAGGCTATGCTTTAGTGTACGCAAATGAAGATATCTTGCATTATGCGTATCCATTCTATGACTTAAATTTACCAAAAGATTTGAATGTAGGAATGGGAATGATGCTTAAAGCCATTTTATGGGCTAAAGAAAATAATAGAAAATACATTTATCTAGGATCAGTTACAGATCAGAAAGCAAAATATAAACTGCAGTTTGAAGGTCTTGAATGGTTTAATACAAATGATGAAAGATGGCTTAATGACTTAGATCAGCTTAAAGCATTATTGAAGTAAGATTTTTTAAAGATTTGTATTTCAATACAATTCTCCTTTTACGTTAATATTGTACAATTCCTCAATCCTATGCAATTCTGCTAGGAACAATGGCAATGGAGGCTGGCAATGGCGCCAAAACCTGAGTCAAAGTCTAACGAAGACAAAAGTAGAATTGAAGTCTTTGACGGACCAAAGGACAATCACAGTACTCATTCTGTGATTCATACCGCTGCCGATGGTTGGGCAACTCACGATTACGAACGAATCGGTTACGATTCGGGAGGAAACCCAATTGAGGTTGTCGATACAGCTGACTATCAAGGCAACGTGATCGCCGGCAGCGAACAATACAACTCTGGCTGGGATGATACAAGCTTTAATGAGGCTGCAACTAGCATTGAGCCGTAGTCCATATTAGACTAGGGCAGCTTACATAGCTGCCCTAGTAACTCTATTAATTATTTCTATTAGTCTTGCTTTTGCTTCAGTTGAATTTAAATCCTCATACATATAGGATTTAAAAAACTCCCCATCAATTATCTCAAGCTCATTCATTTTAAATGTTTGTGCCGTTCTGTACCCATAAATTCTATATCGCTTCAATTTTTTATCTTTTCTCTGAAATGTTAATGTATATTCCCCAACTATCGTAGGTACTTGTGGTATTTCTGTATTTTCAATATCCCCCGCAATTTGTATTTTAATATTCTGTTCAGTTTTATTTATGTTCTGTTGAAAAGAGCGTAAGATACTGACAGCTTTAAAAGCAAGCTCACTAATGCTTAACATATCTAAGTGTTCCATAAGAACATTATAGCTTAGCAGGTAAAACTATATTAACGATTTCGGTAAAAGTTCTGTTTAGGGTTTCTAATTCTTCAGTTGTAAATCTTCCAAGTACATAATCAGAGCCGCTTATGTTAGCTCTTAGGACTGAGTCACGATTATCAATTCCGATTCGTAATCTCCAAAATTCAGCAGTTGATAAATGATTTTCAATAGATAAAATTCCATTGTGGACTTTGGGGCCTTTATTAAATTGAAGCTTATATTGACCAAGCTCAATATCTAGATCATCATGAATAACTAGAATTTGTTGCGGCGAAAGTTTATAAAAAGATTTCATCAAATGAACGCTTTCGCCGCTGTTATTCATAAAGGTTAAAGGCTTAATTACAAAAATTCTATCTTCGCCTACTCCTATTTGGGCAACTTCAGCTCTAACCTTTTTTTCTTCAGAAAAATTTAAATTCAATGAATCTAAAAACATAAAGCCAACGTTATGTCTGGTCTTGGCATATTCTAGTCCGGGATTTCCTAGGCCAACAATAAGTTTGATTTGTGACAATTCAAATTCTGGCTGCATAGCAGTACTTTTTACTTTTGAAGTTTTGATAAGTTTACTAAGTTTCTGTATAAACATGCTACTGTTATAGGCCCAATGCCGCCAGGCACTGGTGTATAGGTAATATCTTTATTGTTATCTTTTCTATCTTTAAAATCTCCAACTACCTTATCATCTTTTTTAATACTTGTTACATCAACTACAAGTGAACCGTCTTGTACACTGTCAAAGTCAAAAAGCTCACCTTTTCCAGTTGCAGTTACAATAATATCCGCAGTAGAAAAAAGATCTTCCAGGTTTTTTGTAAACTCGTTTGCAATGGTTACTGTTGCATTAAGCGTTGCAAAGACTGTAGCTAATGGCTTACCTATTAAATCTGAATTGTTAACAATCAATACATTGCTTCCATTAAAATCGTTCTTGTAATATTCCTTTACAACTTCTAAACATGCATCAACAGTTGCAGGTAAAATCCCATTTAGAATATCTTGAGAATATAACCCAAAGTTAATAGCTGAAAGTCCGTCGGTATCTTTGATTGGGTTTATAGAGTTTAGGATTCTATGCTTGTATGGAGCTAAATGTTCAAATAATGGTAGCTGTACAAGGATTCCGTTTACTGAATCGTCTTTATTCAGCTCATCAATTTTTGATAAAACTTCCTCGATTTTTACATCCTCTTTAAAATTGATGAGCTGAACCTGAATTCCAAGCTCCATCCCTTTTTGCATTTTAAGTGCTATATATTTTTTTGATGCAGCATCATTCCCGGCATCTATAATTGCAAGTTTGATCGGCTTATCTGATGCTATAATCTGCTCTTTTATATAAGCGTAGATATTTTCTGTAATCTTTTTAGAATCTACTAATTGCATAAAAAGATTTTAGCATTTATTTCTGCAGTACAGCTGTAATTTCGATCTCTTGTCCTTGTCTTAGAACTTTTAAAGTAACTTCATCCCCTACTTTAAACCCTTGAATTACAACATTGAGTGGTCTGGATTGTGTAAGTTTAATGCCTTCAACTTCTAAGATTATATCGTTTTCTCTTAAGCCTGCTCTATCAGCAGAGCTGCCTGGCATTACTGCTAAATCATCTGCAGTTTCTCCACGGACAATTAATGCTCCTTGATCAACACTTAATTCATTAGCTTCTTTAAGTTCTTGTGTGATCATTCTAAATCTTACTCCAAGCTTTGGTCTTACAATCTCACCTTCTGCACTAAGCCTTGACAATAAATCAACCACAATGTCAGAGGGAATAGCAAATCCTATTCCCTGTGCGTTACTTGCTACAGCAACGTTTACTCCAATGACATTACCATCTAAATCAAGCAATGGACCTCCTGAATTCCCAGAATTAATACTTGCATCTGTCTGAATGACATCAAAAAGTTGCTCAGCGTTTTGACCAAGAGCATCTGTGGCAACAATATTTCTACCAATTCCAGAAACTATTCCGGAGCTTACTGTATTACTAAATTCTCCTAATGCATTACCGATAGCAACAACTGTCTGCCCTACCTGTAAGTCTTTAGATGAACCAAATGCTAATGGAGCTAACCCAGTTGCTTCTATTTTTATGAAAGCAATATCCAGTAAAGTATCGCGTGCCAAGACTTTTGCAGTGTATTTAGTATCATCTTTAAATATTACAGTGTATTCTGCACTATCATCCTCTACCACATGTCTATTAGTAATAATCATTCCATCTTCACTTATTACAAATCCTGTTCCTGCTGCAACTTCCCGTTTTTCGGTTGTTGCTGAATCGGAGTCGTTTCTTGGAATTCCAAAATATTCTAAAAATGGATCATAGTTCTCAAGAACAGGGACATCCTTAGAAACAACAATACTTACAACCGAGCTAGAGGCTTTGTTAACAACGTCGATTACCGCCTCTTGCTGATTTGTCACACGAATATCCTGGTTGATTATAGAACCTGTAAGTTCGCTAAGCGGTGAATTACCAAGTCTGCCGCCTACATATCCGCCTAGAACACCGGCAAAACAAGCAAAAAGGATAGTTGAACAACTTAAAAGTACAAGTGCAAATCTGCGCATAGGTTAAAACTAAAATTTATTACGTATATTTATTCTAGGTATATTTTATGAATTTTTTATGAAGAGTTGTACTAGTTATCTACCCAACAGCTAGTCTCTTCGGCTTCCCGTAATTCTTAATACGCTTAAGAATAGGTTGATAAAGTCAAGATAAAGCATTAATGCACCTGATACTGCGTATCTTGTGTGACCTTGACCTGAAAGCTCGGCTTGATGTGCTAAATTTTTTAATTGTGCTGAGTCAGCTGCAATTAAAACACTAAATACAATCACAATTACATAATTTGCTAAAGCATTTAATGTATTGGATAATGGTGAGTTTAATAATAAGAGCACTACATTAACAATACTTACTAAAATGATTCCGACTAGTGCAAATAAGGCAACTGCACGCCATCGAGATAAGTCTCTTTTGGTAATTAATCCGTAAGCTGCAAGGATTAAAAACATTATTGCAGATATTCCAAAAGCTAAGAAAATAGAATTTAAACTGTAATTTAGTGCAATAATCCCAACTGTAACTCCTGTAAAGGCAGAGTAAATCAAGAATAGTGCTAAAGCTACAAATCCATTAAGCTTTTGCCATAAAAAAGATAATACCAATACTAAAACCAGCTGAATTATTATTGCTGGCAGCGATAAAATAGTAATTAGGTATAAGAGCTCAGATGACCTTGATGTAACTAAGTCAATAATAAATGCAATTACTGCTGTAATTACAATTCCTAAAGTCATCCATCCGTAAACTTGTGCAGCAAATGCACCTTGTGTACTAACAGTTGTTTGTTGATTGTAGTAGGTGTTGTTCATAATTAATATTATACACTAATATTTATTTACAAAAGAAATTGGCTATTCATCTTTAGGCTCATCTCTTAAAGGATGATAATCTTTATGAGTTTTTTCCGCATATTTATCTGAAGCATGGACGTAACGGGATGTAGTTTGTAAACTTGAGTGGCCTAAAAGCCTTTGAATTGCTACCGGATTTGCCCCTTCTTCTGCTATATATGTGGCAAATCCGTGTCTTAAACTGTGTGCACTTGTTGGCACGATAATACCAAGTCTTGTACGATATTCTTTAATTTTCATTTGAATGTAGTTTTGCGATAATCTTATTTTGTATGGACTTCGCGTTGCAAATCGAGTGCCTTTGGTTGGAATAAATACTGCAGGGTAATCATCGTTTCTTTCCTTTAGATATTCTTCAATAAATTCAATAGCTCTGGGGGTTAGGTAAACAAAGCGCTGTTTTTTTCCTTTTCCTAGAATATAGATTCTATCGTCTACTATTTTACCGTCTTTAAACTTAATCTGTTCACGATTTAAATTCACAACCTCTGAAATCCTCATCCCTGTTGAGAAAATTAGTTCTAAGATTGCCCGATTCCTAAGCTTTACTATAGGATCTTCTTCAAAATGGGTAGGGCATTCAATTAAGTCGACTAATTCATTAAACTCAGCAACTTGTTTCTCTTTCTTCTCAGCTTTAATCATTTTGATTGCACTTGGAGGAATCGGGCATGGTTTATCGAAATCTACAAGGAAAGTTAGATAGGATCTAAGAGACGAAAGCATTCTATTTACACTATTATCAGACAATTGCCCTTTATACATAGCCTTTTTTACTTCTGAAATATCATTTTGAGAAGCTTCAATATCTTCTTGAGTTAAATCAGTATTCTCTTTGTATTTATGTAAAATTGGAATATAGTTTTGTTCCCGTAAAAATCCTTTATATTCACTAATAGTTAATTTATCAATCTTTTCAAAAGGCGTTTCAATATAGAATAGAAAAGCACTAAAGATATCAAGGTCTCTTTTATAGTTATCAAGAGTTTCCTTTGAGTAGTTGTTATTTTTTAAATTCAATAAATACTCTCTCAAATAATCTAACTGATACGGATTTATTTTTGGAGAAACTTTGGTCATACTAATATATTACTTTGCAATACAGATAATGTAAATCTGTGGTAAATTTAGATAAATGATTCTTTTGTCGAAACTTCAAAAAGTAAAAATGCCACTGCAGGTAATTAATGTTATCTACTACTCTATCATTATACTCCTTCTTTTAAGATTACTAGGTTACTTTATAGATCCAGATTTATGGTGGCATATTAGACTGGGCCAAAATATTTTAGAAAACAACTGGATAAATAATCTAACGTTTACCTGCACTGACTATGTTTGGGTTAATCATGCTTGGCTTTCTGACGTTTTAATTAGTCAGTTACACAAATTAGGTGGCTTTCAAGGAATGTCGATATTTTTTAGCGCTGTTTTTGGAGTAGGGATTCTTTTTAACTTTATGGCGATAAAAGAGGTTTTAAAAGGTTTAAATACAAAGCTAAGTAGAACACTTGTACTGTTGTATTTAACATTATTTATACATATTCTAACCTCTTTTATCGCGGTAAGACCTCAAGCATTTAGCTTCCTATTTATAAATGTACTTTTATTTGTGCTAATTAAAATTTCAGCTGCAAATAAAGTTAAATACTTTCATTTGCTTTACTTGGCACCGCTTTTTTTGTTATGGGTAAATTTACATGGCGGTTTCCCAGTAGGAATTGGCTTAATTGGAATATTTTTGATTTATCATGGCTTAAAGTTGGCTCAGGCTACAATATTCAATACAGGAAAGCTCGAAGTGGTCAAAAACTTGAAACATGCTTTCTTTTTTGCGGCAGCTGTAGTTGTATTCATTTTAGTTAGTTTAATTAATCCATTTGGTGTAAAGCTGTGGGAAGAAATCTTTACTTTGGTTCTTGGCAGTAGTAATGCTAACTTTATATCAGAGTGGAAGGCAATAAATATAAAAGATTATTTTCTGCTTTTTTACTTTGTTTTATGGACTGCAGCACTTATTTTACAAATTTTACGCCGAAACTATAATCTACTGCGATTACTACTGCTTTTGATCTTTGGCTTTCTATCTTTTTATTCTGTCAGATACATTTTGCCCGCTTCAGGTATTGTTGGTATGGTTTTTATTATTGAACTAACGCTATTTATAAATAATTTAAAGTACTTGTTTACGGATAAGGAATCTAAAAGGGCTTTAGCAGCCCTTAAAGTGCTATTTTGGATAGTTTTTGCAGCTTTTGGATTGCTATGGACGGCTACTTCATTAAAATTCTGGGATGGGTTGCGTGATATTAATAACAAAGAAGGTAATGCTGGTCTAGTAATGTATCCTGTTAAAGCGGTAGAATTCATAAAGGCTCATCCAGAAACATTTTCTGACCTAAATTTTTATAATACATATGTTTGGGGTGGTTATTTAACGTACACTCTACCCGACTACAGTTGGTTTATTAATGGCATAATGCCAGAATGGCACTGTAATGGAAAGGTTAAAGGCACTGTAATGCTTGACTATGTAGAGCTAGAATCTTTAAATCCAGCCTGGGCAAATGTACTTGATAGATACAATATTCAGGCAATTCTGGTTCAAAATACATCTTCCCTGGCAAATGTTCTAAAGCAAAATGATAAGTGGGAGCTGCTCTATCAGGATGAATTAGCTGTTTTATACTTCAAAATTAGCGACCTGTAAGTTAAAATTAGAGCATGTTAAACCCAGTACTACAAAAGATATTAGACGCTGAAACTAGCCGGCAGCAGAATACTTTGGACCTAATTGCATCAGAAAACTTTACTTCTGCTGCCGTTAGAGAAGCCGTAGGTTCAGTATTTATGCATAAATATTCTGAAGGCTATCCTGGAGCTAGATATTACGAGGGAAATGAAAATATAGATGAGCTGGAGAACCTTTGTATTGAGATGGTTACTAAAGTCTTTAACTTACCTAGTAATTGGAGTGCAAATGTACAGCCGTTAGCAGGCTCAAATGCAAACTTGGCAGTATATAACGCAATTTTAAATCCTGGCGATAAAATTTTGAGTATGTATCTGCCAGATGGTGGTCATTTAAGCCACGGCTGGAGCTATACTCCTACAAAAGATCGTAGTGACAAAGATATTCAAGATTTAGCTTCTGATAAGCCATATTATGGAGGAAGCACTAAAATTAGCATCGTTTCTAAGATTTTTAATGTAGTACAGTACAAAGTTGCAAAAGATACCTCAATTCTTGATTATAGTGCTATTGAGCAGCTAGCTATGCAGGAAAAGCCTAAGCTGATAATTACTGGTGGTACTGCGTACCCAAGAGAAATTGACTACAAAAAAATGCGTGAAATTGCAGATAAAGTTGGAGCCTATTACTTAGCAGATATTGCTCACGAGGCAGGTCTAATCGCAGTAGGTGTTTTAAATAGTCCAATCGGTATTGCAGATGTTGTTACTTTTACTACTCATAAGACCTTACGAGGTCCAAAAGGAGCTGTTATAGCTGCAAAGGAAGAGATTATTAAGCTTATTAACAAGTCGATAATGCCTGGTCTGCAAGGTGGCCCTCACAATGGTACGATTGCTGGTATTACTCAGGCACTTTTTGAAGCGGATACTCCTGAATTTAAAGAATATGCAGCTCAAGTTGTTGAAAATGCAAAGACATTAGCCGGCAAACTTTCCGAATTAGGTTATAGTTTAGTTAGCGGCGGTACCGATAAACATTTAATCTTAATTGACCTAACCGCTAAGAATTTAGGCGGAAAGTTTGCCTCTTACGCTCTAAATAGTGCTGGAATTGTTACAAATAAAAGTACAATACCATATGAGTCTCAATCACCGGTTAATCCTTCAGGAATTAGGTTAGGAACCCCTTTAATAACAACTCGAGGCTTAAAAGAAGCTGAAATGATTAAGCTTGCTAATTTAATAGATAGTGTAATAAAAGAAGCAGCAACTTTGCCTCTAGACGATTTTGAGTTTTTTAAGCAGCAGATTGATTCAAGTCAGGCAATAAAAGAGGTTAAAGAAAAGGTACAGCAGCTCTGCTCTCAATTTCCATTTAAAGTCTAATTATCACGTGATATTATTAATCGTATGAAGTTGACATCCTTATCTATAATATTACCTTGCTATAACGAAGGACAGAACGTTGAAACTGTAGTCAGGGCTTCTGATATGGTAGCTAAAGAGGTAGCAAATGATTACGAGATAATAGTTGTAGACGATGGTAGTAAAGATAAGACAGCAGAAATTGCAAGCAATTTAAAAAAAGAAATTCCTCAGTTGGTAGTAATTTCTCAAGCCAATCAAGGCTATGGAGGTGCGATTAAAACCGGTTTTGAGGCTACAAAAAAGGACTGGATATTCTTTACAGATGCAGATTTACAATTTGATTTAAACGAACTAAAAGATTTTACTGCACATACAAGCGAATTTGATTTTATTTTTGGTTATCGGGCTAAAAGAGCTGATAAATTTCACCGAGTTTTAATCGCTAAAATGCTAAAAGTCTGGAACCGTATATTTTTAGGCTTCCCATTGTATGTAAAGGATATTGATTGCGCCTTTAAGTTAATGAAAAGGCAAGAATTTATTAAAACTTTCCCTATTCTATCTACTGGTGCGATGGTAAATACCGAATTTATCTTAAAACTCCATAAAATGGGTTATAAATTTAAGCAGCTCCCAGTTAACCATTATCCTAGACTTCACGGAAAGTCCACAGGATCAAGTCTTGGCGTTATTGCTACTGCTATCAAAGAAACATTTAAACTTAGAGCTTTACTTCGTAAATAACCTCTCTTTCTTATATAGTTGCTAAATATAGATTATCGGCTTAACAATTATTGGCTGGGCCAAATCCTAGCTAAAAATGCTATATCTGTGATACAATGATACTTATCTAATCAATATTATATGAATAACTTAATAAGTTGGTTTTCAAAACTTAATATATATTTAGGAGTATTTTTAATTCTGAGCGCTCCTGCATACCTATTTTTATCAGCAGAGCTAAAACCTGTACTAGTTACATCTAATTCTTTACCTGCAACTCCTACAGAAAGAGAAAATGAAATACTAACTAACAACTTAGCCATTAAAGGCGTGCTTTCTGGTTCTAGAAACACAATGAAAGCTGTAAAAGTTGCAGATGATGCTCATATTAGAATTAATTCTATAGGGTTAGATGCAAAGATTTACGAAGGAGCTGATTTTAAAACCTTAGAACAGGGAATTTGGAGAATGCCGATGCATGCTACACCAGACGACCAAGTTAGTGGTCAACCTGTTGTTTTAGCAGGTCACAGATGGGGTGAAGATAATTTTACATACGAATATAGAAGTAAAAACCTATTTTTGAATATCCCTACTCTAAATAAGGGTGACATTATTGAAATTACCTGGAATGGTCAGTTTTATAAATACAAAGTCGAATACTTAAGTAAAGATATTTATGTGGATAGATTATCTGACCTGATTCTAATAACCTGTGTAGACTATGTTTCTACAACTAGATATTTTGTTTTTGCTGAAAGAGTTTAATTGACTTTTGTATATATTCAGTATATAATTTAATTATAAATTTTAATTACTAGAATTATGAAAAGATTGCTAAGTACATTATTTGTTGTAATAGCAGCTTTTTCTAGCCTAAGTCCTATAGTGGTAAAGGCTGATGCAGGTGCACAAACGTGTGTACCAGGAACAGGTATAAATGGAATTCCATGTACTCCTTGTTATCCAGGTCCATACAATATCTGCGCTCCTAGTACTGGAATCATTTTTAATGATTCTGAAATAAACGAAGGTGCAGTGTTTTTATCTGCAGCAGCGGTTTTAGTAGGAGCAGCTTTTATTATTAACGGAAAAAACTTAAAGAAAAAAGCTGAATAATAACAATCCTGAAGGCTGGGCTGCCACCATATATTTATATATTGAGCAGCCCAGAAATCAGGATTTTTTAATACTGATTGAGTGGGATCACCCATTAATGAGTATTAAAAATACTCGCTCTTTAACAACTGTTTAAACAGTTGTGAAAAATCTTAAACATTAACTGTATGGCCTAAAAGCTTGCAGGTTTAAGGTATTTCTCGCAACTATTGCTTAAATATTTATATAAGCACTCAATGCGGGCAAATTGTTAATTATAAAAATAGTTAGCAGCTTGTCCGTCATTGAGTGCTTCCCTCGCGAGGGCATTCAAAACGGCGTATCGAAAGTTTCGCAAGTTTATTCAAGCCCTGAGAGGGCGGAGGTCAAAATGCAGAAACGCAAGATGTTCTTGATCTTGGCAATAGCCTTGATCGTGGCTCTGGCGCTGCCCCTTGGGGTCAGCGCGCAGGGGAATGAAATCGTGGCATACACCTATGCCGGGCAGACTTACACATTCGTCAGCGGTCACCCAGTTTTTCAGCCAGGTGATACAACGACAACCGGTAAGCTGCTGAGTTCCTCATACCCATTCAGCGTGCAATCATACGCTAACCGTACGGCAATGGAGAACGGAAACGTTCTCGGTCGTGCAGATGCTGAATATGTAGCTACACTGCTCGGTGATGAGTACACGCTAAGTGTGCAAGGCACCACAGCAGCTATGTGGTTGGAGGTCATCGTAGGAAGTATCGAATCAGATGGCTTCTGGTACGATGGCACTCTGACCTCACTGCATAACGGGCACTTAGTCGTCCCAGCCGGTGACACGCAGGTCACGCCGCAGGTAATGTCTTCAAATGCTGTCTTCGTGGTGGTCAACTATCTCGATGCAGCGGCAGTGGAGGCATCCACCCCGGCGGGTAGCCTTCCGGCAAATTGTACAACCCTTGTGGGTCAGCAATGCACTGTCGAAGTGCGCGGTACGGATGCGTCTATGATGCTGGAAATACTCCCTGCTTCAACGGCTAGTGGCAGCGTCACCGCAACGGTAATCCCAGCAGTGGTAGCTACTACAACGCCGAATCCTTTGCTTGGAGAGGTAACACCTATCCCAGCACAGAGTGCTACTGGACTGACCCCGTCTGCTGTGGTCTTCCCTTCTGCTTCGAACACGTGGGTGTGGGGTCCCATTCAAGGACAAAATCCGATGATCCGGGATTGGCAGATAACCTTGTCACAGTTGGGGGTAACTCCGGCTTTGTGGCAAACGCCACCCAACGTGGATAATCCGTTGGTTGACAATAGTCTGTTCCCGACCACTGCTCAGTCACCTGCGCCATGGGGCATCGAATGGCCCGGTACCGACCTGACGTTGTTTTGTCAGCAAGATACGCGGTGCGACGAAGTAATTTCGGCGCAACACATACGGTACTATACTGGCAACCTTGAACCAAACGGTATGGGGTCTGTCAAGCCGTGCCATCAGCAGGGTGGGATCGGATGCATGTTGATCCAGGTCAACTCGAACGGTGAGACTGATTCGGTTTTCACTGATCAGGGTTTCATTCGGGGTTATACGTTCCAAGGGCGTTACTGGGATGGCAATCATCTGGGTAATGGTCTATGGGGGTTAATCTCGTTTGGGACTGCAAACATGACCAATCAGTTGACCAACATCAACCAGCCGGGTCTGACCAATGCCGGTGGCAACTGCTCTACGGCGGCGGGCTGCATTGGAACATATATTCAATTGCAGTTCCTGTCGGGAGGTTTCGAAGAGGGCTATGGCGAGTTTTTGTATATCAAGCCATAGTTAAGCAATAGGCGAGAGAAGTTTCCGGACGACCTTGTGTCGTCCGGACTCGCTTTAAGTAGATTTTAATTATCAAGTCTATTTAAAATGAGTTTATTTAATAAATTTTTAGATATGGCAAATATCAAAGTAAATCTAAGTGATACAGCATTAAAAATGATTGCTGTATTGGCAGTTTGTATAACAATTTTAGTATCATCTGCTCTGTTTGTTTTTAGTAGAAACGAAGACAGACGATCTGAGATTATTATAGATTGTTTTAACGTTGCTACTTATAGTGCAACTAATGAAGATAGTAAATCACAAGTAAAAGAGCCAATCCTTCGATTCTTTAAGAGCTGTATGGAGTTTAATGGTTATGGAAGCGATTATTCTTTTTTAACTGAATAAGGTTTGATTTTGAACAAATTAAGCGCCTCGAAAGAGGCGCTTTTTTGATGCTTTTTCATCCTAAAATATGGTAAAAATCGCTAAAAATCTTGCCTGTTAAGACTTTGTGTCATCCGTAAGCTTGACGATTTGATATATCTGATATATACTGTATATGTAAGATTTCTTTATAGAATCTACGTTCTTTAATAATACAGCAGATAACCTAGATCACGAATTTTAGGACATTTATACAATATTATTGTCTTGGAATTCGTGATTTAGGTAAGAACTTATCTAGGAGAATAAAATGCGCAAGTCACGTAAGTGGCTGTTGATCCTCCCTGTTCTCGTTTTGGCTATTGTTGTGATCGCAGTTCTGCTTCCTAAAGCTCCTGTTCTGGAAACAGTTCGGTGGGCTAGTCTGAACGACTGGGCCCCTGATGGCGCTATCAGTCGTGTAGGAGATCGCTGGTATTTTTCCAGCGGTACCTACGGTAGAGTTTACGATCCAGACTTTGGCAGCGGGTGGAACCAAGACGTTATTGGTCCATCCAATGTACCTGAGGCGTTTGACCAAAACTACGCGGCACCGGGTTCTGTTCTTCAGATAAATGGAAAGTGGTTTATGTTCTACCATGGTGAGAGCCATGAATGCGCAGGACATTTCCCCTTCCATGCCGGCATTGGGCTGGCAACCTCTGAAGATGGGTATTTCTGGACGCGTCAAGGTCAGATTCTTTCTACTTGGGAAGAACGTCCGACGTGTCAGGAAAACCGCGCAAGCGGTGTGGGGTATCCTAGTGCAGTCCAGCACGACGGATATATTTATCTTTACTTTGTATCTTGGACATCGGCGGAAGCCGATGCCACTCATGTGGCAAGATGCGAAGCCGAGCATATTCTCGAATCTGATTGCTGGAAGAAATATTTCCAAGGCGATTGGATGGAACCTGGCTTGGGCGGTCACAGCACTCCGGTGCTGAGTCGTTCAAGTGAAGCAGAGCTGTATTTAGCAGCTCCACAAGTTCAAATCTCTGAAGGTACTTTCTTAGGAGTGTTCGAGACCAATCTTGGGTTTGTGACCGCCACGTCACAAGACGGTATTGTATGGTCACAACCTAAAACAATCTTTGAGTTCCCAAAACCTCATATCGAGGCGACAGGACAAGATTGGTACAGCTATCCTACCCTGATCCGTGAAGACGGTCAGTGGTGGCTGTATATGGCTCGGCAGGACAGCAGCCTTGTGCATCACATGCACAGAATTGCTGTAACACTCCCATAAATCTGCTGCTTAAGCGGCGGGGCGGTGAAAACCGACCCGCCGCAAAGCTTTAATATTTTCAAACAAGGAAGCCTAATCTTTGTTTGAGCACATTAAGGCTAAGGAGGCCTATCGTGATCAAAGCACTGAAGGGCTGTTTTTGGATGGTTCTTATGACAGTCATGGCAGTTCTTATTGCTGGAATCGGAATCATTTCCGTTCTGGCGCAATCATAAATTTAAGGTGCGGGCGTTCCGCCCGCACCTTAAAGAAGCTACAATATACCAGAAAGCAGATAATGAAATTCAAAAAAGTTTTAAATAAAATTAAAGATACTATTTTAGATTACAAATTTTTAATAATTCTTGTAATCATTTGGCTTTTAATCTGCTACACCAACTACACTCCAAACACGTTTATAACAGGATGGGATAATCTGCATCCAGAGTTTGATTACTCAATGAATCTAAAGCGGTTATTAACTAGTTCTTGGGCTGAATATCAAGGCTTAGGTGCTCCAGGAGCTCACTCTCATGCATCTGAAATTCCAAGAATGTTGATTATTGGAATATTGAATCTAGTATTTGAACAGCAGGCTGTGAGATATGCGTTTGTATTTGGAACAATCATAATTGGAGTATTAGGAGTGTATTTTCTTGTTAGAAATATAATACTTAAGTATAAGAAAAAGTCCTTAAGAGATTTTTCTGCTTTTGTTGCTGCTTTATTCTATATGCTGAATATAGGGACTGTTCAGCATTATATTGCAACATTTGAAATGTTCAACATTCAATATGCGCTACTACCCTGGTTAATATATACAGCACTTAGATTCTTAGACACTAAAAGGCATAAATACCTTTTGATGTTTGGAATTATTACTTTTTTTGCCGCTCCAATGGCTTATGCAGTAATGCTTTGGCTTGCTTATTTTGCAGCACTTGCTGTATTTTTGCTTATTAATGTTATTCAAAAACGGGATATCTCGACTTTAAAATCCAGCTTTTTTCTTTTAGCATCTACTTTATTAATAAACCTATTCTGGCTTGTTCCTAACTTGTATTTTGTATTTAACCACAGTAATTATGTTCCTACTGCTAAAACAAACTTAATATTTTCGGAAGAAGCTTTTTTAACTAATCAAAAATATGGAAATTTAATCGATATCTTTTTAAATAAGGGCTTTCTGTTTGATTGGCAAATTAGGAATACAAACTATACTTTTGAACCGATAATGGGAGCTTGGGATACTCATTTAGATAATCCTTTGATTTTGGCGATTGCATTATTATGCCTAGCTTTAATAATAGCCGGAATACTTTATGCAATCGCCAAACGCAACCGCTATTTAATTAGTATTATTGGAATCTTAATATTTTCAGTTGTTGTATTAATAGGTATAAATCCTCCGTTTACAGATCTTTGGGAATCTGTGGTTTCAAAAATTCCTGCACTACAGGAAGCAATCCGATTTCCATTTACTAAATTTTCGATCTTATTCATCTTTGCTCAGACTCTTTTGTTGTCGGGCGGCGTTTATGCGGTTTCTCAAATAATCACAAAGAAAATAAGATTTAATTATGGAGGTTTATTAGTTTTAATTGCAGTATTATTTGTTGCTTTTGTTTATTCTTTACCAACATTTCAAGGAAACTTTATTAACAAGTCTTTAAGAATAAATATTCCGCAGGATTATTTTGAATTATTTGATTACTTTAAAGATCAAGATAAAGCTACAAGAATTGCAAACTTTCCTGTAAGCAGTCTATTTGGCTGGTTTTATACAGACTGGGGTTATCAAGGTTCCGGTTTTTTGTGGTATGGAATTGAACAGCCGATTTTAGATAGAGATTTTGACCGCTGGTACACAACATTAGAAAATTACTATGATGAAATCAGCTCTGCAGTTTATACAAATAATGCTGAAAGTTTGAAAGAAGTATTGGCAAAATATGCAATTGATTGGATTGTAATTGATGAGCATGTAATGTCGTCTAGTGAAGAATCTAATATTGTATTTAACGAAAATCTTGCATCTTCAGAAATGGCGTATAAAGAAACAAAAGCTCTATTAGATCAAATTCCAGAAATTCAGCAAGCAGCAAGATTCGGGAAAATATATGTTTATAAAGTTACACTCGATTACGATCAAGAATTTGTTGAAACACTGGAAGAAGATTCTTCAGGTAAACCAATTGAAAGTAAAAGCATATTTTTAGAAGATAACTTTGGTCGAAAAACAAATGAATCATTTTTTAGAAAGTTAAATAACGATTACTTAGTTTACAACAATACTATTTATACTCTTGATAATGAGCCTTTGAACCTGCATATTCCTCAAATATTTGATTTGGAAACAAATATTCCTGCCACAATTAGTGCTAGAGTTAACGGTAATAATCTTGATGTAAAAATCAGTTATCAGGTACCTCGTATAGATATTAACAACAGAACATATGTAGATTACGGTAGATCAAGAATACTAAGTTTTAAATTAAATAACGTTACTGATACATACTATTTAAAAGTTGATGAACAATATATTTTAATAAATGATCCTGCAACTATCTGGCAAAGCTATGGTGTTGCCGATATTGATCTAACAAAAGATTTAAGCTTGAAGCTATATAATGCGCAAAATCCAGTTGATTTAACATCACGTTTAAATTTAGAAGACGCTCAAATTAATAATTGTGTTGGAGGAACTATTTCAAATCGATCAGGTGTTAGATTTAATAACGAGGTTTTAACTTTAAGTAGTGTGGGTGAAAACTTATGTGTTGATTTTACATTCACAACTTTGAACGCACTTGAATCTTTGTACGAACTAAAACTGGATTATAGAAGTGATGAAGGTGTCAAAGCAGACGCATGTATAAAATTCTCTGAAGGTTGTGTTAATTCTAAGAATTTTACTAGTGATTTTATTCCAGGACTTTGGTATGAATCCTCAACATATGCATGGGACTTAAGTACAAATCGAATGGGTGTGTCTTTGATCTTGAATAACTCTGTGCCTGAAAATCAATCTGCAATAAGCTATAGAAACATATACCTATATAGATATGCACTTGAAGATTCAAAGAGCTTAAGCATTAACGAAATTAAAAATGATATTAGAATTCAAAATACTGAACTTATTGTATTGCCAAAAAGTAATCGAATTGATGTTCAATTTACAATTCCTTGGGCAAAAAAATATGAGTTTGATTACGATATGCTACAAAAAATAATTTCAGCAACTCCAAAGGATTGTAAACCTTATGTAGACAGCATAGAGATGAAAAAAGATATTGATAGAACTTCTAAAGAGATCAGATTTTCATCAATAGATGGATTTAACTGCGAAAATATGAACCTGTACAATATTAACTTAGAGAATGGTTTTTTAATTACTGTAGAAGGCAGAAATGATACTGGTGCAGGATTAGTTTTAAATGTAAGCGATTTCTTTTATAAAAAAGTTTATTACGTAAATAGACTACCTGTGGATGGTGAATTTACAGAAGTATTAACATTACCAAACTTAGTTAATAATCCGTCAAATGGAATAAATATCTTTGTAAATAATCAGTCGGTGGGACCAGGGCAAACTATTAATGCTCTAAAAGAGATTTCTGTTAGTCCAATAATATATAATTGGCTCTCCTCTATTAAGGTTGAAAGTGCAGATAAATTCAGTGTTATAAATAATATTAAAAATGTAAACAAGCTTAGCACTACAAGCTATAAAGTGGAGTTAAATCCTGTTTTGAAAGATGCTTTATTACAGTTTAATCAAAGTTTTGAAATTAATTGGTTAGCCTATAATCAAGAAGGTGAATTATTACAGCGATATGGAACTGTAAATGCTAATACCGAAAAATCAGAATGGAATAATTATTGGCTGATTCCTGCTGGCACAACAACTATTTACATAGAATATAGGACTCAAACTTATCAATACTTGGCATACTTGGTAGTAGCTTTAACTTTGTTAGCGCTAGCGGGAACAGCTTGGTATCAAAGTAGACGTGCTAAAAATGTTCGAAAAGAAGTAGATAAAATTCTTAGAAAAATGGGTAAAAGCCAGAAATTACTGATTGAACGTAGAATTGAGCCTAGAATTGATAGATACAAGAAATTTAATAAAAAAGATCTAAGTTAGCGCTGAATTATTCAGGTTCTTATCTGCGCTCAGAGGCATTAAAGTTTATAGACTTGAGACTTTCCTTTTGATATAATTCAGCGCTATTCAACATAGCAAGGCCATTCAGGCCCCATCGTCTAGCGGTCTAGGACATTGCCTTTTCAAGGCAGTAACCGGGGTTCGAGTCCCCGTGGGGTCACCATTATAGAATTTTCACCACCTAATTCTTCATTAAGCAATGCAGGTAATGGTCTTGTATCAGTTGTAAATTCACCATCTTTAAATATTAAACCGCTAGGAAATAGCCATTTTTGCAACTTATTTTGTATCTCAACTTCTGTATTTTCCCATGCACCACTTAAATTTGTTAAGAAATTAATGCTGTAATCCATCAATTCCTGCTCATCTGCTTCAGGTTGATTATATTTTAATAATTCCATTCTAATCCCTGCAATTTCGCTTTCTAATTGGCTTATTTTTGTTCTTGCAACCTCATCACTGATTACTCCTTCAATATTTTTGTCAATAACTGAATTTTGTTTATGTTTCAATTCATTTAATTGGTTCTCTAAAATTAGCCTTTCCTTTTTTATTTCTGCTGTTTCCTGCTCCCAGTTTAATTTGATTGCTGTTTTAATCACATTTGCAATGTTCTCATCTAACCTAATAGTTTCAAGGTAATCTTTAAATCTGGATTCAACATAGTCCTTTTTGATATTTACACCCTTACAGTTAGTGCATCTATAATGTCCATATTTCTTTTTAGCCCAATTGCCTGTCATGGTTTTTCTGCAATTTCCACATTTCACAATACCTCTTAATGGAAAATCTGGATTCACTTTTTTATAAATCGGGAGCTTTTTAGATTTACCATTTAATACAAATTGTACTTGGTCAAATACTTCTGGTTCTACAATTGCTTCAAAATTGCCCTTTTGATAAATGCTCATTTTAGGAATGTTAATGTATCCTTTATAAATGGGATTCTTTAACATCTTGTAAAAGTGGGATTTAGTTAATGCTTTCCCGTCATTTCTAACTACTCCGATTTGTTTAGCTTTTTGCCTTACTTCTTCTAAACTTCTGTGACCTTCTAGCACCAAGTTAAAAACTTCCTTTATTTTAGGTGCTAATAATTGATTTGGGACTATATTTGATGTTCCTCTTCCTCCAACCCTATCAAATCCATAAGGCTCTTTAAAAGTGTATCTACCGTCTTTTAAAGCTTCAATCATTCCATTTCTACTTCTTTCACCCCTTACCTCATTATCAAATTGAGCGATTCCAGCCAACATTGTCTCAACAAGTCTGCCTACAGGATTATCTTCAATAGCTTCTGTTATAGATATTACTTTTACTCCACACTGATAAAAATAAGCTTTTAAAGTTGCATAATCTACAGATGCTCTTGATAGCCTATCTATTTTATAAATTAGCAATGAATCAATCTCGCCTTGATGGTCTTTGCAGTATTTCATCATTTCCTGCAATTTTGTTCTACTTATTGTTTTTGCACTTTCTCCTTCTTCAATAAATACTTCTACAATCTCAAGTCCTTCTTTTTGTGCATAAAGCCTGCAAAGCCTCTCCTGTGTTTTTAAGCTATTACCATCATCAGCCTGTTCTTGTGTTGATACTCTACAATATATTATTCCTTTCATTTGTTTTTCTTGTATAACAAATAGGCTTCCATCACTATTCTGGCAAACATATCTATTTCATCCACCAGCTTTTCAATTAGAAATTTATCTTCAATTCCTAACGCTCTTATCTCTTTTTCTAAGAGTTTTCTTTTTTTGTCTTCCTGACTCATAGCTAAAACAATAAATTGCTTTAGCCTGAGTGCCTCTCAGCGCATCTGCTTGTAATTAAATAATCTATATTCCTGCCGTTTCTAGCTCAGAATTTAGATTTTATAAACATCTTCCAATTTATAACTAACAATTTTGCCGTCTCTCTTTGTTATTTTTATATTAGTAAAATCTTTCTCTTTCATTGATTCTATTAGCTCAATTTCAGTCATACCTTCAGTATTCTTTTCAAGTTCTCCATAAACATTAAATGTATTTTTATCTTTCTTCTTTATTGTGACTAATGAGTAATTCTTATTCCTTAAAATATCTAATATTTCATTTTCTTTGTCAGATACTTTAGAACTTTGGGAGAAGTTAGCCATCAGTTCTACTAGATTATTATGGCTTGGGAATTTAGAGTCTTCACCTTTTGTGAGTTTCCACACTTTCCTTACTATTTCATTAAAATTTATTAATGTATAGGAATGGTAATTTGAATCAACAACAGTTTGATAACCAGTATCAACAAACCAAGATCTACCATCTGCAGTGAGAATAAGGGAGATTTTCACAGTACCCAAAACTAGAAGTAAAACATGGTCAACATCAGAAAACTTGGCGGTTCCTTTATTATGTTTATAAAAATCATCCCTAAGTTCTTGAAGTAAATCATTTTCAATTCCGTATTTTCTAAATTCAAGAATTGTATATAGATACACCAGGTCTTTAAAACTAAATTTACGCCAACCTCTTTCATTTTCTCTCTCATCTTGAAGCATCGCACTTGCTCCTAGCGAGTTTATTTGTCTATAGCTTAATGTTGAGTCTTTGACAGTATACTTTTTCTCACTTAATTTCTTATTTAGTTGTAATTTCACATCATCATTGCTATTGATGTAATACCCAACCATTAATGATTCCGATATTAAAATCATAAAACTATACTTACATGTATAATTTTATTTTATAAGGATTAAATTGAACTGTCAAGTATAATTTGAGGGAATTAAAGTTTGCTTAAATCTTCTTTAATTTTTTTTGCAATATGTTTAGCAAATTCAACAGGTACAGCATTCCCGATCATCTTATATCCATCTGCAATATTGGTATATTTAAAGACAAAATCATCTGGAAATGTTTGGATTCTTGCGCATTCTCTAACTGAAAGTCTCCTATACAAGTCTTCTTTCCCAGGTACAAAAATTCTTTTATTTTGCTCTACAAAAAGCATTTTAGGAGCTTGGGGATGTATTGGAGCATGTCTTCCACCAGCCTGGATAGTAAATGATGGTTCATCCCAACTCCTAACCCTATTTCTTGACATGTACATTGTTGAGAATCCACCTGTCATGTATTCATGATTTGTAATACTTAATTCTTCTCCATTTGTCTTGTTGAAACTCAATGCAGGTTTGGGAGCTGGCAAGTCGCCAATTGCATCTTTTAAATTAAGTTTTTTATCCAATGGTTTTGGAAATTCAAATTTAAATCCGACTTTCTTCTTATGGAATCCTACAATAATTACTCTTTGTCTATCTTCAGGGACTCCATAATCATTAGCATTTAAAAGATCAAAACTAATATGATAGCCAGCATCTTCAAACTCTTTAATTATTGCTGTAAAGGCTTCTTTATGCCTAATTGATAATATTCCAGATACATTTTCTGCAAGAAAGAATAGAGGTTGTTTATCTTTTAAAACTCTGATGTATTCATAAAATAATTGACCTCTTTTATCATTTATTCCTCTTCCTGCACCTGCTTCACTCCAGCTTTGACAAGGTGGTCCTCCTACAATTCCTTCTGCTTCAGGAATATCTTCATTTGGTACATCAACAATGCTTCTCTTATCTAATTTTGTTTCTGGAAAATTTGCTTCAAATGTACTCCAGATAGTTTTATCATATTCATTTGCCCATACAATATTAAATCCTGCTTTTTTAAAACCAAGATCAAGACCACCAGCACCTGTAAAAAGTGATACAACTTTCATGTTAGATTCTAAAACTTAAAACTTTTGCATCAAGAAGATTAGCGGGATTATTTGGAGATTTAATTTTTACATCTTTGATCTCCAATTTATTCTCAATATTCTTTCTATCACTTTCTGGGAATGATTCATATTTTGTCTTAAGCATTATTGCATTAACAACTAAATCATTATCTACTTGAGAAGGAATTACATAGTTAAATACTCGGTGCGGATTTTCAATTCCCCACATTCCTCTAACTCTTAAGTAAGTTATACCCAACGGGTCAACTCTGTTGACTCTTGCTAATTCATTAGTTTCTCCAAATTCTACATCTTTTAATTCATTTAATCCTTGAGAAATTTTATTGCTAATTCGCTCATAGACTTCTTTATTTGCAGCATAACAATCTCCATAAACAAACCAAAGTTTTTTCAACTTTGAATCTTTAATCACTCCAACAACATACAATAAATCTTTTTCGGTCCAGTTTTCAGCAGTTCTGCACGCATTTGTTATCATTGGGCTGTCTGCATACAATTTATCTTTAGGATATGAGCTGTTCAATGCTATACCAGAGTTTACCCCTTCAATTTTTTTAACTTCAATTGCATCTCCACCTCTTATCATTACATCTGGTGGATTATTTTGATTGCCAATGTATGAAAAATATTGACTGTGGGTTAATATTTTGTTTTCAATATTTGAATCAGATTCTCCAACAGTATTGCAAAATAAATCTCTAACATAATATTCTAAAGCCTCACCAACATTATTAATTCTATTGCTTGAATTGTAAGTTGCAAGTATATCTGTGATAGGATTTTGAACTAAGTTTGATAAAGCAACTAAAAGGTTGGTTTCCATATATTTATATATTAAATGGGTTAAATCTCTAAATAATATACTACGGGTATGCCACTTTTCTCAAACCTTATTTTCACTTAAGGCTCTAAACTCTTCCTGGCTATATTTTGGTTCAACAATTTCTATAATGTATTTTGATATAGGTTCTTTTTGATTCTCATCTTCCTTGTTGAACTGTGCCTTACTCACATGTCTGTCAACCCAATCTAATAGGAATTTATCACTTTTTAAACCTTTTGAAACATACTTAATTGCCATAACATCTCTGATTGTATATTTAGCTTTTGATTTTTCTGCCTCTTTTTCTATTCTCTCAAATTCTTCTAATGATAATTCTTGATATTCCATTACTTTATCCATAAACGCCTGTGCAGATTTTTTTCTTTTCCACCCTTCCGACTTAGCCTCACCACTTGGTTGGTTATTAGAATTAAATTGTGTATTTTCCCCGTTTTTAACGCCGTTTTTCATTTACTTTTAATAAATTTAATTGCTTCTTTTATTTTTTCATCAGTGTACTCATTATTTTCTAAATCTGTGATAATCTGTTTTCTAATTTCCATTGTCCAATACCAAAGTACATCACAATTCACCCATAAAACATCTTTACTATCAAAACTAAAAGGGTTTTGCTTTTCTGTTATTATTTTATTCTGTAATTCAATATAAGTGCTTGCCTCATCTGGAACTATCTTGGCTTTAGGAAATGCTACATGAATCAATCTATGTCTTATTCTCTTCCAAAATTCTAAAATTTGTTTATCGCTATAATTCCAATTATTCACTTTAGCTCTTAAAAGTTTTTGTATTGCATCAGTTTCATTTATGTCACCCTGACTATTCATGCACACTTTATCTGCGAGTATCACATAAGTCTTAGCAATTAAACCTAAAACAGTTACAGATATTAGTGCGATTGCAAGATTACCACCACCTAAACTATTCTCCTCCATAAATTTTTTACCATCGGTTCTTAAAAACTGAAAAGTTCTTACATCTCCTGTATAAATTGTAAACTCATCTTTTAAAGGTTTTTCACCTTTCATTATTTCTATTAAAATTTCTCTATCTGACATATTTGAAAAAAACTTAATTATTATCAATTATAATACTTGTGTACCTCTTTAGTTGTATTACTAGTAGGTATTAAGATTGATAAATGTAGATTGAAGATTAAAAGCTTTTATTAAAGAACCTAATTCTGTTAAGCTTTCAATGGCTGAGTTGTAAAATGGTTTCTTTAGGGTCAAATTTTTCCTCTAATTTACATAACGATATTCAAGTGCTACTATTAAGTTATGGATATCACTCTTAAGCGCGCATACGAAGCTACAGCGCTCACTGATGGTTATCGGGTATTGGTTGATCGTTTATGGCCACGAGGTATTTCTAAAAAGGATATTAATATCGATGAGTGGTGTAAAGATGTTGCACCAAGTATGAAGCTTCGTAAATGGTTTGCTCATGATCCTGCTAAATTTGCAGAATTCACTAAGCGCTATCTTACGGAATTAAAATCTTCAGATGCTGCACAGCAATTAATAAAACGTGCTAAAGCTAAAGATAAGCATTTAACGCTTGTTTTTGCAGCAAGAGATCCGAATGTAAACCATGTAGTTGTGCTTAAGCAATATTTAGAATCTCTCTAATCTTCACTGATTCTAGGTTTATAATACGTGTGTGAATGAAATCGAACTACACAACTATAATTTAGAAAAAACTCTTTTAGGCGGTCAAAGCTTCAATTGGGATTTAATTGATGGAACGTTTTACGGCTTTTTTGTAGATAAAGTTGTAAAACTCAAGCAAGAAGAAAACAAACTATACTGGCAGACTTATCCTGAAAAAGATAATTTTGACTTTATAAAGCAATATCTAAGACTTGGCGTTGATTACAACAAGATACTTACTCAAATCAACAAGGATGAATGGGTAGATGCTTCTATAAAAAAATATCCAAACTTAAGAATTCTAAAACAAGATTTTGATCAGACTTTAATTTCGTATATTATATCGGCCAACAATAATATCAATTCAATAAGAAGGATTGTGCGGAATCTTTCACGAAGTTTAGGTAAGCAAGTTACTGTTGATAATCTCACTTTTAATTTATTCCCAAGTGTTGAAAGTATTGCACAAGCTCCACTAGAAACCTTGTTGGAAACAAAAGCTGGTTACAGAGCAAGATATCTTAAAGATTCCGCACAAAAGTTATTTGTAGAAGGTCAAAAACTATCAAATAATGAAGATGAGATTATTAAATGGTTATTAGAATTTCCAGGTATTGGTGAAAAAGTTGCAGATGCAATTCTTCAATATTCGTTAGGATTTGATAATGTAACACCTTTAGATGTTTGGGTACAAAGGATACTGATAGATTTATATTTAGTAGATTCAAAAGCTAACTACAAAAAGATGAGAGCATGGCTTCAAAGTTATTTTAATGGCTATGCTGGCTGGGCTGGTCAGTTTTTGTACGAATACTATAGAAATGAGTATAAGTTTATTAAATCGAAATCACTTGTTGGCAGTGATAATTAATTAAAATTACTTAACCAGTAGCTTGCTAAAATACTTAAATCAGAAATATTCACTACTCCATCATTATTTGTATCTGCAACAGAATTATTTTGCCCCCAATAAGTAGCTAAGATACTAAGGTCAGAAAGATTTATAATGCTGTCATTATTAAAGTCGCCTTTATTTTTGTGTGATACAGGCGGCACTCCGCAAGATCTTGTTAAATTAGGAGTGCCGCCTGTACAGCCATAAGGATTTGAAGTCAACACAGTTCGCGATTCTATTCCTCCTAAACAACTACCCCACTCCGAGTATGTAAAACTTTGGCAGGTTGTATTTACTTCACCAGGATCTGAAGAATATTGAACAAAATTTATAGATTCGTAAGGATTCAGTAAATATGTCCACCAATTATTTTCGATTAATAACGGTTCGTTACTTCCATTATGCAAAATTGTTTGACCGCTATTAGCTGGAATAAATCCAAACCAATATTCCTGCCACCCCGGATCATCACAACCCCATACTGCGCATCCTACATTAGTTGTTGCACCGTTAAAATTTGGAAAATTTGCCCAATCTGGGCAAATCGAAACCGCTGGTGTGGGATTCCCATAATCGTAATCAAATCTAAAGTTTTTAGGAAAGTGACCATTTCCACATCCTAAAGGCTGACCATCAAACCCCATAAATCTTCTCCAATAATTATTTGATTCTGAAGCAATAATATTAGAAAAGAGATACACAATATTAGATTCTATTCTGTGAGAAAAATTATGAAGAAGATTTTCAGGCCTATCATATGTTGGCCCCATCACCGGATAAAGTTTTTCGCAGTTTAAATTAATTTCATTTCCTCCATTAATAAAATAAGCGTTAATGGGGCCAACAAAAAGACTTTCCCATTTACCAATAAATGGTGGAGTCAGCATCCATATCTCATCTACATCATACATACTTGCTACATCACAAATATTGTAATCATCAAAAAATTTTGTATAACTAAACTGCCATTTTCTTTCATCACAGTATGCTGCTTGTTCAGGAGTAGCTCCGCCTGCACATGGAGCGTAAGTATCCATATTAAAGACAGGTTGACCATTAGGTAGTAAAGGAAATGTATCGATATTTAAATGATGAACAATCTCATATTGAATTTTCCCATCTGATAATCTTTCAAACGCTTCTACTGCTCTATCAAATGTAGCTTCTTCAATTTGCTCGTGATTACCAAAAAATTTCTCAACTAAAGTTTCTTCATCTTCCTCAGGATTAACTCCGATTGTTAAAACCTTTAAATTAAAAACATCTGTACTTGTGCCTAATATATTGGAATTATCTTGAGTAGTTATAGATGAACGCTGAGTTGTTGTAGATAATGAATATAAATTTACGAGTATTGTAATACCCAATAATGCTAAGGTGATAGAAATCAAGCTATATACTCTACTCATATATGTACATTTTAATCTATAACGCGCTAAGATATAATACAAATATATTCTGTAGAGTAAATAAATTCCAATGATAGAAACACATCCTTTTCAAAGTTTTATACCAAAAGATATTAAATATTTGCTGTTGGGTAGTTTTGCTTCAAAACAACTTATTAGAGATAAAGGTTATGATTGGTTTTATGGCACCAAAAGAAATCAACTTTGGCCAATTATAAGTAAGGTTTATGAATTATCCTTAGAAAGTAAAGAAGATAGAAAGAAATTGTTTACAAGTTTAGGGATAGGAATAGCAGATATTATTTATCAATGTGAAAGATCAAATGATAATAGTTCTGATAATAATTTAATAAATATTGTTTACAATCCTCAACTAAACGATATTGTTAGCACTAATCATCTTAATACAATCTTTTTTACAAGTAGGTTTGTAGAAAACCTATACAAGAAAGCGTTTAAGAATTTAGTTACAGAGTTTCCTGAGGTAAATCTTGTAACTTTGCCATCTCCTTCACCTAGATATGCACTATTGACTATGGAACAAAAAGTTCAAAGGTATAAAGAGCTTTTGCCGAGTGGTTTGATATATTCTTAATTCTCTGCGACAATAAATAATAATTCATTATTTTTTAACGAAAAATGTATGGCATACGATGAAGCATTAGCAGGACGAGTAAGATCAATACTAAGCTCTAGAAACGGAGTTGGTGAAAGATCTCTTTTTGGCGGATTAACTTTTAGCATTAATGGAAACATGGTAGCTAGCGTGAATAGCCGTGGTCTTACTTTGAGTGTTGGAAAAGAAAATTATGAAAAAGCTTTAGGAATGTCAGGTGTTAAGAAGGTGATGATGGGTGAAAAACCAATGCCTAATGTTGTAATGGCTGAAGATCCATCTAATATTAGTAATGAAGATTTAAATATATGGGTAAATATGGCAGCAGATGCTGCGGCAGCAAAACCACCGAAGGTAAAATAAATTGAGTTTATAGAATAGAGTTTTAAGCCGCCCCGAAGCTTCGGGGCGGCTTAATTGTTCCTCTGATGTTATTATGTAACTAGTTATCATTTTTTCTTATGAGTAACATTCCAATTACACTTGTTACTGGTTTTTTAGGATCAGGTAAAACAACTTTGTTAAATCACATAATTAAAACAAATACTAAAGTAAAAATTGGTGTGATTTTGAATGAATTTGGTGATATTGCATTGGAAAGCAACTTTCTTAAAACAAATGATGAAGAGATTATAGAAATTCCAAATGGCTGCATGTGTTGTGTTGCAAAAAAAGATTTTGTAGGAGCTTTAGATAAAATAATGAACTACCAGCCTGATACTGAATATGTTTTAATAGAAGCTTCAGGCTTATCTGATCCATTACAGGTTTTACTTACTTTTTATTCTCCAATCTTGCGGGAAAAGTTTAGATTAGATTCTATATTATGTGTTGTAGATGCTGTTAATTACGACTACACAATGGATAATTACGATATTGCAACTGAACAAATTGCAACAAGCGATATTATTTTGATTTCTAAAATTGCTGGTTTAGATACTAAAGAATTAGATAGGATTAAATCTGCAATTTTAGGTATAAATTCTAAAGCTAAAATTTTAGAAATTACAGATGATCTTCCTCTTGACTTAATAATGGATACTTCTGAATTTGATTATGATAAGTATCAGGACGAAGCCGATGAGGGCAAAGAACACGATCATGAGCACGAACCGGTTCAAGAGATCTTTTTCAAAACAACAAAGCCGGTTGATTATAAAAAATTAGTTGAGTTCTATAAAAACCTAGATAAAGGTGTTGTAAGGTCGAAAGGCTTTGCTAACTTAGTAAATGGTCCGGCTAATGATCAGAAGTATTTAATGCAATATGTAGGTTCTAGAACTGAATTAACTTTTGAACCTTGGAAAGAAAATGAGCCTAAAATGACAGCTCTGCTCTTCTTAGGCAAAGGTTTTAACAGACAAGAAATCCTTAATGGGCTTAGTAATTGCTTGGCTAAGGCCCTATAGTATGATAAAATATACACATCGTCCAATGGGTATTTAGGGAGAAAACAATGTTTCCACTCATTGCTATAAAAGGAAGGTGGGAAGATGGTGCGACTGGCAATGCGAAAAGGGCTATTGCCATAGAAAGCAATAGCATGATGCTGCCGGTTGAAACTCTCTCGCCGATAGCGCTTTACTTTGTAATGAAAGGCGAGGTTGAAGGGTTTAAACCTTCTCAGCAGCATAAAGTAGCTGCGGCACAAAGGTTTTTGGCGCACTATCCAGAACCGATACATTTAGGGAACGCGCTTTGGGAAGCTGAGGCGCGTAGTTTAGCTCAAGGAATTCTCGAAAACACCTTGAGCGACACCTAAAGATTTCCCACTCCTGTCGTCCCGACTTTAAAGTCGGGACAAAACTTTTTCAAAGACTAGGTTTTTAAGTATAATTTCTAGAATTATTAAAAAACTTAGATGGTCGAAAATAGTCTTGTCTTGCCTCATTCAAAAAAGCTTAGTCAGATTTATACAGAGCTTCAAACTTCAGAAAAAGGACTTTCAAATTTAGATGCCAATGCCCGATTAACACATATCGGTTTAAATGAAATAAAGGATCATACTGAAAAGAGTATATTAGGGATCTTATTAGCGCAATTTAAAAGTATCCTGATTGTAATTTTGTTTGCTGCTGCAATAATTTCGTATTTAACTGATCACTTTACAGATACAGTTGTGATCTTAGCTGTAATGGTAATAAATGCAATAATTGGTTTTATACAAGAATATCGTGCTGAAAACTCTATAAAAGCTTTAAAAAACCTTGTTGTTCAATCTGCATTAGTAATTAGAGATGGCGAAGTTATACAAATAAATGCAAAAAACTTAGTTCCCGGTGATGTCATCTTAATTGAAGAGGGAAATAAAATTCCTGCTGATGCCAGGCTCATTGAAGTCGATAACTTTAGAACATTAGAATCTTCACTAACAGGAGAATCAGTAAGTGTTGATAAAAATACACAAGTTCTAGCTACACAGATTTCTGTTGGAGATAGAAAAAATATGACGTGGATGGGTACCCTTTGTGTTGCAGGTAAAGCAAAAGCAGTGGTGGTAAATACAGGAGAATTTACCTTAATTGGACAAATCGCATCTGATATCAAAACGATTGAAAAAGGTGATTCTCATTTTAAGAAAATTACAGATGTTTTAGCTAAACAGATGGGTATAACAGCTGTAGTAGGTTCAATATTAATCTTCTTTGTCGGTTTTTTTATTCACAATAATGAATTCCAGGAGATATTTTTATTCTCAGTTGCTTCTTTAGTTTCTGCTATTCCGGAAGGCTTACCTGCTGTACTTACAATTGTACTTGCTATTGGAGCTAATCGAATGGCAAAGAAAAAAGCAATAGTTCGAGATTTAAAAGCAACTGAAACTTTAGGAATAGTCGATGTAATTGCAACTGATAAAACAGGCACACTGACGCAAAACATTATGAGTATTGAAAAAGTAGTCTTGCCGAATGGAAAGGAGATCTCTATAACAGGCAAAGGGTGGAACCCTGAAGGTGATTTTACTGTGAATGAACAGCAATACAGTGTTCAAGAGGATAAAGAGCTTTTAAAACTTTTAAAAATTGCATATTTATCGAATAGCTCTCAAATAAAATTAAATAGAAAGGGCGCAGATATTATTGGAGATCCAACAGAAGCAGCTTTAAAAGTAATGGCGCTTAAGGCAAATGTTGAAAATATAATTACAGAAAAGGTAATTCACGATTCCGCTTTTAGCACAGACACTAAATATAGAACAACTTTAGTCAACATTCACGATTCTGCTCAAGAGTTATATGTAGTTGGTGCACCAGAAATATTATTAAAAAATTCATCTTATATTCTAAAGAATGGAGAAGCAGAGAAATTAGATGAAGCAAAAATTAAAGAAATTGAAAATCAAATTAAGTCTTTGAGTAAACAAGCTTACAGAGTTATTGGTTTAGCTTTTAAAGAGTCATCGACAGAGCAAGTAGATAATTTAGTATTTGCAGGTTTAACAGCAATGAAAGACCCTGCAAGACCTGAAGTTATAGAAGCAGTTGCCGATGCAAAAAAGGCGGGTATTAGGGTAATTATGCTAACAGGCGATCATAAAGATACTGCATTGGCAATTGCTAAAGAGGTAGGAATAGCTGAAGAAAATGAAATTGCTTTTACAGAAGCTGAGCTAAATGATTTAAGTAAACGTGAATTTGCTAAAGTAGTAAATCAAGTAAATGTTTTCTCTAGACTGACACCAAATATGAAGCTGCGTATTGCAAAGTTGCTGCAGGAGCAGGGGCATATTGTAGCTATGACAGGAGATGGTGTTAATGATGCCCCTGCTCTAAAACAAGCAGATGTTGGAATTTCTATGGGAATAATTGGCACAGATACAGCTCGTGAATCTAGTGAAATAATTTTAGCTGACGATAATTTTGCAACAATAGTTAGAGCTGTTGAAGAAGGCCGGATTGTATTTAATAATGTGCGGCGTTCCAGCACTTTTTTAATTACAACAAATGTTGCAGAGCAAATAACAATTTTAGTAACTATGCTCTTAGGGTTTCCGTTACCGCTTTTGCCGGGACAAATTCTTTGGCTAAATCTTGTTACCGATGGACTTGGTGATTTTGCTCTAGCTATGGAAAAAAATCACAGAACTGCGCTAAATCAAAAACCAAGAAAGAAAAACGAAGGCATTCTTACAAAGAAAACAATAATATTTGTGATTGCTATGTCTGTTTTTATGATAATTTTAACGCTTGGCTTTTTTGTTGCATATTTAGATCAAGGTATAAATACTGCAAGGACTGTTGCATTTTTAGCACTCTCATTTACGCAAGGATTTAATGTATTTAACTTAAGATCGTTTACAAAATCTTTATTTACAATAGGAATATTTAGTAATAGATTAGCAATAATTGATTTAGTGATCTCAATACTGCTTACAATATTGGCTGTTTATACTCCATTCTTTCAAAACTTGTTGAGTTTTGAATATGTAGATCCATCTGTATTTGTATTAATATTTCTACTCTCTTCACTTATATTCTGGGTTGGAGAATTATATAAATTTATACAAAGAAGATTAGCTCCGAATTATCAGCTAAGCTAATTAAGTTATGTGTAAGAAGAAGGTTTGACTCCAGAGCCAATCCATAGAGCCGTTTTGATTTCGAATATTATGGTCGTTTGTATATAAATTCCACATATATGTGAACCAATATCCGCCCATAACAGCTTGGTTGCCGTTTACTGTCTTAAACCATACTTTCTTTACTCTTAAAGAAGGATCTCTTTCAAATGTTAGTGTAACAACTTTACCTCCAAGCTGATTTTTCATACCTTGTACATAGCCGCTAAAGCCTCCAAATCGCCACGAGTTATTAGCAACATAGTCCATCATATTGTTTATATCATCCATAGTATAAGTGTTGCTTTTAAATCCCCAATTTCTGTTGTATTGTCCAGGCATTGGAGTTGCCCAAGGAGTATCGTTTACCGCCCTTAAATACCCATAAGCAGTACCACTTCCATTGTAGCTTTGGAACATTGTATCGTTATCGGCAGTACCAAAACCTTGATTGTTATCGGCAGAATATAGTGCTTCAATAATTTGTCCGCCATACATAAGAATTTGACCTTTAGTTTCATCAGCAGCCCATCTGGAATTTTGTGAGCCGTTATATACCTGAGACCTTGCATCGTTATACATAAAACCTGCATGATATACGCCATAGGTTCTAAATGCGATTGCTTGAGCTTTAATGGCTTCTTCCGGCCAGCAATCCCATAAGAAGTTAGGGTTATCAATTACATACTTACTGGGATTACTGGCCACTTGCTGCGCTGTTCCGCAGGCTTTTGCAGGAACTTCACCTTGCCCTGCAACATAATCTTCTATACTTCTAGATCCATATCCATCAATATTAACAGTTGTATTTTCGTACCCGCCAACAATTGATACTCCTGTGTAATATGTTGTAAGAATTTGAGCTGCGCTAAATCCATTGTAAGCCATTCCATGTGCACCCCACTGGCTCATTCCTACCTGATGTCCTTGTTGAAAGTCATTTCCAAGGCCACAAATATAAATATTATTATCAGCATTGTTATCATCATATATACCGCAGCCACCAACACTTTGGCCACCACCACCATTTTCCTGAGCTAATCTGGCTTCTTCTAATAAAGCATCTCTTTGCTCTTGTGATAATGTAGAAATTGCATTCTGAAGTCTGCTTACGTTCTCTTCTAAACTAGATATGCTGTATGCGTTGTATGCAATAACCGAATTATAGTAAGAAATAGCATCCTCAAGTTCTTTTTTCTTCTGTTCAAGTTCGTTTCTTTTTTGTTCAAGGCTTCCCACAGTTGTTTCGCTTGCATCGATCTGACTGTTTAGCTCTTCTATTACTCCTGCTACTTCTTTTATTTCATCATCACTGTAGCCTAGAATCTTTGACGATAAAAATGTACCCATATTGTTCATTCTAGGATCATCTAGTTGAGCACTTGTAGCAAAGTTATCTTTTTTGATCCTCCATTGCTGATAAGATGACTGCAAAGCTCCTAGTTGTTCAACTATCAATTTCTGTTTTATTTTTTCTTTAAGTTCATTTTCTTTTTTCAGAAGTTCAAGCTCTTTAACATTAAGTTCAAGTTCTTTTTGTACCGATTCTAATTCTGCCTGAAGCTTAGGAATACCCTCTTCTGCATTAGCAATAACATTTTTACCTTGCTCTATTTGATTTTTTAAGTTGTCAATATCGCTTTTAGTCTGATTAAGCTCCTCATTTTTCTCATCGATCTCTTTTTGAATTTCTTCTGAGGTTTGTGCGTGCGGAGTAATATTTATAAAAGGAGTAAACCCTAAAGCAATAATGAGGGCAATTATGATAAATTTTTTATACAGTTTCTTTATAGTCATAGTGCTCTATACAGTATAAAGATTGAAGGCACTTTTGACAATTAAAGGCTTAGCTCATCGAAAAATTTTTGAGCTTCCTCCCAGAAATCTGTAAATGATCTTAACTTGTTATTTACCTGTTCAAAGAACAGTTCAGGCTTATCTTTCTTTCCCGGCCAATGTTCAGTTGTAGGATGTTGTATTGATGCAACGTTTTTACTGCGGTTTAATCCTTTTAATTCATTGATTTCACCCACAAAGAGTTTTAGATTTGGTATATTTTTAGCCAAACTTAGAATGAATTCAACTCTTTGTGGGCTTATTGGATACTTATTGAAATGACTAGGTTCTAGTACTAAAATCCGCTGAGCTTCTATTTCTTCCTTACGCCAGTTTGGATTTAAATTCCAGATACTGTAAAGCAATATAGGAGCTGCAGGATCAAGCTCTATAATTTCAGATTTAGGTAATTGAGTAGCTAATTCGAAATCTTTTTCCAGGTCCTGTAGCTCCTTTGGAACACGTATTGTTTTAAGTTCTTTAATAGGTTTATCTATAAACGTTTCAAACTGCTGTGAATCACTATATTTATTTATCTCTGCTTGATTAAAGTAGATTTTAGAACTGTCAAACGTTCCTGCAATATTTTGCCAATTTAGTGTGTTGCTTGCGATATCTCCATCTAGGAGATAGTAATACATCCATTTAGAAGGTAATTTCCAATGAGATTTACCTATATTACATACTAAACTTGCTATCCACGTACGCTCTTTATTGTGAATGTATCCTTCCTTATGTAGCCTGGTTATCGCATTATCAATAACCTTAATTCCCGTTGAAGTATTAAGAATATTTTTAATCATCTTTTTATGGATTACACCTGTTTGTTCTTGATCAATATCCTCTTCAATAATATTTTTTAAATGATTCCAGATAATGTAGTAATATTCACGCCAGGCAAGCTCAAATATAAAGCTGTAAGCTTTTTGCTTGTTGTATCGGTGAAGTACCGTGTATGCAACTTCTTTTGTAGAGACAACTCCATGAGTTAAATACGGTGATATCTTGGATGTATAGCCTTTTAGATAATGCCTTGTTTTTGAATATTCAATAGGATCAATTTGAAGTATTCGTTTGTGAATAGACCTAAACTCTGTAGGGAATGTCTCAGTATCCATGAAGTTTAGTATACAATATTTACCTTCAAATTTATGAAGTTGTTGGCCTCTTAACTTCTCTTTTTAAATAGGTAATATACTGTTAAAAAGGCGGATCCTAAGAAAAATATTAAAAGGAAATCTTCAATAGCTAAACTTCCAATCTTAAAGCCAATAATTGATGCACTCTTATATGTAAGAATCGGTGTCATTGTTAAGATTGCATCTATAATAATAAATGGGATTAGTGAAAGTAATGTAAAGATATAAAAGTTCTTTGTTAAAAATACATTAGCATTCTTAAAGTAGCTAACAACCAGCATTAGAACTCCATTTAAAAAGAATACATTGGTGGTATATGAGTGATTTGCTGTAATTATGCTAAGTGCAAAGAAAGTGAAAGCAAATAAGTAAAAGAATGAATTGTCTAGAGCTATCCTTTTTTCTTTATATTTTAAATTAATGATTTCGTACAGCACTACACCTGCAAATGGTACTGCAAAAAAGAATAAGAAGAATTCTACTGGGATTATACCTATATTTATTTTAGATAAATATCGTGAAGCAATACTCCAGTCTCCTCTTTCTAAAATAAAAGAGTTTAAAAATAAAATGCCTAAGCCAGCAACCGAATATGTTTTTAAAAAATTTGTTAAGACTCTTTTAAAATCTGGAATCTTAAAATATAAATTGGCTAAAAGGGGAAGCACCAAGATCGCTAATCCTAAAATTAATCCGGTATATGGCTGTAGTTGCATATATTATCAGTAAAAATATAAATAATATGTAATGATTATACACAATCTATTTTTAACTTAGATATATGAATTTAATGTTAAGAGGAGGTTAGACGGTTGGACGCCGGGCTGAAAGCCCGCCTCTAGCTAACGTTGTTTAGTATAAGTGAACACAGTTCGTCGCGACAGCCAGTAGCTGAAAGCAACTACTGCAAATGTTGCTCCTGCCCAGTCGCCGTCCGTAGTGCCAGTGCAAACGTGTGTTCACTTAAGAACTCCATGACTTTCTCTGCCACGTTATTCTCCTTTGCTATCAACGGTTACTCTGATTATACGATGTTTTCTGTATTCTGCGTATTAGTTCTAGGTATAGGTAGAATTTTATTTGTAGAGTTAGCATACGAGGTATATTCAAGGTCGTATTGGAAACGTTTTTCTACAACTTTAACTCCAGTAAATCTTAATAAGGAAACAGCTAAGAAGATCGGCGATATTATTGTAAAAACGGCATTGGGAACAGGTAATATTAAAAAGAATATTGCTAGCCACATTAGAATCTCGCCAAAGTAATTTGGGTGTCGAGAATATTTCCATAGGCCTTCTTTTAAGATTCTTCCTTGGTTGGCGGGATTTTTCTTAAATTTATATAATTCTAGGTCGGCAAAACTTTCCAAGAAAAATCCCGCCAACCATAATCCGCTAAACAAAATATCGTAAAATTCAATTTGAGTAACCTCTTTATATGTTGAAACTAAAATTGCAGGAGCGCTTACAAGGAATAACCCTAATGCCTGCCATAAAGATACTAGTAACGGTGTCCCGCTTAAAATCCTTTTACCCCATTTTTCTTTTAGTTTTTGATATTCGAATTCCTGATTTTTATTTAAGTTTCTGACTACAAGGTAGAACGTGAGTCTAAAGCCCCACAAGAATAGCATCAATAAGATCAGATTTTGTTTAAAGCTAAAATTAGCGTTGATTAATAAAACTACAAGATAAACAACAAAAAACCCTGAACTCCAGGCGATGTCAGTTAGCCATGTTTTTTTATATCTAAGAGAAGCTGACCAAAAAAATATGCAGTATAAAATACTTGTTAAACCGGCAATTGCAAAGGTTGCAGGTATTTCCATAATTATGCAAGGCCGACTTTGCCTTTGTTAAAAATAAAGCCTGGAACAATCTCTTCTTCGTATTGATCAATAGCTGTTCTTTGAATTACACGTAAGTTCATATCTGTGGTTGGGCAAACTAATAATCCTCCATTTACTTTAAGCTGCATTTTTAGATTTTCTGGCACACTTTCAAGTGCAAATGCTATATGAATCCCATCAAACGGAGCTTTTTGAGGTAAGCCATCCATGCCATCTCGGTACAAAAAATCAATATTATTGATATCCTTATATTTTTTTGCATAAGTAGAAGCCTGTTCCCATAACCACTGGACTCTTTCAATAGTATAAACATGACCTTCATCTCCTGCTACAAAAGCCAAAATCATGGCTGAGTAACCTGTTCCTGTTCCAATATCTAAGTACCTTCCGCCATATTTTGGCTTTAAAAGCGCAAGCATCTGAGCAATAATCGTAGGCTTATTAAGTACTTCACTATATCCGATTTCTAGCTCAACATCGTTATATGCCTGATTTTTAAGTGTGTCGGGCAAAAAGTCTTTTCGGTCAATTTTATTTAATGCGTTAATTAAAAGCGGATCTGTAACAATTGGATTAGCTCCATCTGTAAGAACTTGAACTAAATATTCTTTTGTCCACTTAAAAACTGCTCCTGTCCCAAAGTTTTGAATTTTCATAGTTATTAATTTTATTGGCTACAATACATCTACTATTAATATACTACAAATTCAATAACGTTTGATAGGTGGTATAATTGAAAGTTTTTGAATTTATGGCTCACAATATAGACTATAAAAAAATCGTTTTGCCCAATGGATTAACCTGTGTTTTATATCAAAGACCCGAGGTTCATTCTGTAGACATATCTGTAGATGTAGAAGTTGGTGCCCTAGATGAAGCTGCTGAGATTAACGGCATTTCCCACATGGTTGAACATTTACCTTTTGATGGCACTAAGGAAATGCCGTCTTGGGAAAAAGTAGATGAATTTAACAACAGTATTTCTGGCAGCTCTAATGCCTACACCTCGTCGGCTCAGACTAGCTATTACGGCCACTATCCTTGTCAATATTTTGAAGATGCTCTATTTTACCTATCTCAGCTTGTATTCCACCCTTTACATACAGAAGAAGATTTAGTTAAAGAAAAAGATATTATTGTTGATGAACTTAAAACTAGAGCTGATTCTGTAGATTTTAAAATTTATAGAAATATAATTGATAATAGATATTTGAATAACAATACGCCGTATAGTTTTGATGTTATTGGCACCGAAACTAATGTTAAAGGATTTACTAAACAGAATATTGCTAAGCATCATAAAAAATACTATGTACCCGAGAATATAAAGGTATTTATTGTAGGTAATTTTGAATACGATAAAGCCGAAAAATATCTTAAAAAGTATTTTTATACAGATTTAAAAGATAGAAAGTTTGCCAAAAAGCCGGTAAGAAAGTTTCAAAAGACATATCCAGAGTATTCAAAATTTAAAATGAATACTGTACAAAAAGGTGATTTAGATCAGTATTATTTAACTTTAACTTTTCCGCGTCCGGAATTTAAAAAAACTTTACAGACAAAGCGAATTAAGTTACCGTTCTTGTCTTCATTAACTGCATCTGGCCAGTATCAGCAAAGTATATTGTGGAAAAGATTAAGAGAAGAGCTAGGAATTGTATACGGGGTTTCGGCATACGGCTGGGACTATTTTAATAGAGCTTTTACAATTATTGAAACTTCATTTCAGCCTCAATATTTAGAACAGGTGTTACAAGAAATTTACGATGGAATAAATCAAATCAAAAGTGCAAAAGTTGCTGATACTGTTTTTAAAACTAGACAAAAAAGAATTGTAGATACTGAGTTAATGATCTACGATTCGCCAAGCAATGTACTTAATTGGATTATGGATCAGGAAAATGAGTACGAATATCATAAAGAATTTCTAACACCGACTGACTTTATTGAATTAGTTAAAAAGCTTGATTTCTCGGAAGTTGTAGAAATGGCAAATGAAGTGTACGATTGGGATAAAGTCAATATCGGAATTGTTTCCAAAGATGATCCTTCCGAAGTACAAAAGAAACTTGAAAGTATATGGCAGAAAATAACAAAGAATGGAAAAAAATTGATCCGTTAATGCCAATGAGTGAACTGGTCCAAAAATATCCAGAACTTGTTGAACCTTTAACCTATGATTATGGCCTTCATTGTGTAAATTGTATGATTGCAGATTTTGATACATTACAAGAAGGTGCGGTTATTCACGGCATAGAAGGTGAAGATTTTGAAGATATGATTAAAGATTTAGAAGAAATTATAAATGGTGAAAGTTCTTCAGATGATTAAAAATTTATCTACTGCTCTTACGGCATCTTCAAAATTACCAATTATATTTAGGTCGTAATTTCGAGACTTGCCTTCAAACCATGTCCTTTGCCGTTTAGCATATTGTCTGTGGGCAATTTTAACCAAATCAATACATTTTTGTGAATTAAAATTGCCCTCCAAGTATTCAATTACCTGTTTGTACCCAATTCCCTGAAGTGCAACACTATTTTTGGAAAATCCTAAATTTAAAACTCTTTTTGTTTCAGCTACTAGGCCTTCTTTAAACATCCCTTCTACTCTAGTTTCTATTTTTACTAATAACTCTTTCCACGTATATTTAGGGTACAAGAATAAGTATTCGTATTGAGATTGCTCCTTGCTTATATTATTTATACCTTGTCTTTCGATTAATCTGATTAAACGCCTTTTATTGGACTGATCGCTTTTATTAAGTGCTAGGTATGATTCCGGATAGTCTTGATTCGCAATTTGTTGAAGTTCTGGTAGTGATTTAGATTCTAATTCTGCTCTAGGAGCGGAACTGGAGGTAGTTTCAAGCTTATAATTTTTAATTATAGAATCAATATATAGCCCAGTTCCGCCAACTATTATCGGTAGTTTTTTTCGAGATAAAATATCTTCAATATGTTTAATAGCATCACTTTTAAAGTCGTAAACGCTGTATCTTTGGTTAGGTTCTAAAAAACTCACCAAATGAATAGGAACTTTATCAATAAAGCTGCCTTGTTCTGTGGTAATAATTCCATCTTTATTAGTGCCGATGTCCAGATATTTATATATCTGCCTAGAATCCGCATTTATTAACTCTCCGTTATATTTTTTTGCAAGTTTAACTGCCAGTGCTGTTTTGCCTGAAGCTGTTAGCCCGCCTATAATTACTATCTTTTCCATACGAGTTTGATTATACTATTTGTATGAGTAATGAAGTTCAGCTTTTCTTAGAAATCCTTTTAACAATTTTATTTGGGGCAGTTTTAGGCTTAGAAACTGAAACCCGAGAGATTGAAAAAGAAGGAAAGATTTTAGCTACAAAGAAAGAAAAAGGAAGAATTGGTGGTGTTAGAACTTACGCTATTTTGAGCTTACTTGGTGGTATTGCCGGAATTTTCTATAAGATTGATCAGCATATTTTAGTCTATATACTCTTTATAGCAGTAATCGGACTTATTCTTTCGGCATATATTTTGAATGTTCAGATTAAACGGGCTTTTGGATTAATTACTGAAATTGCTGTTCTGATCGCTTTTATTTTAGGCTTTTTAACAACATCACAGTTGCTGCCAGTATGGCTTATTATTGTGATTTTGGTAATGTTGGTATTTTTCTTGTCTCAAAAAAGAGGAATCGGCAGTATAATCCAAAAAATTGAGCATAAAGAAGTTATTGATGTAATTAAATTTGGCTTAGTGGCAGCCGTAATACTCCCTATTTTGCCAAGAACAAATTTTACAGTTCAAGATGCTGCCAATCTTTTAAATGTTGGCGTTGAAAATGCCAATATTGCCAAAATCGTCTTAGTAAATCCATTTGATCTGTGGCTTATAGTTGTAATAATTTCCGGCATAAATTTGTTCGGATATTTTTTAAGTAGGATGATAGGTAGCAGACGTGGATTATTAGTTACAGGAGCAATAAGTGGAGTTATCTCATCCACGTCTGCTGTAATTTCATTTGCTTTAAAATCAAAATCCAAAGAAAACAAAGATAGTTCAATTCAGCTTGCAGCAGCAGCTTTAGTAGCAAACTCGGTAAGCTTTTTATCTCTAGGTGTTTTAATGCTTGTTAACTATAATTTGTTTTTTACTAAAGCATTAATTCCTTTTGGTTCGATGTTTGTTAGTGGTTTATTGATAAGCTTTTATTATCTACTTAAAAGCAGAAAGAATAATAAGAAACATGATATCCCTATAAAATATGAACCATTTTCTGTTCTACCTGCAATTAAATTTGTCTTGATAATTGTTGTTATAACGTTTTTGATACAATTTTTAGAAGTGTTTAATGTAAATAACATCTTTGTTGTAGGAGTGACTGCATTATCAGGTATAACTGGTATGGAAGCTTCTACTATTGCGTTTACAACCTTATCTCACGACGGCATAGTTTCTTTACAAACTGCAGTTATTGCATTAGGTTTTGCTAACTTTATAAACTTTTTAGCAAAAAGTGCTTATGCGTTTGTTATGGGTAATAGAAATTTTGCAGTTCATTTAACAACAGGCTTGCTTCTAGTAGCTATAATTGGTGCGCTATCAATAGTTTTTGTTAACTTTTAATAAAAGTGACAACTAAAAAATTTGCAAAGAACAATGAAAGCTTTATTTGTGATAACTGTGGTAAGGAAGTTCCAACTCACTTAACTTCAAGCCGTGATCATTGCTGTTTCTGCCTTTGGGGTAAACATGTTGATATCTTTCCTGGTGATAGAAAAAACGGTTGTAAAGGAATGTTAAAACCTATCGGTATCAAAACAACAAGTGGTAAAAATCAAATAGCTTATGACTGCATAAAGTGCGGTGAAAGAATTTTTAATATTATTGCGGAAGATGACAGTAAAGAAACTCTTTTACCATTATATTCACTGATTTGGTAATCATATAACTACCAAACTACTTTCACTTTGTGAGAGGGAGAATTTATAATGTTTACGAGTGCACCTTTCAGTCTTTCTTCTGATATTAAAGTAGCCTTTTCTTTTATCTCTTCTAAAGAATATATTTTCTTTTTATATATTTTATATTGTGATATCTCATTATCTAGATTTGTTAAAGGAGTAACAGGATATAATTTCGTATCTATTTTATAGTTTTCTAATACGCTCTTTAGTTCGTTAGATAAGTAATTTTGAATATTGTTTTTCAATACAGATTCGAACTTCTTTAATTTATTATCGGCATCTTCGTTTTTTAAACTGAATTGTATTAAAAAGACTCTTTTTTTATTTAGTAACCATGTATACAAATTTATTTGATACGCAATGCCTATATCTCTAGAAGTTTTATAAGCAATTGTACCAACCCCCCTTCTCCAAGCAGTAACTAATAATTTATCTAACGGGTCAGTTTCTTCAGAATCACTTATGTGAGCAATATAAACTCTCATATAGCTTTTATCACCCTTATTTAAATCTATAAAGGCGTCTATCGTATTTGTATTGATTTTATCTAACTGTGTATAAGGATACTCGTTAGCACTACTATAATTAAAAGATTCTATTATCTTTGATATTTCTTTTATTAACTCATCATAGTTTTCTTTTTTACCTTCATAATAAACTTTTACTATAGGGTTTTTTTCTTTTATATTATTTTCAAAGAAAGTTTTTAAATCTTCTAAATTAATATTTTGTAATGTTATTTCAGATCCAAGATTTTTTTTGCCATCTTCAAAAACATAAGGATGATCAGCCGTATACAGCTTTCTATAAAATTCTTGCAATGCTTGAACCTCGAAATCTGATTCACATCTTTTTATTTCATCTTTAATTAGTTCTCTTTCTTTTTCAATCTCCTCATTAGTAAATCTACCAATGTCACCTTTTAAGATATTTCTAATATTTTCAAATGCCATCCTAATTCCGTACTCAAAATCTTGTGTATATGGACCATTAAAACTAAAGTATACTAGTTCATCATTAGTAAAAGCGCTTATATTAACTCCTTTTTTCTTTAGCTTAACTAGATCGGTAGGATTAATAAGAATATGCTCCATAAAGTGTGCAGTTCCTTCCTTTCCTTTTGGGTCAAAATAGCTTCCTGCAATATACTGAATCTCAATTTGGCAGTTATTTTGATACTGGTCTTCTTTAAATGCTGAAAATAGAATTTTATCCATCGGCTTAATTATAAATAAACTATTGTTACTATATAATAACAGAACTTTTTTAGACAATCAGGAATATATTTAGGGTGCATTCCTAGAGGAGCAAGCTACTGTAGGAATGTGTTGGCCGTCAGATGAAATTATTCGTCGTCCGGGTCTGGCGCGTTGTCGTCCCAATCTTCGCCGAGATCAATACCATCACCGGTGATGTGGCCATCGTCACCGGGCGGATCAGGGGTATTGTCCTCGTCGTCGGGACCTCGGAACAGAACCTTCTTCATACTGACCTCCTTATGGAGTTATCCCTATCCGTGTGATAGGTAAAAGATATTATCATCTAGAATTGATTTATGTCAATAAAAAGATCCCTATAACATTTATAGGATAATAGTTATCGCGATTTCGGTATCACTGCCAGCTTTTTAATCTTCTTAGTCCGTTATCCTCAACAAAATGCATAAATCCTTCTTTTGTGTGGTTAACACCATGTTCATCAAGCTCTAACCACTCCTGATCTTTTAACGGTTTATTTAGATCTGCTATTTTAATTATTCCTGTTTTAATTCCATTCTGCTTTCCGTAGTATGGTGATGAGTGTGAGTATTCAATTTCTATGACATTTCTCTGGTCATCTTTTACCACTTTGTTTACAAGCATAATATGGTGACCATTTGTTTTTTTTGCTTTACTTCGTATTAAATCTCCTGGTTGTACATCTTTAAGTTCAACTTCAATTGAATTGTCTTCATTTGTTATAAGCTCTGCTCCCAACTGTTCTACCGGCCTAAGTGTGTATCTTAGCTTTGCCATTAACCCTTTACCTGGAATCTTTATATCTTTCCAAATATGATGACCTTTCTTTTCAACGTAGTAAGGATCAAGTATGTGGATAATGAATGCCGAGCAGTCTACGCCTAGATTTCTACTAGATAGAAATTCTTTTATCTGCGAGGCATCAAGATCAGCTAGATTCACACCTTTAAGTTTTGCCCAGATTTGAGCTTCCATAGCAATTTCTTCGGGAGTACCTTTACCGACCATTGCCCGTAAGTCACGTCTACGTCTATCGTTTATATAGTATGGAGTTGTAACTTTTTTACCGCCTAAATTTAAATTAGCATATTCATCTATTGCTTGTTGGATTGTAGGACTGATTGTTTCTGTCATAATTATTTAATAATATTTTCAATAGCATTAAGTGCTTCGGTAATCCAAGGGCTTACGGCAGTACCTGTTACAATTTTATTATTGAACTGCATTCTTACAATCTCATCACTTTTGTTGCGTATATTACCCTCTTTTTGAATCAGCAAGATAAATCCTCCTGTCCCTTGGTCAATATCACTTATATTATAGCCGTCTTTTTGCCAAACAAGAGGCTTATCACCATCTTCATCAATTAAAATTACAGTATCTTTCACTTGTAAAGAGTTCCAATCAATTGCAGAGTTGTCACTTTGTAGTCTATATACCCCGGATAATAATTTATGATTAATTCTAAAATTATCATTTTTAGCGCGTAAAAATATTTGAGAACCTTCTAATGGCAGAATTTCAGTTGGTGGGTTTTCCGTAATATCAACTCCCAGAAATTCTGCCAAATTAATCAATGCTAAAGGAGTAACTCCAGCCTTTAATTCTAAACGTGTTTGTAATGGAATGTTTGCCGTTTGTCTGGCATTAATTTCAATTATTAATGGCACTGTATTGTTTTCAATAACCAAATCTAATCCGAATAATCCTTTATAATCTTCTTTCTGTAAAAGTTCTCCAACAGTTTTAGTTAAAGTAAAGATTTTTGCTTTAATTTCTGATGATAGTTCATTAGCAAAAGAAAAATCATTGCCGACTGTGCTACCAGCACCAACAGTTAACTGGGGGATTCCTGTAATTTGATACTGCAGGCCGGCAATAAATATGCCTTTACGGGTAACACAACCGTTAATAGTATAAGTTGGTGCACTTATTAAAATTGAAAATTTTACTTTATTGCCGGCCAGTTGCTTTTGTACATTTAAAAAATCATCTTCATTTTTAACAAAAAAAGTACCTAATCCCGTGTGTGCTCTATCCATTTGTACAACAAACTGGCTTTTTAAATTTTCTGCTAAATAGTGATATTCGAACTCGGATATATTTCCGATTATTGTTTTTGGTGTAGGTAGCTTATTTGCAGATAAAAACTCGTATTGACTTAATTTATCTTCAAACTTACGATTTAATTTATAGTCATTATTTAGCACAACTCCCCCAAGTTCAGCGGCTTTTATAGCTGTTGGTCCATTAAATTGAAAAAAATGTGCATAAAAGCCGCTTGGTGCAACCTCTTTTATCCAATTTTTTAATGGCTCACTGCTAATTAAATTTAAAGTAGAGAATGTTTGATAAATTGTCTTTACTTGTTGTGCACAAAAAACTTTGATTTTACCTGCAAGCTTTTGAGTTAGATAGCTGTCATCAACGCAAGCAATATAATAGTTTTTAAGAAGGTCTTCAAGACCGGTTGCTCGGTCAGCTTCTTTACAAAAATAAATTAGTGGCTGCTGTTGTAATTTATTATTAATTTGTTCTAATAAAGCTGCAGTATATTGATTCATTCTGAATTAGACTTTCTGAATTAGACTTTGTAAATATAATATCTATTGTATGTTGAACTAGGTTGACGATTTGTAAATTTAAATGTGTTGGTAATTACAATTCCTCCTGCCGGCATTTCATTAAAAAGTTTGTTTTCTAGTTTATCCATATGTTCAGGGAAGATATATAAATAGGCGACATTGTATTTACTGAAATTATGATTATTAAAGTCTTTATTAAAGATCTGTGCATTTTTACCAACTCTATTCAGTGTAATTAAGGCTCTGCTGATTAAACTTAAAAATGGATTAAACTCAATACCTTCAGCATTAAATCCTTTTTTGGCAGCCCAAACAACAATTCTTCCATCTCCAGAACCGATATCTACAAAGTTTGTATCTGCTGATATATTTAAATCTTTAATAAGATCATTTAATGGTTTTGTTTTAGAGGGGTAAAATGGAGTTTTAGTAAACCAAGACCAAATCAAATATAGCCCAAACAAGATTAGTAAGCCTTCACATAAAAATACAGCTATAAGTCCAATCTCCATGATAAGAATTTAAAAATTAAGTACCTGATGCAATTAAAATCGCTCTATCTAATTTAACATTTTGCTGCTTAGTTCTTAAGTAGCCAGCTACTGAAAGTAATGATGTATAGCTTAATTCAATACCTTGTTTGTCCTGAATAAATAATTTAGCCTCTTCAAGCTCAAAATTTTCAATTGCTAATGCATTACCACTAGTTTCTTTAATTATTTTAACAATTTGAGGTGCTCTTAAAGCTGTTTTATCAATAATTGCATCTGCTAAAGATATTTCTTCTGAGTGTGTAATAAATTCAACATTGCCACCTTCCAGTTCAGTTACTATAGGATGGGTGCTAGTTGTTTGACAGGCATAAACTTGAGGTAGTAACCAGTCGTGTTGTAACTTTTGCTGCATTCCCTGCACAATACCTACTAGTGCTGTTCCTGAAGATACAGGCGCAAAAAGTCCAATTTTTCTATCTGGCAATAAAAATTTTTTAAGTTCATAACCTAAATGCCAATATCCTTTCACTATTGTTTCATCAATAGATGCTCTTAGATTAACACACTTATTTGAAGCAGCAATTTCTACTGATTGTTTTAGTGGATTATCAGAGATATGAAGCTTATGGTTTGTACCTTTAATCAATTCATTAATCTTTTCAAGCTTTTTAGGATTAATTGTGTCCAAAACGCAAACGTGTAAAACAAAATCTTTATTTTGTGAATTAAGGTAGGTTAAAAAGCTAATAGCTGCATTACCTGATGTAGAAATTGCTGCTTCGTACACGTTATTCTGCAGTAGCTCCGCAACTTTAACGGCGGTTCCTCTATCTTTCCAGGAACCAGTAGGATTTTTGTCTTCCCGTTTCAAAATGAGCTCAGTTCCATTATCAAAAAAATTAAGCTCTTCAGTGTTTCCTTCCACAGTGATAAAATACTAATAAACTAAATTATTATAGCTCAAGTTATGGCAATTTTTGGCTTATTTAAAAACAAGAAAGATCAAGAAAAAGACGATTCTACAAATCAAACAAATGTTTCTGCAGCACCGGCTGATCCTGATGTTGCTGAGATAGCTCAAACAGCTGAAGACAATATTCTTCCTGCAAATTGGATTCCAATATCTGATGATGGTGAATTTATTTGCAGTGAGTGTAACAACAAAGTTGCTCCTGAAACAAATACAGAAGAAGGTACAGTAACTGCAGATCTAGCAAAAATTAAATCTGATTTAGAGCAGTATCCTACAAAAGTAATTTATGGAATTTGTCCAATCTGCGGTATGGAATTCACTTTTAAACTTGCTGAAGGCAAACTCCACCTAGAGCCTAGCGACATGATGAAGTAAATCACTGTCAGTACACACTATTATAAATTTATTAGGCAAATTTACCTTTACGCTTTATAATATTAGTAGCACGTAGGGTAACAATAAAACTCTAACAAGTTGTAAAATTTTGGTCCAACGATTCCTCTGGTCCGTGGGCCAGTTGTAAGTTGGCTTATATTGGTTGCCGAGAGGTTTCCTTTACTTACCCTGCGTGCCATCTATTGATCCTTAAGTCTCGCGAAGTTAGTACAGTGGTAGTACGACGGCTTCCCAAGCCGTAAACGCGAGTTCGAGCCTCGTACTTCGCTCCATTCAATATTCTTTATCCTTATTTATTGAAATAATAAGGTCTTTGATGGCTATATTTTCTTTTGTAGCACTATCGGTTAAGAATTTAGCCGCAAAATCCTCTATTCCCCAATATCTAACTAAAAGTTTCGATTGATTTTGCGGCTTCAAATATTTAGAGCGCAGCAACGTAAATACGAACTCGTTGAATTTATTACCTGGAGTTAATGCATTCGGCCACCAAGGTTCACCTTGAAGCTCGCTGACTTCCACTAAATAGCCCTTGGTGGCTGCTATTCTTTTTAATTTACTAACAGAAACTGCAAAAAGATTTTTGATTATTAAGTTATCCAGTTTGTTAATGATTGGAATTCTATGATGAATCGCAGTTTTGTAATAATAGTTAATACCTACAATACGCTGCCCACTAATACCTTCAAGTAAATCAAAAATCTTTTTCAAATCGTTTAATCCTGCTGAATTTATAAAGATAGGTTTGTCTGGAAAGGTTTTAGCAATTATTTTTATGACTTCGTGTTCAAATTCTGAAGAAATCTTGACTTTAAATTCACCAAATCTATTAAAAAGCTCATTATCGCCTTGAACAGCAAAAACTTTGTCAAAGTGATTGCTATATTCTAATTTTAAATATGTAAGCAGATTATATAAATACCTAAAAGCATATTCTGCAATGGCATGATCAATTGTTATAGTATCTTTAGGCTTTATTGAGTGCTTAAACTTGTCTGGAATATGCTCTTCAGGCCAGCGCATAGTCTTTATAGGACCAACGTTAATTACGACATTAATGTTGTTAGTAAAACAGTAATCAAAATATGGTTTATATTCCGTAAAGTCTATTTTGTTGCCTTTATCTACCTTTGACCATCGTATTCCAAGCCTAATATTATTGATTTCAAGTTTTTTATGAATGTATTCTAGTGTTTTTAATGGATCAACGTTTTTTTCATAAAAAACTTGGTGAAATGGGTCAAAGGAACAGCCGATTTCTATATCCTTAAGCATATTGAGTAATTCAGATTGAGGTTTTAACCGATTGCGGTAAGCTTTAATCAGGTTAATGAGGTCAGAGAACATATAATTATATTAGCATTCCCCCATCTACAAAGGAAATAAATTTGACAGCTTCCAATAGCCTGATATAATCCTTACAAGCTTTAAGTTTACAAGCTTAAGCTCTTTAAAGTTCCAATACACTAGTTTTTTAGGTAATGTACTGGTTTAAGCGGCTCAAATTCTATTTTCAGGCTTTTTAAACCAGTACATTATGGGTAGCTGACCTGCCGCCGCGCCGCGCGATGTGAGTCAAGTCAGTCCCCCCTGCCTGATGAGAACTTACCCCTAGGTAGGTAGAGTTACTCCTAGTGTACTGGTTTTTCCTCAGAGGATTTTGCCGTAGGCAAAATCCTCTGAATCCCTTCCTTTCAAAATCTTTGCTAAATTACCCTCTATTCACTATAATTAATCAACTAGTTATTAAAAAAAACCTATGTTCGGTGATGTAAATAATGTTACACTTTTGGGAAACGTTACCAGAGATCCTGATTTAAGATATACACCTAATGGTTCTGCAGTTATCAGTTTCAGCTTAGCAACCAATAGAAGATATAAAAAAGGTGAGGAATGGACTGATGAAGTATCGTACCATAACATAGTCGTATGGAATAATGCTGAAAGTCTGTCTCAGAGAATTAAAAAAGGAACAAGACTGTATATTGAAGGTCGAATTCAAACTCGAAGTTGGGAAGACAAAGAAGGCAAAAAACAATATAAAACAGAGGTTGTTGCAGATAGAGTCCTTTTAATTGCAAGGTTTGAAGGTGATAATTCATCAGCACAAAGTGAAGGTACTAGTGCAGCACCAGAAGATACTTCTTCTGATGATGAAGCAATTGATCCAAACGATCTACCTTTTTAAAGTTACTTACTTGTGCTTAAAAACTTTGCGTTTAGTAATAAACTTAATGTTGTCATCACCTTTGTGTTGGCTGTCCAAACCTTATTAGCTGGTAGGTTCTGGTTACTAAATGTATTTTCAGTTATTCCGCCGGTTTTCTTTACTCTTCTGTTTTTTCTTTTGATTGTATGGAATATCATTAAAAAAAATCCATCCGGACTTTTATTTACACTAGTTTGTATTCCATTTGTTATTTATTTGTCTGATACCTCTATCAGAATATTTTTTAATGATCAAAATAAAGATGTTCCGGTAGTTAAAGTATTTAATTGGAATACAGAGTTCTGGGAAGGTGAGAATATTCAGGAATTTTATGATTTTTTACTAGCTCAAAAAGCTGATGTTTATCATTTGCAGGAGCATATTAAACTTGAAAATGGAGAATTTGTAGAGATGGGTGACTATTTTGAACTTCAAGAGGTCTTTGCAGGATACAGAGTAGTTCAAAAAACAGAGTTTTTAACCATTACTAAGCTGCCAGTTGTTAAAAGTTATGAAAATACTGATTCATATTTTTTAAGAGTTGATGTTGAGTTGGGGAATGCGATTTTAAGTTTATACAATGTACATATGCCAGTTCATGTAAATGCCGGATTAGCGGATGACTGGATTAAGTTTTTAAAAGATACTAAAAATCGCTTTGCTTTTAGAGATGAACAATTTAACTTATTAATAAATGATATTCAAGAGAATCAAAATCTTTATTATATATCGGGGGACTTCAATACTACAAAATCTATGGGTAAGATACAGGAGGTTCTAAGGCTTGGTAGTGATGCTGCTTTTGCCCATAATTCACTAATTAATGGAACCTGGGTAATAAATGGCTTAAAGCTTTGGAGAATTGATTATAATATTCTACATCGTGGTTTAAAGATTCTATCTTACACCGAAGTTGATCCTAAAACTTTTTCTGATCACTGGGCACAGATTGTAAAATTCCAGCGTTAAAGATTAATACAATTAGAAGCTATACAAAACTATTCCAACAGAAACAGATACATTTAAACTTGCAAGTTTTCCAAACATTGGGATTTCTACACCTATATCGCAATTTTCTAAAGTAGATTTCTTAATACCAAATACCTCGCTGCCAGCAACAAAACATACTTTGTCTTTTCCTCTTAAAACGTCTTTTAATCTGCCTAAAGTTACAGATGAGTCAGTTAATTCAACTGCACAAATATAAAAGCCCTGGCGTTTTAAAGAGCTAATAGCTTCTCCTGAATTTTCTTTATAAATCCACTCTACGCTTTTTTCTTTATTTCTAGAAACCTGTCTTAACTCTTTTCCAAAAGGGGGAGTTTTTGAAATTCCAGTCAAGTAAAGTTTACGAACTCCAGCAGCTTCTGCTGTCCTAAAGATACTGGCTACATTACGTGCATATTCAATATTCTCTAGAATTAGATAAATCTCCTTATCTCGTTTAGGAAATTCTTTATACTTTCGTTTTATCTCTTTTTTGTTTAGTTGTCTCATATACAATAAATAAAAAACCGGATGAAATTTAATTAATCATCCGGCTTAGTATTGTTTTTAAAGAAACTGCATTATGCAGCTAGATCTTCCTGACCTTCTTCGTCTGTATTACTACCTTCTGTTGAATCAGAATTGAATTCTCTTCTTGGTCTGTCAAACTCTCTTCTAGGTCTAAAGTCTCTTCGAGGAGGTCTATCTTCTTTTGGTCTTGCTACATTTACAACCAAATTTCTAGGGCCTCTGCCGTCTTGTGCATCGAATGCTTGTTCATTCATTCCTGCAATAGCAGCGTCAGCTTCTTCGTCGTTTGTAAATGTTACGATTGCGAATCTTGCATTACCATCGATTCTTTTCAGAAACATATCTTCAACTGCACCATACTGTTCTAATGCAGCTTTTAGGGTTTCATCTGATGTACCCCAAGGCAAATTGCCTACATATAGCTTTTTAGCCATACCTAACAAAATAAAAAAATTAAAATACATTACCTCACTGCGTATGCAAGAAAGCAACTCAAAATATAATAACATAAAAGCCTTTGTAAATATATAAGTCGATTAGTATAATCGCTGTGTACCTGAAGAAAGGAGAACGTTCAGTGAATAAAACATCGCAGACCCCAAAGGCCCAGTCTAAGCGCAAGGCTCGTAAGCGTGAGGAGCGCGACAGCCAAAAGCCTTGCGCAAAGAGAGGGAGGAACACGCATAGGGGTCACTGAATACTTTTTTTAGGTAAATGGAGCTGGCGGCCTAGGCCGCCAGCTCCCATCACTAAAGATCTCTTAATCACTTAAGTGATAAGTCTAAAGTTTCAATAGTATTGTCAACGCCTTTAATAGACACGGATCTTGTAGCTACTTGCTGTGCCTTTTGAACAGACTGTACAACATCCTTTGTGCGTAAATATTCCGAAACAAAAACAGCTTTAAAAATATCTCCTGCACCAGTGGCATCCACTGCCTGAACAGGTTCTGTTTGAATGTATAAGGGGTCTCTTGCTCCTTTTTCAAATACTGCACAGCCTTCAATATCTAGAGTTAAAATAATTGTACCTTTACAAAATTTTCTGAATAGCGAAAGAATTCTGAAAGCATCGTCAATACTTCTAATTTCTTCATTAAAAATCAGTTCAGCTTCCTGCCTATTCGGCGATATAAAGTCAACATCAGCAATTTTATTAAGTTCAACACTTTTCTGCTGATTAGGAAAATCTAAGAATAACGGAACATTCTGATGTTTTGCAATTTCGGCCAGCTTGTAAAGGCAGTCTAAAGGCAAGTGAGTTGCCGCATAAATCATCTGGTATTTTTTCAAGTCATTTGCAAGCCCTTCAATTTCAGAAACACTAATTGTTCTATTAGCGCCAAAATATATACTGATTGAACTTCGTCCCGATTCATCAGTTATGACCACAAGCTGGCCAGTTTTGTCTTGCTCTGTTTGGGAGAGTAAATCTATATTGATTTTATAGTGTTTAAAATCGCTCAAAACTTTTAAGTAAGCATCATCTGTACCTACTTTAGCCAGGAAATCTACATTGTTTTCAAGCTTAGTTAAGATCCTTGCAGAGTTAATAGTCTTACTGCCGGTAATTGTAGTTACATTTTCAGCAACGCTGAATTCGTTTATTGAAGGGATTTCCTCAACAAAATATTGAGTTTCGATGTATATGTCTCCAATAACTAAAATATTGCTCATATATGTATTATAGCAGGATTACACCTTACGGCTTCTAAGTTTTGCTATATATTGACTAAATAGCATATCTTCTCTATTTTATGCTATAATTACAGGTTACTTTCTTTTGTATAAAGTGTAATATTTAGTTTTTAATAAAGTATTTTGAGAAATAGAAGAAATTTCAGAAGATCCAGATTTGATAGAAAGTTTGTAGAATCTTCCCCAAGCAAGTCCTATGGTGGGGCTAAAAGTAATAGTTTTCAGTCTAAAGATGGAGCAAGATCTTTTGGATCTAATTCCAGGCCTAGACAGAGTTTCAACCGTCCTGTTAGAAAATTCGGCAGGAGCAGATTTGAAAATAGAAACTTTGATGAAATCATTAGATTTATAAAAGATTCAGTAAATAAGCCAAAAGCAGCAGTTGTTGTTAATCAGCCAGAAGAGCCTGGTCAAAAAATAAACGATTTTGTAATGAATAAAACATTACTTAACAACCTTTTAGAAAAAGGGTTCACTACTGCAACTCCAATTCAGGCTAAAGCAATTCCTGCAATTAGAGAAGGAAAAGATATTTTAGGTTTAGCTAATACTGGTACAGGTAAAACAGCTGCTTATCTAATCCCTTTAATTGAAGAAGCTGTAAATAAAAGAGCAAAAACTCTAATCTTAGTTCCTACACGTGAACTTGCAATTCAAATCAAAAATGAAATTTACATCTTTACAAAAGCAATGCCTATAAAATCAGAAATAGTGATTGGCGGTGCTCAAATGTATAGACAAATTCAGAATCTAAGAAGAAACCCTGATTTTGTTGTGGGAACACCAGGCAGAATTAAGGATCATAAACAAAGAGGAAATATAAATATCAAAAATTACAAGAACATTATTCTAGATGAAGCCGACAGAATGTTAGATATGGGCTTTATTGGTGAAATTAAAGATTTATTAAGAGAACGAAATGAAAATGTTCAAAGTCTATTCTTTAGTGCAACAATGGATAAAAAAGTTGCTGCATTAATTAAAGAATTCTGTCAGGATTATGTTACTGTAGAAATCGAACAACAGAAGGTTACTGATTTGATTGAGCAGAAAGTAGTTAATTATAAACATGATGATTTAAAGATAAATTTATTAGAAGACTTACTTAAAACTGAGGGGTTTGGAAAAACAATTATCTTTGTAAATACTAAACATAGAGCTGATAAATTAATGAAGCAGCTTAATGCTGATGGTTTTAAAACCGATGCTCTACATGGAGATAAAAGCCAGGGTTTAAGACAAAAAATTATGAGGAATTATAAAGAAGGAAGTTTTGATCATTTGATTGCAACAGATGTTGCAGCAAGAGGAATTGATGTTAAAGACGTTACACACGTTATCAATTACGATGTTCCTGCAACTATAGAAGATTATATTCACCGAGTTGGAAGAACCGGCCGTGCCGGCAAAGCCGGCACGGCCTTGACTTTAATCAAGGAATAATCTGTATTAAGTTAAAAGCCTAAAGCTTCCTTAATAAAGATAACTTGAATTCGATTAGGATTAATTTCGTCTTCGATTATTGCCCATTTACCGATTTTGCTTGGTGAGCCATAAGCTTGTTGTGCACGTTCGTTTTCTAACGGCAGAACAAACTCTCTAACCCTTTGCATAGCGGAGTCTAAATCTTTAGTGATTTTATTTACTCCAACTACTAAAATTAGATTTTTTGCTCCAAACAAAAAAGCACCTACTCTGCTTCCTGTACGGTCAGCAGAAACAATTTCACCATTTTGGGAAACGGCATTAGTACTTGCTACAAAATAATCTGCAGTTACTGCCTGTCTTCTCAAGTCAGATTGCTTTTGAGGATCACTTTCTGCAAGAACTTTAGATTGAAAATTATAATATTTTGAGTCATTCTCTTTTAGATAGTCTATGTAACCTATTTGATGAAGTGTTGTGGATGATCCATTTGCAACGCTTGCACCTTCAGGCAGTATAGATTTTAATTTCTCTAATGCCTCTTCTTTATTAGCAGCAACGGTAGCTTTAATGTTTCTTGCAGCCAAGTTTTCTATTGTAGAAGCTATAACTTCATCAGAAGGAATTGTATTCCAGTCCATAGTATAAAATTAAAAAATATTATTTATTCTTAGTCATATAAAATTTCTTTTTCTTATCACTCATTCTTTCTATAGCATATCTAAGCATAGTGCGGGGCATTACTTTATAATGTTTATTCAAAAAGCTTTCTAAAGATTCTTCACCACATCTTTTACCAATTTCTCGAAGCATCCAGCCTACTGCTTTATGAATTAGATCATGGTTGTCGTGTAATAAAATCTCGGCAATTTTAAATGTTTCAGATGGATCACCTCTTTTAATAAACGCAAATGTAGAAATTATTGCAATACGTTTATCCCACAATAAATCTGATTTAGCTAGCTTATATAAAATACTTTTAGATTTATTAATAAGGTATTCACCAACAATATTGGCAGCAGACAAGTCAACTAAATCCCAGTTATTAATATATTTCGTGTTAGATAAATATAGATCATAAATTTCTTTTTGCGCTGCAGGATTCGCCCGTTTAAACTGTTCTGTAAGAATTATTAATGCAACCAAGCGTTCTTCGTGCCATTCAGAATGTAATAGATTAATGACGTCACTAAGCTCAAGGTTTTTATACTTAATAGCAACTGTCCGCATATTAGGTACTGTAATTCCTAAGAACTTATCACCATAGCCATATTGTCCTTTGCCAGTTTTAAAGAATCTAGGAAAAAACGCGGCTTTTTCTGGAATAATAAAGGATCTTAGATCAGATTGGAGCTGTGAAAGTGTGGACATATGTTAATTATAATACGGATTGTTTATTGTGTCTTAAGCTTATAAATATAGGTATATATCGACGCTATATCTGTATGCTATAATTACTCTACCGATTAGGTTATTTGACAAGGAGTGAGTCATGCCAATTGTTTTGGCACAAGCTTCTGAGCGTACGCTTAATGAGCTTTGGGCAATACGTATACTGAAGCAAGATCGCGCGAATTCTTTACTGCGATCTTCCGTGTTGTGGCCGAAAAGTTAAAAAATCTCTTTAAATTTTTCTATTAATCCAGCTCTATCCTCTCCCTTAAAATTATGATCTCCATCTACTTCAATTAATATAATGTTATCTGGTAATTCATTTTTTGAATAATTGTCTGTAATGATTTCGTCCTGCTTGGCGATAATTAAATACTGTTCTTTAGCTTTTAAAATTTTTAAGTAATCGAAAATATTTAAACCTTCGATTGAATCATAAAATGTGTGATTTACAAATGTGTTTGTTCCATCGCTTCTTGCAAAAGAAGAATATCCGTTTAGGTCAATAACAGCACCTTCTTTTTTACGCAGGCTTTCTAACTGTTTTTCTTTATCTATATATTTTGCCGGTGCAACCATAACAAATTTATTTATAAAACTTGAATTCAGCTTAGCCGGGATTACAATACCAAAAGAATGACTAATTATATTTATTTCAGAGTATTTAAGGTTAATAGCAGTCTGTAAAGCATTTTCAAAAGAGACAAATTGATCATCAAGATTTTCTAAAGTTGTATTTCCTTTTTTATCTACTTTGGCGTAATCGAAGAATATAAAGTCGTAGCCAGGTAAACTATCCGCAATTTCTGTAAAAAGGCCTCTGCTGTCCCACTTTACTCCAAAGCCGTGCGAAAATATTATTACCTTGTTACTTCCATTTTTTAGGACTCTTAAAGATTTTCCGTTTCTTTCAATCTGCTGTAACTGCATAGTTACATTATCCTTTATTTTTGATATTTCTTAAACAGCTTAGATTCTTTAAAAGCGTTTTCAACATCTTCTTTAGGTAGTGGCGAGACAAACCAGAATCCTGGTTCAATACTACTTATCTTTTTAAAATAATTAAGCAGATCTTTTTTTGTTAAGTCTTTTGCGATAGGTACGCAGTTATTAAAATCAAAAACTGGGTCCTGTTTAAAAAGCAGGTCAGCCCCAATATTTACTGCGTAGTCAGGATCGTAGTTCTGGTTAAATCTATAAATATATGTTGATTGTTCCGATAAAAACCACGAATCGGACTCTTTACTTGTTAAAAAGTCCTCTATGCCGTGTTCAAATAATTCGTAAAGTTCATCTAAAAAGATTTTAAAATTCTCTATCCTTACTGAAGAGTTAAAGTAATAGTTTTTTAATTTAATACCCGGATATCCAATATTGTTTCCGCCTGCATATATTAAGTTTTTTTCTTCCCGTAGCTTTTTAAATGTAAGTTCAGAGATTACTCTATTATAGAAAAAGTCTAATACGCTTTCTTTGTAATCAACTTTTGGGTTGGTAGGTTCAAATCTATTAACAGAAAAGAATATATCGTTGGTATCTTCTTTTTGGAAAGCATAATATTTAAATTTATTTGGAATCTTTTTAGCTTTAAAGGTTATTAACTTACCTTTAGCTAGCTTGTTTGTAAACTCTTCAATAGATTTAAGTTCGGCTTTTGTCAGCGGTTTTGGGTGCTGAATCGAAATTACAAGATTATCTGCTGTAATTACATTATTGTAGTATGTTGTTAAATCAGCAGTAGAAATTTGTTTTATGGAATCTTCGTTTCCTAAAACGTATTCACCTACAAAACCATATGTACTGCCGAAAAAGAATTTATCATAAGCAATACCTGTGGATTTTTCTTTTTTATCTTTACCGTAGTATTCAGATAAAATAATGCCGCGTTCTTTTTCTATAAACTCTTCCAGCCTATCTAAAGGATAATCAATTTCGGCAAATAAAAACTTTAACAATCTTTTTAAAGCTGTATGATGTGTGTATCCGTAAAATTCTAAAAGCCTCCAGCTGGTTGTTGCATTAGTCCAGATTTTAGCTTTATCAAGATTCCCTTTTTTAAAATCATCTAAAGTTTTTTTATTTTTAAATACTTTATTAGGATTACCAGCCATTATATGCTCTAAAAAATGAGCTGTTCCAATAGGTAAGCGCATTGCGTGTTCATGAATATATCCGCCGCCAAAGGCGAAGCTTATATACGTTTCTATACTTCCGGGATTAACAGCTTCAACAAGCTTCGCCCCAGAGTTAAGCTCATAAATTTTATTAGTTATGTTGCGGTTGGTGTCAGTCCAGTGGAGAGTGCTGCGCATAAAGAGTGTTTAATCTAAATAAGTTAATGCAAATTTTTAATTATATTATTGGACATTTGGTCTACAACGACTTGAGCTTCTTTAGAATTAATTACATCTCTGAAAAAGTTTTCAAATTGATCTTCTCCATTTTTATCTTTATAAAAGTATGTAAAGTCATCAACTATAAAGTCAGTTATATCGGCGTTTAGATACCCCCAAACACTGTAGCCATAACTATTATCTGTTAATTTGTAACCTAGTGGACTTGCAGGATCAGATTCAACTTGAAAGTAAACATTTATTGTAGTGTAAAAGTACCCAGTAGCGTCATCTTGAGCGCCAACGTTTAGACGAATCCAGTTATGGTTGGTTAAATACCATAAATCTGTAATCTCTTCTTTAATTGGAGCAACTACATTTAAAAGCGAAATAAGCTTTTTTATATTTTCAAAAAGTTTTGGATTGTTGAATTCAGCTCTCATAAATCGATTATATCATTTAGGGTAGAAGGATTCTGCTCCTTCTACCCTTGGCAGAACTGAACTATGTGTTCGGCCAGTTGGGATCGTCCACGTTATCGCCACGATTTACATCGTAGTTCGGCTGATCGTGGTCATTCCCTTCGGCGCGGATGTAGATCACATCCCCATCTTGGTTATAGATGATGTGCCCGTGATTTGGATCATCAGAATCACCCAAAATCACATGTCGCGTACCATCAGATCGTTCATAATGTTTATTTAGACCTGCCATTTTACTTCTATTTTTTAATGCAGATTCAAGAAAACCTTTAGTGATTAGTACTAATCCTAAATAAAGATCTTGGGTTTGAGAAGCTCCATCTTTTCGACTCATTTATATATTTATAAAAGACTATTCTGAGTCGATTTTATGAAAGAGTTATCAGCTGACTTCAGCTGAGAAGAAATTTTTTAGTTTTCCGAGAGAAAATATTTTGGATTTAGTCTAATCATCTTTGGTTTTTCTACCAAAATTAGATCTTCTCTAGTAGTTTTTTTTGCAAAAAGGGTATTTATATCATCAACTGTTGAGAGTATATTGCTCCAAGTTATATCTTTAGCCTTTTCATTATCGATAAAAATCTCCCAAGCCTCCTGAATACTGTCTAAAAACCATTCTTCACCTAGATTCTGGTGTCCAGAAAATAGAATTGTGCATAAATCCTCCATTCGGGTATATTTAGGAATTTGTATCGATATATCATTATTAACAATAAGTAATCCATATCCAGATTGATAATCAATTTTCTTTATTTTAAAATACTTGAAAGGATTATTTTCGAGAATATGAAGCAAGGTATTTTTTTCAGTAAGTTGCTTTTCTATTGAAGTAATTCTAGTATCTACTGTTTGATAATTTTCATCAATTGATTGTACGTATGCATTAATCTGATCTAATCTTTTATAGACTATTTGGGCTGAAACTTCTGTACTTATACTTTTCTCAATTCCTAGTTTTAAGCTACCACCTGCCAAGTATCTAGATTCTTTTATTGTTGAAACTTCAACAATACCATTGTTGATCGTCTCTAAAGATTCTATAAGTTTTGATTTTATAGTTAACCCAGCAAATGCTTCCAGCTGCACGCCTTTAAATGTATTAGTTATATCAAGTAGTCCTACATTGCCGACTGCATCTGAAACAATCTTTTGAGCCATTGTCCTCTGTTCAGATAGATACTCTGCAAGTGTTGATTGAAAAGAAGTGATTTGCTGTAAATCTGTGTTTAGTTTGACTAAAGGTTCAGTAGCAAACTCAAGGATTTGCATTCTAGCCTTAATTACATTGTCAACAAGCGATTCGTACTTGCTTGCAATTAGAGTTACTTCATTTATTAGTTTTAAAGTATATTCTGGAAATAAAGGTGTAGTAATGGCGGCAATTTTTATATTTGCATTGTCATTAAAGTTAGATTTTTTATTAACTACTTTTTTCATATTTATACTTATGATTATTTTGTTTACTCAAATTATAGCGAATCTTCGATTATTTTTATTTCGTCTTCTGTTAGGTTGTAGAGTTTATAGATCTCTTGGTCAATTTGCTTTTCAATATTCACAATTTGAGAGTGTAATCCATCTAATTCTGACTGTTTTGATTTAAACCAATTAAACAATTCTTCACGCTTATCTACGGGCAATTTTACATTTTTAGCATTTAAAATCTCCTGCAATCCATTCCAGCCTTTAGTAAATATGTTTAAAAAATCATCAGTTAATCCAACCTCTGCACTTAAAAATTGATTCGCTTGAGATAAGATTTTAGCCTGTTGTTGTGCTAGCTTTCCTAAATTACTAACTTTTGAGCTTATCTCTTCACTTTCCAACATTTCAGGTTTTGGAATTGGCAATTTTTGTAATATTGCAATCTTCACTTGAGCAAACACTTTCCCACTTTCAGATGTTATTGTTTTATAAAACCAATTCATCAGTTTACTATTTAAAATCCCAAGTACAAACTCATAAGAGTATCTATTATCAGTAATGTGTGTACCGTGAAGTGTATTTGCATAGTAATAATTATCTTCATCAATGGCTCCAATGATTCTATCTGCTGTTTGTCTGGTTAGAATTTTTTTTCTTTCAAATATTTTTGGTTCTCTAAGTCTTAATCCGACCACAGTTGATCCCACACGCTCAATTTCAGCTTTCCGCATTTCTTCAGGATTATAATTTACATAATTTCCGTTAAATATTATTGAATATCTAACTATATCTTTTCCAAATAGTAGAGGTTTACTAAAGTCATCTTGTTGGGAGTTTAAAAATAACAAATCCCCAATCTTACTTTGAATAATGCCATCTTTTATTTCAGCAATATCGGACAAAATCAGGCTCCTATCTTTAATTTTGGTTATAAGTTGCTCACTATCTGGGTTGTAATTCAAATCAAACTGGTTGCTTGGGCTTAATTTAAAATAAGTGTAGGGTATCTCTTTTTGTTCTATGGAGCTAATCAAGTCAAGTTCACTTTCTATGTGTTTTGACACTAAAGAACTCCGTTTTTTAGTATTTTGTAGAATAACTATTATGGAATTAACTACTGCATCTTCAAATACCATTTCTTCTATTGTTAAAATCTCCACAATGTCAAACTGTGTTAGTAAAAATTCTCTTAGTCCCTCTGTTTGCGTATTTAATAAAAGTCTATCTGGAATAATCATTCCAATATAACCACCTTCTTTAACCTGTTGTTTGGCTAGTTCAAGAAAGAAGTAAAATAAATTAAACCTTCCTACTGCCGAAGTATATTTATTCTGAAAGTATTTTCTGTCATTCCAATCTATTTGAGTGATTGGAACATAGGGTGGATTGCCAATAATTACATCAAAACCACCGTCATTCATAATCTCGCTAAACTCTGTATTCCAGTTAAATGCTTTTTTACCTGCAATTTCTGGGTCATCAATTAATGAATTACCATTCTTAATATTTTTATCAAGGTTTTGCAGTGGTTCTGTACTTCTTGCTGTTTTTAACCATAACGCCAGCTTGGTAATTTCTACACTTTCTTGGTTTAAATCAACACCGTAAAGATTATTTAATAAAATCTTACGGTTATTTTCGGCAGGGTTATGGTCAAACAATGTTATTGATTCGCCTTTCTCCAGTTTTTCATTTATTAAAGCCTCGTATCTATTGCTATATTCTTTTACAAGGTAAGAATGAGCTTGGTTTAAGAAAGCTCCACTACCGCAAGCAGGGTCAAGAATTTTAATAGTTTCAAGTTTATCGGGGTGTTCTTCTAAATATTTACCGATCGTATTTTCTACAATGTATCTGGTTATATATTCTGGAGTATAGAAAATGCCCTCTTTTTTTCTTCTACCTTTCTTTTCTACAAACAAATCTTGAGGTACGTTTATAATATCGCCATTATTGGTGTTCTCATAAACATTAAGAAATTTTAATTTAAGCTCTTCAAGGTCGCTAATACTTTGTTCAAATATGTGTCCTAAAATATTTACATTTAAATCAGTTTCAAAGTCATAGTCAGCAAGGTGCATTAAATTACTCCAAAATACATCTTTAATTGAAAGGTTGTCTAATACTTCATCAAATGCAAATAATCCGCCGTTATAGGCATTAATTGGTGGTTTTACTCTGTCGTTTCCTTTATCAATAGCTAAGAACAATCCCTTAAATTCAGTCCAAACTCTTTCATCACTTGGTGAAAGTGAGTTCATTGCTCGCTCATAAGTATTCTTAACTAAATTTAATGGTAATAATGTACTTGTGTCTTCGCAAAAAAGAGTAAAGATAAATCGGTCTAATAGCTTTTGAGTCTTTTCAATTAAAACTTCTTTACTGACACTTGGATTTTGAGCCGTTAAATGTCCAAGCAAATCAAGCCTTATTAGCTTGTATTCTGCATAGAACTTTTTAGTAATGTCTTGTTCTGCTTCTGTTGTGTCCTGTGCAAGAATATCAATAACGCTTGACTGATCTTTTGATATTAAGTTCTGTTGTGATAGAAGATAATAGAATCTTTTTAACTCGGAATCTTGAGTTAAGTCCATTACATCAAACTTTTCATAATATTCTTGTGTCTTATTTTTATTGTAAAGTCTAATTTCCTTAAAGTTTGAAACTATTATCCAGTTACAACCTCCGTATTTAGTAGAGTACAAATAAGCCTGCTCAACTGGTGTTAGCTTTTCGCTACCTCTATTTTGTTTTTTATCTAGTTGAGTTTTAGCATCTTTTAATTCAATAACTGCTCTAGTTAGTTTTTTACCTTTAGTAAACCAGCCTAAGCTACCGTCTGGTTCTTTGTTGTCATTTTCAATTCTAGGGTGCTGTATTAGGGTGTATTCTTCTTTGCCAGTAGTTACATCAGTGTAGTCTAAAATATCTTCAAAAAAGGTGCTTAAAAACTTACCTTGTATACTTTTTTCTTTTGTTTTTTCTAAATCACTATCTTTTAATGCTCTCTGCCAACCTTCAAGTAATGTTTTTGCTTTAGCAAGTTTTTCAGGAGTTGGGAACTCAAAAGAGTGTATTTTTTGTTGAAGCAGCTTTTTATTAATTAAATTCATTTTTTATAGTTCTTATATTTATATGATTTTACTTCACAAGGATTTGTTTAATATTATAGTACATTAAGATAAAATTTATAAATATGAGTAAAGAATTATATAAATTAAATAAAGAACTTATAGAACTGGTTAATAAGTATTCAGAAACGGGTTTACCTATAGGTCAATGGAGCCCTTCAAAATCTTTTATTTTGTTTACTTTTGCTAAATCTTATAAAACACTAAATTCTGTTTTAATTTTGTGTGAAAGGGGGAATGGGCAAGATGCATTTATATTAGTGAGATCATTATTTGAGCTGATGCTTATAACAAAATATATCTTTAAAGAGGATACAGATGAGAGAATTAGACTATTTAATGAATATGATTGGATTTTAAGGGATAGAATGCTCAGGGGTGCTTTAAAGAATGATGCAACCTCTAATATGTTAATAATAAAGGCAGACGAGAATAGGATAGATTTTAAGGAAATCAAAGCAAGGGCTAAAGCCCATAGAAAAACTTATACTGAAGGTGATGCTGACACTTGGTCAAAAAAGAGCGTATGGCAAATGGCAAAAGATGTTAAATCGGAGGACCTTTACAATAGTCTATATACCCTAGGTTCTCAGCTTGTCCATTCGGGTTCTCGATCTGCTACAGAATATTTTAAAATAATTAACGGGGAAGTTGATTTACAAACTTACGCAAATTACAGCTATGTGAATGAAAGTTTAATAGGTGGTTTTGAGTTTTTTCTCCAAATTGTCAAGGATCTAAATAAGATCTTAGAACTTAACTTGGAGAATGAGCTAAACAATTTAGAACAGCGGATGGTAAGCATTGTAGAAAGTCTTAATAATTAAATAATACTTTTTTCACTCCTCTTCCTATACACTTCCACCATATTCGGCAGGGCTGCCGACACTATTATTAGAACTCCACCAAGTACAGCACTGCCGTTTGTAGCTTCATGGAATACAAGAATCCCAAATAATAAGCTGAATACTACTTCCATTAATCCTATTATTGCGCCAATGCTTGGTTCTACATACTTGTATCCTTCTATAACTGTGAGCATCCCGATTATTGAAGCTGCTGCAAATAATAATATCTTACCGAAGTTTTGAGTTATTAATGTTGCATCTTGATTTTCTTGCAATAAAAGCGACAGTACAAAGTGTGTTAATGCTATTACAACAAATACAATAAATGATATTTGGATTGTAGAATATTTATTCGATATCTTTTTACTGAATACAACTTCGCCGCTGCTGGCTACTCCATTTAATAATGCCATTAATGACGGTAGCAATAATGCTGCGCCAAAGCTTCCGCTGAATATCAAAATTAAGCCTGCCGTTGATAATACTAAGCCAGCTGCTTTTACATTTGTGATCTTCTCTTTAAAAAATCCAAAACCTAAAATGTATGTAAATATTGTTAGTGAACCATAAAACAAAAAAGATGCTGTACCTAAAGTTAAATACTTAAATGCATAAACTATTGGGGCAACACTAAAAACGGTAAATGCACACACTACTACAAACCATCTGATATCTTGCTTTTCTATCCTTTTGAAATCTTTGCGAACATAGCCTAATACAAATAGTATTAGGGCAATAATAAAACATCTTAGATACGTTTGGTAAAAGATATCGTAGCTCTCGATCTCTCGACTGAGTAATCCGTAAGAACCAAACATCAAAGCTGAGATTAAAATGAGTACACTTCCTGTAAGCTGTTTAAACATAATCTGATTATAACTAAAGTTATGGTGATAATGTAATTACTCCATCTTCAATTGTATATGTTTTATTAATACCGATATCGCGAATAAATGCTTCGTTGTGGCTTATCAAAATTATTGCGCCTTTAAAATCCGCAAGTGCATCTGTAATAGCTTCTATTGTATTGATATCTAAGTTATTTGTAGGTTCATCGAGTATAAGTAAGTCTATGTTCCCGGTTGTTACCATAGCAAATGCTAACCTTGCAACTTCACCCCCGCTTAACACTGCAGCCTTTTTATTTACATCTTCATCTGTTAAGAATAAAAAGTTGCCTAAATGTTTTCTAACTTCTTGATATGGCAGCTCTTTATTAAATGACTGCACATTTTCAGTTAATGAAAATTCTATGTTTACAATCTCATATTTTTGACTGATATAGGCGGCGGCCATTCTATTAGAGATATACATATCGCCTTTAAGCAGATAGTTTGGTTCATTTAATATCGCTTTCACCAACGAGGTTTTACCGCTGCCATTATCACCTTCAATTAATACTCTATCGTTAGCAGATATAACTAAATCAGGGATATCCAGCAACTTATTACTGCCTATAAAAAGTTCTGTATTATTTAAATTCATTAAGGTTTGCTTGCTAGATGTTGACTGAATATCTAAATAAGCTTTCTTATGAGTTTTAGGCTTTAAGCTAGTAACTTCTTCTAAAATTTTATTCTGCTGGCCTTCTAGTCTATTTTTAATTTGACCAGCAGTTCTTGTAGCCTCACTTTTAAGTCCGCCTCTTAATATTGCAGGCATGCTTCTATCGTGCTTAAGTTTGTCGTTCATACCGATTGACCTAGCGGCTCTTTGATTTTCCTTATGAATTGCTGTCTTAATTTTATTTAATTCTTTCTTTTTCGCTTCGTAAGCGCGAGCCTGACCTTCGGCCTGGAACTTCTTTTGTAATTTAAAATTAGAATAATTACCGCCATATATATTCAACTTTTGATCTTTAATAGCCCATATTGTATTTATAACTTTATCTAAGAAGCTTGAATCGTGACTTACTACAATAAAGCTCTTTTCATATTCATTAAGAAATGTAATTAAAGTCTGTAAAGATTTTTTATCAAGATGATTAGTAGGTTCATCAAGCAACAACAGATCAGGATTAATTAAGTATGCAATAGCAAGATTAACTTTAGTTAGTTCGCCACCGCTTAAGGTGTTTAGTTTTTGATTCGGATCAAGATCTTTACCGCTAAAATGAGTTTTAAAAACTTCTAATACCTGCCACCACTCATCAAAATACTTGGATATATATTCATGGGCAGGTATCTTTTGATTTAAAAGTTCTAAATCTAATTGAGGAACGTAATAGATAGTACCAAATAAAAATATACCTGTCTGTTGAGTGATGATTGCATTTAGTAATGAAGTTTTACCACTTCCGTTTGCTCCAACTAGTCCGATTTTTTTATCTATAGATACAGAAGCAGAAACTTCTTTTAATAAAGTTTTGTTTTCGACTTCGATATTTAGTTTTTGGATTGATAGGATTTGCTTTGACACACAAAGATTATATCCTATTAGGTTGAAGATGTTTATGGATGTTGGTTAGGGGCGCTGCTCAAGCGCCCCTAACCTGTAGATGATTGAGAGTATTGCTTAGTTCAGGTAGGCGTTTTCTGGCGGGATACCGTACTTATAGTACATACTTTCTTCAAGCTCGCGTAGAAACGCGATTCGGTCTTCCGCGTGTTTAATTCCTACACACAGCGCCATGAAGAATTTTTCGTACATAAACGGTCTGGTATCCATGCCTTGCGCCCACAAGTGGAATTCCCCGGCAAGGAACACGCCTTCCTGCCACACCTGAAGGTGTAGTCCTACTTTCTCAGGATTAGGGCAGTCCTTGACGACGAAAACGGCGTTGATACCGTTATCCGCCAGTCGGTTCTGCGCTTCTAAGCTGAGTCGTTCAAGAAGGTCTTTGGCTTCGCTGTAATCCGTGGACATTTCTACTCTCCTCATTGTTTACGAGCTAATAATTTTATCAATTTTGTCGCCAGCTATCAATAACGCGTATATATAGATAATTTTGTAAAAGAGGACATGTGATATAAAATTCGTGAATGGAAGATCAGAATTCGGAGAAAAAATTCAGTCGAAAAAAGATTAACTTTGAAACTTTTTTAAAGCTTGAAGAATTTGCAAGAGTTAATCCAACTCAGTTCAGACGTTTATGGCTGTTGTATCAATACCAGGTTTTTAGAGTAACTTTAGATTTTAGTACTGCTAATTTTATTATTAAAAGTTGGGTTGTAGATAACGCGCTGAGATCTAGGTATCCTGAATATGTATATACAGCTACGCGATCTCAGCGCTTAGGTAAGATGTATGAACAAAAACAGGATGAATTTATTGATATGTATACAAAGCAGACTGCAGCTGAAGGTTTTGATATTTTTGATTATGCCATTAAGTCTGAGCCTGAGGATTTGTTGCATTTAACTGAAAAATCAGCCATATTCGTTGAAGATTTTTTTAGAAAGGTATTAAAACTTCCTGCTGATATATGGCAGGCAATTATTAGTGGCAACATTGAGGCTATGCAGAACGTCTATATCCCTTTACCTACAAGACTTGAGAAATACTTGGCAATAAGTCTAGCTTCTAATAACGGTAACTCGGATTTAGATGTTGATTGGGAATCTTTTTTTGAAAGTTGAGTATTTGGGAGCCGCGGCCTTTCAGGCGCGGCTCCCTTTGATTCAGTTCCAGACAGCTTCTGGACGAATCGATCCGTTCAGTATTTCTACAAGCTCCGATAACGACCGGAGCCCTTCTTTGAATACTTCCGCCGCTCTTTCTTGAAAGAGCAACGGGTCCATCGATTCGTATGTTTTATTCCATACCTCCTTTCTGAAACGGAATCTTGTTGCAAGAATGGTGGCTTCTATTATCAACTGAAGACATACTTCGCCTTCAGGGTTTTCGTCGCAATCGTCAATGTGAACGATTGCGTCTGGGAGCCCACCCATTCCGTCTTCGCCCTCTCTCAGCCCTAGTTCTATTACTTTGGCTGTTCTTGCGAGAAGGTCTAACGCCTCGTGATACTTCATGTCAGTCCCCTACCTTCTAGAGCGGCACTATATATAACTTACGAGCACCGAATTTTAACAAATAATTATGTTATTGGAAACTGTAAACAAAGCGGCTCTTCAAAGAAGAGCCGCTTGTAAAATCACTGATTAGTAGGGAGTTAAGCTGCGTTTTTCTTTACATTTTCTTCAAAATCCTTTTTTAACTGCTCTACTTGTTCTCTAATTTTTTCTCCTAAATTACCAGCATCCTCTTCTGCGGATTCTCTGGCATTCTTAATATCTTCTGATATAGCTTTTAATTGAGCTTTAAAGTCTTTTGCTTGATCGCTTTTTTCTATCTCTGCTTTTAATTCTTCAAAAGAAGCAGCTAGTTTATCTAAGAAATCTCCTCTTAGATTATCAACTAGTTCCTCTCCTTTTTCTTTTGCAGTATTTAAGCCCTCTGCAATTTTCTTTCTATTTTCTTCATCACTTAATATTTTTGCTGCAGCAACACCGGCTCCTACAACAGCAGCTCCGGCCAACACCTTACCTACAATGTTGTTATTGTTTTTCTTGTTATTCGCCATATATATTAAATAACAATTAAAGTAACTACCATTATCAGTATACCCTATAGGTGTTATTTAATATACCCAAGACAGCGTATTTCCTTTACCACACTGCTTTTTTAATCGATTCCTAACCAAACTAGTTTAGGTTTAAAATACAAAACAGAGTCGTTACTTACTTTAATACTTAATAATTCTTTTTCTTCCTTAGTTTGAATATCAACTATTCTATACTCAATAATTGTTTCTGTTGCTGCGTTATAGTTTCGGTAGTAAGAAAGAGTGTTTTTTGCTGGGTTATAAATAAAATTGTATAGATCTTGAGGTAATTTAATAGATTCTATAGGTGACATTGTATTATCTTCATTGTTATATCTATTTATTGTGTATATGCGGTCACCGGAATAGTTCTCTGTATCTTCTGGTAATGAAGTTAACAAATATATGTCGTCACTACCAATTACTTCAATCTGATGCGTTGTTTCACTTTTTTCTAAATCTCTAATTTTTGTTAAAGATTTATCGTTAATGTTAAGTCTGTTGATACTTGGTCTATTTGTCTCAGGTGGATTGTAAGGATAATAATTCTGCACAATAGCGTTTTCATTTTTTGCAGTTATAATGCTAAGAGATCCTGAATGTTGAACCTCGTTATATATATCAGTAAAATTTCTGTCCTTTAAGGCAAAAGCTTTTTGATATCCTGCATAGCCGCAGCCCAGGTACATAGAAACAACATTGTTAATAATATTTTTGTTATATGGTACGCAGTCTGGATTACCGTCTGTTAAAACGGAAAATTTTGAAATATTAGAATCCGCTATATTGTAAAGGAGTAATTCGTTACCTTGAAGTAGAATGATTTTTGTATTATCACTATCGTATCCAACTAGTTTAATCTCGTGTGCACCAAGCCTATTACTTAAATCATAAGGTAGATACGAAGTATTATATCCTGCAGCAATATCATCTACGTATTCAACATAACTTACCGGATAACTAATCAATTCATCATACTCGTTTACATATACACTATAACTATTAGGATATATAACAATCTTTTTGTTATATACCTGCTGGTTTGTAGCTCCTAGATCAATTCTGTCTGTAGACCAAATTAGCTTATTTTCTCCTGTTTCTAAGTTCAGTTCAAAAACTTTGAATGCTATGGGATCAAATTTAAGCTTAGAAACATCCATATTAGATGCGAAAATTTTGTTCTTGTAATCTTTATCAGACAAACTGTAAGTAATTCTTTTTTTATCAGGCGATATAACATAGTCCATTATTTTTTCATCACCTGATACTAACTCTAGTTGCTTAACTTTATCTAATGTTGATGCAACAAGCTTATTATCATCTGTATTGTAAATAAAATCGTAGTTATCATAGATTTTATCAGATGCTATATTTGGAGCAATTTGAACTTCAGGGGTCTTAGAACCATTTAGGACCAAGGCTATAACTGCAATCATACACAGCAGTACTACTGAAACAATCGCTGCTGCAATTTTAAATTTCCGTGTTTTGGCTAACGTTTTAAGTTTAGATAGTCTTGAAGCCTTTGTTTCGCCTTGGAGAGCTTGGGTTTCCATAGGAAAAAATATAAAAATGTTACATTAATTGTACTAAAATCATCTTACAAAATCTCTACATTTAAGAAAATCTGCGATTTTGCTATACTTACAAAGCTTACGTTGATGGTGTTGTGGCCAAGTAGTAAGGCGAGAGTCTGCAAAACTCTTATGCGCGGGTGCAAATCCCGCCAACACCTCCATTTTGAACTACCGGGGAGAGGTCGCATAGTTGGTCTAGTGCGCAGTCCTGGAAAGACTGTTTCCTCGCAAGGGGAACGCAGGTTCGAATCCTGTCCTCTCCGCCATTTTTAAATGGTTCCACAAGACCTGCCTACCTCCTTCTGGTATCTTGAACGGTATTGTACATTGGCTTTCAGTAATTGCCAAATTCACAAAAAGTGCCTATTTTGCTCAAAAATAGCCATTATCGACTTTTAAACTTACCTCTCTGGTTCTAAGCTTTTTTGTTGCGGGTGTTGTGTATTCTTGATCGATGATTCTCGTTCTAATTTCGTTCCTCCCTTTTGATATAATTACTTTATGAATAAAGAAAAGGATGTAAAAAAACAACATTACGTTCCACAAGTGTATTTGAGGAGATTTTCAATAAAAAATCAAATTAATGTATTGGATAAATTTAATGATAAATCTTACCCATCTAATATTAAAGATGTAGCTGAGGAAAATAGATTTTATGATATTCCTATCCCATCAGAAATAATTGAATTGGCTAAGAAGTCCGGAATAGAAATTGATCATCAATTTGTATTTTGATGCAAGGCCATTGAATATCTATAGGTGATATAATCTTAAACATCTATTTCGGATCTAGCTAATTTCTAATATGGCGAATATAAATTTTGATAGGGAGTACTATAAAAATTTAATAGCGAAGCACGGGTATCAAGAGCTGAATATTTCTGCAATAGATTTCAATCTTGGCGATATTAACAAAGATATATTACAGAGAAAATGGTTGTGTCACAGTAAAGGCTATATATTTGCAAAAGAACTTCTAGATAAAAAATCAATTGTAACAACTGGTATAGGAATAAGTGGTGCTCCACATATGGGCACTTTAGGACAAATTTTTAATTCTATATTCCTTCAGAACCATGGTATTAATACGCAATTTGTATTAGGAGATTTAGATGCTTACAACGGTAAAAAACTTTCATTATCTTACGTAAAAGAACTTTCAGAACAGTATAAATCATTTATTACTAAGTTAGGCTATTCTACAACGGATGGAAATATACTAAGGAATCAATTTGATGCAAGTGAAGTAACTAGGACAATGTATCTAATTGCAAAATTTATAGAAGATAAAGATTTTGATAATGTGGAAGAAGATCTTCACAATTTTTATTCTGATAAAGGAAAAGTAGATAAGGATATGTCATTTAGACGTAAGACTTCTCTTACTCTTATGACTGCAGATTTTATAGATCTTGTTATCAATCACAGTTTTACTAACGTGTTAGTTACATTAGGAGTAGATGAACATAAGTATGTTTTGTTTTCAGAAAAGATTCTAGAAAGAGTTATAGAGTCCGGTGAAATACTACCAAGCGACAGTATTATAAATTTTGGAGCAATGTACACTCACATAATTAGAGGCTTTAATAACTACCCTAAAATGTCGAAATCATTCCCTGATTCTTCGATAAATATTGAAATGAAATCAGATGAAATAAGAAATAGAATTTTGAATGAAAGAACAAACAAAATTCCAGAAGAAGACACTGTATATCAAATGATGTGTCTAGTAAGTAAATTTAATAGTGAGGAACTGTCAAAAAGATATATTGCATGCAAAGAAGATAAAGCATTATGGATGAAATATAAAAACGACTATATAGAATACTTGATAGATATTTTTAAACTGTGGTGAAATGAAAAAATTTGCAAATGGCATACAATTTAATAACCCTTTACACGAAGCGATATATCGGATAAACGTTGGACAAGATATAACTGAAGAGATGGCATACAATGCTTTTAGCTATACACTTAACATTGAGGATGAAATTAATCGTGGAGTCTGCTTAGGAGTACTACTAAATGGTATAGTTTCCAAAAGACCCCAAATACATGAAATTCTCGGGATATTAAAAGCAACTCTTGACTATGATGGGATAGATATTACAAATCAAAAAAGATTGGAGATGCCTAACAATGCCCGAGTTATAGGCTATGCAGGGAGCGGTAAGAAAGGTATAAAAACTATTAATGTGTCTTCTTGCGCAGCCATCGTTGCTGCCACAGCGGGTACTTATGTGGCAAAATCATGTTCTGGTTCTACATCGTCTGTATCAGGTTCTGCAGATTTCATTGAAATTTTAGGTGCCAATATTAGCCAAACTAATGAAGAGATGATAGATATAATGAAAAAGACTGGCTTAGGTTTCTTTAAAATTGAAAAAATGATCCCTAAGTTTGATAAGGTATATGGAGGTCATTTCTATGCACCTAATGCTCTAAGCTTTGGATTAGCAGGTATTTTATTGCCTTTTAGACCTGACAATTTATTTTACGGTTTAGCCCATCCTAATATTCACTTACTTATAAATGTACTAAAAGAATTAAATTATCGTTATGCATTCGTTGCATCAACAACTGATGATGGAGTGCACTTTCTTGATGAGATTGGAATATTTGGTATGACTTCGGTTATTGGTATTCAGGAACATAAAATTGGTCATACTCTTACTTTCTCCCCAGCAGAAGATTTAAAATTACAAGGATACAATAGAAGTTCAATTGAACCAGGTAAGACTAGATTGGAGAATGTGAAAATGGGTGTCGATGTTTTAAGAGGGAAAGGCCAAATAGCTCATGAAGATTTGATTTGTGTAAATGCAGGAACCTTACTATGTTTAGACAAAAAAGCTAAAGACTTAACGGAAGGTTACACTATATCAAAAGAGACTATCAAATCAGGGAAAGCAATAGAAAAATTAACTGAATTTATTACTGCAACTGGTGGTGATCTCAATACTTTAAATCAGTTTTTAGACTAATTGAAGGCAATAAAAATTTATAAAAATAAAATAGAATATACAGATATACATGAACCAAAAGTTGATGAAAAGTTTAATGTATTAGTAAGAGTAATGTCAGTTGGTTTATGTGGAAGCGATGTACAAAGAATAGATTTTATTAATTCAAATAATCAAGAAATAAACCATCCAGTTTTAGGTCATGAAATTTCTGGAATTATCGAAGAAATAAAAGGAGAACAAGCTACTTTTAAAGTAGGAGATAGGGTGGCAATCGAACCTATTATCTACTGTAACAGTTGTAAATATTGCACCGAAGGGAATTTCCAGTTTTGCGAAAATATCATTGCTTTAGGTAAAACTATTAATGGGGGATTTGCACAAAAAGTAGTTGTGCCAATAGAAAATATACATAAACTACAAGATGATATAGACTTTGACACAGGAACTTTACTTGACCTATGCTCTGTCTGTGTACATATTCATAATTTAGCAGGTGATTTTTCAGGAAAAAATATTGCAATAATTGGTGATGGTGCAGTAGGACTAATGACCGCAACATTTGTTGAAATATATGGTGGTAAAGCAATTATTATAGGAAAAAGGAAGAATGGTGGTTATAACTTTGTAAATTTTGAAGATGTTAGGAAACTAAAAGAAATCGAATCTACTTTTGACATAGTTATAGAAACAGTCGGTAGAAAAAATCTCACTTCCCTTAATCAAGCAATATCATTGAGCAAAATAAAGGGAAAGATTGTTGTCGCAGGTGTATTCGCACCAGAGTTTATGTTGCCAATAACTGCACGAACACTTTTTTATAAAGAAATTACTCTTGTTGGAGCTAACTCATATAGTTATGATCATAATAAATCAAGAAGTGAAACTTTGTATGCAATTGAAATATTAAACAAACATTATAAGAAGCTGAGTAATCTTATAACTCACAAGTACCCTCTTCAGAAATTTGAGGATGGACTTAATGCATTTAGAAATAAGGACACAAGTCATGCAATAAAAATAGTATTTAACCCAAGCTAATTTAACTTTTATTAAAATTTTATGAGTACAAAAGAAGAGTTATATAAAAAATATCCTTGGTTAGAAGTAACAACTACAATGGTTGATTATGTAAAGCCTAGTTACTACGATAAGATTATTAAGGAATACGAATATAAAGGAAAGAGTGATTTAGACTATACAATTGATTTTCTAAAAGATCAGACAAGAAAGGATTTGAGTGTTGTTGAGTTTGGAGCAGGTACAGGTAGAGGAACAAAACTTATAATGGAAAATATCGATTTTGATAAGCTAACTCTTGTGGATCTAAGTCCTCAAATGATGGAGACTCTAAAAGAATTATTCAGCAAAGATTCTCGGGTACAGTTTGCACAAAGTGATCACCTAAACTTTATGGAATCTACTGAGGATGTGTTCGATTTAATGGTGACACTATGGAGTTTATCTCACTCTATCCATCAACATTTTGGAAGAAATAAGGGAGATGATACTAAGATAGTTCAAATATTAAAAAAGTTCTTCACTAATAATATATCTAAGGAAGGAAAAGCATTCATTATCCACTTCGATACACTATCGGATGAGCAAAGAATTTTAACTAAACAATGGGCCAAAGTTTATCCTACCTTTGCTGATTATTACCACAATAAAATTCAATCTCCTTCTAAACAAATTGTTGATAAAGTATTAAATCAACTAAATGAGAGCAATACTATTTCATACAATTGTGAACATATAATAGGAGATGAAATTATATATAAAGATATGAATGAAGCTTTAGAGGTCTTCATGAATTTTCATTTAGAATCACATTTCAATCAATTGGATATTGTCGAAGAAGTTGTAGAAGATTTAACAAATGAACTAAATAAATATAAAGACGAAGATGGAACAATCAGAGTTAAGCCAGGCTTTTTCCTATACACTATAACAAGATAATTGAAATGACTAAACCTGAGAATTCTAAATTAATCGTATTAGATATTGATAACACTATAAATACTAAAAATCTAAATGGAGAGATTCAATTAGTTAAAGAATTTATAGACTTACATACTAAGATCGATTTAAAGAAGAATATTAAAATTGCTTATAATACAACTAGGGGAATCTCTCGGGTTTTGGAAATGCTAAAAGGTGAACAGGAATATTTCGGTAATGGAGTAATATCAGCATTAAATGGTTCTTTGATCTACGATCTTAAAGGTATGCAACAACTTGAAGGTTATACTATCTCAAATGATATTAGAAAAATGTTGTCGGAATGGTTTATAAAAAACACAGATATAACATTTATGGCATTTTATACTAATAACGATATATATGGTCATGTATATTTGAAAGATGCTAATAATGTTGATGAGTTCTATAAATTGCATGAATCTTCTTTTAATCATGAGAAATATAGATGTATATCTGATCCTAAAATCTTTGCTTCATGGATTGAACAAAAAGATATCAATATGATTGAATTCAAAACGGCTGATGAAAATAAAACAAATGAATTTTTGATTAATAATCCCAACATAAACTTCTCCTTTGATGGACATTTTTATATTAATCCTAAAGGTATAAATAAAGGATCAGGGTTAAGAGATTTAATAAGATTTATTTATAGAGATGAAACTAATTTGGATATTATAGTTGCTGGTGATTCTAAAACAGATTTAGCAATGTTTCTGGATTCAAACTATATGAATATTATTGTCGGAGAAAGACTACCAGAAATTAGAAATGAGAATTATACAAAAGTAAAAGATCCAAAAGAACTTTGCAGTATTTTAAGTAGCTTATTATGAACATATCCAGCAAAACAAAAGTTAACAGTGTATATCAATTGCCTGCTAATAAAAATGAATTATCAAAATTATCTGATATTACTACACTTGGGAAAACATATAGCCTAATGAAATATGGCTCTCGGTTAGCAATCAGAGATTTCGCAGAACTAATATATAGCCAATACGAGAAGGACTTTGATTACAAAGATGGTGATTTGTATATAACATCTACTCTAACCTCAGATATTGATTCCAGCTCACACTTTATTGCAAGGGAACTTCAAGAGATTATCAATAGAAAAAGATTAAAACTTAACCTCAAATCTTGTAAATATATTGAACTACTTGCACGAAAAAAAATACTTATTAGTAGCGATTACGGAAAAGTACAGAATAAAAAAGATAGAATTCAATCACAAGGTAATATGGAACTTATAACATATCCAAATCTTAAGTCTGATGATTTACTACTTGTTATTAATGATTGTTTCGTGACCGGTGCTCAATGGGAACTACAAGAAGAATTATTGAGAAGTAATAGGTTAACCTCTCTTATTAATTATTACTATATTATTAAATTTACTGAATCAAAAGGTAGCTTTGATATTAGTGTAGAAGACTTATTGAACAACTATGAAGTTAATAATGATTTAGATTTCTTAAATTTAATTATTAAGCTTTCGAAAGACAAACAGTTAACTTGGAATAAAAGAACATTATTAAGGTCACTAAACCTTAATCAAAAACATTTTGAACTATTTATAGATGGGTTGAGAGTCGAAGATTTAGAAACTCTTTGTAATAATTCAGTATTATCAGATACTCATCTTGTAAATAACGGAGAGTTTTTAGGCAAAATTGATTATATGTTCAATGTGTTGAAGAATAAAATCCAGAGAGAAGGATTCGAACCTCCGAAGCCCTAAGGACGCCTGATTTACAGTCAGGTGCGATTGACCGCTCCGCCATCTCTGGATATGAGAAAGTATAACAAAAAGTGGGCTATTTTAGTATGTGATGTTACGATAATACAAGACTTTTTGATGAAAAAAGTTTAAAATTAGCCAAATAAAATTAAGAATACTATTTATTCATAAAGAACGTATGTTAGACAATCTAAAAAATATAACAGAAGAAATTCTAGGAGAAGAAAGACTCGTAGAGCTATTAAATTCTAATATACAACCAGTACACTATATTGGATTTGAAATATCAGGAAAACCTCATATCGGTTCAGGTATTGTTACCATGATGGTTATAAAGGAGCTATTGAAGCTAAATGTTAAATGTAAGATATTTTTAGCTGATTGGCATTCATGGATTAATAACAAACTAGGAGGAGACATCGATTTTATAAGAGAGGTGGGCATCCCTTATTTTAAAGAAAACATTTTAGCTGCAGCAAAATGCGTAGGCGTTGATCCATCTAATATCGAATTTGTAATTGGTTCCGACCTTGCAAAAGATATGCAATATTGGGCTACTGTAGTAGATGTTGGTAGAAATACCAGTCTATCTAGAATTCAAAGAAGTATTACCATTATGGGTAGAAAGGAAGGAGATAGTGTGGATTTTGCGAAATTAATGTACCCAGCCATGCAAGCAGCAGATATTTTCTACATGGGTATACATATCGCTCACGCTGGTATGGATCAACGTAAGGCACATGTTATTGCTATTGATGATGCAAATCATATGGACATAAATCCAATAATAGTAAATGAGAAAAAATTTAAACCAGTAGCAGTTCATCAGCATTTACTGATGGGCCTTACTCCTCCATCAAAAGAGATATTAGAACGTATTGAAAAAGGAGAAATTTCTCCAAAAGATGTTTTAGGGGAATTAAAGATGAGTAAAAGTAAGCCAGACAGTGCTATTTTTATGAATGACTCAGAAGAAGAAGTTATTAGAAAGATTAACAAAGCTTATTGCCCTGAGGGAATTACTGTTTTAAATCCCGTTTTAGATTGGGTAGAAAACTTGTGTTTTAAATTCTCCAATTCAGAGATCAATATTCTAAGAGATGAGAAATGGGGAGGAAATATTACCTACAAAACATATGAAGAGCTAAAGAATGATTTTGAACAAAAGAAATTACACCCAAGTGATTTAAAGAAGGCAGTAGCACTATTTATAAATGATTTCCTTAGACCTGCCAGAGAGCATTTGTCCAAGCAAGAGATTGTTGAAATGGCAAAGAAAATAGAAGAAAAGGTAACTAGGTAAATGAATAACTTTGAAATAGATAAAAAACAATTTACTTTTAAATATAATGATAAGAATTCAAAAATTCTTATCATTACAGGACCAAGGTCAGTTGGAAAAACTACACTTGCAAAACAATTTTATGAATCTATAGGTATAGATTTTCTGGATCTCGATGATTTAGTTAATGAGAAGCTGAGTGAATTCTTTAAGTCTGGTTCCAAAACACCTTTAGAACAAGCTATGGAGGCAAAAAACTATGACTTAATAGAAAGTATAGTTAGAGATATTGTTCAGAGTTTTGATAATATAAACCAAGCTACTGCCATTGCTTTTGCAGGAGGAGCGTATACAGGATACCAAGGGTTATCAGGAGATTTAAAATCGAAATTTATTACAATAGGATTAATTCCATACGAGAATGACGATGAACTATCAGTAAAATTGCTAATTGAAAGAGAATCTAATCGGGAGCATTTCAAAAAACTTATTGATGAAGGGAAGTTAGATATGGAAACTTTATCTAATCGAGTACGAAATGATTATATTAAAGTAAATACTTATCTAAGAGCAAATACAATAGATGAATTAATTTTTATCCAACAAAAGACACCTATCGAAATAATGAACCAGGTGTTGGATTTATTAAAGTAGAATATGAAATATTTAGAGTATAAATTCGATAACTATAATATATTAGTTAGAAATATTGAAGAAGCTCAACGAATTGTAAACGAAAAGTTTGAAAAAGAGGAAGAGTTCTTTACAGATCCAGCTGACCCACGATTATTAACCTTACCTACTATTAATACTGACGCATACATTCAAAAGGTGGGTGTAGATCAAAATAATCAAATAGCAGTCCCTGATAATATTCATTTAGCTGGCTGGTATATAAATAGTGTTAAACCAGGTGAAAAAGGCTTGAGTATAATAGATGGACACGTAGACGGCTTATTCAATCCTGGGGTTTTCCGTAACTTAAAAGAGCTTAAACAGGAAGATATTTTTACTATTGAATATGGTAATGGTAGTATCTATACATTTAAAGTTGTAGATAAAAAAGAAATTTCTACTGAAGATGCTGCAAAAGTTTTATTTTCAAAAAATCCTGGTATAGTAAGCCAGTTGAATTTAATTACCTGTGTTGGAGTATTCGATCCGTCAGTCCAAAGTTACGACAAAAGATTAATTGTAATTGCCGAAAAAATATAGATATGGATACTAAAGTTGTAACTAGAGTATTTATAGAAAATGAGGAAGGAGCTGTAATGTTGGGTAAGAGAACTAAAGGTGCAGGCGCTAAACAATGGGCTCTTATTGGTGGTAAACCTAATGAAGGAGAAGAGTTATCTGAAACTGTTGTCAGAGAAGTGAAAGAAGAAACGGGTCTGGATTTTGAACCTCTATATATTGGAAAAATAATAGATGCAAGTTTTGATGCAGATAGCCCTTGGCATGTATACTTGTTTAAAGGAAAAGCTACCGGAGAACTTAACCTTGATTTAGATGAGATTTTAGAAATCATCTATGTTACTAAGGCGGACATAGATGGCCTAGATATCGCTTTTAATCACAAAGATTTGCTATTGGAATTCTTTGGCGAATCATAATTATTATATGGAACAACTAAATACAATACTTTCTTCAGCTAAAAAAGTATTTATAACGTCGCACCTTAAGCCAGATACAGATGCAGTCTCTTGTTTATTAGCTATGCATTATTATGTATCTCAAGTTTATCCTAATGTGCAGGCAGCTGCTTATCTTAGTGGTGAAATGACAGATTCTTTAAATGAACTTTATGGATTTAGTCAAATTAAATGGGTAGCTGATATTTCAGGTTATGTTAATGAATACGATACATTAATATTTGTAGATGCTTCTCAATTACATCGATTCACTATAAATCCAGATAAAATAGACCTAACTAAATTTAAGTCTATATGTTTTGACCATCATAATAACGAACCTTCTAAATTTACTTATATTGTTAATGAGTTTAATGAACCTTCATGTTCTCAGGTATTATATAAACATCTATTTAAAGAACGCAGTGACCTACTGAATCCGGCAATTGGAGAGGTTTTGCTGACAGGGATAATGGGAGATACAGGATCTTTAAGATACATTGGCAGCAAAACCTCAAATACTCTACTTTTAGTTAAGGAATTACTTGATGCTACTGGTTTGCAGATTAAAACTATTCAGGAAAAGTATTTTGGATATCCAGTATCAGATTGGGAGATTATCACGGCGTTAATAACCAATACAAGGCTTGTATCTGACTATCAACACCCATTTTTATACTCTTATTTACCACTTGAATTTCTAGATAAGTATTCAACTAATACAATTAAACAAGCAAAAAATAAATTTTTGTTTTTAGTTAGCGGCACGATTAAAGGATATAAATGGGGATTTGTAGCTACTCCAGACACTTTAAAGAATGTAAATCTTTCATTTAGATCAGGTCCAGATTCTGTTAATGTAAGGCTTTTAGCAGAACAGTACTTTAATGGCGGTGGCCATGATCAAACTAGTGGTGGCGAGGTAGTATTATCTGATAATCAGACAGTCGAAGATCTTGTTTATAAGATGGAAAGTCAAATCAAATCGCTCTCTGATTTACCATTAATCGTGAAAACTCCATAGATTGACGAATTTTCTTAGGAAATTTGTGAAAACATCTTGCATTAGTCTTTCTCATGTACTACAATAAAACTTATCATTTTTACAGAATTATATCTATTTAATGACAAGAATTATTAAACTAACAATTAATAACTACGGGCAAGACTTTGCGCGTATATCTTGTCGGATTTAACTTTCGTTACCTCCGACAAGCCACTTTGGATTGGTCGGAAGGTTTGAATTACTACATACAAAAGACGTTGATTTCCTCCAAAGGTGGTTTGACGGGTGTAATGAGCTTACGCAAGTAGCTTAAGCACCTTGCTGTTTAACAACCTATTCTAAGGAGACGTGTGATGAAGCAGTATCGGCGTTCGCAGTACAAAAAGCTCTCAAAGCAAGGTGCTTTACATAGCTTCTTGGCTATCCTTTGGGAGTATCGGGCGTTTATGTACGTTCCGGCATTTTTTGTTTTAATGCTGGAGCTGGCACAGATGGGGGCAAGGGTCTTTATTTCAGAGATTCTTACCCGAATTGAGTTGGCTGACTGGGGAGTACTTGGCGTTCTGCTGATTTCTCTCTTTGCCTACAACATGCTCACTTTGCTTCTTGACGTTAAGATGGTACGAGCAGTCATTGAAAAGGTCGGCTATGACTTTGCATTTGCATTCGAAAATCGAGTCATAAGCCACGTAATTCGGCTAGGTCATACTTTCAATTCATCATTTCCTATCTCTGTAACCCTAGATAGGATCTCTAAGATTGAAAGGGTGTCTGACCTTGTTGAACAGGGCTTTTGGGCTTTGTTTAACAACCTGTTTCAAGGTGCAATAAGCATTGTGGTACTGGCAATCTACTTGCCACAGGCAGTTCCAATTGTAATCATTGTGTTCTTCCTGTTCCTTCGGTTCAATGGGCACATGATTGCAAAGCAGGGAGTTGTAAGGCGCCGGCGAAAAGATCGAGGTGAGGATAAAGCAGAAACTCGAATGAGACTGATTTCAGCAAATACTACTCTGCTCTCTAACAATGCGTTAGACCGGACAGAGGAAGAGGTATTTGCTCAGTCTAGAAATCTAAAGCGTGTGGGAATCCTTGAGTTGCTCTATGTTCTTCGGGGCAATGGGATAATCAGGGACATCCTTCTGTACTTTGGTCGGTTCTCGGTACTTTCATTTGCAGTGTACATGGCACAAATCAAACTGATAGACATCCCTAAGCTGGTTCTAATCTATACAGTAAGCGAGACCATGTTTATTGGTCTTTGGGGTGTTGTAAGGTTTATCTATTCGTTCATGTACGAAAGCCCGTCGATAATTAAAATCGATGAGCTGATGGCTATTAAGCCAACTGTAACAGAGCCTGAAAGTGCTGTGACCATTCCAAGCGGTCCTTTGGGATATTCTCTGCAAGGAGTAAGCTTTACCTACAAGGGAATCGAAAGTAAGTCAGAAAAACAGGAGAATCCGTTCTTTACGGAAGCTCTGAAGAAAGCGAATGCACTACGTCTGCAACTTGGCCTTGAAGAATATGTAGAAAGAAAAGAGGAGGAGAAGCCGCAGCATTTATGCGGACTTACTCTTAACATACTTCCAGGTCAAAAGGTTGCTCTGGTCGGGCAAAGCGGTTCGGGTAAAAGCACTCTAGCGCTGATGCTTTCTAAGCTTCAGCTGGCGGATACTGGCGAAGTTTATGTAAACGGTATCGAGATGAGAGAGCTTAACGGCTATGAACTCCGTTCCAGAATCGCTGTTGTACCTCAAGGCAGCAATGTTGATATCTTCAACGATAGTCTACTTTACAATATCACATTGGGTGATCCGAGCTTCACCGAGCAAGATGTTATTGAAGCGTTAAAGGTAGCTGAGCTGTGGGATACAGTTTGTCAGTGGCCTTTGATGATCTTTGAAACTATCGGGGAGCGCGGGCGTACATTGTCGGGCGGTCAGCAGCAAAGGGTCGCAATCGCCCGCGCTGCAATCCGTAAACCTGACCTCATCATTCTAGATGAGGCTACAAGCGCATTGGATACTCAAACAGAGCGTGCAGTTCAGGATTCGCTAAATAAGCTGCTTGATGGACGAACAGCAATAATCATTGCTCACAGGTTATCCACAATTAAGGATGTGGATAAGATTGTAGTGATGAAAGACGGCTGTATAGTTGAAGAAGGCAGCTGGAACGAATTGGTCGGTCAAGACGGCGAATTTGCCGCGCTTGTAGATGCGCAAACCCTATAGAATAAGGGGAATAGCAATAAAGAGGGGACGACCACTTTGGGTGGTCGTCCCCGTAACCCTACATTTATTATACCATAGTCGGCGATAGTTTAACGTCTATCTGGTGGTTTAAGTAACAAAAAGTTACGATTATTCAACACCTACTTCATCTATTTCAGGAAAAACTTTTCTGACTTCACCCCAAAATTTTTCTGCTAATTTAGAGGTATAGTTGCCGAAGCCGGCACCTTCAGATCTACCGCATAGGATGCTTTCGTAATGACGGATTATTGCAATTATTTTTTCACCTTGTTTATTAAACTCTGCTCTATTCGACTTTGGATCTACCGAAAACTTAGCGTGTGTAACCATAAATTGTTCTAGTTCTGATTTATGATCAGTCCACATATCTTCAAATACTTTTTTAAATTTTGCTTGTGCCATATATTTTAAATTTTATCATGAGAGGTAATTATTCACTTTTCTCTGCTAAAATACGAGTATATCAAATAATAAATTATGGAGCTAAAAAGCGGGGATATCTTCTACATAAAATCGAATAATCAATACTTTGTTTACAAATTGCTAAAAAAAGATAAAGAAACTGGAATTCACCATGTATTGGTGTATAAACCATTCGATTTAGAACCTAAAGGTCAAGACTTTGTTAACTTAGAAATTTACACCGCTCATATACCAATAGATACTCCAAAAGATTATAAAATTATTGGTCATGATGAAGTTAGTATTTCAGAGCTACAGGGTTTTTATGATTATTTAAAATTAACAGATTTTGCCAGATATTTAGAAGAAACAGATAGAAAGTTAGAAGACGTAGTGAATGCAGCAAATGAACATTTTAGGCAGGCGGATGAAGCGTATAAAGTTGGAAATTATAGACTGGCAATTCAGAAATATACAGATGCATTAAATGAATTTCCATTATTCTATGAAGCAATAGATAGACGCGCTTTTACCAAAATGGCTTTAGGTGAATTTATAGATGCGATTAAAGATTTTCAGTTTTCGTTAATGATTAATCCTAATTCTGTTATTGCTGAATTTGCTATTGGTGAATGCTATTACAAACTTGGTGATTTTGAAAAGGCTGTTGAGCAATTTGATCGGACAGTAAAGATGTTTCCTGATGATTCTCTTTCGCAGGAATGGTTAGAGATGAGTAAACGCGAGCTAGCAGCATTAAATAATTAGTATGGATTTGTCAGCTGATCAGCAAAATGCAATTTCTACTCTACTAATGTGGTATAAAAATCCAAAGAAATCTGCATTTATAACTTTAGGTGGTTATGCGGGTACAGGTAAAACTACCGTTATTTCATTATTACGCAGTGAGCTTAATAAGCTGAATTCTGAAATTAAAGTTGCATTCTGTAGCTATACAGGTAAAGCTACTAGAGTACTATCTAACAGACTAAAAGAATCTAACTCTATTTATTCAGATGATTCTATAAGCACAATTCATGCCTTAATTTATTCCCCAATGGTAGATGATTCAAATGAAATTATTGGCTGGGAACGGAAAAAAACGATGGATGTTAATCTAATAATAGTTGATGAAGCTTCAATGGTAGATGAAGCAATCTGGCGTGATCTTCTTTCTTACGGAATTCCAATAATTGCTGTTGGTGATCATGGGCAATTACCACCAATAAACTCAAAATTTAACTTGATGGAAAACCCAAATTTAAAATTAGAACAAATTCATAGACAGGCTGAAAATAATCCAATAATTGAATTATCTATAATGGCTCGTACTAGTGGGACTATTCCTACAGGAAAGTTTGGCACTAATATTAAAAGGTTTTTACGTAACGATTTTGATGCAACAGAAACAATAACTGAACTTTTACAGAATTATAAAAGCGACATATTAGTTCTATGCGGGTTTAATACTACACGTGTAAAGCTAAATAGATATATTAGATCTTCACTTGGGTTTGAAACTCAACTACCAGAGCCTCGTGATCGTGTTATCTGCTTAAAAAATAATAGTACTAAAAATATTTTTAATGGCATGCTTGGTAAGCTACTATATGCTACAGATGTTGATGAAGATATCCTAGATGTAGGTATTCAGATGGATGAAGAAGATTCGGAATATAACGGCTTAATTTTAAAAGAACAGTTTAATTCAAAAGAAACATTAACAAAAAAGGCTAATAAAGAGATTGATCTCTTTGATTTCGGCTATGCGTTAACTGTACATAAATCGCAGGGTTCGCAATCAAAGAGAGTTATTTTATTTGAAGAAAGAGCTGGAGCAATGGATAATGATATTTGGAAAAGATGGCTCTACACTGCAGTAACTAGAGCCGAAGAAGAATTATTTATTATTGGTCGAGAATAGTTATGGACTTAGCAAATGTTGTAATTTTAGCTGTTGTTCAAGGATTAACTGAGTATCTACCAATATCTTCTACTGCACATCTTTTAGTTTTGCAAAAGTTATTGAATACGCAGCCGAGTGTTTTATTTACAATAGTACTACAGTTGGGAACAATATTCGCTAGTATAGTCTATTTTAGAAAGAAAATTCTATCGGTTATAAAACACTCGGCTGCCAACGTTAAAAGCGGAAATATTAAGAATGATTTTGGAGTATGGATTCTAATAGGAATTATTCCTGTTATTATTGTAGGTTTTGTTGCTAGCAATTATTTAGATCAAATTTATAATTATCCAATAATCATTGTTATAACTTCTATAGCATTTGGCTTTATGTTCTATGGTATTGAAGTGTTCTACAAAAGTTCTAAAACACATTTGCAGCAACAAGATTTAAAACTTATTAATATTGTAAAAATTGGTTTAATGCAGATTTTGTCGTTAATTCCAGGTGTATCTAGGTCGGGTGCAACAATTTCTGGCGGTCTAGCGCAAAAAATAGATTTTAAAGAAAGTATCGAGATATCGTTTTTAATGAGTATTCCAGTTATGCTTGCCGCAGGAATTTATGAGTTACTAAAGCATATAGGTTCCTTTACTCCGGAGCTATTAACTCAACTTCTAATAGGCGTAATAATTGCTTATTTTGCCGGTTTAGTGTCTATAAAACTTACACTTGGTTTTTTACTACGCAAAGGATTTCTTCCTTTTTTGATATATCGAGTTCTTTTTGGACTTTTTGTATTGATTGTAGTGGCCTAAATAACTTAGAAAGCAAAACTTAGGATTAAACATAGCATAAGTATTAGCACAGTTCCTCCTAAAAGAAGAGCTTTATAGACTTTTATTCTTCTTATTGCTTTTTTGCTCTCTTCTATTGCATAAACTACAGTAGCTAGATTAGCAGAAAGTAAAATAATACTGCTTTTTTCTTTTGCGATATCAACTGCACTATCTGTAACAAGATTAACATTTGCGATATTTAAATTCTGTAATTGATCATATCCACGGCTTATATATCCTACAGTGCCCTCTTTTTTTAGCATTTCAATAATCTTATATTTATCAGAATTATCTGTATCTGCAAATATATTCCCGTCAGCAGCTAAGCCAATAGATCTTGCTATATGACTAGCTATCTCCTTTGATTCTTCTGTTACAATCTTAAGCTGAATTCCAAGGTGGCTAGCCTCTTTAACAGCAGCTGCAACACCTTCTTGTATTTGGTCATAATAAAAATATGTGCCTATATACTTGAATCCTCGATTATGTTTTATAGCAAAAGCTACTGCTTTTAATCCATTTTTAGAGTTTTGGATAATTTTATTTTGAATTTCAGCGGTGTCTTTTCTAGTTAATCCAAAAATATATTCCGGATCACCTTTTATGATTTCAAAATCTTTAAATTTTCTAGATGAAAATTTGTTAATAGGATCAAACGGAGTTTCATGCAATAAAAATTCACTCTGTTCCTCAACATTTAAGAGCTTTAAATAATGCAAAATACATTTATCTAATGGATCTGTACTTTCTACAACAGACAAATAGCTATATTTTAAAAACTCTTGAATATCAATTACTGAATCGTAAGATTCTACATTTAATTTGTTTAGAGTGAATGTTCCTGGAATGTCTGTAATTAAAATGTTTATTGTACTTAACTCCTTAATTGCATTAGCATTTTTAATAATAACTTTATGTTTAGATAGTTTAAGCGCGGTATTTTTTAGTACTTTAGAGAAGATACCTCCAGTATATTTGGAAATTGAATTACTAGCGGCAGCGCGTGGATACTTAATATTTTTGCCTGTGGCAAAAACCTTAACAATTGCGCTGCCGCCAACTACATAACTTCCAGAATATACAATCCCATCTTGAGAATTTCGCTGAAGATTTAGATTCTCTTTTTTTGTAACTTCTTTAGCATTTCCTTCTACAAGTATAGATTCATCAACTAATAAACTATCTTGTTCTAAAACAAATGAATCTGCACAAACAATATCACCTGCCTTTAAGAATAAAATATCATCTGGAACAACAGCAGACTTATCTACCCAAGATTTTTTACCGTCTCTTAGAACAAGTGCACGGTTAGTAACTACTTTTGAAAGTTGAGTAAAAACATCATTTTGCTTCTTAGCTGCTAAAGGAACTAGGTTTTCACCATGTACTCTTATTGCCTTTGTTGCTTGATTCCAGCCTAATCCTTCTATATTCATATATTATTGAATTAATATAGACAGATATTCGCCATCAATACTTATTCCTATTTGACTGATATCTTTGTTTAATATGTTATTACGATAAGTTGGATTATTCGATATCTTATCGAAAATATTAGCTGCTGTTTTAGGTGCGCTAATGCGAATGTTCATTTCTGCATAGCATTCAACCCCAGCATTAGCGCACCGTTCTTTATACGATAATCCATTAGATTCAACTGTAGAAAGCGATTGGTTATTATTCATCCACTGTGCATGAGATGTAGATAAATTAATTAGTACATTATTGGTTTGCAAAGTGTTTAATTTATTTTCTACTCTTAAATTATTACCTAAGCAAATTATTGCATTTTCTAAAGATAGTTCACTACAATTTTCAAAACTACTTTCTTCTTCGACTTCAGCAACTGGTTCAAAGTTTTGATTTGCCGTAAGATCTCTTAACTCTTCTGGCAATAAATTTTGATTTCTTAATAAATCAAGTAATTTTACAAAACTTACATTTGAAGCATAAACTGTTTTATCCAGCTGTCTAACTGTAAATCTATCAACTTCCTTAACTAAAATTTCATTTACCTTTGCTGTTGTACGATTATTTGCTGCACTTCCTTTTAGTACATGTATACTTACTGGATTAGAGTTAATGATATATTCTCCTGCTTCTAGAGTTATATTTTCTGTGCCAAACACTGTTTGTATGTTTTCTATAACGTGAAAATAAGTAACTCCATTTAAATTATTTATTTTGTGTTGATCAACGATTAAAGATATTGAATTTGAAACAATTACATAAGCTTTAGATTTTATTATTGTCGGCTCACTAAATGTCACCGCTTCTAAGTAGTCTACTTTAATTGAATCTTTTTGATTCAATAGGCTAACTTCAATAGGCAATATACCAATGGCTCTTGCAAGAAGTCCATTTGGTGATCTAAAAGACAGATAGCCTATAACTGCTAATGAAACTGCAAATACAACTAATGCAATTATAGTGATAACTTTTTGTGTAAGCTTAAGATCCATATTATTAATATGATATCAATATTTTGATACAAATTCATTCTTGATTGAAGCTTCTATTGATGATGGTATTAAAAAATAGTATTATCGCACTGATAATTATTAATAATAATCTATGGCAAATTTGGATAGAAAACCTAGCAGACTAATGCCTAACTTGTTGCATATTTTAGGAGCATATACAAATGAAGAAAAAAATGTTGTAAATGCAATTATAGAAGTTAATGCTGGTAGTAGACATAAATACGAATTAATTACTGAAACTGGCCATTTAAAACTAGATAGAGTTGGATATTCATCTTTAGTGTATCCATTTACTTATGGAGCAATTCCTGGTACTTGGGATTTGGATGGTGATCCTTTGGATGTTGTTATTGTAAATGTTGATGAAGCTTTAGTTCCTGGTTCTTTAGTTGAAGCTAGAATCATCGGTGTTATGAAATTTGAAGACGACGGTGAAGTTGATGATAAGGTTATTGCAGTCTTAAATGACGATAAAAGAGTTGATCATATTACTTCGATTGAAGATTTAGGCGAATACTTTATAAAAGAAACAACTTATTACTGGGAGCATTATAAAGATTTAAAGAAACCTGGTACTGGAAAAGTAGAAGGATTCTTTAATACAGCTACAGCAGTAAAAGTTATTGATGAATGTGTAGAAAGATATAACACTGAATACGCACCTAAGCTTGAAGATTAAAATTGTTAAAAATTTTTGACCAAGCATTAAAGAAGCCCGATAGGGCGAATGCCCTATCGGGCTTTTACGTGCTTTTAAGTTCACTTTTATTCTACCCTCATTTGTGAAAATTTCCAATAGTTTTTGACAGAATTTTGGATAATTTTTATTTGTAGCCCTGAGCTTGAGTGTAAAAAGCCTCTGCATATTTGCCGTTTAGCTTTATTAATTCTTCGTGGGTACCACTTTCAGCAATTGCTCCGTGGCTTAAAACATAAATCTTGTCGGCTTTTCTAACTGTAGAAAATCTATGCGAAACAATTATTACTGTTTTATTTGCAGAAAACTCGTAAAGTCTTTCAAAAATTTCATACTCAGCTTTTGCGTCTATAGCACTTGTAGGTTCATCTAATATTAAAATTGGAGCATCTCTAAAAAACGCTCTGGCTAAAGCAATTCTTTGCCACTGCCCACCTGAGGGGTTAATCCCTCCTTCAATAGATTTATCAAGTACCTGTTCTAATTTATTCATATAGCTGTTAATAAATTCCTCGGCATCGGCTTTGCGGACTGCCTCCTCTACTTTAGCTGTATTACCTAAGTTTTTCATATCTCCTAACTCTACATTGGTTTTAACATTAAACTGAGAGTATCTAATAAAGTCCTGAAACAATACCCCGATTTTGGTATATAAGCTTTCAAAGGTTAAATCTTTAATATCTACTCCATCTATTAAAATTGCTCCACTTGTTACATCGTAGAATCGGCATAAAAGTTTAATTAAGGTTGTTTTACCAGCACCGTTTACGCCTACAAGCGCGATTCGTTCGCCTGATTCTATAATTAAATTAAAGTTCTTAAGTATATAATTTTCAGAATTAGTATATTTAAACCATACATCTTTAAATTCAATTACAGGAGGTTTTCCTGTTGCACTAAGCTCTTTTTTTCCTTCTATAACATTGTTCTTTAAATCTAAGAATTTAAAGAAATCTACTAAATACAAGCTGTCTTCGTATTGATGACTTAGCTGTCTAAAGAAGTTTGCTAGCGCATTAGAAAAGTTGTTAGTTGAAGACACATAGAAAGTAAGTAAACCTAATGTTATTTCGCCATTTAAGGTTGCAACTATTGCAATAATCCAAAAGCCCAATGTTCCTAATACACTTAGATTTCCAAAGATTGATTCTAAGAAAGCTTTTCTAACTTGGTTAGTTCTTTCTTTTTGGGTAAAGCGATCATATATTCCGCGAACAATGTCCATTAAATATCCTTGGGTTCTAAAAATTCTCAACTCCATAATTGACTCTTCACGACCAAGAACATCTTTTGCCCAAAAATATCTTCTTCGGTCCAGTGCATTGGCATCCCAGACTCCCCAAGAGCCAGAACCAAGTTTGATATTAACTATTAATCCAGGTAGTGTAGTCAACAAAACAAGTAAAAACGCAGGAAATGAAAAAGTTAGTACAATTGCAATACTGGATAGTATTCTTGCCACATCTCCTGTCATCCATATAAACCTATTAGCAACGTTTGAAGGTTTATAGTCGTACATATCCCTAACTTTTTGAATAAGATTGTTTGTATCGTTATCTTCAAAATGATACATATCTAGTTCAGAGATTTTTTTCAGAAAAAGGGTTTCTATGAGTTGATTTACTGAAAAATAGTGGCTTTTTTCTGCCAACGCAAGGAGTGCCCAAGTTACTTTATCAATAACATTAATGATAATTACTATAACGATGAATAAAAAGAGCTGATTTATTATTCTTTCTGATGGCGATATACCAAGTAAATGTACAATTTCGTCTATTACTTTACTGTCTATATAACTGCTAAGAAACGGTAAAACAGATACCAAAATAAGGCATACAAATAAACCTGCAAATGCAAGCCTGTTAGCTTTATAAGTTAATTTAATAATCTTTATGAAAGCTTTGAATATCTCCTTTTTATTTTTCTTTTCGCTTTTATCCACCAGTGCATTATAACTCCAATTTCAATCGATTTTTATGTTAGTGATATACTATTATTAGTTATTCTTTAGATTATGCTTCAAGTAAACGACTTAGCTCCCATAGACATTCCTCTTACGAATCTAGAGGGCAACAAAACTACTCTAAAAGAGTTTCTAAATAAAAAGTATTTAGTTGTCTACTTTTATCCAAAAGACGATACTCCTGGATGTACAACAGAAGCTTGTGAATTACGCGACTATAATCAAGATATTGAAAAGTTAGGTGCAAGAATAATAGGCATAAGTAAAGATTCTCCAAAGTCTCATAACAAGTTTAAAAGTAAATATAATTTAAATTTTGAGTTACTCTCCGATGAATCTCACAACCTTCAGGAAGCTTTTGGTATTTGGCAGCAGAAAAAGTTCATGGGAAAGACCTATATGGGCACTGTAAGATCTACTTTCATCTTAGATAACACAGGAAAAATTATAAAAGTTTGGGAAGAAGTTAAGCCCCAAGGCCATGCGAAGGAAGTATATGAGTTCTTGAGCACCATATATTAAAGGTATATAAGAAATATATTATAGGCTAGTTGTTTGCTCAGGTTTCTCTGCTATAATGAACAAAAATATAGTACTTTAGTTGTTATTTATACTATAGTGAAACGACTAACACACCAACTGCGCATTGGTTTGTATTTATCAATGCTAGCAATGTATTTTATTTCTCCCTTGGCTCCATTAGTAGCCGCAGATAATCCCCCAAGCTCATACCCTAGCGTTTTAGAGCAAGACCTAACGGATGGAACTGTTGAAACACCAGTGGAAGAGGAAGTTCCTGAACAAGAAACTCCTGTAACCGAGGAAGAACTACCGCTTACTTATCCTACTTCAAGCCCTTTACTTGAAGTTCCAAGTAAGGTTGTAGAAGGTAAAAAGGTTACTTACAATAACATTACTACAGGTACAACATATATTTATGATTTCAATAGCGCTGTAACAATTAACTTTGCTGCTTTACCAGAAGGTGAATGGCATTTAAATATTGAGGAAGTTCAAGTTACAGTAGATGGTCAAACTACAACAGGTTATGAATTCACTTCGAATTTAGTAGATGGAACTTTTGAATATGCAATGACCTTACCAAATCCTTACGGAACTTCTGCAGTTGTCAAATATTCTGAAGATGGCACTACTTATCAAGAATTAACTAACGAAGAAGTAGTTAGCAATGTACTAAGGTTCACTGCTGATCACTTTACTGTGTTTGTAGTTGTACCTGATGACATTGTTCCAAGTAATATTGTCTCTTACTTTCATCAAGGCTGGAGATTAACTAGAGTTGGTAATGCTTCTATTGGATTAACGGATATTACGACAGCAGGAGCTACCAACGCTTTTGGCCCTGACATTATTGGTATGAGTAGACCTGGAGGAGCTGGAACAAACAGGTCATTTCTTGGTTATTTTGATTATGGAAGAAGATTAAATGAAATAGAACAGATAAAATGGAATAGATTTAGTAATATTGGTAATGATACTTACCTAAACATATTTATTACAAATTCCTTTGGAGGTTTTGGTGTTTTAGGTACAACAGCTACAGTTGTTGTTAAACCTAGCATTACACCTGGTGTTTGGCAAGAAGGAGTATTTGATAGTTCATCAACAGTAGATCTTAGAGTAGGAGGAACAACCTATACGCTTACATGGTCAGAATTAATGTCAACATACGGAAATTGGTTCATATACAATGATGCAAATATATTGGCTAATAGGCAAGTAGGCGGAATTGTATTTGTGTCAGGCTCTTCAAGCCCTACCGCACAGCAAGAACATTATTACGATGGCGTTACTTTGGATTTTGTAGGTGAAGATCCAATATTTTATGATTTTGTTCAAGAAGTTCCTGAGCAACCGGTGATAGAGATCTTAACTCCACTTTCTGGTTCATATGTAAAAGGAACAGTTAATGTAAGAGCTAGAATTACAGATTCAGGCTACGGTTTAAATCCTGACTATATTTGGGCAAAATTCTCAGATGGTATATCTCCTGCTGAGTTTGGCCCAACTTTGATGACATTAGTTCCTGGCGAAACTGATATTTATCAAGCAAATATCAACACAGTTCCTAATAATGGACTTTATAGTGTTGGCGTTGATGTAATTGACAATATCGGTATGGGGAGGTCTGCTAAAAATATAAACGTCACGGTAGATAATACAAGACCAACCTTAGTATTTAATAATCCTTCTGTAGCTAATCAGCTTGTAGGAAGCGACTTTACTGTTAGTGTAACAGCTACTGATAATACTGTACTTAATTATATTGCTGTAAACTTATACAATGCTACTAACACAACCTTACTTGGAACTTGTGGTGTATCACCAACTAATCTTGGAGTAAGTACATATACGTTTGAATGTAATATTGATGTAGATTCTTTATCTGAAGGAATCTATACTTTGCGAGCAGGAACTTTTGATGCTGCAGGTAATAATCAAACAACAACTGCAACATTTAAGGTTGATAAAACCGCTCCTGTGTTGACAATTAAAGGTAGCGTATATGGTAATAGCTACACGCCTGAATCAATTGGAGTTGGTCCCTTAAGTAATGTATTTCAAAAAGTTAGCTTTAAGTTATTTGATAATAACTTAATTGATAAAGTAACTGTAAACGGTGTTGTAAATGATATGTCAAATAATCAATGGAGTGATGCTAACAACATAATACCAAATAATTACTGGGGTGCTGTTGAGGGATTAAATACAATTGTACTATTTGACGCAGCTGGTAACAGCACATCATATGACTTTGTATTAGATACTACAGCGCCAGCTACTCCACTTGGCTTACATTATTGGGATCCAAGTACTAGTTCTGAGCTAGCATGCGGATCTATTGTTCAACCAAAAAGTATATGGCCAAGATGGGATGCTAATACAGAAAGTGATTTCTCTCATTATGAATACACATCATTTGATGTAACTACTTCTGCTCCATTCTGGAGAGTTGGATTAGATGAACAGGTTCTAACCATAAACGAATTTCAACATAGCTGGGTCCCACCTATGGATGGAATTTACGGTTATGCAGTACGTTCGGTAGATGAAGTAGGTAATAAGTCAGACTGGGCTTTGGGTGGTACAGAAACTCTTGAAGATAGTTGTCAGTATACGGTTGATAGAGTAAGACCAGTTGCACCTGTAATTGTTTACCCTGATGAAAATGATGCCTTTAATGTAATGCCTATTCTTAATGATTGGGAACATGAAGAGGAACTATTAGGAATAGACTTTTATAGAGTTGCCTATTTATATGATGATGGACACGTATTCGGCGGCAGTACATGTCCTGGCTTACAACTAGAAATAGATGGAGAGCTTAAAACTGTTAGCGGTTGTAGAGACGTAACAGCATCACAAAGATTCCATGTTCCAGATACTATAGAAGAAGGCGGTGTGAATTTTAAAGTTCAAGCATTTGACTTAGCTGGTAACGAAGGTGAATGGAGTGAATGGCGACATTATTATTACGATATTACTCAGCCATCCTCATCCTTTATTTCACCTGCTGATGGAGCAGTATTCGGCGACAACGTAAATCTTGAAGGTGCTTCAGTGGATGTTATTACTTGGGTAGATGAAGTTTATTTAGAATATAGCGAAGCTAATGCAGATAACTGGATTCTATTTGCTACATTGCCAAATACATTAGTTGCTAATCCATATGAATGGAGTTATTCTTGGTCACCTTTAATAGAAGATGGTGTATACGATATTAGAGTAAGGGCAATGGATGCTGCAGGTAATGTTGAAAGCACAGATTATATTTATGATATTATATTTGATACTACTTCCCCATTAAATGTTCCTGTAATTACAGCGCCTACTGCTGAACAGTATTTCAACTCTATTCCAATACTAAATAAATGGACAGCAGTTGTTGATGAGCTAAGTGGTACAAACAGATATCAAGTAGCTTATTTATATGATGATGGACACGTGTTCGGCGGCAGTACATGTCCTGGCGTAGAGATTGAGATCAGTGGAGTACCGACAGCAGTTAGCGGTTGTAGAGATACCTCAAATTTAGAAAGAAATCATACTCCAACACTTTCTGAACAAGGAGGTATAACAATCTGGGTAAGGGCAATTGATAATGCTGAAAACGTAGGTGACTGGAGTGATCCTATCCATTACTATTACGATGCTACTGTGCCTGCTGTTCCAACAAATGGATTGCCACATAATCAGTATAAAAATACAAATGATGGTTGGTACTTTACTTGGAGTGACGTTACTGACTCCGGTTCCCCAATTCATTATGAGTTTATAGCTTCTCAAAATAATTCAGTAGATGAGTATGGGGTTTTAAATTCTGGAGTTTGGTATAACACAAGTAGTAGCCATCCTGAACAGAATCCATTGAATTTACCACAGATACTAACTGTTGGTGCTGCTGAAGGTCAATGGTTCTGGCAAGTTCGCGCAATTGATGAAGCTGGTAATACCAGTAATTGGAGCGAAGTGTGGAATGTAACTATAGATATGACAGATCCTGGTGTTGAAATCACATTACCAACTGATTCTTCACTACTTTCTGGCATTCAAGATATAAGAGGTACGGTACAAGACAGTAATCTTGCAGGTTACTTGATTGCAATTCTTGATACTTCTCTTTCATTAATTGATGGCCCAATTATAGTTACTGACGGTATATCATTTATAGATGCACTATTACTTAACTGGGATACTGAACTGGAAGCTGATGGTGACTATGTGATTGTATTAGCAGCAGCTGACCTAGCATGGAATTGGTCAGTAGACTTTATTACTGTAACCATTGATAATACACCTCCGGTATTAGTATTAGAACCAACAGTAGTAATTAATGAAGGTCAAGTTCTTGGCGAAGGAGACATTTTGGAAGAAGGAGGGAATCCAGAAGATCTACAAATAGTTTGCAATCCAGAGTTAGATTCACTACCTTTATCAGTGGATGAAGACGAGACAATTCCTGTTGAATGTACAATAACAGATGCTGCAGGCAATACTGCAACTCAAACAGTTATGGTAACAATTCTGGACGTTCCTGAAACACCAGAACAGCCTCAAGAAGAAACACCTAGTACTAACCCAGGAACTAATACTGGTAACAACCCTGGAACACAGGCAACAGCTTTAGGAAACGCAGAAGTTTTAGGTGCTGATAACGAAGGTGATGTTGAAGGCAATAATCCCGCAAGCTTCCCTGTGGATGAAGATGACTTAACATCTGATGATTTAACAACAAGAAGCTCTGGTAATGTACAAGGTCTTGGTGACTCGCAAACTACTGAAGGTGAAGAAACAAATACAACTTCACCATTATTGGTAATATGCTTAGTTGCTGGTGCTTTATTATTAATCTTATTATTCTTGTTCTTATTCTTAAGAAGAGATAACGAGGAAACGAACTAAGAAAATAAGCTGATATTGATTGAAAAAGCCCCCCGATTATATCGGGGGGCTTCATTTACTTTATTTAAATTTATATTTAAGAGAATAACGCGCAGTATTCACACTGGCCGCATCTTGGATAATCATCACTTCCGAATTCAAGTTTACGAACTCTAGTGACTATATCGTTGATCTTATCTTTTACAATAGCAATGTCATCTTCTGAGATTTGATAATTTACTTTTTTAAACACATTTTTGTCTTTATCTGGCTTTAAAAAGTCTACTTGCACCTCTGATACTATATATTTATCTAGCTTACCTTTTGGCTTAAAGCTTCTGTCAAGGTCTGTTAAAAGTTTATAGAAAATGAGTTGTCTATAAATATTACCTTTAGAATCTTTTGTAGTGCCTTTTATTTGCCCCTCTGTTTTAGGTTCCGATGTTTTATAGTCTACCAATCTTACCTGATTGTTTTCCTTATCTAACCATTCAACTTTATCTATCTTGCCGGTTAATTCGATTGGATCTTGATTAGGTAATTCTAGAAATATTCCTTTACTAAAGAACCCGTATTCTACATCTGCTGGTACCTCTATTAGGTCTTTATATTGTGTAAAATAATTTTTTAGGATCTTCAAACCCTCATCTTTGATTTGTTTGTATTCATCTTCATTTAGTAATTGTCTATCTAAGCTTACTAAGAACATTGCGTTTACAAAGCTTATGTCTTTCTGCTGACTCTTAATTAGATTTCTAAAGTATTGCTCAAAGGCATAGTGAATTGCGGTACCCAATATCAAATTGCTATTAGATCCTTTAGGTGTTTTAATTAGACAGTTGAATTTAAATTTTAAGGGGCATTCTATATACTCATTTAAGGCAGATGCGCTTAATCTGAAGTCTTTAACCAAAGACTTCAAATATTCTTCTTCTGTAATAGAATATGGAGCTAAAATATTGGTATTCAAGTCCTTAACGGTATTAATTTCTATAGTTGGAGTTGCATAATCATCGTGGAATTCAATATATTTTTTATCAAGCTCTGATAAAAATATACTTGGTGAGACCTCCTTTGTAGAGTTACCAGATGGATAAACCTTGGAGTAAGTAATATAGACCTTTTCACGGGCCCTTGTTAATGCAACAAAGAAAAGCCTACGCTCATCTTCCATATCATCAATGTCGATTTTTTCGGTATCATCTTCTTTTGTTAAATCGTAAATGTCAGGAATAAGTTTTAACTTGTCTGCTACCCGGCTATTTCCCCAGTTCTTATCGTAAAACTTAACTATAAATACATATTTATATTCTAAACCTTTAGATTTATGTGCAGTCATAAGGTTTACGCCTTCTTTTTCTAGAATAATATCACTTTCTTGTATGCTTAGTTTATTAGCTTCTAGCAAAGTTATATCTTCCAAAACTTCTGACAAAGTCAGATTTTTATTTTGTAAGTTTAGATTTTTAACATAATCAAAAAACGATTGTATTGAGTTTATTATTTCAAGATTGTTTTCTTTTATGAAATAGTCAAGGTATCCACTATCGTTGGCTACTTTAATTAAAAAGTTATAAAAATTATAATTTGCAGAATCTGCTTTCCAGTTAATGATATTATTGGCTAGTTCAACAATTTTGGATTTATGTTCAATATGTGCTTCATCCAGCGCAGCTTCGTCTAACATTAAATCTATAATTGAAATTTTTTTATCTGCCGCTGCTCTAGTTAATTTAAATGCATCTAATCTATTTATACCTAAAAAGTTATAGAACATTATTGTGAATAAAAGCTTATCTCGATTTTTATCTGTAAAATCAACGACTTTTAAAAGGTTAATAAGCTGCAGTATTTCCTGCTGATCTAAAGAGTTTTTACCAGCAGCGAGTTTGATAGGAACACCATTGTTAATAAGGTCTAGGGCAAGATCGCTGCCGTCAGCATGTCTTTTATAAAATACAGCAATATCGTTATAACTAATACCGTTTGCAGCAAGCTCTTTGATCTTTTGTATAATAAAGTTATTTTCGTGCTGATAGTGCTCAAATTCGTAAACTTCAGCTAGATGGTTGGGAATACTCAATCCTGCTTTTAATCTTTTATCTACTCCTTTTAAAATCTTATTGAGTCTTGCTTTATTGTTATCTATTAAGCTAGAAGACAAATCTAAAATATGCTGTGAAGATCTGTAGTTTGTAGTTAAAGAAATTGTAGTTACATTCTCAAACTGTTTTTCAAAAAAAAGCAGATTTTCAACATTTGCACCCTGGAATCTGTAAATCGCTTGATCATCGTCTCCTACTGCAAAGATATTAGGGCTCTTATCAAAGGCAAAAAGCTTTAATAATTCGTTTTGAGAACCATTTGTATCCTGGTATTCATCAACTAAAATATATAAAAACTGCTCTTGGTATTCAGCTAAAAGCTCATCATCTTTTTTAAACTTATCTATTACAAATAAAATCATATCTTCGTAATCGTAAAAACCTTTTTCTAAAAGTACTTCGCTATATTTTTTATAAACCATTGCAAGTTCTAGGTTTTTTTTGTAAAGCTTAAGTTTATCTGTATAGTCTTTTTTAGGCTTACCTGTTCTTGAATTGATGTCTGGATTAGCTTCTAAATCTGCAATAGTTTCTTTACAAATATTTTCCAAAGTTTCGGCAGAAACGCCCTCACGCTTTAATGCCTGAATATTATCTAAAATATTTTTTTGATATGTGTATTTATCGTAAAAGGGCACAATTGTAAGTTCTTGTTCGCTTGAAAGTTCATCTAAAATGAGCCTAATGATTTTGATTCTATTAAGGTCATCTAGTTGTGTTAATTCTTTTGCAAAGGAAAAGTTTTCGGGGTGAGATAATATTACTTCGTTGCAGAAGCTGTGAAAGGTATGAATTCGTACATACAAAGCTTCCTTACCTATCAGTTTTAAAAGTCTTTTACGCATTGCTGCTACTCCTGACTCTGTAAATGTTAAGCAAAGAATGTTATTTGCAGCAGCGTCAGTTGTGCTTAGAATATTAGCAATCCTAAACGATAATACCTGTGTTTTACCAGTTCCAGGCCCTGCAACTACAAGTACAGGACCTTCTATAGCGTTAACTGCTTCCTGCTGTGAGGGATTTAGCTTTAGTATCTCTGACTCAAGATTTGCATTCATATTAGAAGATTACCACGAGTATACCCAAAATTGGTACAATTTAATAAGATGAAAATTAAACTTGCTAAACTAGATAATAAAGAATTTAGAGCTTTTGGGATTCTAGCAGTGCTAATGCTTTTAATTGCTTTTATTAATGGTACGCCTTTTCTTTTTGGAGATTCTTTCGGTTACTTTCATGTAGGTAAAGTTTTTACAACGCAAGGAGTTTACCCTTCATCTGATGTTCCTGATTATTACCCATATACCGGTCATGCTGTTGGCTATTTTAATGAAGAATATATAACACCCTATAGTGTTGGCCAGGGAATATTGTGGATTCCTTTTTTATTTGTTTCTTCGATATTTGATAATGGCACAGTATTCGATAACTATTACAAAGCTTTTAATGGACATTCCTTGGCAGATGGATTAGCTGTATTACTTGCAGCCTGTACAGCAAGTTATTTAGGAATAATATTTACTTATTTATTTTTAAAAGAGTTAGGATTCTCTAAAAGACGTTCTTTTTTTGTTACTTTAATGGTCTTTTTGTCATTATATTTGATTAGCTACACGTTTGAGCAGCCCGGATACAGTCACGTGTATGAATTTTTTGCCTACTCCGGGCTGCTTTATTCTCTACTCAAATGCTTATCTACTAAAAGAGCGTTGTTCTTATACATTGCATCCATATTTGCAGGCCTGCTTGTTCTGATAAGAGTTGTTGATGTTGTGCTTATAATTCCAATATTAGCTCTTGCTGTTTACAGAATTAGAAGTAAAAGACCGCTTTTAATAAGCGCTGTTATTTTGACAGTATTTGCTTTGATTTTCTTACTATATAACTATCTTTCTTACGGTAATGCGTTTACAGTGGGTTATAACCTATCTTCAAATCAATCAGGAATTTCATTAGGAATAAATATTTTTAATCTGTTATTTTCAGATACTAGAGGATTATTTATTTGGTCACCATTAATATTATTATCTGTTATAGGATTAGTATGGTATAGCTTAAAATCGAAAACAGCTATATTAATATTCCTGCTACCGTCAATCCTTCTTTTAGCTGTATACAATTTTTGGAGTAATTGGTGGGCAGGTGTATCGGCAGGTCAAAGGTTTTTTATTGTTTTGACTCCTTTATTTGCGCTTGGAATTGCTTATCTTTTAGAAAAAATTAAATATAAATCTGTTATTAAAGCTGCCGTTTTAATAACAACTTTCTATTCTTTAATTGTTGGTGTTTTGTATAGAGTTACACCAATTTTGAGTGTAGCAAATGACTTCCGTTTACCGGAACCAAGCAGAACAACACCGGCTGAGGAAGACTATAGGGTAAGTGATTTGTTTAGATATCATTATAGATTACTAACACAAAGTGGCGGAGTTCAGAATTACTTAAACAACCTAACAGGAAGCCTAAATGGGGGCCGTAGTTTAATACTGTTGACATTAGGCGCAACAGATCCTTTAGTAAAAGTTGAAGCTATTTCGTCACAGGAATATAGAGTGCATTTTATACCTTCAAATACTCAAAAAAATATAACAACAAATACATTTGTTGTATTTGCCTCTGATAACATAGTAAAAAGTTATGTAATCCCAAATATGAATTATAAGTACTATTCTGTTATAGCAATAAAGTGTGATGCGCAACTAAATTGTAATTCTTCGGATATTGATTTGGTAAAAGCTCAAACTGACATTACAGAATTAGAGCTGATAAATGTGTCCTATAATATAAAAATGTATATTTATGGTGAAAGTACTAAGCTTAATTTTATTAACCGTAAGTTGAAGTAAGGTTAGCTTGCCCCATCCCAGTAATACTTTTTTAAATCAACGATCTTTTCCTGTGAGAATTTGATGCCGTCAGCAAGCAGTCTTATTTTTTGCTCCTGCCACCCTCCAAGTGAAAATTTTTCTGCAAGTTTTCCTTCTTTATTAACAACTCTATGGCACGGAATATTTTTATCTTGATTACCCCAAATAGCCCATCCAACTTGTCTGGCATCATTTATACCTGCTAACTTAGCAACTGTACCGTATGTTGTAACTTTCCCGGCTGGAATTCTTTTTACAATCTGTTTAATTTTTTCAAAATTATTCATAAAACTGGCGGTAAAGGATTTTCGACCTTTTGAATAAACATTTCTAGTTTATCACTAAATTCATTTAAGCGGCTTATTTCTATTACTCTTGTTAAATCAATACTTTCGTATCCTATAGCGTGCACACCCCAATTATTTGTAAGTTTTAGATAAACGGCAAGGGCGCCAAGCTCTGTTGCTGGTATTATATCTGATCCTACATTGTCACCAAAGACTAACGTTCTTTCTGCTGGGATCCCGCCTGCAGCTATAGCGTTTTGCCAGTGCTCTTTAGTTTTTTTTACATCAGGTTGTACTACCCAAACCGTAGAAGGATCAAAATAATTGGTAAGGCCAGATTGTTCTAGTTTAAATTTAGTCCATTCATCCGAGGCGTTTGTGACAATACCAATTGGTATCCCTGCTTCTATTAATGTTAAGACCAGCTCTAGAGCACCTTCTTTAAGTACTATTGGTTTTGTATAAAGTTCTTGCATTATAGTCTGTACAAACTCTTGCTGAAGTTCTGCATCTAAAACTGGATATCTTAAACCTAAGTTTTCTAAAGTGAGTGTCCAGAGCGGTAAAGGATTTACATGATGTAATTTTCGAGACTCTAATTGGCACTCCTCAAAGTCTCTTTCTAATTGCTCCAGTGACACATTAAGCAGAACGGCAATTCTTTGCCTAATTGATCCCAAAACTTCTATAAAAACATTATGAGTTTCTAAAAGTGTATCATCTAAGTCAAATAGAACTCGCTGAATACCTAGTCTGGTAAATGAATCTTGCATATTAGCTATTTAATCATAATATTTTAGCAAAAGCTGGAGCCGAGAATCGAACTCGGGACATTCGGTTTACGATACCGATGTTCTACCAACTGAACTACTCCAGCTTAAATAGTCAAGTTGGGTAATTATATCAGAAATTATTCTATACTTTCTCTTTGACAATATTCACACTTTGCTAGTATTATTTTTCGTATCACTTAAGTAAAAATTTAATTGTTTTCACTATGTTTACTCCAAATTTTAATTATACCGATAAACTTGTTTCGTCCCTTGTAAAGCTTGAATCTTTAAGAACTTATTTAGGCTCACTTGATTTGTCTTATCCTATAAGGCATAAGCTTTCAATGAACGCTAAAGCTCAAGATATCTTTCATTTTGGGCATATTTTAGGCTTAGATATGACACTAAAGGATGCCGAAAAAATAGCAGGCGGACTAAGACTAGATTCTTTTAAAGACCAAAATGCATATATATTAAGTAACTTTAGAAATGCCCTTGAATTTAACCGTTCTAATATAGCAGATACATATTCTGAGCTAGATTTTACTGTTTTATTACATGTTAATAAGCTAATAACTTCAAGCTGGCGTGAAAGTTGGGATGCCAGATTTAGAAGTGTTAGCGATGAATTTATAGATAAAGATGAATGGTCAACATTACGCGATGAATCTATTGATGGAGCTCAAGTACAAAATCAAATGATTGAACTTGTAGAATGGTATAAATCGGCCGCCCCATCTATTACGCCAATTGTAAGGATTGGAGTTACTTTATTTAGAATGTTTGAAGTTGCACCATATTTTGCTGGAAATACTTTAAGCATTATCGGATTAGCAGACTATTTACTTGTAAAAAATGGTTTTGCTGGAAAAGTTTATTCCTCTTTTGTTAGGAATTTAGATATAAACGGCAGTGAGTATAAAGAAGCTTTTGCTGCTTCAAAAAAAGCAAATGACCTAACTTTCTGGTTAGAAACCTTGACACAAAATTTAATAAAAGAGCTTACAGAGATTAAAGAGAATTTAGGTAAGTTTACTGAAGATGAAGAAAAATCTAAAAATCAGCCATTCTTAGATTTGAATAAACGACAACTAAAAGTTTTAAGATATTTGCAAAGTGTTCCAATGATTAAAAGAGAAGATTATTGTCATATGATGGAAGTTTCAACAATGACAGCTTTTAGAGACTTAAACGACCTAGTTCGAAAAAAACTATTAAAAGTGGAAGGTAAAGGTCGAGGAACTAAATATAGATTATCTAGCATGTAATTAATATGGGAACATTAAAAAAGCTTTATATCTTTTTATTTGTGATTATTCTTGGGGTATTGGTTTTACCTCAGTTTAATTTGCAGATCGGTGATACTCAAATCCAATACCCCAATATAGACTTTTCATTTGTGAGCCCAGACTCAACCTTAGGCAATTTTAGGAAAAGTTATGGTTTATACGACTCCAAGTTGTATACAGCTAGTGTAAGTATAGATACAACTTTATCAGCACAGGAACAGGAAAATGAATTCAATCACTTAATTGATGTTATCCAAACAAGAATCGAGCATGCTAACTTATATGATGTTAAAGTTTATGGTCAAAAGCAGGATTCTCAATATTTTATTAAGTTAGAATTTCCTGATTACTATCAAGAAAGTGAAAAGCTAGCTACTCATCTAGTTAGTAAAGGGCAAATCTCTTTTATGAATGATCCTCAGATAACTGAGAATGCAATTATTGATTTATCAGACTCAGATATTGTTGGCCCTATTAAGGCTGTTTTTAACGATACATATGGAAGCTCTTTAGAATTTAAATTTGACGATTCAAAGCTTTTACAATTCTACTCTGCTCTTCAAAATGAAAGAGGCTACTTTTTAATGAATGTAGATGCTTCATTTTTTGCTGTAATTCAAAATCCAAATTATGTTTATAACACTAATCTGCAAACATCTGTCTTTGCTGTGCCGTTTGCAGATATTAAAAGTAGTGTAAATGTTGCTATATATAACAATATTGTGGCAAGCTACTTCTTAACTGAACCATTAGATACACAGATTTTATTAACCGAAACTACTCCATTAATTGTTAAAAGAGACTTTGTACAAGATAAATTAAGCTATATCGGTTTATTTATGCTTGGTTCAGTTATTTTGATTATTGGAGCATACCTAATTAAAAAAGGTATGAATAAGGGTTTTAAGTTTGGACTGATGTTAACTAGCTATATTGTATTGGTAGTATTCTTCTTAAAGATTCAATCCGCTGTGTTATCAGTATCTACGTTACTTGGTTTTGTTTTAGGTCTGATAGTAGCAATATATATAATTTATAGATTGTTAGAAGCAGATGATTCTGATTATAAAAAAGAGTTATCTAACTATACTAACTTAAGCATAGTATTGGGTCTGTGTTTATTTACAATTTTTAGATTAAATCAAAATATCGAAATATTGCTAGATGCTGTAGGTGTGATAATAGCAAGCATAGCTTCTATATTTATTCTAACTCTACTAAACTTTAGATACATTTTATCAATGGACTTTAATATTAATTTAAAGTTAAGAAGAAAGTAATTATGAGAAAAATACAAAGATTTTTACCGGCTTTATTTATTTTGTTGGTAGTTATTGGAGCAATGCTGATTTATCAGAATGATTTAGTCAAATATTCTGATTTTGAATCTTCTATTAAAGTTGAATTGACTGGGATTGCTGATTATGAACAAATTTATGCTTCATTAAGTGAAAATCCAAATCTAATTGAAATAGATAGAGTAAATAATGTTGTGTACTATCAAAAAGTTGGGCAAAGTGAAATACAAACAGAGGTATCATCCAAGCTTGAGGAATTTTCGGGTGTAACTGCTGTCTACTCTCAGACTTACTTTTCTATAAGCAAATTAGAAGCATTTAGCAAAACCTGGCTCTCTTTTGTTTTGATAGCTCTTGTATTTTTAGGCTCAACTTATGTACTTAAAACGAGATTTTATAGATGGAGTTTGAAAACCTATTTAGTTATATATAGTGTGCTTACAATAATCTTTGCAGGAACTGCTGTGCTTTTGACAGGGTTAATTTCAGCAGTATCACTAATTTATAAGGTTGGCTATTTAGAATTATTTTCATTTTACTTTACTGTATTTATATTGGCTTTACTGGTATGGCAAAACCTTTCAGATAAGACGTTAGAAGAGTTAAAATCAGATGTTTTATTGAAATTAAATAATCAAGTTTTTAAACTATTGCAAATTACCCTTCCAATAGTTGTTTTGCTTGCTTTTGGTCTGGGTCCAAAGATTGTTATTCCTGTAGTAATAATAATTGTATCGTTAGTTCTTATCTACTTAGCTTATTATGCAATTTTTACTACTTTACAGTTTCTTAATTTGAAACCTAATATAAGTTTGCCTAAAGTATCCTTGCCATCAAGAAAACCTAAACTAGTAAAGCCTGCTAAGACTAAAAAGGCTAAAAAAAGTAATAAATCCAAAAACAGGAAGAAATAATCGCTCCGTGTTAAAATTTCAGAGTTATTAATACTATTGTATGAACTTATCTTTAGGGATTGTAGGCCTTCCCAATGTTGGAAAATCAACATTATTTAACGCTTTAACAAAGCAGAATGTTTTAGCTGCTAACTACCCTTTCGCTACTATTGATCCAAATGTAGGAATTGTTCCTGTTCATGATGAGCGGCTGTATAAGATTGTGGAGCTCTCAAGGCCGGCAAAAGTAACGCCAGCTGTTGTTGAGTTTGTTGATATTGCCGGCCTTGTAAAAGGCGCTGCACAAGGAGAAGGACTAGGAAATAAGTTTTTGAGTAACATTAAGGAAGTTTCTGCTATTGTGCACTTGGTGAGAGTGTTTAAAAATGCAAATATAACGCATGTTGAAAATAGTGTTGATGCAAAGCGTGATATTGAACTTATCAATACTGAGCTCATTTTAAAGGATACGGAAACAGTGGAAAATAGGATTAATGCTGTTAAAAGTAAGGCTAGATTCGACAAAGATTCATCAGAACAGCTTGAGTACTTAACAAATTTATTAAATCACTTAAATACTGGCAAGTTAGCTTCTGATTTTATACAGACAGCATCAGAAAATACACTGTCAGAGCGTAAATCATTGTTCTTACTAACTGATAAGCCTGTAATCTATTTAGTAAATACTGATGATTTATCTGGAAGTGACACTACAGATACAATAAAAGAGATAGTAGGCGATAAAACGATAATTGCTATGGACGTAAAAACTGAAAGTGAGTTAGCTTCAATGTCCGATGAAGAGCGTGAGTTATTTATGCAGGAATTAGGTATAACAGAAACTGGCTTAGATAAACTTACAAGAGAAGCATATAAGCTTTTAGGTTTAATATCTTTCTTTACAGAAGGGCCATCGGAAGTCCGAGCTTGGACAATTAAGAAAGGATCTACGGCTCCTGAAGCAGCAGCGGCAATTCATACAGATTTTCAAAAAAGATTCATTGCCGCCGAGGTATGCCAATATAATGACTTTATAGAAGCTGGTAACTGGTTAAAAGCAAAAGAGAATGGAAAGGTTAGGTTGGAAGGCAAAGGTTATATGGTGCAGGATGGGGATATTATGATAATAAAACACAACGCTTAAGAAAGCGTGTATATGTTTTATCCGGTCCAAGCAAGTTGGAATTGTCTAAAACTATATACACGCTTTAATAAATTATTATTATCTTCTACTTCTCTGTTGCGGTGATAAGGGCGGTAATGTCTATTTTTTTCATATCCAATAAAGCCTCCATTGCACGCTTACCTTTTTCTTTATCTTCCTGATAAATAAGCTCATTTATTTGCTTAGGAACTATTTGCCAGCTTACTCCGTACTTATCTTTACACCATCCGCATGCTTCTGCTTCTGGTACAGCAGATAATTTTTCCCAGTAGTAATCTACTTCTGCTTGATCTTCACACTCCACAACAAAAGATACTCCTTCAGTAAAATTGAAGTCATGCTGACGTCCGCTATCCATTGCTGCAACCCAGGTATTTAGTATTTTAAAATCAGTGAACATTATATTTCCTTCTTTATCAGGTTCCATTCCTGCTGGATATCGTGTTAATGTTCCGCGCGCGCTATCTTTAAAGACTGAGATATAAAAATTACTTGCTTCTTCGGCTTTGCCGTTGTTATCTCCAGCAAAAAGAAGTGAAGGTACAATTACAGGTCGCGCTTCTCCTTCCGGGTTTGTTAATATTAATTGCCAAGACACTCCATATTTATCTTGTATCCAGCCATACCACTTACTAAAAGGGTATTTACCAAGCGGCATTAATACCTTGCCTCCCTCAGATAATTTACCCCAAAGCTGATCTAGTTTACTACGAGAATCTCCTGCATTAACGTCATTTTTTGGATCAAAATTTACAATAAAAGAGATCGATGGATTGACTTTAAAAAAGGGCCCTCCATTAAGCGTTTGAAATCTTTGTCCTGCAATAGAAAAGTCAACAGTTATTATACTGCCAATTGGCTTATTAGATGGAGTTTCGGCGTTGTAGTAGTTTATTTCTCCAAGCTCTGCGTTTTCAAAAATATTAACATAAAAACGCGCCGCTTCTTCAGCTTCGTTGTCCATCCATAACTCTACGATTAGACCGTTGCTATTCATTTTTTAGTTTTTAACAAATAAAACAATACATCTTTGAAGGAAAATATCCCCCAAACTGCATTAACAACCATAAATGGTACTGAATTAGTGCTAGCAGCATAAACAAATAAACATATACTGCTAATTGTGTTCATCAGATCATAGATAGGAGAACTATTTTTGAGTTTATTAACCTGGTTTAATAAAAATGCTGTAAGAACTACTGTTGATCCTACAACTCCTATGATTGTGTAAACGTCCATATTTGTATAGTTGTAAAAAGCTAAGTACAATATAGTATATAAAATTTATTAGGAAATTGGCAATGGACTCTATTACAGTTAATTCGGTTAGAATTACTAAACCTAACAAACTTTTATACTTAAATCCCGCTATTTCAAAGTTAGAAGTGATTGAATACTACGAAACTGTTTCAAAGCATTTTATTAATGAGTTAAGTGGCAGGCCGATTAGCATGGTTAGAGCACCAGAGGGTGCTAAAGGTCATAACTTTTATCAAAAGCATCCTACAGAATCTTTTCCTGAATATATTGAGCGTGTTGTTATTAAAGAAAAGAGCAAGGACGGGGTTTATATTACAATTGATGGGCTTAACGACATTACATACTTAGTTAATATTGGTGTTTTAGAATTTCATATATGGGGAAGCAAGATTGATGATATCGAACATCCCGATAGAATAGTTTTAGACTTAGATCCATCTGTTACAAATGAGAATGTGGTAGATGACTTAAGAGAGTTAAGTCTATCTGTAAAAGAATTATTTGAGTCGAATGGTTATAAGCCATTAATTAAAACTTCTGGCTCAAAAGGTTTTCATATTTATGCTGATGTTAAAGAGTTTGATTACTCATGGGATGAACTTAAAGTTGTTGCTAAAACTATTGCCGAAAAAATGGTTAAGCAAAATCCTAAAAAGTATACTATTGAATTTAATAAAAAAGATCGAGGAACAAAAATATTTATTGATTATTTAAGAAATCAAAGGGGCGCGACCATGGTCGCGCCCTATTCTCTACGTAGTAAAGAAGGCGCCTGTATATCATTTCCTTTTGCGTGGGATAAGCTAAAAAATATAACTCCTACATTTTTCACAATAAAAAACTATCAGAGATACTTATAATGTCTGAAACGTTATTATAAAATACTTAGTATTAGGTTTTTTATATGGGCGACATATCAATTTTAAGAATAAGAATTAACTACTCTGATTTAGAGGTTTTTACCTTAGTGTTTTTACAAGTTCACGTTATATATCCGCTTATTTTAATTGCTGTATTATTCTTGCTTAAGAATTTTATTTTCTGGTTTTTATCTTTCTTTAATAGAAATTCTATTTTTTCATATTTAAGAATTCTGATAAATAAAATCAGACGGGCAAGGTATTGGGGAATTATTTATGACAGTAAACGATTATCACCTGTAAGGTTTGCTAGAGTTAAGTTAATAAAATTTGAAAAGCAAGGTGAAAAAGTAGTTAAAAAAATAGTTGGAACAACGATTTCTGATTATTTAGGAAGGTACTATTTTAACTATAAAGGTGAGTATAAAAATCTCTTTTTAGAGGTAAATTCATTTGGATACAAGAGATTTTATAAAGAAATAGACACTTTAAAGCATATCGAACTTAATAATGAAATTATATTTGATGCTGCATTAGTTAAATCAAAACAAGGTTTTAACCTTTCTAAATTCGCATACTTTGTTAACTTTATATTTGTAGTTTTAACGTTATTTTTAGCTGGTCTTGGCCTGATAGTGAGTATTTACTATCAGCTGTCTTCAATTAGAGCTGAAGCCTTTATATTCACTGCTATTTATGTATTTATATTATATATCAATATTACAAATCTACTTAAGAGGTTCACACTTAAAAAGCTCGAGGTACTAGAATCTTTATTAATGCATAAAATCCCTGGTGCAGTAGTTAGACTGTACGATAAAAAAAATAATCTACACTTTGCAGTAACAAATAAAGACGGTTATGTTTTGCTTGATTGGGAACCTGGTGCCCATCAGATTATTGTTACAAAGCGTGGATATCAAATATTGGATGATAATACAGGTACTGAAGATAAAAAAACATGGCTTACTCATACAAAACATGTTAGACTAAAACGTAAGTTTAAAAATCATACTGTATCTACTACAGATAAAGATATAAAGATTAAGCCCGTTTCTTCTTTAAATAACCCTTTTACTGCTTAATTACCCTTAATTAGGTATACGTGTTATATAATGTTTATTATGTTTGAACCTATACCTTCAAAATATAGACCAGAAACTTTAGATGAATTTATTGGTCAAAAGCATTTAGCAGCTAACGGAATGCCTATTAGAAACTTTATTGAAAGTGGTAATATCCCTTCAATGATCTTTTGGGGGCCTCCTGGAACAGGTAAAACTACTTTAGCTAATATCATTTCTAAAAGTGTAAATGCAAATTTTCATAAACTTTCGGCAGTGATGAGTGGAAAATCTACTTTAATGGAGATTATTGGAGAAGCTGTGGCTGAAACTAAGGATAATAAACTGTTCGAGCCTAAAAAAACTGTATTATTTTTAGATGAAATTCACAGGTGGAACAAATCTCAGCAAGATGCTCTACTGCCTTATGTAGAAAAAGGAACAATTATTTTGATTGGTGCTACAACAGAAAATCCATCTTTCTCATTAAATCCTGCCTTATTATCGCGAACGAGGGTTTTCACTTTTACAAAACATACAGCGGAAGATGTTAAGCAATATTTAGAATATTTATTGAAACGAGTTAAAAGTGAAAACCCTTCATTAGACTACGAAAAAGACGTTATTGATTTAATTGCTAAAGCTTCTGATGGCGATTTACGAACTGCTGGCAATATTGTAGAAACTGCAATTTACTTAAGTGATGGTAAGAAAATCACTAAAGACACCCTTAAAAATGCTTTAGAAAATTTTTTACAATACGAAAAAACAGGTGAAGATCACTTTAACATTATATCAGCGGTTCATAAATCGCTTAGAGACTCAGATGCTACTGCAGGAGTTTATTGGATTGTTAGAATGCTTCAGGCAGGAGATGATCCGTTATACATTGCGCGAAGGTTATTAAGATTTGCATCTGAGGATATTGGAAATGCTGATACAAACGCAGTAGTGTTAGCAAATACAGTATTTGAATCGTGCCAAAAACTTGGACGTCCTGAATGCGATATCTTTTTAGTACAACTTGCTGAATATTTAGCTAACGCGCCTAAAAATAATTCAGCTTATGTGGCATTAGGCTTAGCTCAAAAAGATATCGCTGATTTCGGCTCATTGCCTGTACCTCTTCATATTAGAAATGCAGTAACTAATTTAATGAAAGACTTAGGCTATGGAAAAGATTATAAATATGCGCATAATTATAAAAATGCTAAAGTCAATCAAGACCATCTGCCAAAAGAATTAAAAGGAAGAAATTATTTTGCTGCTAAAGATAGACCTGAAGATAAAGACATTTGAAACTTTAAGCTTTCGATTTCTTTGTTAACTTCTTCAGTATAGTTACCGCCTGTCTCACTTAGGAGTTTATCAATATATTCGTTAAAATGTTTTTTAAAAACTTCTGAAACTGTCTGCTCTGCTACTTTTGTTCTGAAAGTACTTTGAAAAAGTCCTGGAGTTGTTACACTTTTTTTAAGTTCTTCAATAACTGCAGGGTCGACTCGTTTAATAACAGTTGTGAAAGTACTTACTGAAACTATCTTTAAAGCATCTTCAATAAATTGTTCACCTTCTTTAATTAGCTCTGCTAATTTAGTTATTTTCTGTCTAGCCTCTTCTGCAAATGGATATTGTCCTATATTTACCATAATTAAAAGAATATTCTGAATAGTTCACCTATACCAGTGATTGGGTTTAACAGTGCTTCACCAAATAGTTTTCCTGTTTCAACAGCTGCATCACCCAGCGTTGCACCAAGAAGTTCTTTGTTTAATTCTTCTGAACTTTTAGTTCCTCTTTCTAGTGTTTTTTCACCTTCCATATGATATTGCTAATATTTTTTCAACATTTTAAAATGAAAATAAACAAAATTCAAATATGGATAATATAAACTCAAAGCAAATTGTTTTAAATGGTCTTCTAATAAATTACTATCTCAATAATATTGAAGATTCCAAAAAAACTATAATATTTATTCATGGCTGGTTAAGTGAATCGCGAGTTTGGTTTCATTTAATGCACGCTTTAACTAAAGCTAGCTATAAGTGTTTTGCAATAGATTTACCAGGTTTTGGGCAATCTCAAGTTCCCGAAAGTTCCGTAGATAATACCTTTTATGCAGATATTATTGACCAATTTGTAAAAAAGCTGAATTTAAGCAATGTTGTACTAGTTGGGCATTCAAATGGAGGTGCAGTGTGTGTTAAATATTTAAATAAAGATTCTGCAAACGTAGTACAGCTTATTCTGATAGATTCAGCAGGCATTCGTGAGCAAACAACAACTAAGAGGATTAAAAGATTTATTGCAGAAATTGTAAGGCCAATATTTAAATTTAGCTTATTAAAGCCGCTTAGAAATAAAATATATAGAGTTATGGGGTCTGAGGACTATATAAATTCAGAATACTTGCATGATACTTACAAAAACGTGGTAAATGAAGATATCTCTGACTTATTTATTAACGTAAAAGTACCAACACTTATTATTTGGGGGGAAAATGACGGTGCGACCCCTCTAAGGTACGCAGATTTTATACATAGCAGTATTGAGGGGTCGCAGCTAGTAGTTCTTGATACTGGCCACTTCCCTTTTCAAGAAAAGCCGAGCGAGGTAATTAATGAAATTATTACTTTTATAAAATGAATATATTCGAAGACAGCATTAATCTATTAAAAGGTTCAGCCTTTACAGAGATTACTGTTAACGATACTTTTATTTTTTTAGAAAGCCCTGCAATTTTTAGCGAATATATTGTTCCTTTGACTTGGTTAGATAAATTTGATACTCAAACAGCTCATGAGCTTTTTCTAAAAGAAAGTGAAGAAGAAAAAAATATTTCATACTACATAAGACATACTTTACAAAGTGAATATAGCGGTTATCTAAAGAGTTTAAAACTTTCGCATGATTATACTGATTCGTATATGGTAAATGAGCTCAAGACTTTAACTAAGTTTGATGATAAAGGAACTACTTTATTAGAAGTGACTGAAAATACTTTTGAAGAATACAAGGCTATTGCACTTGATATTTTCAATACATGGGTTAATGAAGAAGACTATGTAAATCATTTTCATAATTTAGCAATAAATCAACAATCGGAAACTAAAAACTTTAAAGACTTTTGTCTTACTCTTAATGATACTATTGTCAGTATTGCTTCTGTAGTGTGGGATACAGAAATGAATTTGGCATATATTCATAATGCAGGCACATTAATTGATTTTAGAAAAAATGGATATTTTACAATAATTAACGGTTACTTAGCTAATTATCTTTTCAACTTAGGAATTACTAGAATTTATGCTATCGTTGAAAAAGATTCGGATTCACAGAATATTTATAGACGATTAAATTTTAAAGAACAAGATACTTATTATTCTTATAGTTAAGACCACTAAATGAAATTTCTGCCTCATAAGATACTTTTATATCACTTTTATATTTTTCAATTAGAAGAATATGACTCCGCTAGGTTTATTAAAGCCATTATCGCAAAAGGACTATTCCCACCTGCTGACTTAAGAAAGAAAGCAAAGCTAACATCAAAAGCTCTGTTATTGATTGGCTTAACACTTCTTCAGCAAATACTGATTACTCTACTGTTAGCTTTGCTTTTGTACACTGTATTTAATAATCTGCTTGTTTTGATACTAACTTCAGCAATTGTTATATATATATTTATTGTTTTGTCATTTATTTTTCTTATTCAGGCAAAAGATCTTTTATGGCCATTAGACTATTTTGTAAAGGTAAGAATGATTAATCAGGCTAAGAAAAAACTAAAGATACTGCCTAACTTAAAAATAATAGGGATTACAGGCAGTTATGGAAAAACCACAATGAAAGAAACAGTTTATACATTTTTAAATGAGGAATTTAAAGTTGTTAAAACAGAAGGCAACAATAATACGCCGTTAGGAATTGCTAGAACAATACTAAATAAAGTCGATGATACTACTGAAATATTTATTGTTGAAATGGGTGAATATATAAAAGGTGATGTTAAAGCTTTGTGTGAAATTGCTACACCTGATATTTCAATAATAAGCGGTATTAACGAAGCTCATTTAGAGCGTTACAAAACAATGGAAAACGCTATTTCTACTAAATTTGAAATTGTTGAATATGCAAAGCCCAATGCATTTGTTCTGCTTAATGCTGATGATGAATTAACCCTTGATAATTACAATAAATATATTACTAATCACAAATCTGAATGGTTTACTGCTAAAAATAATAAGTTAAGCGAATACAGTACTACAAATTATGAATTCGATCAGAATGGCAAAGGGCAGGAGTTTAATTTATTACATAAAGGTAATGATCTAGGTAAAATTAAAGTTCCAGTATTAGGCGAATATATAATAGGAAATATTATTGCAGGATTTATTGTAGGTAAGTTTTTAGGTATTGCAGATTCCAAATTAAGATTTGCAGCTTCAATGATAAAGCCTGTTGAACATAGATTAGAGCCTATTTACAATAAATCCTCTGATATTTTAGTAATTGACGACACATACAATGGCAATTCAGATGGTATTAAAGAAGGAATAAGACTATTATCTAAATTTAAAAATCGAAGAAAAGTTTATGTTACACCGGGTTTAGTAGAAACTGGCGACCTTGCTGAGAGCATTCATTTACAAATTGGAGCTGACCTAAGCAAGGTCGCCGATCTTGTAATTCTAGTCAAAAACAGCGTAACACCTTTTATTTTTAAAGGACTTGTTGATAACGGTTTTACTGAAGATAAAATAATCTGGTACGACAACTCTAAGAGTGTGTGGGAAGATCTTAATAAAAACGTAGTAAAAGGTGATGTTGTATTGTTGCAAAACGACTGGAGTGATAACTACGTGTAGACTGTCTACCACTAAGTACTAGATTTTATGTGATAGAATTTTAATAGTACTTGTTTCAAACAAATTATGAATATTGCAGTTTTCTTTGGAGGAAAAAACACTGAACACGATGTATCAATCATTACAGGTCAGTTAATAATTTCTGGACTTAAAAAGATTGGGCACACTGTTTACCCGGTATATATTGCTAAAGATGGTAAATGGTACATTGATGAAAGAATGGATAATGTAGAATTTTTCAAACCATTCAACTCGAAAGGTTTAGGAGAGTTCAATTTAAATATGTCTCAGAATCTTGATGGTTCATTGACAATAAAGACATCTGGACTCTTTCCAAAAACATACAAAATAGATTTAGCTTTTCCCGCAATCCACGGAAAAAATGGTGAAGATGGAACTATACAAGGCATGTTTGAAATGCTTAATATCCCTTACGTAGGCTGTGGAGTGGTTGCAAGTGGTATTGCTATGGATAAGGTGTTAACAAAGCTTTTTTATCAGCGATTTAACTTTCCTACAACCAAATTTGTGCACTTTACAACACAGGAATGGCAGGAAAAGAAAGATAGTTTATTAAAAGAGATTAATAATACTCTAACCTGGCCTGTATTTGTAAAACCAGCAAGGTTGGGCTCGTCAATTGGTATGACTAAAGTGAAGTCTGAAGATGATTTAGAGTTTGCTATTGAAGTTGCACTTCATTACGATAATAAAGTTTTAGTTGAAGAAAGTGTTGAAGATCTAATGGATGTCACTGTCTGTTTAATAGGTAATCAGAATCCCAGATATTCTTTAATTCAGGAATCAGCTTTCTCAAGTGATTTTTTCTCGTATGAAGATAAGTATTTAAATGAAGGTGGAGCCCAATTAGGCAATGCTGAAAAAAGTATAGTGATACCGGCAAGATTAGATGAAAAAACTACTCAAGAAATTCGAGAAATGGCCTCTGAAATATATATGCTGATGGGTATGTCTGGAATTGCACGGGTTGATTTTTTATATAACAAAACATATAAAAAGTTCTATGCAAATGAGATTAATACCCTACCGGGAACACTCTACTATCATTTGTGGAAAAAAAGCGGAATTGAGCTAGATGATCTGCTTAAGATGCTAGTAGACTTTGCTTTAGAAAAGAAAAAAGAAGACGATAAACTAACCTATACATTTGAATCTACTATTCTAAAATCAGCGAATTCAAACAAACTTCAGCTTAAAGGCAGGCAAAACTCTTCCAAAGGCTAATAACGCCTTGATTTATTTGTACACCTATATATACTAGATACTAGCTATTATTATTTTATTTACCTTTTATATATGAAGTCATTGATTGAGAAGATTAATGCAAACCCGAAAGCAGCCATTTTGACAGCAATAATAGGTGTTTTTGTAGTTTCAACTGCAGTGATCTTAATATTGATAGTGTCTTTAGACAATTCGATTAAAAATCCGGATTCTGTTGTTACACCGGAGGAAAAACGACAAGTTCTATCGGGGATTATCAAAAACAACACAAAGGAAGCAATTAAAGACCCTGTTACGCCAAATGCTCCGACTAATCCAACTACTGGCGGAAATCAGGCCACAGATCCTCAAGTTCCAGTAGTTCCTCAACCTATACCAGTAGAACCGGTTGTTCCTGTTGCACCAGATCCAAAGGATTTACCCATAGTTCCAGATCTAAACGAGTATAATTATAGAGTAACTACAACGACTACTCAAAAAGGACCGTCATCAGAACTATGTAAAGCTATTACACTTTGGCATGGAGGTGGTTATATGACAGAAGACCCTTCTGCTGATTTTTTAAAAAGAGAATATCACGACTACTTTGAAAGATATCAAAGTTATAGTAAAGGTTCAGTATACGAGGGAGAAGAGTCTAACTTATCTGCATTTTACATCAATAAGTGGGGCAGAAAAGAGGCTTCTTACACTGATTATCTAAATGGGTCTTATGCCGTAAGCAATGTTTACAACCCATATCCTGAATATGATGCTTTAAGTGATGTTAGAACAACAGAAGACGACAATCTATCTGACTATACGATTGATGATTACTTTGGAGAAAACACAGAAATAATTAATGTAACTATAGATTCAAAGGGTAATAAAATATATACAATTGTTTCAACATTCCAAACACACTGTAGTGTAAATTATAATCCTCATTTAAAGTTACCTGGCATTGAACCATTAGTTCCCTCAACTATATATATTGTTCGAACTGTAAATGAGAAAGGTTTTGAAGTTACCAAAACTGAACGGTACTTAGATGAAATTAATGCTCAAAGCCTAGTCGATGTTACAATTTCTGAAACTGTAAGATCATTAGTGGATTATGAAAATATAAAAGATGTCTTTGAATTAGATAGTGATGTTGAAATAGTTACTAGGGATAGAAGACAGTTGCTACCTATTTTAAATACTTACGATGAGCTAGCTAGACAAGTAAACTACCTAGTAAATAGAAATCAGAACATTATACTTCCTGTAAAAGATAATACTTTAGCAAGTTTATATGTAGCAGATTACAGACCTGAAAATTATGAGGATTTCTATTACTATCTAAAAGATATCGAGTTCTACCCTGATACAGAATGGGGAAGATTTCTTTTTGATAGAACAATGGAAAGATTTTCGTACGATTCTAAGATAGTTTATACTGCAACAGCTTATGGCCTAGATGGATATTATCTATATCTTGATAAGTTTGAAGATGGAGTTTCGGCTGATTCAGTAATTTCAGAAATTTTAGGTTTCCAGTCAACTACGACCCAAGTTACTGATGGACTTGTATCCTTTGATTCTCTTGAAGATCCAATTATCGCAAAAAGGATAGAGAAATATTTTGAATATAATTATCCTATACCATCTTACCCTGTTTCTTACAGTGATTATAATTATCAAAGTACGAGTGTATTCTATGTATTTGAATATCGAGGTGATATATACAGATTAACATCTCATACTGCTGCTAAGCATGCGTACCTTACAGGTTTAGTTAAATTGGTAGATATAAACTTAGAACCATATCCTCAAACGTTGGGTGAAATTATTACTACAGTCTTTAAGTACTATAATAATTACTTAAATATAATGGGTTGGCCAACTAGCTATCCGGAAAAGTATCCGATAAGCTACGGAGTTATTGAAGTCTAAATGAGAATTTGGATTGTCTTTTGAGATAAAAGTTTAGGAGGGGGCACCCGAAAGGTGCCCCCTTTGCTATCTTTCTAGTTCAGTTACTATATCTCTAAGTTCTGCAGCTTTTTCAAATTCCAGCATATCTGCGTACAACTGCATTTGAAACTTGATTTCTTTTAAGAATTTTTTCTGTTCAGATTTATTCATAGCTTTAAAGCTTTCGGCTTTTGCCAATAAGTTTTGTTCTTCAGCAGCTTCCTGCTCTGATTCGCTGCCCCCGGCAAAAGCCGAAAGCTGATCCTTAATCTCTTTTACGACTGTTGTAGGAGTAATTCCATGCTCTTTATTAAACTTATCTTGAATTGCTCTTCTGCGTCTAGTTTCATCAATTGCAAATTTCATAGAATCAGTAATTTTATCAGCATACATTATTACTCTGCCTTCAGAGTGTCTGGCTGCTCTACCTATTACCTGAATTAAACTAGTCTGAGATCTTAAAAAACCTTCTTTATCGGCATCTAAAATTGCTACTAACGATACTTCTGGCAAATCTAAGCCCTCTCTTAAAAGGTTAATACCAACAAGCACATCGTACTGTCCTAATCTTAATTCCTTTAATATCTTTACTCTTTCCAAAGAATCTATATCTGAATGCAAGTATTTTGCCTTAATGCCTTTTTCAGTAAGATAGTCAGATAGTTCTTCTGACATTCTTTTTGTTAAAGTTGTAACTAGAACCCTTTGCTTTTTTTTAATGGTCGCCTGAATTTCATCTATTAAGTTTGGAACCTGTGGTTGAGTCCAATCTGATGCGTTATATAAAGGCATATCTGTATAGCCGTTTTTTTCTAAATCTTTTTTGAGGTTAGAAAATGTCTCGGGCAATGAAGGACGAACTTCTACAATAGGGTCAAGAAGCCCTGTTGGTCTAATAATTTGATAAACAATTCCTTTGTAGTCTTTTGGTAAAATTGCCATGCTTTAATTTTAGCACTGCATGGATAATTAGCGTAGTTTACTTTCTTGCCTTTTTAAGGGCTCTAAACTTACTTTCAGAATCTTTAAATACCCGACTCCCTACAGTATCAAGCTGACCCTGGTATTTGCCAAGGTAAGGTTTATCTGCTTTTTGGTCCATGTAACAGAATACAAATTGGCAGATCCTTCTGTTCTTTTCTAAAACTATAGGTAAGGAATTCGCGTTGTATAGCTCTAAAGTAACTTTTCCTTTAAATCCTGGATCTACCCATCCAGCGTTTTGAATAAATAATCCCATTCTGCCAATAGAGCTTCTACCCTCTACAAAGGCGGTAATATTATCCGGAAGTTCAATATATTCAACCGTAGTAGCTAGTACAAAGCTATGAGAAGGTATTGCTATTTTATCTTTAACGATCTTTCTATACTTAATTTCTTCGCTCATACTTATTGTCGACATCTCTGAGTTGTCAATTTCTAAGAAGGTATCACCTAGTCTGCAGTCAATAGATGCAGGCTGAATTGATTCGTCAGTTAAAGGATCAACTACTAATTCACCACTTTTTATTAACCTTTTTAAAGTTTTGTCTGAAATTATCATATATGTTTAGTTAATTATGTACGTTCTGAAAACTGTTGTCTAGAGTTGTAATCTGGTGCCGAGATATCTTCAGTCATTCCTACCAAAAATGGATCAGAGTTCTGTATAAGTGTAAGCATATCGTGTGCCATATCTCTATTAGAAATATCGTTACCAGTTGTAGAGCGTTGGTCTGTAAAGTAATCCAATTGTGTAGGTGGTCCGCTTAAGTGCATTCGCGTTTGATGTCCTAGTGGAAGCAGTTTTCTAATTACAGTTAGATCTTTATTAGGAAATCTTGCCGCTAAATATTTATAGAATTCCATTAACTTTTGATAATATGCATTGGCATCAGCTTCCCATTGACCCTGTAAGTGCTGTAAACCTTCAGTTTTAATAATTTTTGAACTTGTATTAAAGCCATTCGCGATCATAGCCTCATAGTCTACTTGGTCATTTTCGTTATAATCAAAATTTAGCAAGTATCCAATATCTTGTCTACCTAACGCTCTGTGTCGATTAAAGTCTCTTAATTGGGCTAATGCGGTATTAAGTACAAATAATTTATCACCTCTAATATCACCTAGATTACCCATCTTTTCATGTCGAGTATGATTTTGGAATATAATTGAACCTATCTCTCTTTTTGCTTGATCATCTAATGTGGCCAACCAACTTAATACTGTTGATTCTTTAAGATTAGGATATGCGGTGCAAATGTACTGCATTGCTACTAAAGCGCCACTTGGGGCGCCGTCAATAAGGGTTACTTCTGTTTGCCTTGCATAATCCACGGTGTTAGGGACGGCGCCCTCCAATAACTCATTAAATGCTGGCATTGCTTCCAAATATGCTCTTAAATTACTTACGTTTTCTCTTATTGTAAGTGTAGGATCAGTATATTTTATTAATGGTTCAAGATTCGCATTTACATCTTGCCCCTCTTCTGTTTCTGAAAGTGAAAGTGCAAATCTAAGTTGCTCTGCTAACTCTACATATTCCTGCTCGCCAGTTTCTTGCATTATTTTTATATAGTTATTGAAGATTCTTTGATTACCTAATAGGCACATAGAAGTAGTTGCGCCCATAGGAATCCAACTTCTTACTACATCTAACACTCTGGCTTTTATAGTATTGTCTTCTAATGGTTCATCTTCTGGATTGCCTGCAAACTGCTGTAGGTAACCCTGCTCAATTAATTGGTACCACTTAACGTAATTACCTTCAGCCATTGCTAATAGCTCATAATATTGCTCAATAATATGCTCTTTATCCGCTTCAGATCCTGCAGGAATTACCGAAAAATCCATTAAATCTTCAATCCGCGGAAAATTCATCTTATTGAATTTTATATATCTGCTTGAAGATTCCTGTCCATCGCCATACCATAGATGATGGAAAATCCAGTATGCCTGCTCTAGCGATATATTATTAAAGAATAGAAATACTGGAATCATTCCCAGGATAGATTGATGTCCATAATCTAGTCCAAATTCCTTAATCTTTCTTGCAGCAGCAACAGGATCCATTTGTACAAGCTCCAATACTTCATCAAAGATCTCTTCATAGCTTTTTCTAGTTCTAGAGGTTCTGGCGCCGCTCCAGGCGGGAAAAATATGCTTATCTATTCCTCCTTCTGATTTCGGTTCACTAAATGGAAAGAATGAGACAATCGGTTTTGTAGGATCTTGTCTTTTAACCTGATATAGCAAGTTGTGCAGTTTACCGTCAACTTCTCTTGTTACAACATCGATAGAAAATTTAGGAGGGTGTTGTACTTCAGCTTCTGATTCTACAGATTCTGGCCGTGTTTTAGATATTTCTTGATTCTGATCTAAAGACATTCAACAAAGCTGAAAGTTATTAGTTTATTCTAAAGCTCGAGTTGAAAAACTGTCAAATATAGTTCTTAAAATCGTTATCCTGTTGTAAAATATTTATGTAGGTATTTTAACTTTTACAGTCTTTCTATGAAGTACCTCTTTACTGCCCCAGGCCTATCGGCTCCTACTTACGAAACATTAGAAGAACATACATATAAAGCTTTTGGAAAAATCGAAAGATTAGTTCCGCAGAATGGTGATGGTGAAGCTACCCTAAGGATTTCAGTAGCAAAAGAGGGTGATGAATTTGTAGTAACGGGCGAATTATCTGTTTTAGGAGGGTGTGTGAGCAAAGAAAAAAATAGAGACCTACGGAGAGCAATAGATAAACTCTCACACGAAATACGTGCACTTATAGTTAAAAATAAGACTAAAAGAAGATTAAATAAAATGACTGATAAAATCCGTAATTTAAGAGATCAACTTTTGAATAGAAATATCGAATAATCCTATTGTATAAGCCCTCTGATTTTATTAAAATCATTATTAAGTATTAATTTATATATTATAAATCCGTCATGAAAAGACTAGTAAGTAAAGTAGTTGCTGCAGGAGCTACTATTGTAGGTTCATCAATCGCTTTTGCCAGCACAGTAGCTGCTCAAAGATATACATATGATTACACTTATGATGCAACTGAAGCAGCAGCAGGAGGTGTTATTGCCAGCATGGGAATCCTCTTTTATTGCTGTATACTATGCATTCCTCTTCTTGTTTTATTTGGATTTGCATATTGGGTTTATAAAGATGCTACTAAATATAAAGTTGAAAATCCTGCTTTATGGGGACTTTTAACATTTTGTACAGGAATTGTAGGCTTATTGATTTATTTCTTGGCAATTAGGCCTGAAGCTGTAAAAAAACTAGAAGGCGGATCAAAGCCAGATAATGCTAGTTAATAGTTAAATCTGTTTAGATGAATTTTAAAAAGCCCCGGCTTAAGCCGGGGCTTTTAGTTACAAAAGATATTTTAGTAACCAGCTTCTTTAAAAAAGCTAATAAGATTGCTGATGTGATCATTTAAAGGAAGTCCAATAAGCTCAACTCCTTTATATATATCTTCTCTGTTTACATTTGCAGCAAATCTTTTATCCTTTAGTCTTTTTACTACAGACTTAGCCTCCATATCAGCTAAACCACTAGGTCTTACAAGGCTTGCAGCATTAATAAAACCGGATAATTCATCACAAGCAAATAGATATTTTTCTATTTCACTTTCAGGATTCTTACCAGTTCTATCGGGTGCATGAGCCTTAATAGCATTTAAAATCATCTCTGAATAACCTTTTTGCAGCAGAATATTATTAACAGCATAGTTAGGATGTTCGTCTGGATATTTTTCCCAGTCTAGGTCGTGCAAAAGCCCTGCAGTCCACCAAGTTATAATTTCTTCATCTGGTAATCCTAACTTTTTAGCATAGCCTTCCATAGCAGTTGCTACCATTTGGCAGTGTTTAATAAGGGCATCATTTTGAATATACTCGTGCAATAGTTGTAATGAGTCTTCTTTATTCATATGTTAGAAACTTTTTAATATATATGAGTTTAAATTATAACTTTTAGCAAGCTCAATGAGGTAGTTTTGACTTAGATGTTTTGGGTAAACTATATAATTAGTTTCAATCCCGGTACCGATTTGGGCGATATTATCATCTAATTGATAATTATTTAAAACAGTTATGTTTGTAGATGATAATATCGCTTCAAGCTGACTCGCATTTAAAACTTCAACCTGCTGAGTACTTAGAACATAGTTATCTACATAATTATCTGTAATTTCTCGATTAGGCCATTTATAAGTGATATTGTTAATCACCAAGGTTATTTTTGAAGGATTAATGCCTTTATAAATATAGTATTGAATTATATTTTCGGCCCAATCGTTTTTGGTAATAGGTCCAACACTATTTGAGTTAATAGTTGTATAGCCGTAGGCATGTATTCTTACTTTATTACTTAGATTATTTATTACACTGATAGAAGCTGCCGACTTATAAAAATTAGAAACAGGTGCTAGATAATCGTAATCCATTACATCACTCCACTTAGGGGGTAATCCTACATTTATTTTGATATTCTTATCTACTGTAAGTTTAGCCAGTTCTCTTAAAACATCTTCAATATTATTAACTTTATTTGTTATTGAAACATCAATATCGATTTCCTTTAATTCATTATCTATTATTGCGTCGTAAATAACATTTGTTACTTGCTGATCAGGTAAAGTTCCTGAATTCGGATCAGTAAAGAACAATGGGATTATATCTTCTTTTAAGTCACTTACAACTTCAACCTGCAGTGAATCTTCACTTTTAGTAAGTTTAAAAGTATATTGAATATTTTCCACTACAGGATTTATATCTGATTGATCGCCATTTATAAAATGTGCCTGATTTATGTTTCCGGGTTTACTATTTTTTTTAACTAAAGAGTCTAAACTAAGTTCTTCAGCTTGCACATTTGAAATCGTATTGTCTGTTATATCAATCCTTTGATCTATATATGTAACGTTTTCTGCTTTATAAGAGGTGTAAAGGTAATAATTTAATGTACCGAGTGCAGCAATTATTAAGATTTGTAAAAATATTAGTATAGATAGAATCTTCTTAAACATTATCCCGCTCTAAAGAGTCTAAAATAATATTGACAAGTTTGTCAGCATGTTTATTCTCAGCTCTAGGAACATGGGTAAATGATATTGAAGAAAAATCTTTTGCAAGTTCTTTAACTTTGCTTACAAGAGGCTTAATATCCGCACTGGATACTTTGTATTCACCATTGATCTGTTTTACTACCAGTTCACTATCTAAAAAACACGCTACACTGTCTGTATGCTTTTTAGCTAGTTTTAAGCCTTCAATAAGTGCGTTATACTCTGCAAAATTATTTGTAGCAGATCCCAGAAATTTTGCTCCAAGATCTATTAGATCGTTATCGTTAAATAATAAAAATGCTGCTGCGCTGCTACCAGGATTTCCGCGTGAGCCGCCATCTGTGAATAATTTAAAATTCATAAGATAATTATAATTGATTAATAAACCATGTTACATTTCTAATCCATTGTGATTTATCATCACTTGGGCCTGCATAGCGATTTATTATACATACTAAATCATTATTGCAAGGAACTAAAAATCTTTGGGTTATAACACACGATAAAAATGATAGTGAATCATTCCAATCAGTATATTGTTTCCCGTCTAAATAACCATAAGGATTATATAGTTTATATGGAATTCTTCCAAGACCAGACTCATTTCCGGCAATGCCAATGATTATTCTATAATCAGCTGAAGCTCCGCATTCTTCTACTCGTCTAAAAATCAATTCTCCATATCCTTGCATGGGTGAGTTATACCTTTGAAATAAAGCTTCAATTCTGTCAATTTTTGCTTGTCTTTCGGCTGCTTCTAGTTTTTGTTTTTGTTCAACTTTTAAGCGATTAATACTATCTTTTACAGGTTCTATTGGTACAAAACTTTGATCTGGATTATAAGTAATACCGCTTATGTAGCTTGTATTTGGATTATAAGTAACCCTTTGAGGCTCACTATATTTAAAAAAAGTAGCTGTTAAAACAACAAAAGAAAGAATTGTTGTTGCGGTATAAAAACCGCGTTTTATCTTCTGATTATTCACGCTTTTATACTAGTTATTTCGATAGTAAAGCTAGTATATCAGATTCCTTACCCTGTATAAAATCTGTTAAGAGTGTTCTGTCTAACGATATAAAGTTGAATCTTTTTGGTTTTATTTTTAATAAAGTCATTGCTTGAGCTACATCGCTGCCTATTGCAACTTTAAAGCACTCTTTGGGAGTAGATAATGCAATGTATTCACCTACTGCTTCGGTACCTTTGCTGAATTCTTCTACAGTATAGTTACCCATAGCTCCATCCCAAATTACATTCTTTGCACCTTCTAGAATCTCTCTAAATGTCACTAATGTTTTTGGGCCAATATCCATACCCGTAAGTCCTTTAGTAATTTGCTGTGTTGTAATTTCATGAACTTTATTATCTTTTGAACTAGCAGTTATATGATCAACGGGTAGTACAATTTCAGCTTTATTCTTTTGGGCGATTTTGATAATCTTTTCTATTTTTGACAAAAGTTTAGCGTCTCCTTCGAAATCACCAACTTCAACTCCCATAGATTTTAGAAAGTAGTATGCTAAGTTACCACCAAGCAATAAAGTATTATTTTTTTGAACTAGAACTTGTAATAGTTCAATTTTATTTTGAATATCGCTGCCCCCAAGTACAGCTGTTATAGGTGCTTTTAATTCTGCTAGTTTTTTTGCAGTAGCAACTTCTTGTTCAAAGTGTAATCCTGAATAAGTAGGAAGCTTTACAGCTACTCCTGTAACAGAAGCTACATTTGCGTCAATTCCATAGGCTTCAAATACGTATGCATCTGCTAGTTTAACTAGTACTTCTACATATGACGCTCGGTCTTCTGATTTTTTTGTGGTTTCAAAAGGACTAAATCTTAAGTTTTCAAGTAATAGAACTTCGCCAAAATCCATAAATTTAATGGAATTCTCACAAGCGGCTATATTAGCAAATTTAATCTGCTTTTCAAGCAATCTGCCAAGGACAAATCTAACATCCATTAAAGATAATGTATCATCTTGTTTTCCTTTAGGATCTCCTAGATGTGATAATAGAATTACTTTGCAGTTATTTTTTAATAGTAGTTGGATAGTTGGAATAGCAGCTCTAATTTTTGTGTCGTCGATTATAGATCCATTATTGAAAGGAACGTCAAAATCTACTCTTACCAAAACGGTTTTATTAGCAATATTCGCATTTGAAAGCGACTTTGGTATTTTGTTCATACCCTTGTATTATAACACGACCCGCTAATTCAATCCACCATTTTTAGATAGAAAATGATACGCTTTTGTTACTCTCGGTTTTTAGATACCAAGTTTTTACCAACAAAGTCTCTTAATACATCAGGTACATTTAAATCACCATTTTCAGTTTGATAGTGTTCAATAATAGCTATTAAGAGTCTATGCGTAGCTCCTGTATCGTTTAGTGTATAAGGGTATTTAAGGTTGCCTTCCTGATCTCGATATTTGATATTCAAGCGCCTAGTTTGGAAATCCGTAGTTATACTGTCAGACATAACTTCCATATATTCTGCAGTTGAAGGCAACCAAACTTCAACATCGTATTTTTTGGCTGCCGCATAGTAGCCTAGATCACCTGTGCACATATTAATTATGTGGTAAGGCAGCTTTAGCTCCTGCAGTAGCCACTCATTAATTGATAATAAGTATTCGTGCATTTCTCTAGCTTTCTCGTCATCAGCTTCAATAATCATGTTCATTTCAAGCTTATCAAATTGATGAGTTCTTTTTATACCTCGAACATCTTTACCCCATGAACCTACTTCAGATCTAAAGCAGGCAGTTTGTGCCATTACTTTTACCGGTAGCTCATCAAAATTAAGAATCTTATCCATAAAATAAGCAAAGTTGCTTGGCTCTGATGAACCTAATAAATACAGCTGACTGTTATCTTCAACGTATTTATTTTCTAGCTTGTATATCTGGTCTGCATCTCCAGGAAAGTGTCCAGAACCATATAATACTCTTTCTTTTACTAAAAGAGGAACCAGCATTGGGTCAAATCCATCTTGAAGAAGCTTCTTCATTAATAAGTTAAACACCGCCATAATTATTAAAGCACCTTCCTTTTTTATATAGTAAAACCTGCTTCCTGATACTTTAGGGCCTGCTTCCAGATCCATAATATCTAATGCAGGACCGATCTCCCAATGAGGTCTTGGCGTAAAATTTTTTGTTGAATTTACTGCGTATTTAGGCATTGACGCGGCACTACCCTCTGCTCCGCTTAACTTTTCAGCTGGTAAATAGCTACTTTCGGGCGTCCAGGCCTTAAATTCAATATTCTGATTAGAAGTAGTTCCTACTGGAACCTCTTCGTAAGGAATATTTGGAATCCAATCCAATATTCCCTGCCACTGCTTTGTAAGTTCTTCAATTTGTGTATTTAATTGTGTAGATTCTTCCTTTAGTTTTCTACCTTCCTCTTTTAAACTTTCTATATCTACTCCTTGTTTTCCTTTTTGTGCAAGCTCATTTCTTTTCCGATTTATCTCATCTAGCTTGACTAGAAGTTCTCTACGTTGTGTATCTAAATAAAGCCATTTATCGATATCAACTTTATCATTAGATGCTCTTCCGATATTTACCAAATTTCTAATTTTGTCAGGATTTGCCCTTATATAATTTACGTCTAACATCTGGATAAAGTAATATTTAATCATTTGATTATACAATATTTATCTTGGCAGATTTTGAAAATCAGTTTGACCGATTAAAATCAAAATAATATAATCAAATTGAAAATTGAATATCAGCAGTGATATTGCTTGGCAACAATGGAGCTGAAATTGAGAGGGCTTATGAGTAATCATAAGAACTAGGGTGGAACCGCGGTTGAAAGCCGTCCCTAAGGTGGAGTAATATTTACCTTAGGGACGGCTTTTTGTTTATCTATATTTTTAATAAACTATATATATGAATACAGATCACGATGTTTGTGTTGAAATGCATAGAAGCGATAGACATACAGGAGGAAATCCAGAAGCTGCGCAAATAAGCTATATTCTTACTCCTTATGGAAAAAGACAGTCATTAGATAGTCTTTTAGCCTATGGGTCTATTACAGAAGATATGCTTAAACAGGCACTTGCTCAAGTTAACTGGGCTGACCCCGCTATGTTTAAAAATATTCGTGAGCTCTGTGAATTATTAGCCCAGAATCCTTCAAATACAGGTGAGTTAGTAGCTTTTATTGAGAAAGCACTTACAGACAGTGAGTATTTAGATGATGCCGTTACTAATCTAAGTGAGGTAATAAAATTTATCTTTGAAAATAATCCTGCTTTATATATGAAAATTCAGGAATATTTTGATGATAAAAGCGAAGTTTTTGGTGTAGCAGTATTAAATGTATTTAACCTATCTTTTCAGATGGAAGCTTAATATTATTATCTTAACTTATGAAGAAATTAGAAAATCTAGAACAATTTAAGGCTTGGGCAAAGGAAAATGCATTTATTTACCCCTCTAGCGAGATTTATGGTGGTTTTGCTGCTGTATACGATTACGGACACTATGGAACATTATTAAAAAATAATATCCAGAATGCCTGGATTAAGTCGATGGTTCAGGATCGAAACGATGTATATATTTTAGACTCAGGGATATTTATGCATCCTAAAACATGGGTAGCAAGCGGACATGTTGGAGGTTTTTCTGATGTTTTAGTTGAGGATAAAAAAACTCATAAAAGATATAGAGCAGATCACTTGATTGAAGAATGGTTTGAAAACAAAGGTGAGAAGGTAGATATGGATAAAAAAACTGCTGAAGAATTGGCTGACATTATTAAAACTAATAATATAAAATCGCCTGAAGGTAACGATTTAACTGAATCTAGGAGCTTCAATCTGCTGGTTAAATCTAACATGGGAACTACAGATGCAACCTTTAGTGATGAAAATGTAACTTATTTAAGAGGAGAAACATGTCAAGGAATTTACCTAGAATATAAAAACTTTGTTGATACCCTAAGGCTAAAGCTGCCTTTTGGTATTGCTCAGGTTGGTAAAGCATTCAGAAATGAAATTGTAGCAAGGCAGTTTGTGTTTAGAACTAGAGAATTTGAGCAGATGGAGATGCAGTACTTTCATAAACCTGAAGATAAAAAAGAATTATTTGAAATGTGGAAACAAGCAAGAATGGGTTGGCTAGTAAATGAATTAGGAATTAGTAAAGAAAATTTAAGATTTAAAGAACATGAAAAGTTAATTTTTTATGCAACTGCTGCGTTTGATATTGAATATAACTTTAGAACTTTAGGCGGTTTTAAAGAAATTGAAGGAATTCACGATCGTGGCGATTACGATTTAACTCAGCACGCAAAGTTCTCTGGTCAAACGCTTGATTATTTCGATCAAGATACTGGTACTAGACTTATTCCTCATATTATGGAGACTTCTGTTGGTTTAAATAGGTTAGTAATGATGGTTCTTGAAGAGGCATATACAGAAGAAGACGTTGTAAATGCCAAGGGTAAAAAAGATATTAGGATTGTTTTAAAAATAAAAAAAGATCTAGCGCCAATTAAAGTAGCGATTTTGCCGCTATCTAAAAAACCTGAACTGAGCGCAAAATCGCTTGAAGTACAAAATATCTTAAGAAAGAACTTTGTTACTGCTTACGATGAAACAGCTTCAATAGGTAAAAGATATAGAAGGCAAGACGAAGTTGGTACGCCATATTGTGTAACAGTTGACTTTGATACTTTAAATGATAATGCAGTAACAGTAAGAGATCGTGACACAATGCAACAAGAAAGAATAAACATTTCAGAATTAGAAGCTTATTTAACCGAAAAGTTTAATTAAATATCACATTATAGAATTGAGCTGTTCCAGATTTTCTGTTTGTTGAATCTGTTGCTTAATCTGCTCTAGGTATTCTAGCTGCTTGATGTGACTATAATCAATAAAGATCTTAACAACTTTTTCAATTTCTTTAGAGTCTTGAATAAGACTGCATTTAATAGGGTAAAAACCTTTGATAGTTTCTGATTCAAATTTCTCGAATGCTGGAAGGTTTTTACCCGGATAAAGGTTAATAGCTGAAGGATAAATCCCAAACACAAAATATTCTTGGGGTTCTTTTGTTAAAATATTAATCTGTACAATATGATCAGCATCTTCGCTATATATATCAGAGATATCAGCGTTAAAGTAGCAATAATCTTTTGTTTCAGAAAGTACAACCTCGATTATCTGTTCAGGTAGCTTTAATCCTGTTACTAAAATATTACTGACTTCCGTTCCATCTTGTTTTTTAGCTTTAACACTGAAGTCTGCTTTAGTAGTGATATCGTAAACTCTGATTTCAAATGGTTCTAAATTATCTTTTTTATGCAAAAAAGAAACTTCAACTGGAAAGTTATAGAAGTTAATTACAGAAAGTTTCTTTGTTTCTACCCTATAAACAGCACTCCATATTATGAATACCGTTAAGGCTACAGCAGATGCAACAATTGTACACCACAAAAACAGTGTTACAACTCTATCTTTATTAGTCATACTTTAAAATCTTAAATTAAGTAAAGAAATATTACAATTCAATTGACACTTTGTGCTGCAGCGTCATAATATATTAATTAAAGTAGTCAGCCAAATTCCATTTTAAGGAAGAAGGTTTCGGGGAAGTGCTGTTTAATTCAGCCACTGTGCCGCAACTGTAATTTCTACTTAGTTAGACAAGTCAGGATACCGATCTACTACTTCACCCTTTTTAGGGGTTCACGAGCAATGAATATATTTATTAGCTATCTGGCCAGCTTGGAAAAAGCTTTAGATACACCACAAGTAGAAGGTCTAGAACTAGACTTAGAAAGAGAATTATTAAGACTAAAATCTTTATTTGAAACCTCTTTTGTTGAAGAAGCTGAAATTGTTGAAAATGGTTTTAGCTTTGAATCTTCATTAAAAGATATTTCAAGATATATTGTCATTAATTTAATTGAGCATTTAGGTAAAGATATTGAAAGTACGCTTTATATTATTCAAAACTGGCAAAGATTTGTACTGGCATTAGACGATCCATCGTTAATTATTGAAGGCGAACAATCTTTGCATATAATTTTTACAAATGTTTATTACTTAGCAGTTGAATATTTCACAAAACAGTTTTTATCGCACCTTGGAGAGAAAGTTGAATTGTCGGCAGACTTAGTAGCTGATCCCAAGGTGCGTAGATTTATTGAAGCAACAGGCTTTAGACAACGTAAATTTCAATACTCACTGCAAAATACGCGAGTGCAATTTGTAAATGCATCTGCTTTTAAAACTTTTGATATAAAAAAAAGTGAGCGCGAAAAAGTCGAGTTATTAAATTCACTTTTTTTAAGGTTTATAGTTAGCCCTCATGAGCAAGAAGCCTTACTACAGGCAACTATTGGTAAGTATCCTGATCTTGAATCAGAGCTTAATAGTCTATATTTAAGTGCACAAAGTGTTAGTTTGATAGCTGGACAGAAACTTATAGAAATAAGTCCGCCTTTTGAAGAATATTCATATCAGCATGATTGTATGGTGAGAGTTTATACTTGTACATCTGCTGGCTTTGAAGTTGATCAGTACTCTATTCCTTATGATCCTCAAGATTTAGATATTGCTGTGCAAAACTTAATAGCAACTTTTAATGCTAATCCGATAGTAACCTCTTGCAATAATACTTACTCATCAAACAATATTTTAGGCCGTTTTTTAATAACTGATTCTGGAAATCCTAACAACTACATCAATTCATTTCCTACAATTCTTGAATATGGCGGCAGTCCGGTACTTGAGATAGCTGATAGTATTTTAATTCCTCAAATAAATAGAATTAAACCAATGATCCATCCTTTGATTGTTCAATATATAAATTCTCCCAACTTTGTAGATGAATCTGGTTTTAATGAAACAACTAATAAGTACAAAAGAGTATTTTTGTCGGCGGTTGCAACTTTAGACGCGAATATTCAAAATGCAAACCCAGAAGTTGCAACCGCTCTAGAATCAGGCGAGCTATTAAAAGTAGCAGTAAGTGGGGGGGATGTTGCTAGCGTACTTAATAAAGCTTCAGACGGTGCAGTAAATAGCCTAAATATACAAAAAGATGGCTACTGTGATAGCGTGAACGGAATAATTGGTGGTACAGCTTCTACATCTACAAAAGAAGTGTACAGTAAACAAGAGGTATCTCAAATGGCATTTAAAGGCACAATAACAAACTTAACTAAAGGAAAAGACTCTCCATTGGAGCTTCAAAAATTTATTGATAAGAACGGCAATGAGTTAAAATTATTTACATGTCCTATATGTAGAGTACAGGGGAATACGAATTATGTAGATATCTGTGCCAGCTATTGCCCTGAGTGCCGAACAAGTCTGCAGCAGATGCGTCTTGAAGCAGAAAGAGGAAACCTTGATAACTTTGCACATTCAATAGTTACATCTCAAACAGCACAAGGAAATGGTATTTTTGGAATCTTATTTGACTTATTTGGATCAGTGTTTAGTATCTTTTAAGCTATAAAGAATCTATATTTGCTTTCTTTTGCTTTGGATAAGCCAACTCTTTTGGATCTTTTAATTTGTGCAGGATTTATTCTAAAACCATCATCTAAAATAGTTAGTTCAGAGCTACTTTTTGTAACATCTATACTGTCTAAGTCTTTACTTATGGATAATGCTTGACAAAGTTTTCCCGGACCATTTGTTAGAAGTTTTATATCTTTCTTATTTCTTAGAGTTTTCATCAACTCTATACCCTTTAAAGGAATGAGCGATCTTATTAAAATACTGCTAGGTATATTTACAAGTTCTGTAACAATATCAATGCAATTTTGTTTGTGAATACTGTGCACGTAAGCGTGTCCAGCTTCTCCAAAAAGAGAACTATTTCTTGCGGTTTTCCCATTATAAGAGTGGGACGCTTGGTCAATAAATGCTAAATATGCTTCAGTTTCAACTATTCTACCTGAAAGTATTACACCATCTAGATTATGCAAGAGAATCTTACCTAGCAAATCTGGTGCAACAGTTAGAGGGTCTCTTTGGTAAAAGCTTCTAGGCAATATATGCATATTTATTTTGAACTACGCAAAATCTTATCCATTTCTTTTCCTTTTGCCAGCTCATCAATTAGTTTATCCATATAACGGATTTCTTTCATTAATGGATCTTCAATCTCTTCTACTCTGACACCGCAGATAAGGCCTTTTATTAAAACTCGTGAAGGGTTAAGTTTTGGAGCTTCTGTAAAGAAAGTTTCTAAGTTTGTCTGCTTTGTTATGTGGGCTTCTAATTCTTTCTGGTCATAGCCTGTTAGCCAACAAATAGTCTCATCCACCTCTGTTTTTGTCCGGCCCTTTTTCTCAGCCTTAGTAATGTAATAAGGATAGACACTTGCCAAAGTTATTGCATAGATTCTTTTGAGGTTTTGTTTTGTTGGGTTTTTCATTAGTTTTAGAAAGTTAGATGGAGCGGATGACGAGGCTCGAACTCGCGACCTCTTCCTTGGCAAGGAAGCGTTCTACCAATTGAACTACATCCGCATTTACAGTACAGATTATAGCTAAAAGGGAGCTTTAAAACAATAAGTGCTTTCTGTAAGATGTAACTGTATGAAGCTTAAAGGCACTATCCATAATCTTATTTTACTGCTATTTATAATACTGCCGGTTGTCTTTACCTACTATATTTTTGTAAATACTGTGCTGGCTAAAAATGTTTTACCTAATATTAGAGTAAATAGTCGGGATGTATCGTTTCTAAGTGAGACAGATTTAAAATCTAAAATTGAATTTGAAGCTTTAAATTCTCTTCCTGAGAGGCTTGAAATTAACTTTGAAGGCGAAAAATTATCTGTAGGAGTAAAAGACCTGGATATTAAAGTAGATACTTATGAGCTTGTTAATATAGGGAAAGGTAACGATATTTTAAAAGTAATTAGTGATGGCTTGGCTCTTTTAAGAGGAATCGAAGTGGATGTAAGTTATAAGTTAGATAGTGAACTTTTATTATCAAAACTCCAAGTTAGTGTAAATAGCAGTGACCCTTCAACAAGAATTGAAAATAAGTTAATTTGCAATAAGAATAATTTTAAACTTGTAATTGATTCTGAGAAGCTAGAACAAGATACGATAGAGGCTATAAGATACAATCGTCAATTTAATTTAAATTTAGCCTCTTATATTTCAGATCCTTCTGAAAAACTTCTTTATAGTGGTTGCCGTAAGTATGAGAAAGATAAGATAGCAATAAGAAAGCACATAATTAATAATATTTCAGAAAGCGAAATTGAAGTTGATGCAATCTTTGGTATACAAATTCAAGGTGACAATATTGTTTGGGAAGTGGAGAATCCTACACATCTTAGTGAATTACTTGACAGCTCAAAACTAAAAAACGATGTAGAACCTTACGAAGGTAAATATGAAGTTCTATCAGATAGTATCTTGCTTTTTGAAAATTATGTTAATGGCAGTATTTTAGATAAAGAGGCTTCATTAGCTTCCATTGACTGGTGGCTCAACTCGGATAATTTAAGTAGAAGTCCTTTAGTATATATTCAAACTACTCCATCAGTACTATCTTTAGGAAAGCCTATTTTAGACTTTACACAAGAGTTGGCAGTAGGCAAAACAAGGATTGAGCTTGTTAGAGATGGCGTTGTTAATTTAGCAGTACCATACACAATGTTCGGGCTTGATGAAATAAATAATATAATAATAGACGCTGGCGAGGAATTCTCGTATATTGGGGCAATTGGCCCACAGCCTAATGGTACAACAAAAAGCGGCCGCCCAATTGCCCCAGGAATATGCAACTCAACAACAACAATTTTCAGAGCAGTTTTGGAAGCTGGCCTTCCTATTACAGATAGAAGTTCTCATGCTTATTATGTACCTTCTTACGAATGGGGTTATGATCTTAATATAGTAGATGCAGCATATTATACCGATCCTAAAGTTGATTTTAAGTTCAGAAATGATACTGATTATCCAATTTTATTAAAAGTCGAGTATTCCAGAGATTCAGATTATCAATATAATACTGTAAAGATTTTAACAAGCTCATATTCTCAAAAGCGGGAAGTAGAATTGACTAATTGGAAAACTTGGGATAAATGGAGCAAAACTAATTTTAAAGGTGCGTTTGATAGGGTTGTTAGAGTAAATGGTTTGGAGCTATTTAGAGATAACTTTTACAGCCACTTTCTTTAATTGTCGCGTGCCTAGTATAATTGATGTATGGATAAGTTTAACCAAAAAATATTAGTGACAGGAGGTCACCTAACTCCTGCAATAGCAGTAGTTACTGAGTTAAAAAAACGTGGATATTCTAATTTTGTATGGATAGGCCATAAGTATAATCAGGCTTCTACCAAAACACCTTCTGCTGAATTCAACACAGTTACTAATTCAAGTATTCCTTTTTATAATTTAAAAACAGGAAAGCTTATTAGGGATTGGAGCTTCTCAACCTTTATTTATGGAATTAAAAACCTATTCTGGATATTATTAGGTTTTATTAATTCGTTACGAATAATTCTAAAAGAGAGACCTCGACTAATACTTTCATTTGGAGGATACTTAGCCTTGCCTGTTGTTATTACAGGTAAGCTGCTTGGAGCAAGGATTGTTACTCATGAACAAACAATTGTAACTGGTCTTGCCAATAAAATAATCTCAAAGTTTGCTAACAAAGTATTAATCTCATGGGAAAGCTCTTTTAAATACTTTAACGCTGCAAAGACAATATTTACAGGAAATCCAATTAGATCAGAAGTTTTTGAAGTTACAAATGACAACTTAGTTGAAAACTTAAATCCTGATTTACCTACTCTTTTAATATATGGAGGTAATCAAGGAGCTCACGAAATTAATAAAAGAATATTTGATATATTAGAAGACTTACTTAACGATTTTAATATAATTCATCAAACAGGTAGCTCAAGTGTTACAAAGGATAATGAGAGAGCAATTCATATTAAAGCTTCATTAACTGAGGAACAAAAGATTAGGTATGTTCCTGTTAGTTATATATCTTCAGATCAGGTTGGTGCGGTTTTAGATAAGGCTGATATTGTAATTGGTAGAGCAGGAGCAAATACTATTGCGGAATTACTGGCCCTAGGAAAATTGTCTATTTTGATTCCAATTCCTCAAACTTCACATGATGAGCAGATTAATAATGCTAAATTTGTTGAAAAAGCTGGATTAGCTTTATATTTGGATCAAAATAAGCTGACACCAGAAAGGCTCTACCAGTCAATTCTGCTTGTTAGAAATCAACTAAACTCTAAAACCGCACTTAATAATAAAAATCTAAGTGAAGTTAAAAAGCAGGCAAAAGAGTTAGTAAAACTAAATGCGGCAGAGCTTGTAGCTGATCAAGTTGAATCATTATTGTAAAAACTGATTCTTGTGTTAATATTTTAAATATGAATATTAATCAAATAGCCAGACCAGAACAAATAGAAACAGGTAATGTGCCAGAAATTTTACCGGCATTAGATATTGATAATTTATCTCCGGAAGTATCATCCGAAATTATGGGATTTGTAGCAGAATACGGTGCTGGCTCAAAATCAGTAATTGAGTTGCTTGCGCTTAAGCATACTATCCTTGGTCTGCTAACAGGTACTGGGCTTTCTAAAGAGCAGGCTATGCAGTATCTTACTAATTTAGATTTAACTATAGACAGCTACAAACGCGCAGTAGATAATATGTCTGAAGCTTAAATCTATATATTCTATGACTTTTTACGATTTAATTATAATCGGTGGCGGAGCGGCCGGCCAAATGGCTGCTATTTCTGCCAAAAGAAATAATCCTAATCTTAAAATTGCAATTTTAGATAGAACTTTTACTCTTGGCAGAAAGATTCTTGTTTGCGGTGCCGGCCGCTGTAATGTAACCAATATCCATCTGGATAAAAGTATCGAAAATCATTATTATGGAGCAAATTCTGAGTTTGTTAAATCTATCTTTAGCCAATTTTCTTATAAAGATATAGTAAATTTTTTTAATGACTTAGGAGTTGAGCTTTATGTAGAGCGTAAAACTGATATCGGTAAACTTTTTCCTGTAACAGACCAGGCTAAAACAATTACAGCTCTTCTAGAAAATGAGTTAAAAATATTAGGTATTGATACTCATTTAAATACTGAAGTTGTAAAAGCCATTAAAGGTCCTGACACTTTTGTATTGGATGCCAATACTTTAAATCAGGAAGGTAAAGCTGTTACTACAAATCAATTTCAGTCAAAATATTTAATTATTTCTGCTGGAGGCAAAACTTATCCTGCACTTGGTTCTAATGGCAGTGGTTATTCACTTGCACAAAGCTTTGGCCACTCAATTATCACTCCTGTACCCTCTGCTCTACCTATAGCTACTAAAAATCCATTATCTCAAGAATTACAAGGTGTAAAAATGGAGTTGGAAGTGACTTCTATTATTGAAGGCAATGAAATAAAAACCAGAACAGATGATGTAATGTTTACTCAATACGGCCTTTCTGGCCCTGCTATTTTAAACATTAGCCGTGAGATTTCTATTCATATAAACAGAGAAAATAAAAGTAACGTTCAAGTTAAAATTAACTTTTTTCCAGGTAAAACAGCTAACGATGTTAAGGATATTCTTGGCAAAAGATGGAATAAAAGATCTACTTTAACATTAGAGGAAAGCCTTTTTGGTTTATTCCCAACTAAAATACCTGCCGCATTACTAAAGGTTATTGGATTAGATAAAAATCTACCTGTTAATAAGTTAAGTGAAGAACAGATAAATTTGCTTGTTACTAGTCTTACAAGTTATAAGGTTGAAATTCAAGCTACAAGAGGCTGGAATGAAGCTGAATTTACGGCAGGTGGTATTGATACTAAAGAGGTCAAAGAAAGCACCCTAGAATCTAAATTAGTGAATGGACTTTATTTTTGTGGAGAGATCTTAGATGTTGATGGTGATGTTGGCGGCTTTAATTTATCTTGGGCTTGGAGTTCAGGAAACACTGCTGGAAAGCTCAAAGGCTCGTTATGATTACGGCATTTCCAGAGTCCCTAAAGCTATTTCATAACGAGCCGTTTTGAGTTGAATTCTATTTAAGCACTCTCCAGTTCTCTGCTGTTACTGTTATTTGTGCTTTCGGCTGATTAGTAATTGCAGATATATACGCCTCTGTTTCTGGTTTTCCTACAACCATTACCATATCGCCTTTTTTAACTTTTTCTAAAGCTGCTTCAGCTTGTTTTCCAAAAACTAAAATGTCGTAAAAGGTACTTCTTTCCTCTTTAGTTTTTGAATTATACTCATTCACTGCAAGACTGAATTTAGCAAAAGAAGTCTTCTTCTTTGTTTTGATGCTTTCAGCATCTTTAGTTGAATGACCTAGCAGTATTAAAGTCTGCATATTCATAATAAGTAAATAAAAAATAATTACTTAATAATATAAATACTGCTTTACAAAGTTATTACATGTCAGATGGACTGAGGTGCGGAAGTTTCGCCTGCTTGAGGAGTATCTACAGCTGCATACATATCTAATTTATCAACTCCAGGGCCACCAGACTGGTTAGATTGCGTATCTGAATTCTCTTCTTCTGGAGCTAAGGTTGTCTGGCTCAAAGGGTTTTTAAACAGTTCATTTGGATTTGTAGTAATTAAGTTGTGTTCATTTTCGCTTGCTACAACCTGAAGTGCTACATGATTGGCACCAGCAAAAAAGATGCCCTGTCCAATACCTGCTGCTAATAGGAATTGTTTTTCGCCGTCTGTTAAATAAAAGACTTTTTGGAGCTTATCAATAGCAGATGGAGACTGTTTTAGTAGAATCTGCATTGCAGCATTGCTTACAATTGCCTTTCCATAATCAGAAGTTAAAAAGTCATCGACATCCTGTGTAATAGTTGTTAAACCCAATCCGTATTTTCTAGCCCTTTTAGCGATTGAGTAAACAAACCTAGCGGCATCTTCATGCTGCATCATAATCCATGCTTCATCAATTATCAAAAGTCTTCGGCGCTTATCCTTTCTAATTTTAGTCCAGATATAATCCAACATTACATACATTGCCATTGGCCTTAATTCATCTGTTAGATCTCTAATACTGAATACTGTGAATGTATTATGAATATTCACTGTTGAAGCTCTATCAAACACACCAGCTGCAGAACCTCGAATATACCTTTCCAATGTTCTAGCCATAACATGAGCCTCTTCCTCACTCATTGCATTTAGAATTTTATATAAATCTTCTAAAAGAGGAGGTTCTTTTGTATGCGTGGAAGGATCTGGCGTAATGCCTTTTTCTTTATATGTCAAAATAAGCGCCCTATCTAGAATTGCTGAACCTTCTGGACTAATAGTGCCTCCTAACATCATTCTAATTAATCCTGATAAAGATAGAATCTTAAATCTTAATTCATCTTCATCGGCGCTGAAGATTCCAGATAATTCAAAAGGATTAAGTTTTTGAGCACCGTCCTGTGAGAATGAAATATATTCACCTCCAACAGCATTGCATAGTCTATCGAATTCTTTTTCAGGGTCGATAATAATAATATCTACCCCAAGCATCAATGATCTAACAGCTTCAAGTTTAACAGCGTAAGATTTACCAGCACCGGAGCTAGCTAAAACAACTGAGTTGGCATTCGGTAGCGAGAATCTGTCGAAAATAACAAGCGAGCTGTTATGTAAATTAACACCATACAAAACGCCTTTCTCTTGCGTCAATTCTGAACTGACAAATGGAAATGTTGTTGCAATAGCTGTAGTATCTAAATTTCTTAACATTCCAATCTTGTCAAGACCGTATGGTATGCAACTTTGGAATGCTTCTTCTTGTTGCAATGTTGCAACTTTTACAATTATTCCCAAAGTTGCCATTGTAGCTTCAAGGTTTTTTGAGATTTTTTCAAGTTCTTCCAGTGAATCAGCGTGTACTGTTACATATAGCGCATACTGAAAGAACTTTTCGTTACCTGCGGCAAGCTGCTCCTGAAGTGTTAGAGCATCTTCTAGCTGCTGTTTAACAATTGGATCAGCAGCTTGCCCTGATTCCATTTGAATATTGATAGTAGCCTGCATTTCAGCGATTTTTCTTTTTAAAATCGCTAGTATTTCAGCAGTATCACGCGGGTAATAAAAAGTACTTAAATCTATTGGAAATTCAAAGTTAATGATAGGTTCCAGCCAGTTTGGAACAACAACGCTAGGAAAACTTACTGCAAAATATGATCTAAAAAATTTATGACCTATTATTAAGTTATTAAAATTAACTTCAATTGCAGAAGGTGCAATAATATCTTTAATATCAATCAGCCCTTTAGTAAATTTTTGAATTGCTTCGTTTTCTTTCCTTAAGGCTTCGGCTTCCTTTGCAGATATAGGCATTCCCCCTGGCGTTTGAGCTGCTTGTTGTTTTGGTTTTAGGAAATCTAATAATGCCATATTAATTTGTTTGTCTTGAACTTATAATACCTGTACCTGCATCACTTTCACGCAGGTTAAGTATTTCTAAACCACTCTTATCAGGTTCATAAACCGAATAGAAAAGCTTAATTAATTCATCATTTTCTAGTTGCTTTGCTGCAATTCCCATATTTCCATAGTTTTTAATTATTGTGTCTCGCTTAGGAATAAGCTCTTCTTTTGCCTTTTTTAAAAGTTGATTAATATTAACTAATCTTTCTTGTCGCCCAAAAATCTGCTTAATAAAGCTTGTTGTAACAATAGGTAGCTGTAAGGATGGAATAACTGTATAAAACCTTTTATCTAATATCTGTGTCGTTTCTGTTAGGTTATGGATAAAATCCTGATAGATGCTGACCTGGTTTATTATCGGCTCCGAAGTAATCTTATTCTTATATTCATCTAGTAGTGATAAATATTTTGCAATATCAGTTCGTTGGGTTCTAATTACAATCTGAATTGGAAATCGAATTGAGTTTAAAAATGCTGCAAATGAATAGATCTTTGCATCCTGCTCTTGAGAATCTAATAAGTCAAAGTTGATGGAAGTAGTTTCAATTACACAAGCAACTCTTCCGTTTTTTAATATTACATAATCATCTCTTATGTCTTCTATATCAAGGTGTTCCTGTGTGCTTAATTTTCTACCGTCAAAAATACCCATGTTTATGAATTAACCTCTTTATATCCTATTGTTTAATTACATTAAAGTCAATATCTTTCTAGTATACACAAGCATTCTATGTGATATGTCTGCGGAAACATATCAAAGGCTTTTAAATCTATAATTTTATATTGATTACTTAATTTTTGAATATCATAAGCTAATGTAATAGGATTACAAGATACGTATATTACGTATTTAGAACTGATATCTAAAACATTAGAAACACCTTTATCCTCTAATCCGGTTCTAGGCGGATCAACTATTGTTACACTATCTGTATCTTTTGGCAGAACAAGATTCTTAATATCAAAACATTTAAAGTCAGCATTATTTATTTTATTAAGTTTTTGGTTTTGTATTGCTAAATCTATACTATCCTGAACTATTTCAATACCTTTAACACTTTTAAATTTATTAGCTAATGATATACCTAACACACCAACACCGCAGTAAAGATCGTATAAATTTAACTGAGCAGTATTAAATTTAATTAGTATAGAATCAATATATTCAAGTAGCTTTTGGAATCCAAAAATATTATTTTGAAAAAATGTAAATGGACCAGCCAAAAACATGAATATCTTATTATTGAAGTGAATATTAATTTTTAGGTATTCTTGACCTTCAAATTTACTAATTTTGCCTTCAAAGCTGTCGTGTAGCGAGTTATTAACTAGCCAATAGACACTATTAAAACCCTGCTTTATTGCAAAATCTATAACTTCATTAAAACGTTTATCCTTGTTGTATGAAGTTATTATTAACATTGACTGATCTTGGTAATGTTTTACTGTTAAATACCTCAGATCACCTATTTGCTTTTTTAAATCATAACTATTTAGTCCTAGACTTAGGGAGTAATCATATACTCTTCTGATTTTATTAAAAATTGCCTTATCAATTAAAATATATTCATCTAAATCTATAACCCAATTGAAATTACCTTTTTTACGTTGGCCTAACCTATTAATCGGTTCAAACTTTGGATTAAAGCTGGCAACAAATTCTGCCTTGAAACGGTATTCTGTAATTTTAGGGGAACTGATAATATCAAAGTCACTTAAAATATCTTCTTGTACGATATTTTTAAATAAACTTAGTAAAGCCTCTTTTTTTATTTCTAACTGTTTGACGTAAGGGATATTTTCTAATTGAGTTGAGCCTATCTGATTTGCAAATTTACTTGGCTCTACGAGTTTATCTTTATTATTTAATCTAAATTCATTGGTCTTAGAAGCAAGTAAATGCTCAAGCTCTTTTGAAGTCATAAGAATGCTTAGTCTGCCAATTCGCCAATATAGTATGTACTTAATTGGTTTTCTTCAGCTTTGCCATGCTGGCCTTGGTTAAATATAAATGTCACATCCTGACCACATCTGGATTCTATCTCATTTCTTCCACCTGGATGTTCACATATCCATGAAGCAGGAATTCTATACACCTTATCTTCATAAATAACAAAACAAGACTGGATAGTATTATTGGCGCGGACAGTACTTAATGATATTTCACTGCCTACTGAGAAGCTAAGTGGCGGAGTATTTGCATCACTACATAAAGCATCACCACTATTTAAATTATTAAACGTACCTGATTGCTGCAGGATTAAAAATCCTGCAGCACCTACAATTCCGATTAGTAATATTATTGCAATTACTTTTCCCATAGTTTAATTAGCTAAAGCAGATTCTACTACAGACTGCATATCAGTGTAGCTATAAGCTCCTGCAAAATTAGTATTGTTTACAAAGAATCCTGGCGTTCCAGAGACTCCTAGTGCCATTCCTGAGCTCTGATCTATACTTAATTTGCTGTCATATCTTCCACTATCTAAACATTCTTTTAGTGAGTTAGCATCTAAAGAACCACCTAAGAAATTAGCAAGGTCTCCAGATTTAGTTTTATCATTCATAACAGAGTTATTTAGTAGGTTATAACCTGCGTTTGAGTATAGTAAGTCATGAGCTTCCCAGAATTTACCCTGTTCATCAGCACAGTAAAGAGCTTTTGAGCCCATTTCACCATTACCGTGTCCGTTTGTATAGAACCAAGCATATGCTGCTTTGCCTTCATCAACTAGTTTTTTAAATTCAACTACAGGAGCAACATATGTTCCGCCATCAGTAACTAACTGGAACGATGCACCTGCGCTTCTGTTAATTTCAGGATCTTTACCACCGGCTATATGGCAGTATGGACAAGAAGGATCTGAAAATTCTACAAATAACACCTTACTGTTTGGATCACCAAATGTTAAGTTGCTTTGATCATCAAATAAAGCTCTGATTTGCTCTTGAGTTACAGTCCCGGTGGTACCAGCTGTTGTGCCTGTTGTAGTAGTTGTTGCACCAGCTGTTGTTCCTGTAGTAGTTACCCCACCTTTAAGAGTTGTAGCTAAATTATTAAAACCGATCAACAAGCTCGATGCAATAATCACTGCTGAAAGCAATATTGAAATTGGTACAACAAATGGCTGAATGTTGATTGTTACCACATCTTCTTCAACATTTGTCTTTATGGGCTTTGTTTCGCTCATAAATATAAAATAAGAAATAAATATTAACTAAAATGTTTGCACATTTAATCTAAATGAATTTAATTGAAATATATGAATTTAATATGAACAATACAGATGAAGATGCAAAATAGAAACTTAAATTACTTCTTTAGCTTTTCTATTTCTGTAGCTAACATTTCTATGTACATTGCATAACCTATTATAGAGATAAATCCGCTCTGTTGTTCACCTAATAAAGATCCAGCTCCACGAATTTCAAGATCTCTGCTTGCGACTCTAAAACCTGAGCCTAAATCTTGATTATCAACTATTGCTTGTAAACGTTCAACGTATTTTCTATACATAGCCTTTTTAAGTTTTTCATCTTCAATTTTAGATTCATCAAGTTGTGCTTCTAACGTTTTGCCTGAGTACATTAAATAACAGTAAGCTTCTTTTTCTGATCGGCCGACACGACCGCGCAGTTGGTATAACTGGGAAAGCCCGAACGTGTCGGCCTTATTAATAACAATCGTATTTACATTAGGTAAGTCTAGTCCGTTTTCGATAATTGTAGTTGCAATTAAACAATCATATTTTTTATTAAAGAAATCAGTCATTACTCTGTCTAATTCAGCAGCACTCATTTGTCCATGGCCAACAGCAAATTTTATTCCTGGTAGTAAGTTTTCTAATCTTGCTTTTATAGATTGTATTGTGTTTACCTCGTTATGAACAAAATAAACCTGGCCGCCTCTTTCTACTTCAAAAGCAATAGCTTTTGTAGCCTTATTCCAATTATCTTTAATAATTTCAGTATGAATAGGTTTTCTATCTTTAGGTGGCTGTGAAATAATTGAAATTTCTTGTATTGATGATAAAGCCATGCTCAAAGTTCTTGGAATTGGTGTTGCGCTTACACTTAAAACATGGACTCCATAATTTATTTTTTTAATCTTTTCTTTTTGTTTAACACCAAAACGCTGCTCTTCATCAACAATCAAAAGCTGTAAATTTTTGAATTTGACATCACTACTTAATAGTCTGTGAGTACCAATTACAATATCAATTTGTCCCGCGTTTAGTCGGTCTATAATATCTCTATTTTCCTTTGCAGTATTAAATCTAGATAAATATGCAATTTTATAATCAAACGATTTAAATCTTTCTCTAAATACTGCAAAGTGTTGAGAAGTTAAAATAGTAGTGGGTGCTAGCACAGCAACTTGGCCTCCGCTTTCAACAATTTTAAATGCAGCTCGCATAAAAACTTCTGTTTTCCCAAATCCGACATCCCCGACTAAAAGTCTATTCATTGGCTTTTCTTTTTCAAGATCATTTATTATTTCATTAACTGCTCTCTGCTGATCTTCAGTTTCTTTATATTTAAATTCATCTACAAATTTTAAGTAATCATTTGAGTCTATATTTTCTATTGCATCTGCTTTTGCAAGTTCTCGTAAGGCATAGTGTCGTACAAGCTCTTTAGCTAAAATTTTTGTTGTAGCTTTAACTTTATCTTTGGCTTTTTCCCAGACTCCTTTGCCCAACTTTGTTAACTTTGGCTGCAAGTTATCTGGTCCTATATACTTAGTAATCTTGTCGACTTGATGTATTGGGACTAAAAGCTGGTCATTATTTGCATATGTTAAAAGTAGGTATTCCATTGTTGCTCCTTCAACCTCTTCCTGTGTTAGTCCTGAATAGATTGCAACACCGTAATCTTGATGTACTACATAGTCGCCAATTTCGATATTACCTTCAAACTGTCTTAATAATCGCTTTATGTTATTTGAATCATCTATTGTTCTTTCTGGCCTTGTTAAAAAAATACTTCCAAATAGTTCGCGATCAGTTAGATACACTAATTTGTACTCTTTGGTGATAAAACCGGCAGGTAATGTAGTAATTTGTAATTGTTCTAAGAAATTTTGAGTGAATGTATCATTAATATTTTTTAGCTCGTCTAAATTACTTGAGTTAGTGTATTCAATTAGATTATCTGTAATATGGTCTATGTTTTTTGTAGACATGAATACTTTATACCCGTTAGTTATATAGTTTTTAATTTCTTTTTCTAAAATATCTAACCTTGAATAATATAAATTGGGGTATTGAAAATCAGTTTTAACTATTTCGTAATCTTCGCTTTTTTCTGCCAACAATCCAGCAGAAAAGATAATGCGTTTATATTCTTTTATTGAATAGTTATGATTATGACTGATTTTTATAGAGTCAAGCTCTGATCTATCTTCTAGGTTGAATTTGCTTAGGGGTATATATTCGATGTCATGGAGTTTTTTGGAGTAGTTCTCGTCTATTAAATACATTTTTTCAAGCTCATCTCCAAAAAACTCCATACGAATTGGATGATCAAATCCTACAGGCCAGATACTAATCATATCACCTTTAACAGAGAATTCATTCTTCTGCGTAACAGTATCTACTCTATTAATATATGATTTTGAAATTAAATCTGCAATGTTTCTAAATGTTATATTTTCCTTAGAAATGACTTCAAGCTCCTCAAGAAACCTTAGAGTATATGGAGAGTTTATATTCGTGTATATAGTTAAATATTTCTTATCAATAAAGAAATTATTTAAATGAGGAAGTGTTTTAACAAACTTTATCGGTGCAATCATATATGCTGCACTTATAGAACTTTTCTCAGCCACTGTCCAGTGTAACTTTCTTCGGTCTTTGCAATTTCTTCAGGTGTACCTTCTGCGATAATATAGCCGCCTTTTTGGCCGCCTTCCGGTCCTAAATCTATTATCCAATCTGCAGTTTTTATTAAATCAAGATTATGTTCAATTACTAATACACTGTTTCCTTTAGCTACAAGACCATGTAGAACTATTAAGAGTTTACGAACGTCTTCAAAATGTAATCCTGTAGTCGGTTCGTCTAATATATATAACGTTTTACCTGTTGATCTTTTTGATAGTTCAGAAGCAAGCTTAACTCTTTGTGATTCTCCCCCTGATAAAGTAGTTGCACCTTGACCAAGTCTAATATATCCAAGACCAACATCTTCTAATGTTTTTAACTTACTTGAAATAGCTGTAATATTTTCAAAAAATTTAACACCTTCTTCTACTGTCATATCTAGTACTTCTGATATGTTCTTACCTTTGTAATCAATTTGTAATGTTTCTCGATTATATCTATGGCCACCACAGACTTCACAAGTTACATAAACATCTGGCAAGAATTGCATTGAGATTTTAATTACACCAGCTCCTTCACATTTTTCACACCTTCCACCTTTTACGTTAAAGCTGAACCTTCCTGGTTTGTACCCTCTAACTTTAGCTTCTTTTGTTTGAGCAAAGATATCTCTAATTACATTAAATATTCCTGTATATGTTGCGGGATTAGACCGTGGAGTTCTACCAATTGGGGATTGATCTATATCTATAACTTTATCGATATTTTCAATACCACGCATTTCACCATATTCACCTGGATTATCTTTTGCTCCATATAATTGTTTTGCTAAGGATTTATACAAAACATCATTAATTAAAGATGATTTACCAGAGCCTGAAACACCAGTTACACATACAAATTTTCCTAATGGTATTTCTAAGTCGATTCCTTTTAAATTATGATGTGTTACATTTTTAACAACCAGTTTACCTTTTCCATTTTTAGTTCCATTAGAGCCATTTAAAGCATTTAGCTTTTTAAGTTGGTTATAAATCAACTCTTTACTGATCCTTACCTGGCCACTTAAGTATTTACCTGTAATAGAATCTTTGGCAGCAATAATATCTTCAACATTACCTTCAGCGATTACCTGTCCGCCATGCTCACCAGCTCCGGGACCAATATCTATAACATGGTCAGCTTTTCTTATAGTATCTTCATCGTGCTCTACAACAATAACAGTATTTCCTATCTCCTTTAGTTTTTCTAAAGTATTAATAAGTTTTTCGTTATCTCTTTGATGTAATCCGATTGAAGGTTCGTCTAACACATACAAAACACCTGTTAATCCGGTACCTATCTGACTTGCTAATCTGATTCTTTGTGATTCACCGCCTGATAATGTTCTAGCAGTTCTATTAAGGGTTAGATAGTCTAATCCAACTGAAACTAAAAAGTTTAATCTGGTAGATATTTCTTTAAAGATTTGCTTTCCAATTTCTTTTTCAGATTCAGAAACATCATCTTCTGCTGGTTTTAGAGAGGTCAGATTAAATAACTCGTGTAAAGTGGATTTTTCTACAGTATCGCTGTCTTTAGCAGCTTCTTTAAAACCATTAATCCAATCTAAGCTTTGAGAGATCGACATGTTACCGACATCTACAATATTTAAGCCTCTAATTGTTACAGCTAGCGCTTCTTTCTTCAATCTATAACCCTTACATTCGTTACATTGGCGTTCAATCATATATTGTTCGATTTCGCCTTTAATGTAGTCTGAATCACTTTCATTATATCTTCGCATTAAGTTAGGGATTACACCTTCAAAATGAGTTTCAATTGACCTTTCCTGGCCATACATATTAGTGTACTTTACCTTGTATTCCTTATTTCCTGTTCCATAAAGCACCATATTTAGCTTTTCAGGTTCCAATTCTCCTATAGGTGCCTTAAGTGAGATTTTTTCGGCGCTTGCCATAGCTTCTAGCAAGTTATAGCTGTAGGAATCTTCATTTTCGATAACACGAGCCCATGGGTAAATTCCGCCTTCAGCGATAGTTAATCGTGGATTATAGATATTTGATGGATCAATCTCTTTAATACTACCTAACCCATTGCATACAGGGCAAGCGCCAAAAGGTGAATTAAAAGAGAACGAGTGCGGCTCAACTTCGGGAAATGATTGCCCAGTTTCTGGATCTACTAGCTTTTCAGAATAGAAAATATCACCATTACTTTCAACTTTGGCACCGGATTTAGCAAGCTGAAGGTCTTTTGCATCAACTAAATTGATTAAAACTTCCCCATTTCCTAAGTTTAAAGATAATTCAATAGAATCTGTAACACGTTTTAGAAGCGCCTCGTCTGACTTAGAGTCTTTTTTAATAACAAGTCTATCAACAACTAATTCAATATTATGTTTAACAAATTTATCTAGCTTAATGTCTTCTTCTAAAGAGTAGACTTGGCCATCAACTCTAACTCTTGCGTATCCTTGACTTAAAAATCTAGTAAAAAGCTCTTCATAGGTACCTTTTCTGGCTTTGATTAAAGGAGCTAAAACTAAGATTTTTATCTCTTTAGGTTCTGCAGTGTCCTTATTAAATTTCTCAAAATATGTAAAAATATCGTCAACAATCTGTTGAACTGTCTGTTTTTCTAGCCTTCTTCCTGTAACTGGACTGCGTGGGTGTCCAACTCTAGCATATAAAAGTCTTAGGTAGTCGTATATCTCTGTTACAGTACCTACCGTAGATCTAGGGTTGTGTCCTGTACTTTTTTGATCAATAGAAATTGCAGGTGATAATCCTTCAATTGTGTCAACATCTGGCTTATCCATTAATCCTAAAAACTGTCTTGCATACGCAGATAAGCTTTCTACATACTTTCTTTGGCCTTCAGCATAAATAGTATCAAAAGCTAAAGATGATTTGCCAGAGCCCGAAAGGCCAGTAATTACGGTTAATTTATCTTTAGGAATATCTAAGTTAATGTTTTTTAAATTGTTGGTTCTTGCACCTCGAATTTTAATTTGCTCCATTAGAATAGGGCTAAAAATAGTTAAACCTCTTATTATAACTCTAAAACCCTATTTTAAGTAGGTATACGGACTATAAGCCCTTTTGAGCACGCTTAAAATCAGATTAAATGTTAAAATATATCCTATATTATTTTTATGGATTCAATTAACAATACTAACAAGACAGTCTTTGTGGGCCTTTCGGGCGGAGTTGACTCTGCCGTATCTGCATGCCTTTTAAAAGAACAAGGCTATCACGTTGTCGGTATTTTTATGAAAAATTGGTCTGGAGATGATTATGGCTTACAGGCGGATTGCCCTTGGGAAGTTGACCAAGCTGATGCAGAGGCCGTTTGCAAGACTATAGGCATTGAATTTAGATCATTTAACTTTGAAAAAGAATATCGAGCAAAGGTTGTAGAATACTTTTTTAATGAATATCAAAAGGGTAGAACTCCAAATCCGGATGTAATGTGTAACAAAGAGATCAAATTTAAGCTATTTTTAGAAAAAGCTTTAGAAATGGGCGCAGATTATATTGCTACCGGTCATTATGCTATTAAACAGTACGATGCTAAGGGCAATCCGCACTTATTCAAAGGAGCTGATTCAAATAAAGATCAGACATATTTTTTGTATAACTTAACAAGTGAACAGCTAAGTAGAACGCTGTTTCCTGTCGGCAATTTGGAAAAGTCTCAGGTCCGAAAGCTTGCACAACAATACAAATTGCCGAATGCCAACAAGCCAGATAGTCAAGGTATATGCTTTATAGGCGAAATTAATGTATTGAAATTTTTAATGAAAAGAATTCCTGAAAAGCCAGGAGATATTTTGGATATAGATACAAAAGCTAAAGTTGGTACTCATAAAGGTATTTATTTTTATACAATTGGTCAAAGAGATGGCCTTGGAATTGGAGGGCAAATAGAACCTTATTATGTTGTAGATAAAGATATCGATAACAATATTCTGTATGTTGGACATGGGCGTGAACACCCTGCTATGCATAAAGCCGAAGTCCAATTAGAAAATTTACACTTAATCAATCCAAATTTAGAGCAAAATATTTTACAAGATACAGATTTAAGCGCATCAGTTAGATATCGAAACCAGCCTAATCTTGGAAAGCTGATTAAAGATAATATGGAGTATAAGTTCATTTTTGATAAACCTCAAAGAGCAATTACAAGTGGTCAAAGTCTTGTATTATATAGAGACTCAGAGTGCTTAGGTGGTGGCGTAATAGTGTAGTTTTATTACTACTAATAAATTTCTGGGTTCTTAAAAGGAATTAAGGCCAAAATTACCGATACTTCGTAAAAAGATTCTCTTGTTAATAAGTCTTTTGTAAGAATACCGACTGCACCATTCTGCTGTTTGGAGTTCTTCATTCCAAAGATTTTGTCATCAGCATCTCCCAACTCCAAACCGCCTCTAATAAGCTCAGCAACTTTAGGTGAAAGTAAGAATGTACCTGTTCTACTTTTACCCATATTTTCTTTCCCTTGAATTACTACCCAGGCAAAAGATGTCATTTCTGATCCATCATCAGAGATACCGCCTTCTATCCCAACCCAAAAGTCTGCTTCTGGATATTGTTCTTTTGCAGCAAGGCTTCTATTATTAGCGCCATTAAAAGTTTCTTCATCCGTTTTAGGCTGGTCAGACACACCGGAAGGAACAGAAACTCCTTCGATTTCAAACTCTTCATTAGGAAACATCTTTTTAAAACCGCCTAGTGCAGTATTTATCTTTACAGGGTTTTTTGAGGCAACAATTATCTTTTTCATATTAATTATGATTCTGAAGTAAGTAATTTTTTAAGTTCTTTTAAATATCCTATCATACTGCTTAGCTTATCCCAATCACCTCCATCAATATTATTTTCTACTAATTGTCGAAATGCCGCTTCTAAATCTTCAGCTGAATTGGATTCTTCTATTTCAGAAATAGACGATGTGAACATAACACCACTTACCGCCCACGAATACATTCCACTTAATTGAATTAAAATATCAACATCTTCTATACTAAGTGATAAAGTATCATCTAATATAGCCTTTATTTTCTGAATAATTATTGGTTTAAAGTACTCTTTGAAAACAACTCTAGTCTGTTCATTTTTGGCTAATTCACTAGCAGCTGAATAAAAAGTGTCGATGAATTCCTGCGAAGCCATAGCTTCTGCATTCAGCTGCTCAAGTTGCGACCTATCTATTTGGAGTGCATCTGTCATATATTGACTTTATCACATATAATAAATTTATTTTAACAGACGTTTGTTGAATTTTTATGTTCGTTTGCTCAAATTGTCAAAAAACTTACTTAAAGTGGCAGGGTCAATGCGATAACTGTAAGCTCTGGAATACTTTAGTTGAAACAGAAAATACATTAAGTCCTAAATCTGCATTAAAAAAAGGAAAGTCTTTTTCAAAATCTGTAACTGATATTAAACCAGTACGACTAAGTGATCTTGAAAAGGATGCTAAGATAAGATCAAAAAAGGAAATAGCATTTACAACAGGCATATATGAATTTGACAATACTATTGGTGGCAGAATTGTTCCCGGCCAAGTATTTTTATTTTCAGGAGAACCAGGTGTAGGTAAAAGTACATTATCACTGCAAATTACAGAAACATTATCTAATCTGAATTTAAATATACTCTACGTATGTGGCGAGGAATCTCCGATTCAAATTAAACATAGAGCTGACCGCTTAAAACTAAAGTTAAGAAATGTAATGTTTTTACCTGATGTGAATATGGACAGCGTTGAAACTTACATTGTTTCGCACAGAGATAAAATCGATTGTATAATTGTTGATTCTATTCAAACAATGTTTGACCCTAACATTCTTGGAAGCTCTGGGAATGTAGCACAGATTTCTGAATGTACAAACAGAATTGTTAATTTAGCTAAAGGTTACAACATTGTTACTTTTATTATTGGACATGTTACTAAGTCCGGTGATATTGCAGGTCCTAAAATTATGGAGCATATGGTTGACACTGTTTTATATCTTGAAGGAGATAAACGCTATGAATTTAGGGTTTTAAGAGTTGAAAAAAATAGATATGGAAGCAGTGATGAAGTCGGTATTTTTAGAATGACTGCCGAAGGACTTGTTGAAGTTAAAGACACTAAAGATCTCTTTAATAAGAATAAGGAAGATGCAAGCGGCTCTGTTTATGCTCTTGTTATGGAAGGAACACGTCCTGTAGTTGTAGAAGTTCAAGCGCTTGCTACAAGGAGTTATTTCTCTAATCCCCGCAGAACAACAAGTGGCTTTGATTTAAACAGACTTTATATAATCTTGGCGATTATTGATAAGAAGCTGCATTTACATACTGGCGAATTTGATATTTATGTGAATATAACTGGAGGTATAAAGATAACAGACCCTGGATTAGATTTAGCAGTAATGCAGGCAATAGTTTCTTCTGTTAAAGATACTATTGTTCCAAAAACAAACATCTATTTTGGTGAAGTTGGTCTTACTGGCGAAATCAGAAAAGTTTTTATGGAAGATAAGCGTTTAAAAGAAGCAAAAAGACTTGAGTTTAAAAATATATATTCTTCAAACAGCTATAAAAATATTCAACAGATAGCTAAAGATTAAAATCACAAAAATACTTGAAGTATGTTGGTACACTCCTATTATACTTTAAGTAATGAAGATTCCTCTTTTTTTTAATACAATTAAGGCAGGATTCCCTAGCCCTGCAGAAGACTTTATAGAAGACAAGTTAAATCTAAATCACTTTTTAATTGAACACCCCGCAAGCACCTTTTTTGTAAAGGTTTCTGGCGACTCTATGATTAATGCGGGAATCCTGCCTGGCTCAATTTTAATTGTCGATAGAAGCTTAGATCCTCATAATAATTCTACTGTTGTTGCCGTTATCGATTCAGAATTCACAGTAAAAAGGTTAGGATATTTAAAGAATGAAAGGTATCTTTTTCCAGAAAATCCAAAGTATAAGCCGATAAAGTTAAAAGACTCGGATGAAATTTGGGGAGTAGTTACAGCTATTATTACACAACTATGATTGCATTGGTAGATTGTAATAACTTTTTTGCCTCGTGCGAAAGAGCTTTCAATCCTAAACTAAAAGATAAACCAGTAGTTATTTTATCTAGTAATGATGGCTGTGTAATTTCAAGATCGAGTGAAGCTAAAAAATATATTCCAATGGGAGCTCCGGCTTATCAATATGAAGAAGAATTTAACAAACATGGTATTGCTGTTCTTTCTGCTAACTTTACATTATATGCAGATATGTCGAATCGAATTAATAAAATAACGCGCCAATATGTTGCTGACATAGAAACTTATTCTATAGATGAGTCGTTTTTTAATTTAAAGGGGATTCCTGGAGATTATGTTGAGCGTTGCAGGGCTTTGCGCAAAGAAGTTCTAAAATCTACAGGAATCCCCGTATCAATAGGAATTGCCCCAACAAAAACACTAGCTAAGATTTGTAACCATTATGCAAAAGATAATAAAGATACGCAGGGAGTTTTTTTATGGAGCCACCTATCCAATAAAGACGAGTTTCTAAAAAAACTCCCTGTAGAACATGTATGGAACGTTGGCTACAAAATATCTAAACGATTAAACGAAAGCGGAATATATAACACCTATCAGCTAAAAACTGCTGATTACACTTGGATCAGGAAAGCTTTTTCAGTAAATACACTTAGGACAGTAACTGAATTGAACGAAATTCCTTGTTTTGAGCTGGAGAATAGTAATGGTCCCAGAAGAAATATAATGAGTTCACAATCGTTTGGTAAATCGGTAACAACTCTTAATGAGTTAGAAGAAGCTGTTTCTACTTATACAACAAGAGCTTGGGATAAATTAATGGAACAAAAGTCTGCTTGCGGATATGTAAGTGTTGGCATTAGAACAAGCTATCATAAAGATATGGGTTTTTATTCTAATTATTATACTCAGGCATTAGAAGTTAGCACTTGGTACTTGCCTGATTTAATTGCAGCCGGATTAAAAGCATTAAAAAATATTTACAAACCCGGCTTTAACTATAAAAAGGCTTCTGTATTTTTATTAGGAATCACTGCACGAGATCAAGTTAACTTAAATTTATTAAATACCGATTATAATTATAAGAAATATAATAAATTAATGAGTGTGGTTGAAAAGATTAATAATGAAAATGGTAGCGAATTTATAAAATATGCATCGGTGGGAATACAAAAGAAATGGAGAGCCAAGAGCGAAAAGCGTTCACAAGCTTATACCACTAAGTGGAGTGAACTTCTTACAATTAATTAACAACTTTGTCTTATCAACTCTTATAGTGATAGAATAACTTTATGGATAATATTAAAAAGATTGAAGAGATTTCTAAATTAATACGTTACTACATTCTTTCTTCAACAACAGAAGCTACTTCTGGACATCCTACATCATCGTTATCTGCTGTTGAATTAATGGCAACATTAATGTTTACTGGAATTTTCAGATATAAAATTGAAGATCCTGATTATTTAAATAATGATAGGCTAATTTTTTCTAAAGGACATGCTACACCACTTTATTATGCGCTATGGGCAGTTGCTGGTGGAATAAATCCATCGGAGCTACAAAGTTTTCGCAAATTTAATAGTCCGCTTGAGGGACATCCAACTTCGAATTTTAAATTTGCGGATGCAGCTACTGGTTCATTAGGTCAAGGCTTAGGAGTTGGTGTAGGTTTAGCATTAAATGCAAAATATATAGATAAGTTACCTTATAAAACATATGTGTTGATAGGTGACGGTGAAACAGAAGAAGGCAGCATCTGGGAATCAGTGAATATTGCAAGTCATTACAAACTAAATAATTTAGTAGCAGTTTTAGATGTTAATAGGCTTGAAGAAGTAGGCACAACAGTTTTGGAATGGGACTTGCAAACTTATAAAGCAAGATTTGAGAGCTTTGGGTGGCATACCATAGTAGTTGAAGATGGGCACAATATTGAACAAGTCGTAGCTGCATATTCAGATGCTACCAAGGTTGAAGATAAGCCAGTAATTATTATTGCCAAAACAGTTAAAGGGAAAGGAGTTAAGCATTGGGAAAATCAAATAGGCTGGCATGCTAAAGTTTTAAAGCCTGACGAGCTAGAAAAAGCTATCCCGGAGCTTGGTAAGATAGATTTTAATCTTACAGGTGAAGTTGCTCATGCTGAAGAAGTTAGTATCGAAACAAAGCAAGAGGGCAGCTTTAATTGGACAAATTATAGTGAGAATGCAGTTATTGCGCCAAGACAAGCCTATGGAAATGCTTTAGCTGCTCTAGCTGAAAAGTATCCTAATATGGTTGTACTTGATGCAGCACTTAAAAATTCCACTCATGCCAAAACATTTGCTGAAAAATACCCAGATAGATACTTCGAGATGTTTATTGCTGAACAAAATATGGTCAGTACTGCACAAGGATTAAGCCGTGTAAAAAAGATCCCGTTTATATCGACTTTTGCAGCTTTTTTTACAAGAGCGTTTGACCAAATTAGAATGAGTCAATATTTTGATTCAAATATAAAGTTTGTTGGATCGCATGTGGGAACATCAATCGGTATGGATGGCCCATCTCAAATGGGGCTTGAAGATATAGCTATGTTTAGGTCAATACAGAATTGTGCAATCTTATATCCGTCTGATGCGGTTTCTATGGAGCGTGCAGTATATTTAGCAGCCGAAACTCAAGGGAATGTTTATATTAGATCTACCCGACCTGAGGTGCCAATCTTGTATTCATCAGAAGAAACTTTTAAGGTTGGAGGAAGCAAAATTGTTAGAGAAAGTGTTTATGACTCGCTAACTGTTGTAGGGGCTGGGGTAACTGTACATGAAGCTATAAAAGCGTACGACGTCTTAAGGCAAAAAAATATAGTTATAAGAGTTGTAGATTTGTTCTCTATTAAGCCAATTGATTATGCAACACTAAATAAGTGTATTCGAGAAACAAAAGCTATATTAGTAGTTGAGGATCATTATGCAGAAGGTGGCATTACTGAAGCAATAAGAACAGAATTAGCAAATGTAAAAACAAAAATATTTTCTTTAAGTATAAATAAAACTCCTCGAAGCGGTAAACCAGAAGAGCTTCTAGACTACGAAGAAATTTCTGCTAAACATATTGCTGCCAAAGTAACAGAGATACTTAACATGTTTTAATACTGATATGACAATTACCAAGTTTGATTTTCTTGTTATCTTTGGGGCTACAGGAGATTTGGTTGAAAGAAAAGTTATTCCATCGCTCTATCATTTATTTACTTCAGGTAAGATTAATTCCAAGGATTTTAGAGTTTTTGCATTTGCAAGAAGAGATTTTACTAATGGTAAATATGATCAGATTATTGATAATTCATTAAAAGCCCATTTTAAAAATCCAGATTTCAAGACTGAAGCAGATTTTTATTCAATCTTTGAATATGTTCAAGGAGATTTAAATAATCGAGATAGTTTTGTTGACCTAAACAAAAAGATTCTAAAATTAGAAGATGAACTAAAAATCTGCGCTAATAAGCTTTTTTACCTTGCTATTCCTCCTATACTTTATAACGATGTAATCACCCATATTCATAAAACTCAATTCGATACAATGTGTAAAGGAGCCGAAGTTAAAGTAATGATTGAAAAACCTTTCGGCAAAAACTTGGAAACATTTTTAGAATCAGATAACGTACTAAAACAAGTTTTTGCCGAAAAACAGATTTACCGAATTGACCACTATCTAGGTAAGCAAATAATTAGAGATATAGCAAAAGTTAAAGACAAGTTTGCAGATAGGTGGAATACAGAAAATATCGATAGAATTTTTATAAGCACAACAGAAACTTTAGGTGTTGAAGAGCGTGGTGAGTACTTTGATTCAGTTGGAGCCTTACGAGATGTGGGTCAGAATCATTTATTAGAAGTAATTGCACTAATTGCATCAGAAGAAGAATCTTCGACAGGAAGAGCTAGTGTATTAAATAAATTAGTAAAATACACTTTAAACGATATGCCTAAGTATACTTTTAGAGCTCAATATAAAGGCTATAAGAATATTGATAAAGTTGACCCTAACTCAACTTCAGAAACATACTTTAAAGTAGCAGCCTTTATTGATGATCCTAAATGGAAATATACTAAATTTATTATTGAATCAGGCAAAAGAACTGGACAGGAAAGAAGCTTCATTGAGATTGATTTTAAGAATAAGGAAAAGCTATTTATAAACTTTAGCCGTGAAAATCCATTTATAAGATTGTTTAACGGCAACAGTTACACTGAGATTACAACATCAGGTAAAACTAACGAACAATATGTTCTTGAATACTCGACAATGATTGAAGAAGCATTAATGGGAAAACAAGACTATTTTATAGATCAAGAGGAAGTTAAAGCTCAGTGGAATTTTATTGATCCTATTATAAATGCATGGCAGAATAATGCAGTACCATTATTTACCTATATGCCAGATGATATATCCGTTTTATCTATTGCCAATATATGAGACCAATCAACCTTTCAGTAAAAATACTTTTAGAAAGTAATAACCCAGAAGAAACAGAAGAAATTTTAAACCTTTTAGGTTTTCTCGATGGGCAGATTATTAGTCAATTAACATCTCCTGAAGGCAGTGATTTAGTGGAAGATATTGCGGCAGTAATACCTCAATCAATAATAATACTTCCAGATGAGTCCCCAAGCGAAACACCAAACACTTATATAACTATTCCAATAAGCAGAAAAGGATTGAGAACTGCAAATACACTTGCTAAAGCAGGAGTATATATCAATTTAACAAACTGCTTAACATTAGAGCAAGCAGCTGCAGTCTACTCTGCAACAAGAGACGCTGAAAGTAATATTTTAATTTCCGGCTTTAGCGACACAGACCTACTAATTAATACTCAAAGACTATACGCTCATTCAGATAAACATGTGCAGATTCTTAATTCAAATATTACAGAATATTATGATTTCTTATATTCGCTATACCTAAGGCCTGATTATGTTTCGGCATCTTTTGAAGTATTGAAGAAATGGACAGAAAATAAATTAATAGTACCGCAGGAAATTAATGAACTGATCTTTAACGATAAAACTGAACATTTTAAAGGTATTCACAATGCTTCAACAACAGGTATAACTTACAAAGAGTTCGACCTGAGTCTGGAATGGACAGAATTCAATGTGGATATAGTATAATTTGCGGTAGTTAATTAACCTAAATGAACTCACAAAAAATCCTTGTGTGCGCTGCTTGGCCATACGTAAATGGAGACATCCATATTGGACATTTAGCAGGATATTTTATTCCGGCCGATATTTTTACGCGCTTTTGCAGACTCAAAGGTATTGATACAGTTTTTGTATCAGGTTCAGACTGCCATGGAACTCCTATTACAGTGGAAGCTGATAAACGAGGAATCACAGCAAAGGAACTTGTTAGCGAATATATTCCAAAAGTACACGAGATTATTGAGCAGTATGGTATTGATTACTCACTTTTCACATCTACTATTACTGATAATCACAAAAAAGTAACTCAAGAGGTTTTCCTGAATTTGTTTAAAAACGGATACATTATAAAAAAGAAAAGCCAGCAATATTATTCCGAAAGTGATAATAAATTTTTACCAGATAGATACGTAGAGGGAGAATGCCCTTTCTGTCATGCTAAAGGGCAGCGAGCCGATCAGTGCGAAGTTTGCGGGAGGACTATTGGTCTCGGCGAGCTTATAGAGCCGTATTCAAAACTAACGAAAGCGCCTGTAACATTAAAAGAAACAGAGCACTACTTTGTAGATTTCCCAAAGCTTGAAAACTCAATTAAAGAGTATGTGTTAAATCACGAAAATGCTTGGAAAGATTGGGTATTTAAAGAAACTATTGGCTTTATTAACGAAGGCCTACAAGAAAGAGCTATAACCCGTGATCTAGACTGGGGAGTTGAAATACCTGTTGATGAACTACCTGAAAATCAAAGAATTGAATTTGCTGGTAGTAAAAGGTTTTATGTATGGTTTGATGCAGTTATTGGTTATTTATCAGCTACGATTGAATATTGTAACTCTAAAAATCTAGACTACAAAGATTATTGGAACAACAAAGACTGCTTGCATTACTATTTTATGGGGCAAGATAATCTGACATTTCATACAATCTTTTGGCCTGGCCAATTAATTGGTCAAAATTTATACTATAATTTACCCTACTTTCCAAGTATAGTTAAATTTTTAAATGCTAACGGCCAAAAATTATCAAAAAGCCGAGGAAATATTATTGATGCCAAACAAGTTGCTAATCACTTTGGTGCAGATGCAATTAGATTCTACATAACCTCTATTTTACCCGAGAATAAGGAAGGTAACTGGGATTGGACTGATTTTAAAAACACAATAAATGCTGAATTAGTTGGTAACATTGGTAATTTTGTCCATAGAGTTCTAACTTTCTACAAAAATAAGCTAAGTGCCGAAAAATTCGAAGCTGAGCTTGACTCTGCAGTTGAAACTAAGATTAACGAGACTTTTACTGTGGTTTCTGATTTATTAGAAAAAAATCAGTTTGTAGCAGCTTTAAACGAAGTTAAAAAATTCTCTACTTATGGTAACCAATATTTTGACTACAATAAGCCTTGGGAAAAATTAAAACTAGCACCACAAGAAGCTAATAAGATAATTTTTAACTGCTTACAGATTGTAAATTCGTTAAGAATACTGTTTTATCCATTTATACCAGAAGCTAGCCATAGATTAAGCAATACGTTAGGTCTAACAAACTTAAATCCCACACCGGGTACTAATCAGTTTCAGTTTACTTCTTTGCCTCTTACAGATATCAACCTAGTTGAAAATCTAGTGCCACTTTTTAAGAAGCTTGAGGAAACAGATGTAGAAGCTTTTACAGCATCTGTGTAACTGTGCTTACCAAATTTGCCATTGCTATCACCTAAGTAAATTATTAAGATAGGTTAGGTGAATATTTTTCTATGAATTTGTGGGTTCAAAAAGCTCTTATAAACGACGTAAACCTTAAATTCTTCGGTATAGATTTGCATAAGCTATATGCTTCATCCGGAAAACTCATTGCAAATAAGCTTTCTGAAATGTATGGATTAAATAAATCTTATGTTTTTGTATGTGGGCTTGGTGGTAATGCTTCAGATGGACTTTCTACTGCTATAAATTTAATTGAATTAGGTGCTAAAAGTATAGATGTATATATTATCGGCAGAGTTAATTATTCAGGCTCAACTATATTTAAAGCGCTGTATAACCAACTTGATAAACTAAAAACAGATAATAAGAATCTTATTATTAAACAAGACTGCTACGCTGAAGATATAGTACAAAAGGATATAGTAGTTGAATCTTTAGTAGGTACTGGCTTAGAAGGCTCTAAGTTAAATAAGCGTTTTCATGACTGCGTAAATAGAATCTCACATTTTAAATCAAAAATGGTTGCTATTGATATACCAGCTCCTTCTTATACACCAGACGATGTAATTTCACTTAATTATCCAAAAACTGATACATCAATTGTTATAGACATCCCAGAAAGTAAAGATGCTTCACTATTGTGTGGTCCGGGTGAAGTAAAATTCTTGTTTAACTCAAAAGAAAGAACACATAAGCTTAAGAACGGCAAGATATTGTATATAAGCTCAACTACAAACAAAGATGAATTTGAGCATATTGCTATGGCTGCTAAAAACTACTCATGTGATTTATACATTTATAACTTTAATACAGAACTTAAGGAGCTAAAAGGCTTCAACTTTATTAATGATTTAGAGTTAGAGAAATACTATAACGAGGCAGATACTATTATAATTGGTTCCATAGATGAACAATCAGCAATCAATATTAATCTTATACGATATATAGTTAAGCTAAATAAGGACAAAAAATACGTACTAACATGGAATATTTTATCGTTACTAAATACATTTAAAGATTTAGAATTTTCAAAAGAAAGTATATTGCTATTAAATAGATCGACCGTTGATTCAATATTGAAGGAATATGGAGTTAGTGAGCGAAGTTTAAGCCAGGTAATTCAATCAAATATATTCTTTTCCGGCTTTCAAAATACAATGTACTCTAAAGATGGAGAATATAAAGTGAATATCAATCCAAAATTATTTAATCAGAATTCAACACAAGCGTTAGCCAATATAGCGGCTTGTATTTTAACTAAAAATGATCCTTGGCTAACGCTTAAAGCCTCTGTATTTTTATTTGAAGTTGCTCAAAAACTATCAACAGAGAACAAAAAAAATATTGAGGAAAATCTAAAAGAAGCTATAAATTTGTGTAAAGACTATTAGACTCGCTATTAGGATTCAGCAAAACTTCCATTTCTTTAATAAAATCAGCAACTGCTTGGCTGATTGGTTTATCAGTAATTCCACCTCCTGCATTTCTATGACCATTTGCAACAAAGCCTACTTTTCTTAAAATCGGCATAAGCTCTAATTTAGATAGCGCACTGCACCTCCATACAACTCTAGTCTTGCCATCATCCTTACCTTCCTTAAAGATAAGCCCATATGGATAATCCTCAACCATATGCATAAAGATTTTTTGATAGTATTTAAGTAGATCTTTATTTTCCCAATCTTTGCCAAATCTTTCTGTAAGCTGTTCACGCGAATGTTGATCAATACTTAGTATGGTACAGCCGGCTACTTCGTAATATACAGTGTGTTCAATTGCCCATACTGTAAAGTTCATCATCTCTTTTGGTACGCTAAACTCTACTGCTTTATAATGATCAACTCCCAAATCTAAAAGCATTTGAGCGTAAGCAAATGTATCTTTATAAACTTCAAAGTTAAATATACCGGTATCACTGCTTAAAGACATATATAGCCAAGTTGCAACTTCCAGATTAAGCTTTAGGCCCGAAGGTTTAACAAAGTAATCATAAACAATTTTACTTGTGCACGAATCTTTAATCCTAATTGTATTTTCTGGAATATATTCACCTATAGGACCGGCTTCGTGATGATCAATACTGTATAGATTTTCTTTTTTTATTAAAGGCAAATATTGCTCGTATTTGGATGTGAAAAATTGACGCAAAGCGTTTCCATCTTCTAAGATAACTAAATCGTAATTACTAAAGTCTACTTTATCAGGGTGTTTTTGCTGAATGTTATCCTCAAATCCAGGAAAAGACTTTGCACTGTCTAAAACATTCGCAAATATATAAATGTTACTTTCTTTGTTATATTTTTCTTTTATATACCATTTTAAAGTTAATGCAGTAGCTAGTGAATCATGATCTACCGGTGTTGAGGCAATAATTAATATATTATTAGCGCTTTCAATTTTTGAATTTAATGCATCTACTTTAGGTTGAAGATTCTCTTCCATTTAATCTACTGTAATGATTCGTTCTTTGCTGTATGAGTTTCCGTCAAAGAAAACTGTAGCTTTAATTGTATTAGTGCCTGGCTGTAATGTTTTAACTAAACTGCTTGGGCTAGTATAAGATTTACTTAGTTCAACATCAGTTGTAGAAGTACTTCCATTTGTTATTGTCCAATATATATTAAATTTATTTAAATCATTAGCTCCCCAAGGAATTCCAGATAATATTGGAATTAATGTTAATCTGTATTCTCTTAGTGCCCCACCAGTCGGCTCTGCATTTATACTTAAAATAACCTCCACATCAGCAGCTGTTTGTTCTACCTGTACAGGTTGAGTTGAAGAATAATAGACTAAACCTAATGTTCCAACAGTAAAAAAGCTTAAAACCATAATATATAAAGGCTTACCTAAAAAGCCGTATCTAGGCCTTTGCATATTCTTAATCTTTTGTTGCTGCGATATTACTACAACTACTAATAGAACTATTACTACTATTAGTACAACAGCAATTAATGTTACGTAGCTACTTAATTCTTTTTCCATTAATTCCAGTATAACGTAAATTTGACAGAAAATTAATGATAGAATTATTAGTTATTTCTTACTTTTAAGGTATGTCAGTTAAAGATTTTGATATTCAACATTTTCATACAGATAAAATCGGCTATCTAGAATATTATGATAAAGTTTTTTCTCCTATAAAAAACAACGTCAAAAAGATGCTGGAATTGGGGATTTACCATGGAGGTTCTTTACAAATGTGGGAGAAATTTTTTACTAAAGCAGATATTATTGGTGTTGATATCGAAAAAATTGATGTCCCAAACAGTGGACGAGTAAAAATTTATCAAGGGGATCAAAAAGATACTTCATTACTTAACAAGATTACTGGAGATTGCGCTCCAGAAGGCTTTGATATTATCATTGACGATGCTTCACATTTTGGAAAAGAAACATTCATAAGTTTTATTTATTTGTTCAAAAATTCGCTTAAATCAAAAGGCGTGTATGTTATAGAAGACTGGGGTACAGGCTACTGGCCTCATTTTCCAGATGGAAGGAATATTACCCTAGATAAGCACCATGTGTCTTATCATTTACACACCGATACTGATTATGATTTTAAACAAAAAGGATTGGTTTCTAAAGGTCCATTTTTAAATAATAGAAGGTTCCAAAGCCATGATTATGGAATGGTTGGACTTATAAAGCAGATTATAGATGAATTAGCTATAGAACAAGCTACTTTACCGCAATATACAAATAAAGAATCTACTTATAAGACATTCATAGAAAATATCTTAATCACTCCGGGGCAGTGTTTTATATTTAAAAAGTAGAAAGTTAAATGGAGCCTACGAGGATTGAACTCGTGACCTCACGAATGCCATTCGTGCGCTCTACCAGCTAAGCTAAGGCCCCTTAAGTATTTTACAGGAAAGTTTAATTGCTCCTTAGGCTTCTTACAAACTCTTCAAATGCAGCTACTTGTCTTGCATTAAGTTCAGTGTCAGTAATATCCAAAGCGCCACTACCTACACATATTGTATCCTGAAGACAACCAAACATTTGGCTTACTAAAGTTGTGTCAGTCTGTATTTCTCCTGCTTCGTTAACTATTTCTAAAATACTATAAGCTAAATACATATCTCCAGAAGGCGTACTGAAAAGTTTTGCACTATCCTTACTTCTATTAAAGCCATCAATAGCTATCGGCTCTGCTGGTGTACTAATATAATAAGTAGTTTCACCATCTGTTACAAAATTAATTATGCACACCCTACCACCTGCACCTCTACATTCAATACCAGATACTTTATTAGCTTGTACAATAGAATTTACTAAGAATGATTCATCAAAGGTAACTTTCTTGTTAGCAATTACAATCTCTTTTTGATTTTTAACCTCTAAAACTGTTAGATTTTCATTCTCTAATGATGTTATTTCTTCTTGGGTTAACTCATCTTGACCCAGCTGGGAATTATCTCTTGTTGTTATGATTACGATTATACCAAGGATGATCAGGCCTACAACTGCAAGTGGAATTATATACTTCGAATAATTTTCTATATGATTTTTCATACAAACTAAGTATATGGAATTTAAAAAATTATGTAAATACAAGGATGGTGATATACTTAATTTTATGGAGAAGATGGAAATTTTAACGGCTAATCCCTCTGATTTTGAAGCAATAAAAGCTCTTATGCTTGAAGCATTGCAAAACGATCCTACTGCTTTTAGCGTTGATTTTGATAATTATTCTAAAAACTCGAATGAGTGGTGGAAAAATTACCTATTTGGCTATATCCACGGCTATAACGCTACTATGTTACTGACTCGAACAGGTAATGAAATAGCCGGTATGATTGGTATTTTATTTGATTCTAATAGACGACGCAGTCATGTTGCTTCAATTGTATGGTTTTATGTTAAAAGCGGCTATAGACATAATGGTATTGGAAAAAAGATATTTGAAGAAGCAATGCGGGTGATTAAAGGGAAGCCAGAGATAAGAAAAATTACGCTTTTAGTTAATCACCCGCAGGAGCACGCCATTAAAATATATAAAGACTTCGGATTTAAGATCGCAGGTACATTAAAAAATGAATTAATTATTAATAATGAGCCTGTTAGTGAGTATATATTAGAGTGCTTTGTATGAATCCATCGATTGGTGAACGTTTAAAGTCAAAAAGATTAGAGCTTAAACTTACAGTTGAAAAAGTATCTAATGAATTAAAAATTCGTCCTGAATTTATTAAAGCCTTAGAAGCAGATGACTATACAATTTTTGCTTCTGACGTATATGCAAAAGGCTTTATAAAAAATTATGCTAAATTTCTAGGATTAAACTCTGAAAACTTTACTGCTGTTTATAGGCGAGATATTGAAAGTACTAGACTGCAAACAAAGAAAAGTAAAGATACACCCTTAGATAGTAGATCTAAAAGAACATTTGCTTTTAATAGAAAAAGCATTAGATATTTTCTGTTTATTATTCTATTAACATTTGTAACCTTTGGATTATTAAAGTTATTAAATAAAACGTTTGAACCACCATATATTGAGCTATTAACACCAACGAATATCTATGCGAACAGTTCTACTGCTATGGATTATTACGACAAAACTGTTCGCATCACAGGTAGGGTTAATCCAAATACAGCTGTTAAAGTGAATAGCATTACAGTTGGTACAAAACCAGATAATACATTCGAAAGCGATTTATTCCCTGTAACATTAGAAAAAAACACCTTCCTAGTTGAGGCTATAAGTTCAGTTGGGGTAGTTAGCCGAATTGAATTAATTCTAAATAAGAAAAATAATATTCTTGAAGAAGCAAAAGGTATTTATGGAATTATTCAAATAGTAAATGATTCTGCCAATATAAAAGTAATTACAGATAATACAGAACAAGCTAATGCCTTGTTTTTTGTAAATGATTCTATTCCTGTCATAGCTAAGTCTAGTATACAAATTGAAACCGACCAGCCTGACAATATTAAAATATTTATAAACGAAAAAGAATATAAAGTTCTGGATGAACCTTTAAAGTTAAGATTAGAAAATGACTTACTTATCGAGGACTGATTTTAAAAATTGAGTTATACTAAAATAATTCACCGATAATTTGATTTAAATAATCGCCTAGATGTCTTTTACACATTTACATGTACACACAGAGTATTCACTTTTAGATGGTGTTAATAGAATTCCTGCTCTTTTTGCTAAGACACAGGAGCTAGGGATGGAGTCTATTGCATTAACAGATCACGGTGTAATGTACGGTGCCGCTGAATTCTGGAAATTATCAAAAGACTTTCATATTAAGCCAATCCTCGGCTGTGAAATTTACGTTTCACCTAAAGAGCGTGGACTTCGAGAAGCTGTAAATGGTATTAAGTACTATCATCTTGTAATTCTTGCTAAAAATTTGACAGGCTATAGAAACTTGGTAAAGCTTGTATCAATTGGACAATTAGAAGGTATGTATTATAAGCCAAGAGTAGATCGGGAAACTCTAAGCAAATACTCAGAAGGTTTAATTTGTACATCTGCCTGTATGGCTGGCCCTTTATCTAAGCATATTTTACGTAATGAGTTAGACAAGGCCGAAGATTGGCTTAAATTTTTAAAATCAACATTTAAAGACAATTTTTATATTGAACTTCAAAGACATGGATTTGATGGTAGTGATGATTTAAATGGCACTAGTTACTTAGCAGATATATCTTCATTAAACAAAGACGAAGTTGCAGAGGAAGCAATAGATGATGTTAATCAGCAAAAATACTGCAATATTAAACTTAGAGAATTTGCCGAAAAATATAAGGTTCCATTAGTTGCTACTACAGATGCGCACTATTTAAATAAAGACGATAAAAATGTTCAGAGTGTTTTATTTAGTATTAAAGATGGCACACTGTTAAGCGATACAGAATGTCGTAAAGGATACGAGGGCACATACTTACTTTCTCCTGATGAGATGTTTACAAAGTTTGCTGATGAAAAATCTGCAGTTGAAAATACAATGAAGATTGCAGATCAGATTGAGCCTTTTGGCTTAAAGTTTGAGCGTGTACAACCTAGATTCTGGAATGTGCCAAAAGGCTCTACTGCTAAAGATGAATTAAAAAAACAAACATATAGTGGCGCAATTAAGCGATATACCAACTATCTCGGATTAGAAGACTCAGATAGGAAAAAGAAAAGCTTTGATGAAGCGATTGCTGATATTCAAGAGAATAATTATGTCAAGGCTACTAAATTACTTGGGCCTGAATTGGTTGAAAGAATTGAATATGAGTTAATGGTTATAGATAAGAAAGGCTACAACGACTACTTTTTAGTTGTTGGTGACTTAATGCAGTTTGGGAGACGCAACGGTATTCTAGTTGGAGCAAGAGGCTCGGCAGCAGGATCTGTTGTTGCTTACGCACTAGATATCACTAACGCCGAGCCTATACGGTGGGAATTATACTTTGAAAGATTCTTAAATCTAGAGCGTCCATCACCTCCTGATATTGATATGGATATACAAGACGATAGACGCGATGAAATTATTGAATATGCAAAGGAAAAATATGGTGAAGAATGCGTAGCTGCTATTTGTACATTTGGAAAGCTTAAAACAAAAGCAGCAATTCGTGATGTATCAAGGGTAATGGGAATTGATTTAAAAATGGCTGATAAGCTATCTAAAATGGTCACAGTATTATTCGGAAAGCCATTCACAATAGATAAAATGATGGAAACTAGTACTGAGTTCGCATCTATTGTAAATGGTGATAGTCAGCTTACTGAAATGACAAATACTGTAAAAAAGATCGACGGTATGGCTAGGCATATTTCTACACATGCAGCCGGATATCTAATCACACCAGAACCAATTACTGAATATATGGCATTACAGCGAGATTCCAAAGATCCAGATAAAATCATAACCCAAATGGATGGTACCTATGTAGATAAGCTTGATTTTATGAAGTTTGACTTTTTAGGTTTAAGGACATTAACAATTATAAAAAATGCACTTGAATATATTGAAGCAAGACACGGCATAAAAATTGATATTACAAGAATTCCTGAAGACGATAAAGAAGCATTTGCGCTATTTTCAAGGGCGGAGACGATTGGTGTGTTCCAATTTGAGTCTCCGCCCATGCAGCAATTTTTAAAAGAGCTGCAGCCAGAAAATATTGAAGATATATGTTTCTTGGCTGCAGCCTACAGACCTGGACCAATGAAATATATTCCAGACTATATCTTATGTAAACACGGTAAAAAGCAGGCTGAATATCTAATTCCTGAGCTTGAACCTATATTAAATAAGACATTTGGATATCCAATTTATCAAGAGCAGCTTCTTAAAATCTGTATGGATTTAGCAGGATTCACCTTAGCTGATGGTGATGTTATTAGGAACGCCTTAAAAAAGAAGCAACTAGATATCTTAAAAGAGAAAGAACCATACTTTAAAAATAATTTTATGGAAAAGTTTGGTTATTCACAAGATATAGCTAATAAGCTTTGGAAGCAGTTGGAACCTTTTTCTGATTATGGATTTAATAAAGCTCATTCAGCAAGTTATGCCGTTGTGGCATATTGGTGTGCATACCTCAAGGCACACTATCCGTTGGAATTCATTACTGCTTTAATTCACTCCGACTTAGAAAACTTAGACAGAGTAAGCATCGACATTCAAGAAGCTAGACGAATGGGATACGATGTTCTTGCTCCAGATATTAATAAGTCTGTTATATATTTTGTTCCTGGGAATGACAACAGTATTCGATTCGGCTTAGGCGCCATTAAGAATGTTGGAATTAAAGTTTGTGAACGGGTAATTGAAGAACGTAATAATGGTGAATATTTAAATCTTGATGATTTTGTTAATAGGGTTGGAACTGAATATGTAAATAAAAGAGCACTTGAAGCTCTAATAAAATCAGGCGCAATGGATGCATTTGGTGATCGTAATGCGCTACTTAAAGTAATGGCAGAAGTTTTGCAAAAAGCTAGCAATAAAAATAAAAAGCGTGATGAAGCACAAACAGATCTTTTTGGATTTGGATTGGAAGACAACAGTGGGCAAATCCAGCAGCAGTACTTCGATGCTACTCCGCTACCAGATGTTGAAGCTACAACCGACCACGATAAGATGACTTGGGAAAAAGAATATCTGGGCTTATTCATTTCAACTCATCCTCTTAATAAATTTTCATGGGTAGAGGTTTTTCCTGATTATGTTTCTGCAAATAAAATCGAAGAAATCCGTTCAGGAAAAACCATAAAAATGCTCTGTATGCTTAACTCATTTAAATTTGTTTATACAAAAAAAGATAACTCAAGAATGGCTGTTATGACTTTAGAAGATATGACAGGTAAAGCGGATGCAGTAATGTTTCCTAATACATTTGAGAAATATAAACAATACTTAAATGAATCTTCAGTATTAATAGTTAGAGGATTAGTCAATGAGCGCGAAGATAGAAAATCGATTATTATCAATAGCCTAGAACATGCAAATGTTTTAGACGAACCAAAAAAAATAGTTGTTGATATAACTGGAGTTACCGATAAAGAAGAACTTAATTGCTTAAAAACCGTCTTAACCGACCAAGAGCAACCTACAGAAGTAAAAATTATTTACGGTACTAAAAGCAAACCAAAAATATTTACTAAGTTTGCAAATTTAAAAGATACAAATACTCGTGAATGTTTAAAAAAATGGGTTATAATTGAGTAGAAATTTTCAACTTATGGAGAAACCAAATAATACAATATTTGAAGTTGATACTACAGTACTAAAAGAACCTTTCAATAATTTACCCACTATATTAAAGAAAGCACTAGAAAATTCTCACGAAATTGAAAAAGTTGTTGGTAATATTACTGAATTCAATAATGATATTAATAAAATAATAAATTCACTTATAACTGGCAATATAGGTAAATCTGAATTAAATTTACTAAAACATAATTACTATGTTTTGGTAACAGTCCTTCCTGAGCATGAAAAGCTAATAGACGATTTAATTATATACTTATCGGAAAAATCAGGAGTAGTCCCTCATTTAAAAGATAAATTATCTGCTTAACTTCTTATTTGTTATTCCAATCAAATATGTCTAGTAACGGTTTGTTTAGGGAATCAGTAGATTATAGAGCTTTGCAACCAATGTCTCCTGGATCTAAAAGATTTTGTGATTTGCTAAGAGAGCCAGGCAATGCTGCTTCCGATCAAGAACAACAAGCATTTAATACAATTGCAGATGAACTAGAAAAGTTCTTAAAAAATAGATCAGAAGCTTCTGAAGAAATATTTGATGAAGCGTACCAAACTATTACAGCTCTAATTACAGATAGTACACCGCACTATGTTGTTGAAATGCTTGAACTATGTAGAACGGTGGTAGCATCTTGTATTGGTAGTAAGCCATTTGAAGATGATATTTTACAGTTTTTAAATTCATTAAATATTTTAACTGGCGAAGAGCTTGTAAGCGCATTAGTAGATAAAACTGAAGTTCCAGCAGAAGTAATCGAATCAATGAGAAGATTAAAACCGCTCGTAAGTGAGTTGATAGCAATAAAACGTAGAGCCGAAATCGGCAATACTACATTTGAGCAGAGCGATATACCAAGCAAACTAGAGCATTTAATAGCTAAAATCAGTGAAGAAATCGAGATTTGCGGAGGATTTTTAAGTTCTGAATACTTTGCCACACAAATATTAGCTAATTTAAGATTTTTAGATACAGCCTTGAAGGGAATAGAAGAAAGACACCGGAGATTAGCAGATACAAGTGCAGAAATTATTCAAGCTAGCGATTATTTACAAAAACAGATTATTCAAAATGCGCCTAAAGCAATAGAGGAACCATGCGAACTTGTAGACGAAGCTTAAAAAAGGGCTCCTTTCAGGAGCCCTTTTAAATCATCATAAATTTAACTTTATTCAATTACTTCTCCTTCAGCCGGCTCATCTTTTTTCTTATCATTATTATCACTATTAGTATTACTGCTATCGGCTTCTGAAGTGTTAGCCGCTGCATTTGGATCTTCCTGATATATTTTGCTACCTGCATCTTGTGTTTTTTGTACTAATTCATCGTATGCTTTTTTAACTTCATCAACATTAAAGTCTTCCTTGGATATCATATCTTTTAAGGCCACTGATTTATCGGTTAATTCTTTTTTTAAGTCTTCACCTATTTTGTCACCATAATCTTTAACTAACTTCTCAGTTTGATAAACCAATGTTTCAGCCTCATTTTTAGTCTTTAATCTATTTAGAATTTCGTCATCTTTTGCCTTGTTTTCAGCAGCTTCCTTTACTCTTCTATCAATTTCTTCTTGATCTAAGTGAGTAGAGGCCGTAATAGTAATACTCTGCTCTTTTTCTGTTTTTACATCTTTAGCCTTAACATTCAAAATTCCATTTGCATCCAGCTTAAAGGTAATAGCAAATCTTGGCACACCTCTTGGTGCAGGAGGAATATCCTCTAACCTAAAGCTTCCTAGCACTTTATTATCTTTTGCTAATGGCCTTTCACCTTGAAGTACTTTTACATCTATTGCAGGTTGATTATCAACTGCTGTTGTAAACATATCCTCTGTTTTTTCAGTCGGAATTGTTGTATTTCTAGGGATAATTACATGCATTTCACCCATATTAACTTCAAGACCTAGCGATAGTGGAGTTACGTCCAATAGAGTAATATCCTGTACGCTAGAATCTCCTGCCAATACTGCAGCTTGGATAGCAGCACCAACTGCTACAACTTCATCAGGATTTACAGATTGATTTGGCTTTTTACCAAAGAACTCCTCTACTTTCTTAATTACTAAAGGCATTCTTGTCATACCGCCAACCATTATTACTTCTTCAATATCTGACTTATTTAAGCCCGCATCTGTTATTGCTTTTTGTACAGAATCAAAAGTTTTATCTACTAATTCGCCAACTAAGTTTTCGAACTGAGCACGTGTTAACTGCAGTCTAAAATGCTTAGGTCCTTTTGCATCCGCAGTAATGTATGGTAAATTCACATCTGTTGCCTCAGAGCTAGATAATGCAACTTTTGCTTTTTCAGCAGCTTCCTTTAATCTTTGTAGAGCTGCTGCATCTTCTTTTAGATCTATTCCCTGCTCTTTTTTAAATTCTGCAATAAAGTAGTCGATCAGTTTCTGATCAAAGTCGTCTCCACCTAAGTGTGTATCACCTGCTGTTGATTTAACTTCATAAACTCCATCTCCGATATCTAATATCGAAATATCAAATGTACCACCACCTAAGTCGTATACCGCAATAGTTTGGTCTCCTTTTTTATCCAATCCATAAGCAATTGCAGCAGCAGTAGGCTCGTTGATAATTCTTTTTACGTCAAAGCCGGCGATTTTGCCAGCGTTCTTAGTTGCTTGCCTTTGTGAATCATCAAAATACGCCGGCACAGTAATAACGGCATCTGTAATCGGTTCACCTAAATAAGCTTCAGCATCTGTCTTTATTTTAGCTAATACTTTTGCCGAGATAACTTCTGGAGCAATCCATTCGTTACCAAATTGAATTTCAACCCCACCTTTATCGCTTTTTCTTATTTGAAAAGGTAATAATTCTAAGTCTTTCTGTACCTCAACATCCTCAAACCTTCGGCCAATCAACCTTTTAATTGAATAAAAGGTTTGTTCTGGATTTGTAACCATCTGGTTTTTTGCGGTTATACCTACAATCTCACTTGTGTTATCGATTGCTACAACTGAAGGTATAAGGCGAGATCCTTCTTTACTAGTAATAACTTCAGGTTTACCTGCCTGTACAAAAGCAACAGCAGAGTTTGTTGTACCTAAGTCAATTCCAACTACTTTTCCCATATATAAAACTTTAATATCTTAATTTAAATTAGCACTCTAATTCTATACCTGCTAATTTAACATTGTCAAATAAATTTACCTAATATAGCGAATAATACCAGCAGTAATGCAAAACCAATAGCCATTAATATTACCACTATATTTCCTATCTTTCGGTTTGCTTTCTTAACTGTTTTTTCTACTTTGTTTATATCTTTGGCGATCTCGTGCCTAACCTCTGGGTCCATAATTAGAATTAAATTTCAACTAATGAGTTAATAAATCTAATAAAGTGTGTTCTCATTTTACACTTAGGCTTTTGCAATGCTAAATCAATTATCTGTTCGTGTTCATCTGCAGTTAAACCTACTGAAGCGATGTAATGTATCAAATTCCTATAATTAATTTCCGATGGATTGTTTGGAGCTAACAAGCATATTGCTTTTTCTAATGCAGAGTAAGGAACATCGGGCGATAAAGTCATAACATTACTGATAATTTTTAAAGTATTATCAAGGTCATGCATTAACAGTATGTTAAGAATCGCACCTTCTATTGACTCTGGTCTAAGCCCTTTTATAGCTTGAAGAGTTTGAATCTGCGCTAAAAGATCATTATATGGATTCTCTTTATAGTGTTCTAATTCGTCATGAGCAAATTTTAAATGTGCTTTTGACGCTGCAACAATTAAACGCATAAGTATTCTATTACTTATGCTGAAAAGTTCTTCTTCTGAAAGTCCAAGCAGCCAGTTAACATCCAAAGATATTCCGTTATTGCGAAAAAACTCTGCATCAGCTTCGCTTTGCCCCCCTCTAAAGTTTAACTGAAATCGCGAAATAACATTGATTTTAGATTGAGTTATTGCATCGTAGACCTTTGTCCAATTATCTTCAACCATAATGTTTATTTTCCGACAACTACTTTAGCCGGTTTTAATATAAAGTCTTTGTCTTTATATTTAAAAGCAGATGAAACTACAGCAACTACTTTGTTTTTTTGTTCTTCTGAAGCTGGAATTGCAGAGACTGCTTCCATTTTTTCTTTATCAAATTCTTCGCCAACTTGAACATTAATTATCTCAATACCTACTGCAGCTGCAGCTAGAAGTATTTTATCCTGAGCAGATTTTAGAGACACCTTTGCATGCTCAAGATTTAGGTTTTCATCATTAAGTGCCAGGTGTAAATCATCGTAGATTTCAAGCATCTCACGTATTAATCCCATATTCGAAATTGCACCCCAAGTTGACCTTTCCTGATCAATTCTTTTTTGATAATTCTGAAAGTCAGCCATAACTTGTATTCTTTTCATACGCTCTTCTTCTAGTTGAGCTTGAAGCCGTAGCATATCTGTTTCACCATTAACCTGTTCTTTAACTTCATCCATATCTTCAAGTGCAGGTTCTGAAATAGGGACTATGTAAAGTATTACAGGCGCATCTTTTTCAAGAATCTCTAATTTGTTATGCAGTTGCTGTTTAACAACATTATTATTATTTAGCGCATCAAATCTTTTTTTAAAATCTTCAAAGTTTTCAACTTTGTAATAAACAGCATAATGGTGATTATTGTGATTATGGATATGAGGTTTAGCAATTTTAAAATCTACTAACTCAAAATCTTCTAGTTTAACTGGATTATTAAGTTTGTATAAGGTTCCTCTTTCATCTTCAAATTCGGGATTACCTATATTATCAGCTTCCTTTTTACTTTTCTGGTACTCTTCTAAATTGTATGTAAACATTGTTAAATGATCCAAAATCATTGGATAGCCATTAAAGTATCTGTTTTTCAAATCTAAACTGGATTGAAATATATCTGAAACTTGTTCTAAAAAACTTTTTTCCATAACTTAGGCGCTTAATAAATATCTAATAGTGTCAGTTATATATTTTACAGCAGGAATAATGTTTAAGTAATCCATTCTATTAGGCCCGATTACCGCTATGTATCCACGCTGTGAATTCATTACACGTATTTCTGAAAATATTACAGCATAATCTGTGAATAGTGAATTTTCAGCTTCTTCTCCAATAATTATATTTATTTCGTCATCCGAAGTACCTTTGTTTAGGATCTCAGAAAGAGTAAAGTAATCTTCCATCAATTTTAAGATTCTTCTTAAGTTATCGTATTCTTTAAATTCAGGTATATTTACCATCTCCGATAAGCCAGCATAGTAAAGTTCGTTCTCTATAATTGCTACTGAAGGATTTAGAGATAATCTAGAAAGCTCAAACATCGCTTTTCTAATCAAATTTTTTGTATTTGGCCGTAAACCGTATAGCTCTTCTTTAATCTTCTCTTTAGTAACTTCGTCAATTTGGTTAAGTTCTTCGGTAGAAAGCGATTCAATAAAAAAGCGCCATCCTTTAGTTGTTGGGATTCGTCCGCCGCTATTATGTTTTTGGAATAAATATCCTAAGTTGACTAATGCTGCCATTTCATTACGAATAGTAGCAGGGCTTAAATCAAGCTTATACTTACTTTGAAGACTAATTGAGCCTACAGCCTCAGCGGTTTTAGTAAATTCTCTAATGATGCTTAAAAGCAGGTCTTGTTGTCTTTGAGTTAGTTCGGACATTATTGTTACTTAAAACTGTTCAAGTTTACCACACATTGGCACAATCCGTTAACACCTGCTAAATTAAACCTAGCTGATCAGGATGAATAGCTTTTGGTTTGGTTATGCCTTTTGGTGGGGAGGCTTTTGAATTCTTCTTTACTGTCTTTTCAACTTTGTTGTCTAATTCAAAAGCCTCTAGGATTTCATTTGCTCTAGTTAAAACCTCTTTAGGTATACCAGCTAGTTTTGCAACGTGAACACCATAGCTTTGATTAGTTCCTCCTTTAACAATTTTATGCTTAAACATAATTTCGCCTTTATCTTCTAAAACCTCAACATTATAGTTAGCGATCTCTTTATATTGTTTTTCTAGATCAATAAGCTCGTGGTAGTGAGTTGCAAAAAGTGTTTTAGCTTTAATCTGTTTATAAACAAACTCTATTATTGACCAAGCAATTGCAACTCCGTCATAAGTACTTGTACCTCTACCAACTTCATCTAAAATAATTAAGCTATCTTTTGTAGCGTTATTTAAAATATTTGCCGTTTCATTCATTTCAACCATAAATGTTGATTCGCCTTTGCTCAAATTATCTGTTGCACCCACTCTTGTAAAAATCCTATCGATTAATTTCCATTCCATCTTTTTAGCAGGTACAAAAGATCCAATTTGCGCCATCAATGTTATTAACGCAATCTGCCTAATATATGTTGATTTTCCCGACATATTTGGGCCAGTTAGAATATGAATATAGTCACTATTAAATTCAATAGAATTAGGAGTAAAGTCGCTAACGATTTTTTCAATAACTGGATGCCTTGAATCTTCAATTAATAAAATATTATTACTTTTTATCATAGGCTTTGTGTATTGATTCTCTCTTGCAACTTTTGCAAAGTTAACATAGCAATCAATTTCCGAGATAATTTCTGCAACTTCTAAGATTTCAGCAATGCATTCAGCAATTTTATTCCTAATTTCAAAAAATACATCCTGTTCTAATCTGATTAACTTTTCTTCTGCAGAAAGGATTTTTTCCTCTAATTCTTTTAATTCAGGGATAATATATCGTTCAGCATTTGCCAAAGTTTGTTTACGGATATAGTAATCTGGTACTTTATTTAGGTGAGTTTTTGTAATTTCTATATAGTAGCCAAAAACCTGGTTGAATGAGATTTTTAATGTATTAATACCCGTCTTTTCAATTTCCTGACTTTGTAAATTAGCAAGAATCTGTTTAGAATTTTGTCTTAAAGATCTAATTTCATCTATTTCGGTATTAAAACCTTCTTTTATTATTCCTGTATTGCTGATTGAAGCTGGCGGCTCATCTGCAATTGATTTATCAATAATACCAACTACTTTATTCACCGCTGATAATAACTCTGAATCACTTGCCGCCAGCTTTTCAACAAACATATTTAACCTTTTAGATAATTTCGTGTTTGTTCTAACTTGTTTAATCAACTGCTCAATATTTAGCAAGCTATTTTTTAAAGCAATTAAATCTCGTGGATTGGCTGATTGAACACCAATTCGGCCCATTATTCTTTCTATATCTGCTATATTGCTTAAATTTGAATCGATATCTGAAGCTAAAATAGGATTATTATAGAATGTTTCAACGCTATCAAGCCTATCTTGCAAAATATCAGGATTTATTAAAGGGTAAATAATCCAATTTCTAAGCTTACGCTTACCCATTGCTGTTGCAGCTTGATTTAGAACACCATAAAGAGTATTTTTATCGTTACCATTTGCAGAATAAACAAGCTCTAAATTCCTGATTGTTTCAAAATCAAGCTGCATATAATCAGAATATTGATATTTTCTGATTGTCTTAATATGTTTTAACTCACTTCGTTGGTATTCCTGCAAAAAGTTTATTAAAACGCCTGCTACAATGATTAATGGATCAATATCCTCAATACCAAATCCTCTTAAAGATAGAACCTGTAATTGACTTAGCAGAATTTCACTTGCATAACCTAAATCAAATTTTGAATCTTCAGCCTTTTCAATAGGTCTACTATAAATTCCCTTTAGGAACTCATAATCTTTTACTGCAGTTAAGATCTCTGATGGATTTACTTTATTAAGTTCCAGTTTAAGCTGATTTAACGACTGTGTTGAAAATACTTGAAGCAAGCCAGTTGTTAAATCACAGTAAGATAATAAGTAAAACGTTTGTTTTTTATCCACGAATCTGTAAAAACAAGCGATAAAGTTATTTTTTGAAGCGTCTAACGAGTTTTCATCCATGACGGTTCCCGGCGTAACAACTTTGGTTACTTTCCTTTCTACTAACTTGCCGGGAACCGCCTCTTCAACCTGATCTGCAATTACAACTTTTAAGCTTGCTTCTACCATCTTTGGCATATATGTAGCAAGTGCATGGTGCGGTATTCCTGCCATTGGTGTTCTTTTATCATCTTTTCCTCTGCCAGTAAGGGTTATTCCTAAAACTTTTGAAAGAGTTATAGCATCCTCGTTAAAAGCTTCATAAAAGTCTCCAAGCCTGAATAAAACAATAAAATCCTTATACTCAGCCTTGATTTTTTGATACTGTTCCTGCATGGGAGTCATATATGTGGATTATACATCAAGTTTTATTTGTATCAGTTATTTGTTCTTTTCCCGAAATTGGGCATCTATAAAATCTTTTGTTTGTGCAGAAGAGTCTTTTTTTGTTTTAGATTGGGCTGAAGTTCTTTTTGAAGTAAAACTTAAATATATTGCCTTAAGCAGATAGTAGATTTCTCTAATAAATCCTATTGTAAGCAGTACAGTTCTAGCCCTTTTATATGTAAACATTACTACAAAACTTATAAGGACAAAAACCGTAAGCAAAGATAAACAGCAGAAAAATATTAATAAGTATCTAAACAAATTCTCAATATCCATATAAGGAATATTTTATCATGATAGAATTATAAGGATGAAAAAATTATTCACCACTATAAATATCAACAGATTTCTCTTGCTAATAATCTTAGCTGTTATTCTGGCATACCAGCTTGTTGGAGGATATAAATATTTTGAATTATCAAACGACGGACAAATATTAGCATTAAGACTTCAAGACTTTTTAACGCTATTTTTAAGCATAATAGTAGAAGCATTTCCATTTGTAATTTTAGGCGTTACTATTTCTACGTTGGTAGGAGTTGGGTTTTTCAGCTGGCTAGCAACTCAAGTTAAAACTCATAAATATATTTTGGCTCCTTTGTATTTAATCTATATTCTATTTAACACGATTGATAAAAAACTTTATAAAAATAGATTTTACTCACACATAAAAATTTCATTAATGGGTGTTGTGTTACCTGTTTGTGAATGCGGTAATGTTCCTGTTGCTAGAAGGCTTTTGTTAAGTGGATTTACAGTATCACAATCTATAACTTTTTTACTAGCGGCACCAATTTTGAACCCAGTTACTTTTCTAACTACAATGGAAGCATTTAGTTTTGATCCAAGTGTTGTAGTTATTAGAATGCTTGCTGGTTTTATAATTGCAAATTTTATTGGAATTTTGTTAAGTTATAAAAAACCCCAAAGTGATTTTTTAAACCTAGATTTCTACCAAGAAGTTTGTGAAGCGGTTGACCACAAGCACTCTAAAAATAGATTTATAGAAGCGTTAAACACTTTCCAAAGAGAATTCTTAGAGATCTTTAAAGTACTTGTAATCGGAGCTATTTTAGCTGGTATTTCACAAACATTTATCCCAAGAGATATAATAATAGCAATAGGACAAAATCCATTATTGTCTATTCTTGCAATGATTTTACTAGCATTTGTTATCTCAATTTGTTCAAACGTTGATGCTTTCTTTGCATTGTCTTATGCAAATTCTTTTACAATGGGTTCTATTTTAGGCTTTTTAGTTTTTGGACCAATGATAGATATAAAAATGTTAACTATGATGAAATCTACATACAAACTTAAATTATTAGGATTAGTTACGGTATATGTGTTCTTATTTAGTTTCTTAACAGCACTAATAGTAAATTTTATTAAATGACACGAATAATTAGTTCAATAACACTACTAGGAATGGGAATATACGGCTTATTATTGGCACATAACAATAAGTTAGGATTATATATTCACCCGCGTTTCTTTGAAGAGTCATTTATTGCAAGTATAGTAGCTGTATTGATTGGGGCAGTATCTTTGATCTATTTTATCTATAAAGATAGACGAGAATTTTACCAGTTTAAACGTCTTTTTAATCAAAAAATAATGGTAATAGGTGTTTTAATAGCTCTTTCTTTTTTAGTTAACAGCTTATTTTTGATATTAGCTGCATTTGTAGTTATTGTTCCTTTTAAATACGAGGATAGATTTACTAGAATAATTAAAAACGATATATTTGGAACCCTTTTAGTTTTATTAGTAGTACTGGCAGGACTTTTTTTACCTGCAAGAGGTTTAAGCTCAATTACAGCTTCACAAAGATCAATTGATTTAAATGCTATTAATTTAACACAAACTACTGCAAGCGCAATCCAAAATTTTAGTAAATCCACAAGTAATTACACATTAGGAGATTGGATTGCGCTCCAAAACTACAATCCTGACCCTCTTTTTTATAAAGACAAAGATGTAAAGATTTCAGGATTTGTATACAGACCTGATAATTTACATTTAGATAAAGATACTTTTTTAGTAGCTAGATTTATTATTACCTGTTGTGCAGTTGATGCAAGACCAGTAGGGCTTAGAGTTAAAACTAATGAATACAATCCTGATCAGGATGAATGGGTTGAAGTTGAAGGGCTTTTTAATGTAGATGAAAATCAAAACTTAATAATTGAACCTAAAAATATTATCAAGCTCGAAGAGCCTGGTAATCCCTATATCTTTTAATGAAAAAACTTCTTAAATTCAACAAATTAAGCATAGTTTCAATAATCATATTGATTATTTTAACCTTGGTATTGATTGCACTAAATACCTTAACTCATCCCCATGTAGTTGGGATTAATGTAATTGGAGGTGCAGAAAACGCTAAACTTAAAAATCAGCAGATTAGAATTGAGTTTAATAGGCCTATTAATAGAGATACTGTAACTAACTCTATTGAAATTACACCAAAAGCAGATTTTAGAAGTTTATGGTCTGGCAATAATTTAATTTTGGCATTTGATACTTCCCTAGACTCACAAACCGATTATACTCTCACATTAAAGAAAAATATTACTGATATCTACAATGAAGAATTTACAGAAGATTATATTTTTCATTTTAAAACTGAAATTCCAAGACTCGCTGTAATAGAAAAAGTTCACGATAATACCACTAATACAATTGCTATATATAATGCTAACTTAGCCGGCAGGCAAGAGTTGCTTAAACGGGACAATATTCAGTTTTACGGCCTTAATGAAACATTCCTAGTAGTTGTTACAGAAAGTAACTACACCAATAATATTGAACTTATTAACCGTGTTACAAACGAGGTCCAGAATTTTAATCTTAACAACGTTAGAATAAATTCATTTGCATTTTCACCAACAAGAAATGAATTTGCCTATGCTTTCCAAGAAGTTGAAGTAGAGCAAAATTACTATATACCTATATCAGATGCTAAAGTTATTGTTTACGATATTGATGCCAGATCACAAATAGATTTTAATCCGCAAAATAGTGCAGATGATGTTGTTTATCTGGAATATTCTAATGACGGTAACTCTCTTTTATATAGATCCAGCGATTCATTTTATACTTTAGCTGAAATAAAAAGACAGGATAACTTTACAGGTATAGGCCGTTATCTATGGTCAGGAAATTTTAATAAAGATAGCGATAAGATTATTTTTTTAACATTTGATCCTGCCAGTTCTCAAATACCCTATCAGTTTATATCTACATTTAGTTCAGAAAGAGAAATAATTAATATTACTGACGGATTTACAGCAGTGCTAGATCCTGTTTTTATGAATAAAACAGATTTGATATTATTTGCACAAAAACATAAAGATCTAGATAGAACAAAAGGAATTTATAAAATTATGCAGACTGACTTAAGCGGCAATTCAGTGGAAGTGATTTCTAACGAAAAATACAGTCTGGAATTACCGCTTCCAAGCCCTGATGACCGCTACATTGCAATAGAAAAATATAACGAAATAAACTTACTGAATTTCACAAATGCTAGAAACTATGGATTTCAAAATAAACCTCAGCTTGCTAACATTATAGTTTTTGATACAGTGGAAAATAAACTATACGATACTAATTTAATTGCAGTAGAAGCTAAATGGATTTAAGAATATTTACAAAAACGTTGTTACTTACACTACTATTTATTATCCCTATAAGTTCTTATCCTCTTAAAGCAGATTCAGGTTTTGAATTGACACCAGCAAGTACAGATTTCACACTCAGAACAGAACAAAGTCATTCAGGCACATTTACAATAACAAATAATGAAGATGCAGAGGTATCAATCACTTTACAAGAAGGAATGTATGTTGATGGGCAAATTGTTAAAGAGGACTTTTCTTGGATAACAACCTCTCCACAACAATTTGCCCTTAAAAAATCTCAATCGCAAGAGATTCAATACACGCTTACGGTACCATCAGATACTCCTAAAGGCGTTTATAACAAATTAATATTACTTAATATTGCTGCAAATACGGCAACACGGGAGCAAAATAACTATCCTACAATAGATTTAACAATCCCCTACCAAATAAACATATTTGTAGATTCTTTATTTGCAAGTGATTTAGGAATTAAGGTCACTGAATTTTCATCAGATACTAAACTTACAATTAATAACCAGATTGTATTTAAAATAAAAGTTGAAAATAAAGGAATGAATCAAATATCAAAACCTATTGGACATTTAAGAATTATCAGCTCAATGGGAGATGTTGTATATTCCGCAGTTCTTAATGAAAGCCTAAAAGCTGTTACCGATTCTGATACCTTTGAATATGACTTTACAGCAAACTATCCTATTAATAATATTATCGATATTGGTCAGTATAGAGCCGAGCTTTTGTTTACTGATTCATTAAGTGGATCAACCGAATTAAAACAAATGACCTTTGTTTCAATTAACTATCTATTGTTTGTAATTATTATTGGCGTAATAACTGCAATTTTCTTTTTAACTGGAACAATAAAAGGTTTATTATTAGAAACAAGTTCTATTAAAATTGCGGAAAACCAAAAATATATTGGCATTCAAAAAGAAACTAGAATTAGATCGGCTAAATAAATTATTCTTTAGCTTCAGATTGATACTTTTTATTCCTTAATTTTCTTCTTTGAATTACTGCAAATAAGTAAGGTGCAAGCGATAGCGTAATTGGAACCATTGTACCTACAGCCACCAAAGTAACCTGCTTTGTATTGTCTAAGTTTAGTAGCGTTGCAGTATTACCCTTAGACTTAATACTTCCTATTAAACTATCTTTTGCAAGCCACGATACTGCATTCAAGGCAAACGATATACTATTTTTATCTTGACTTTGTCTTTGTGCTAGTCCTTCTAGAATACTATCTGTTAAGAAATCAGTATCAGCTACCACTACTGCTCTTCCACCATTTGAATTTTCTAATGCTACCGCAACAGTTCTTTTACTATCCGTATTAGAAGGTTGCCAGTCCTGATCAAATGATAAATTTAGATTATCGCTTGTCTGAATATTTGCACTGTTTCCTGTTTCAAGCAAAGTATAAATTGTGTGACCATCTTTATTTTCAGTAGAAATTGAACTTGCAAATAATAGTGATACATTATTTACATCTTTATTAATATTTGTAGAGTTCTCTACAGAATTTGCAATAAACCACATTGGAAAATTAAACACGATAGGTGAAAACAATGATTGCAGTGCAATAATATTGTTATTTTCTAGATCATAAACCATATCATTATTTATTTTCACACCATATTCTTCAAAAAGGGCTGCTAAACTATTTTCATTTAAAGCAGGTGTTTCTGTATTTGTATCAATAGTATCTGTCATTAAAAAGATACTGCCACCATTTACATAAAAGTTTTTTAATTCGGTTACTGCATTATCAGTAAATTCTTCAACAGGACCAGCAATGATTACTGTAGAAATATCTTCTGGAATTTCAGCTGATTCTTCTGTTAAGGAAATAGAAGTAACATCAAATAAATCAACAAGTTCTTTATTAAATACAGTAAGATCATTGGTTGTGGAATGTGCAACATTATTTGTAATAAATGCAATCTTTCTTTTTTGAGTCTCACTTAGCTTCTTAATTTTTTTTGTTATTTGATATTCAAGGTCATTTAAGATCTCATTATTAAAGTTTAGTACTTCACTTTTATCTTCGTATTTAAAAGCTACACCAAAATATCCAACTACAACTTGTGCAGAATCGCTTGAATTAACACTAAACTGAATTTGACTAATACCATCGGTTTGAGCTTTTGATTGAAGAGAAGTATCTTTGTCTGGTTCTATTAAATTTACACTTACTTTGCCTCCTGAAGCTTTTGAGTAATCAGAAAGCAAATCCTGCACTCTTCTAAGCTCACTTTGAAACTCTATTGGAAGGTTAGACGATGCATAATAATCAACTGTTAAGCTATTCGGCATTCTATTTAAAACCTCTACCGTAGCTGCAGACAAGGTATACCGTTGATCTGATGTAAAATCAATTCTGCCTGGGATTACTTGACCTAATGTTCCTAATAAAAAAGCTATTATTACAAATAATGCAGTAGCTACCTTAGCTTTTTTTAAATATTTATGGCCCACAGGATACTTATCTTTTATTAACAAGTAATACGCCAAACTTAAGAATAAAAAGATAAAAGCTATAAAGTAGAAAATATCTCTAAAGTCTAAAACTCCTCTGGATACTGATTGGTAGTGAGAAAGTAAACTTAATTTTTCTAAAATAGATGAAATTGGTGCAGGTAACACTGCAACAAAACTTGAGCCGATTAAAATCAATACAGCTATAACAACTACTGAAGTTAAAAATGACGCAATTTCAGCTTTGAAAAGAGCTGAAATTGCTAATCCTACACTAACCATGCACAAGCCAAGTACGAGTGCTCCCGCATATTGCATAACTGCTTGTCCAAAATCGATACCCGAATAAGAAGCAACTACCACTGTTATTGGCAATGTTAATAAGATCAGAATAAATGTTAACAATGAATACGAGATAAATTTCCCTAATAGTAAATCAAGCTCAGTCAATGGCTTTGACAATAAATACTCAAAAGTTCCATTACTCTTTTCTTTTGAAATTGCACCCATAGTTAATGCCGGTACTGCAATTGCTAAGGCAAAAGCAATATAACCAAACATTTGAGTTAAATCATTTGTACCAAATTGATTGTATCTTCCGATTCCAAACAATAATATTGCAACAACTACAATAAATAGTGAGCCTACTATTAACCCTGTTGATGAGAAAAGTATTGACTTTAATTCCTTAAGAATAAGGGATACAAACGATCTTTTTAATCTTAAATCTTTTAATTTTAGCTTAGCCATATTAATTAAGTGTTAATGATCTAAATATCTCTTCTAAGTTCTGTGTACTTGTTTTTAGCTGTAAAAGATCCCAGTTAGAAGACCTATAAGCATTATTAATTTGTTTAAGCATATTTTCTTCGTTCTCGCCAATAAGTTCATAAGTAAACTTATTGTTATTGATACCTTGTAAAGTTACTTTAACATCTAAGAATTCAAACGATGGTTCTGTTTCAGCTCTTAAGCTTAAAGTAATTGTAGTATGTTTGAGCTGTTCATTTACAATTGATTCTTTGCTTCCATCTTTTACAATCTCTCCCTTATTTATAATCACAATTCTATTACACATTGCTTCAACTTCTTGCAGTACATGAGTAGAAATAATTACTGTTTTATTTTTTCCAAGCTCAGAGATTAAACTCCTGATTTCAGCGCGTTGGTTTGGATCAAGGCCTTCTGTTGGTTCATCTAAAATCAAAATTTCAGGATCAGGAACTAAAACTTGCGCCAAACCAACGCGCTGCTTGTAACCTTTAGAAAGTTCAGAGATCTGTTTATAAAACACACTTTTTAATCCTGTTGCTTTTACAACATAATCAATTCTTTCTTTATATTTTGCTTTTGTAAAATTTGATAAATCAAGCGCTAATTCAATGGCCTCTTTAACAGTCATTTCTTTATACAATGGATTATTTTCTGGCATAAATCCGATTCGCTTTTTACCGTAGATTGGGGAATTTCTAATACTCTTATTATTTATAAAAACATCACCTTGATCTGGAATAATCAGGCCAGCTATAATTTTCATTGTTGTACTTTTACCTGCGCCGTTCGGTCCTAAAAGACCAACTACTTCACCTTTATCTATTTTTAAACTTAAATTCTTTACAGCAGCAATATCGCTGTAGCGCTTGGTAATGTTTTTAATTTCAATCATGCTTTTAATATAACTATAATGTTTTACAAATTCTATACATCGAATGTGAATTATCTGTGAAGTTACACCTTACCTAAACTTTTTGCAAGTTTATTGATCTCCTCAGATAATCCTTTTATTTCAGTAATTCCTTTATCCCAGAACTCTTTTTGAGTAATATCAATATTTAGATTTCTAAATATCTCTTTAGGTGATTGACTTGTTCCCGCACTTAAAAATTCTTTAACTTTGTTTATAAACAAGTGATCATTCTTAACGGCATTCTGCATAGATTTAGAAATTAGTAATCCGCTTGCGTATGAATAAACATAAAAGAATCTTCTTATATGTGTCCAAGTTACCCACTTGTATTTAGTTTTATTAAATATAACCGAATTACCGTAAAGTTTTGCAAATGAATCTAAAAATACTTGACCTATTTCTTCCTTTGATAAGTAGCCTTTTTCTCTGAATTGTCTATGAAGATTCTGTTCAAAAGTATAACAAGCAACTTGCACAAAAATTGTTGCAATATCATCCTCAATTTTTTGCATCATCAAAACAAGCTTTTGTTCATCGTTAGCTTCCTTCTCTAGTTCCTGCCATACAAAATCTTCCATAAAAGTGCTTGCCACTTCTGCAGTAGATAATACTGTTCCATAATTCAATTCATTTTGTTTACGCATTAATACATCGTTTATTCCATGACCTATTTCATGTGCCATAGTCAAGCAATCTTGAATTTTGCCAGTAAAATTTAATAATACATAAACTGGCGAATTTCTAGATACATTTGCGCAGAATGCACCACTTGTTTTTCCTTTTTTAGGTAACACATCTACTCTTTCTTCGTTAAAGAAATCTAAAAATATTTTATTGAATTCAGGATCTAAATTATTCAATACTCTTGATACAAGATCTACAGCTTCTTCCAATGTGTAGTTTTTAATATTACTAACATCTATGGTTTGGTCTAAATATTCAATTCCTAATAAAGCCTCATGTGCTTGTAGTTTTTTTTTACCGAGCATTTTAGCTTTAAATTTGAAGTAATCTTGAACAACATCAAAGTTGCTCACAACACTTTCTACCATTGCATCTACAACTTCGGTATCAATATCATCACTTAGATGTCTAGCAGATTCTGCACGTTCAAAGTTTCTTAATTTATCTGAAGTTTTTTTATATTCTAAAATCGAATTTAATTCATTTTCTGCTACGCTAGCCCATCGTTCTCTCATTCTGTATAAAGCTTTCACAGCCGATTCGCGAACTTTAACGTTTCTAGTATCAATCATAGGACCGATTTCGCTAATCGGCTTTTTTTCCTTTTTACCCTCTTCAGTTAAAACTTCTTCTAGATCATTTGCTATAAAAGATTCAGTCATTTGAACCCAGTTATAGGTAGCAGGTTTCGAGATTAAATTAGCGACTTTTTCCTGGTCTTCAGTTAACAAATGGTTAGCTTCCTCAAAAAGTCGCTCTAGAAAATGCCTATATTGTTTAAGCTCTTTGGCATTTAAAAATTTATCTTGCTCAGACTTATCAATCTTAGAAATTCTATATGTAAAAAACTGTATTTGATTGCCTAAATTATCAGTAAATTCAGAAATCTTATTAATTTGAGCTTTAGTTTCAGGATTTCCCTGCTCAAGAGCATCTTTAAGTTCAAAATAGTAGCTTATCTGAAAATCAAGACCATACTTTTCCATTAAAGTGTTGTATTCATCTAAAGCCTCTTTAAGAACTTTGGGATCTTTTAAATAGTTATCCATAGGATTCCATTTTTTTGTAAAGCTATCCCATGCAGTTTTAACTTCTGCTTTTAAGTCCTCAATCTTATTGGGATCTTCTGATTCAAGTATTAATTTCAAATTCCACTTTGTATTCATCTCTTAATATTTTAAAAGCTAAGTAATAATATCACGAGTACGGTAATATTGAATTTAGGTCTAGTTTTGATATAATCGTTTTACTTTCGATATGCGGGTATAGTATATCGGTTATTATATTGGTTTTCCAAACCAAGGAGGCGGGTTCGATTCCCGCTACCCGCTTTTTTTATCATTTGCACAGCCATATTAATAAGAGTAGAATCCTTATAAATACTTATCATCTATAATTTTATGGAAGCATTCGAAAAACAATGCCAGTCTTGCGGGATGCCTTTGGAAAACGGTAAAAAGTCCGGAACCGAAGCAGATGGGAGTCCAAGTAAACTATATTGTACCTACTGCTACAAAGATGGCAAATTCTTGCAGCCGGATATGACATTAGAAGAGATGAAAAAAGTTTTAGATACTACTATCGGCAAAGAAGGTCTTAAAGGAAAATTTCTTGCATTTTTTGGAAAGATGCAACTAAAAAGTCTAAAAAGATGGAAAGTATAATCGTATAATTGTAACCTCAATTAATTTCCCCTATACTTAATATGTAAACTTATTTTATTTGTTAAGAAATAGGCTTATGAAGATATTAATAAATCTTGTCGTAAGTACTATCGCTGTGCTTATTAGCGCATACATCATTCCTGATGTACAGGTGGAAGGATTTTTTGTAGCAGTTGTAGTAGCAGTTGTACTTGCTATTGTAAATGCTTTGGTAAAACCAGTAGTAGAGTTCTTAACTTTACCTGTGAATATCCTTACACTCGGATTATTTAGCTTTGTTGTTACTGCATTAATGGTAATGCTAACAGCTGCCATTGTTCCTGGATTCCAAGTTGGCGGATTCTTAGCTGCATTACTATTCGGTGTAGTACTATCGTTAGTTAACGGAGTACTGTTTGCTGTACTACCTGGAGAAAAAAAGGATTTGTAATAAATAAAGGATCATATATTCTTGAAATAAAACAGTCTGGCTATGTACCATACAAAGAAAATATTGAATATAACACTAACGAAGGAATTGTTGCCAAAGATATCGGCTTAGTTCCTGAGGTCAGCTCTGCGCAAACCTTTAGACTAAATCTAAGATCAAAACTTTATACACTAAACACTATTTTGGTATATGCAGGATTTGCACTATCTATTGTTGCACTTATAGTAAGTCAAACATTATTAAATGTTGTAATTGTAGCTTTATATGCAGCCCAATTTATTATCTTTAGATTACTAAGCAAAAAAACAAAACGTGAGTGGGGCTATGTTTATAACTCTAAGAATGGAGCTAAAATTAAAGGAGCCTTTGTAAGAATTTACGATACTGTCTTAACTAGACAGGTAGAAGTAATTATTACTGATGAACAGGGAAGGTATATGTTCAATAACTTAAAAGAAGGTAACTACTTAATAAGTGTATATTCCGAAGGATATACCTTCCCTGCCCAGTCGCAAAGTAACCTAAACTTAACTTATAGTCAAACCGGACAAGCGTTTGTAAAAGTTAGCGTTCTTAAAGGTAAGCCAATTAATCTAATAATACCTTTAGATCCTTTAAGCCCATCTGCAGTTAGAAGTGGTCCTTTTGGAAGCTGAAATCATTTTATTACTTCGGGTAAAGCTTCGTCTGTTTGTATAAACTTTAACGATAATGAATTTACGCATTCGCGCACATTTGCAGGCGTTAACTCTTCACCAATAAACTCGTGTCCCAAATGTGCGCCACAATTAGCGCATTGTATTTCTATTCTTGCACCATCTGGGTCCGGAAGTTTTTTTAAAGCGTTAGGATAACTTTTATCAAATGCAGGCCAGCCACAATGTGCCTCAAATTTAGCTTCAGAAGAAAAAAGTGGTAAGTTGCATCTTCTGCAAACAAAAGTTCCAGGCTCGTAAAAGTCATCGTACTCACCTGTAAACGGAGCTTCTGTTGCTTTATTTACAATTACATCTTCTTCTTGTGGTGTTAACTTATTGAATTTATCTTTCATAAAATTATTATTTAAGAAGTTTTTTGATTTGTGGTACCACTTCTAAGGTTCTTTGGTAGCCAGCGTCAACTAGTTTATTATCCATCTTTTTAAAATCAAACATATTTACACCGTCTTTAAAGTTGCCGATATCTAAGTCTACCGGATCTAATAAAAGTTCTTTTTCGGCATTAACCCTTACAAGTGCGGAAATTGATTGAAATATACTGCCTATCGGCTCCATAAATTTTAAAGTAGAGATAGAATCTACATCACAGCCAACTACTATATCCGCACCCATTTCACGGATATATTTTGCTCCGTAATATACGCTATATCCTCCTTCAGCTAATAATTTACCACTTATTTTGTATGGCAGCATAAGCGGCGATAATGCGCACGACGCTAATATTGCTTCCGCCAAATTGCCCTCCCGCATTACCGCCGCTTTTCGTTCATCTAAATCAGTTGCAAAAATTGCTAGTGCAGGTTTTGTATTTTCAATTTTAAAATCCCCAACATATGTTTTAAATGTTTCTAAAACTCGTTCTTGATCTAAGATCTCAACGCCATCAAAAGGATTTACATCTAATAATGAAGATATATTTACATTCTTAATAATTGATTCTATCTCTTCAAAGCTTTTTCCTGTACCAAAAAGCCCAGCTATAATTGCACCTCCACTTAAAGCTCCAATTGCATGAACTTCAATAGCATTGTCATAAAGAGCTTTTAAAACTCCAAGATACACAAGAGCTTTAACACCTCCGCCACTAAAACTTAATCCCAGCTTTTTCATACTGATTTTTTTAATATCTCCTTAAGTACATCAATGTTGATATCGCTTAATTTGTTTACATACAAGCAGCCTTTTCCTGTTTTATATTTTCCCAGTGTACTTAACAGTGTTGAATATTCCTGCTCAGGTCTATTAAAAACATATAGTGTAAGAGTTTGTTTGCGAGGTGAAAATCCTATTATAAACCAGTCTAACTCCCGGCCGCTTGCATACTTTAAATGTTGATTTCCAAAACCCACAATACTTGTTCCCCACATCTTAGGTTTATCTCCAGTAGCCTGCTGCATAAGTTCAACAATTATTTTGCTATCTTCTCTTTTGACATTGTCTTCAATAGCGTTTATAAAAGCAGCAACATCCCCACTGTTAACTTTAGTTTTAAGCTCAGCCTTTGCCATTTTTTATAGTTGAGTTCCGTCTGGGCACAATTCGAATTCACAGTTAGGGCCTGATCTGCCAACTTCAGTTGTTCCATCTGGGCACATTTTTACTTCCAAAGTACAAACTACGGAATTCTCATCTTCGTCTGAAGCAGTTGGACATTCGTAGAATTCACAATTATTTGAAGAATTCCTCATTACATATGATCCATCTTCACATTTTTTTGTGTCCATTTCGCACAACACCTGATTTACTTCAACATTATTGGTGGTTGTATTGGTTGTAGGATTCGTTAATGATTGAATTAATAGATATCCTCCAACTAAAAGTGCTACTACAACAAGTATGCCTACAATGATTAGCACGACTTTCTTTGTTTTTTCATTCATAAAATTTAATTAAAAATTTATATTAAACTATACATCAAATTAAGAACGAACACACCTATTACTGCAAGTACAACAGAAATTGCTACTATGTAAACTGATAATTTATTTTTTCTAAATAGTATAAAAGGAGTTGATAATGCCAGCACAATTAAAGCTAACGAAAAGAAAAATGGAAACAAGTTTATATAGCTAATTGATAAATACGGAATTATTTGTATTAAATTAGCAATATTTTCTGTAAATACAATTATCAACGGAATTATTACCGCAAAGACTTTTAAATTAGCTTTTTTAGCAAATTCCGCCATTCTACCTGATAACCCACCAATGCCCCCTAATATTATAGAGATCAAACCCCAGCCAATCACCGTTGTGGCCAGATTAACTCCTAAAAGCGGTGCTGCTCCTACCGAAGAATATATTAAATAGTAAACAACTATAGATAAAACTAAACTCGAAACAGGAAGAACAAAAGCTTTTATTTTACTTTTAAACCTTGTACCGAACCAAAAAGTAAATAAAATCCAAACAGAAGCGGTATTAAAAAAGCCACTAAAAAAATATGTAAATGGTGATGGCAGTAGGATGTAACTTGATGACAACAGTCCCATAAGAATGCCTAACCCTACTGCCATCAATGAATTTTTATTATTTTTAACAAAAACCAACATAATTAAACTTTTGTTCAATTATATTGTATTACAAAAGTTATTCAGCTTCAAAACTTTGCAGTAAAAACATTATGATTAAACCTATAATAAAAGCTGCAATCTCTACAATATATTTTTTAACTCCAGCTTTTCGATGAATAACAGGAAGTAAATCAGCTAAAGCAATATATATAAATTGACCAGCGGCAACTGGCACCAAATATTTCTCTAAATCTTCAATAAAGTTTGTAAGTACAAAAACTAATACAACACCCAACATTGCCGTTAATGCAGTCAAAAAGTTAATTACTAAGATCCTTGCTTTGTTCCATCCTGAATAAACTAATACCGAAACATCTGCTATTTCTTGAGGAATCTCGTGGAAGATAACCGCAATTGTTGTTGCTATACCAATTTCTGGAGAAATTAAAAAGCTAGAGGCGATGGCAACTCCATCTAAAAAATTATGAATGCCATCGCCGATAATATTCAATTTACCTAAATGATTATGTAAATGATGGTTATGATCGTGCTCTTTTTCAATAACTTCTATTTCAGTACTGGAATCATGACTACAGTGAAGATAAGCCTCAATTATTAGCATAATTGTTATGCCAAAAAGGATTCCAAGCACTGATTCATTTGTATAGCCATGCAACTCTATGTGTTCAGGCAGGAGATGAAAAAAGACATCTCCAATTAAGCTTCCTGCTGCAAAAGATACAAAAGCAGTTATTAATATACTTTTAGAAACTCTTTTAATTAAAAAGAAGATTCCCACAAATGATACTAAGCTGACTAGAAAAGTTGCAGCAATAGGCATTATTAAATCCATATAAAACATTCTAATATATTATCTATTTCAATTGTACAAAACCTGTCAAGTTGTATTACAATCAAAATATGTTTCATTACTTTTATGTGACTTTTTTTAAGCCTATAGCATTTAGGTTTGATCCTGAGTTGGTCCACGATAAAATGAGTCAATTCGGTCATTTTCTTGGTCGATTCAAATTAGGCAGATGGATTACCAAGCTGCTTTTCTCCTCTACTCAAAATGAAATTCTAAAACAAGAAATTCAGGGCGTGGTTTTTAAAAATCCAGTTGGCCTTTCAGCAGGATTTGATAAGAACGCCAAATTAATGAATATTTTGCCTTATATAGATTTTGGCTTTGAAGAGATCGGTTCTGTCACTATGTATCCTTATGCAGGCAATCCAAAACCACGCCTTTACAGATTAAAAAAATCTAAAGCGTTAGTTGTCTACTACGGTTTGATGAACGATGGAGTTAAAACTATCGGTAAAAGAATTAAAAAAGCATTAAAAACAGATATGGTTTTAGGTGTGTCTATTGCTAAAACGAATTCAGATAAAACTGCTAAAGAGGAAGACGGTATTATGGATTACTATCATTGTTTAAAATATTTAGTAAATCATAACATTGGGCAATACTATACTATAAATATCTCCTGCCCCAATACCTTTGGTGGAGAACCTTTTACAACAGTCGATAAGCTAGACCGATTACTCAAAAAACTTTCTGAAGTAAAAACAGATAAACCTATATTTATAAAGATGCCAATAAATCTGGATTTAAAAGATTATGACGGTCTTTTACAGATTTGTGTTAAATATATTATTACCGGTGTAATTATTGGTAATTTAACTAAAATTAAGGATCCTAATCTGATAAAAGATGAGATTCCTGAGCATATAAAGGGAGGAATTAGCGGGCTGCCAACACAAAAGTTATCAGATGACCTTATTAGCTACACCTTTAAAAATTACGGTGACAAGTTAAAGATTATGGGCGTTGGCGGTATCTTTTCTGCAGACGATGCTTACGAAAAAATTAAACGAGGAGCTTCGCTACTGCAATTAATTACAGGCATGATTTTTGAAGGTCCATCTTTAATCAAAACTATTAACAATGAACTTACTGCTATGCTTAAAAATGATGGATACAAAAGCATTTCAGAAGCTGTAGGTGCTTATCATATCTAAATCATCCAAATTGATATTATAGGATTATTTTGGTAGAATACACCGGTTTAATACACGGATAATTTTTATACACGGCTTTATGGCAGCAACATCTGAACTATATAGAGGCATGATTATTAAGCACAATAATGAGCCTTGCATTTTAATCGAAAAAGAATTCTATTCACCTGGCAAAGGCTCAGCATTTAACAGATGCAAGCTAAAGTCTATCAAAACAGGCAAAATTGTAAATGTTGTATTCAAATCAGGCGAGAAAGTAGATGAATTAGAAGTTTCAACCAGAAATATGCAATATTTATACGCAGACGATAATTATGCATACTTTATGAATCCAGATACTTTTGACCAGGTTACTGTACCATTAGAGGACATTCCTGGAAAAACAGATTACTTACATTCAGATGCTAAATATATAATGTCTTTTTATGAAGATGAAGTTATATATGTTCAGCTTCCTGCAAAAATCTCGCTTGTTATTACTGAAGCGCCTGAAGCTGTTAAAGGAGATACTGCTACTAACGCTTTAAAAGAAGTTACAGTAGAAACAGGCTTAAAGGTAAAAGTTCCTTTATTCATCAAAACTGGAGATAAAATAATTATCAACACAGAATCAGGTGAATATTACTCAAAAGAGAATAAATAACTAGCCGATAATAAACAATGAAAACCTGGCAGAAACTAAAAGAAAATCCTTTATTGTTTCAAAGGTATTTTATTAAAGAATATATTATTAAGGCCTGCCGCAAATTCTTTGAAGAAAGAAACTATCACGAACTGGAAAGCCCATTAATTACTAACGCTTTACCGCAAGAAAGATACTTAGATGTACTTACTACCGAAATTGAACTAAAAGGCGGAATAAAAAAAACTGCCTATTTAACGCCTACAACAGAGACCTATAATAAAAAGATTCTTGCGGCAGGCCTAGGTGAACATTTTGTAATTACTAAAGTTTTGCGAGGACTTGAAGAAATAGGAGTAAATCATTCACCTGAATTTACAATGCTTGAATGGTATCATCTAAATACAGATTACAATGGAATAATGCGTGATACTGAAGAGCTTTTTTTGTTCATCTTCAATTACCTTAAAGACGCCCTTCAAAAAGAACTCAAACTAGGTAAGTTTCCGATTGACTTTAGCAATTTTAATAATGATAAGCCAATTACTACATATCAGGGCAATAAGATAGATTTAAGTTCACCTTGGCATAGGGTATCTATACCAGAAGCCTTAGAAAACTATGCAGGAATTAGGTTAGAAGATATTCAAGATGAAGAAGCTTTTAGGAAAATTGCGTTAGAAAAAGGGTATAAAGTTTCAGAAGAAGATGATTGGCAGCGAATTTATGAATGGATTTGGGCAAATGAAATTGAACCAAAACTTTCCACGGATAAGCCTGTATTTGTGTATGATTTTCCAAAGCAAGTTTGCGTTTTAACAAAGGTAAATCCAATAAATCCTTTAGTATGTGAAAGAGTTGAAATCTACTTAGCTGGTAAAGAAGTCGGGAACGGATATACCGAACTAATAGACGCTCAATATCAGGAAGAGAGATTTAAAGAAGAGGCATTAGCTAGAAAAAAATTAGGATTAAAAGAAATTGCATTTGACCACGATTTAATTGATGCTTTAAAAAGCGGGCTGCCTGATGTAGCCGGTATTGGGATCGGACTAGATCGAGTAGCAATGGTTTTTGCAGATGCCAAATACATTTCAGACATTAATTACTTTCCTGTTAGTGAATGGTAGAATTAGTAAATGCTCGAGGAAGACACAATAACAACAGAATCCGGATTTGAGGCTCTTTTTCTTCGTAGTGCTGAGCTATACGAAAAGATAGACCCAGATATACTGTCCAAGTTACTTGAATACTTACATTCAAGCGAATTTAGAAGTATTCAGCATACTGCTGCTATGAAAATGAGTGAACATCTTAAAGAGCAGATACATACTCCAGACGGATTGACTCTTACATATGTTGGCAGAGGATTATTTTCTCTTATTTTCACTTTTGAATATAACAATACCGTCTTTGCTATCAAAGCTCAAAATTTATTAAAAACAGGTGAGATTGATAAAAATATAAGCTATATCCACGAAGTATTGTTATTTGAGCAACTGCAAGCAGACTTAGGTGACGCTTTGTCAGCACATGGTATTAAACTTCCCAAATACTATTTAGGCGGCAGTGATATAGCTATAAGAGAATACATCGAAGGAACTCCACTATCTATAAAAACAGCCGAAACTGTAGTTGCAACAATTAGCCCAATAATGCAGGAATGGCTAGATAAAAAGAAAGAGAAGAACCCACGAAGATGGGAAGATATCCGGTTAGACTTAGTAGATATGCTAGGCAAACCAGCTGGCAAAAACTTTATACTGACACCTTCTGGCGACATTTATCTTATAGATCCTTTTTACGGTTAATATGAATCCAAACGACATTACTGCTCAATATTACAATATTGTCTACTCACCATATAAAAGTAAGGATATAACAGATGCAGAAGTCTCGCTAATAAATAAACTAGTTTCGCCGCCAGCACATATTTTAGATATTGGGGCGGGCACAGGGCGGCACGATATCAGTTTACTTCAGCAGGGATATGCAATTACTGCCGTTGATTCGTCCAAAGGTATGCTTAAAATCTTAACTGATAACGTGCCGCCAAATTTAGCTGCAAATCTTACAATACTCAATAAGAATATTTATACCTTCAATACAAATCAAAAATTCGATCTTATTACAATGTTCTGGAATACATATAACGAAGTAGCACTAACAAGAAAAAGCGCTTTGTTATTATTAAAGAAATTAAAGACATTACTTAAGCTTAATGGTAGGATCCTAATAAATATTGATAATTCAAAATTAGTAGATCCTAAAAACTTTGATTTTTCAACAGAAACAACAGATAAAGGATTTACTTATAAACTAAATTGGAAAACTGTTCGATATAATTTAAGAACTAACACATCTGTTTCTAAAGAACAGATTGATGTTTATAAAGAAAATAAATTGGTAGATAGTAAAACAACTCTTATTAAACAGAGATATTGGAGTATTGAAGAACTTAGCACAATAGCTGCTCAAGCAGAATTATCAACTGAACAATATGTAATTAAGAATTCAGATGAGCTCTACTTAGTATTATCACGAATAAATAAATCTGAATAAACTTGTAAATACAATACTTGCTGTTTCTGATCTTAATACTGGTGAGTCTAAATAAACAAATGTCAGCCCCCACTCTTTTGCCATCTTATGTTCAGCTGGAGAAAAGCCCCCTTCTGGACCAATTAAAAACGCAATATTATTTTTAAACTTATCTACCTCTATTTGATTTAATGGCTGTGCTTCTAGCGATTCTGCAATCTTTTTTCGAGGAATAGTTACAAAATACACAACATCAAAGTCAGAAAGAAGATTTTTAACCTCTTTAAATGTTATACCTTGATAGATTTCGGGAACTGAAATTCGTTCACTCTGTTTAGAAGCTGCTATTGCAAGCTTATTCCATCTTTCAAGTTTTCTTTCTATAACTTCAACTTTAGTTTGTGAAAAATCTGTTTCCATTGGGACAATCGAAGTAATACCTGTTTCTGTAGTTTTTTCAATTACCGTATCAAATTTACCTGCGCGCAATAACCCTTGAAACAAAGTAATCTTTGCAAAATGATCTTGGGTGTTTACTTGATCTTGCAGCAGCTCATCAAGAACAACCATTATTACATCTTTTGAGACAACCTTGAGAGTAGCCAAAAATTCTTTTTCACCATTAAAAACAATAATTTTATCGCCCTTTGTAAGCCTTAGAACTTTTTTTATATGACTTATATCTGAATCGGAGAGCTTCACACTACTGCCAATCCTTATATTTTTTCGTTCAGTAAAAAATCTATTAAGCCTCATAAACAATTACTCTGCTGCACCAGCATTTTCAGCTCCAGGTGAATCTGTTAAAACTGTTTCGGTGCCACTATTAGTGTCTGTTTCTGTAACTGTTTCTTCTTGTTGATTTGCCTCAGCTTGTTCAATTAAACTTGCAATTTGTTTATCGAAGTCATCGAAAGTTTGCATTTTGAACTGCTTACCATAAATAAATATTGTTGGTGTAGAAGCTGCACCCATTTTAGCAATTGCTTTATCTTTTTCTGCTTTAACTTCTGCCCTTACTTCTTCACTAACTCTATCTTTTTTAAACTGTTCAACATCTAACTCTAAAAATTCTGCTAAAGCATCTAAATCTATTGCTTCAGCAAAAAGTTCTTTTTCGGCATCACTGAATGTGAATAAAGGATGAGTAGGAGTCTTCCTATATGTTATCCATTTAAATAAACCATCAGTATACTCGTTAAACTTACCTTGTTTTCGCGCTGCAATAGCTGCATTAGCATATTCAACAGAGGTATCGGGGTTCTGGCCTGCAGTTAAAAATGGCAGCATTTTTAATTCAATATTAGCTTTTTCACCATATTTTTGACGTGCCTGCTGAACATAAGGTTCAAAATCTGCACAATGAGGACAATTAAAGTCTACATAAACTTCCACCTCCACTGGTAATTGGACATTTTCAAATTCCTGCTTATTCCGTTGATTAGAAATAAAATATAGTCCCCCAAAGCTGACTAAAATCAGTAGAACTATCCAAACATAAGAAGGTATTTTCATATAAAGACTAATAAAATGAAATAAATTTTTCTAATTATACATCAAATACTTTTATACGCTGTAATCAATTTATCTATCACATTATCCCACCTGTATATTTTACTTGCGGTAATACCGTTTTTACCTTTAGTAATGTATTCATTTTTATTATTTTTTATTTTATTTATGCTTAAGCTCCAGGAGTCAAAATCTAAAGGATCTAGTATCTCACCAAATTCTTCAGTAATAATTTCTTTAGGACCGCCATGTGAAGTAGCAAGAATATATTTACCCTGAGTCATTGCCTCAACTAAAGTAATACCGAATGGTTCATAAATACTTGGCAGCAAAAAAATATCTATAAAGGCATAAAATTCTAAAGATTCACTAACATCAATATATTCCTTTGTGAAAAAAACATTATCTAAGTCCTTAAAATGATTTGTTAAGTTTTCTAAGTAGCCGCCATCACCGCCTGCAAAAATAAATAGACAATCAGCATTATTCTTTGCTGCTACAAATAAATTCTGAATTCCTTTTACGTAATCCATTCTACACAAGCATCCTACTACTAAGTTCCATTTTTTCTTATCAAGATTGTATTTTTTTACAAAAATATTATCAGGTACAAGCTCTTTAACCTTTTCAAAATAAATATCGCGTATTCCATTCGGAATAACTTCAATACGATTATTAGCAATTCCAAAATGCTTATGAACATATTCTTTTTCTGATTGTAGCAAAGCGAGATATTTATCGATTCCAAAAGCAAATAGCCTTAAAACTAAATCATAAAAGCTAACAAGAAATGAAAGTAAACTTCCTCGCTTTGCTTTATCAACTACAAATGGATTATGACCTGTAAGCACCAGTTTTTTTCTCCTTAAAATCTTTATTATTATGGCAAAAAGCAAATGAGCATCATGGGCATTATGTACATGTATTAAATCAAAATCTTCAGATAACAGATTCCAAATTAAAGAAAGCGAAAATCTAAAAAAGTAGCCAAATCCAAAAAGGTATTTAAATCTTTTTACACCTTCTTCTTCTGTACTTATTGTTAAGCGTTTATCTAACGAATGCGAAGCATCCGTAGTAAAAATTCGTACCTTAAATCCGTTACTAGTTAAATGTTGATAAATCTCTTCCACTTGCCTTTCTACACCACCTACGGATGGTTTGTAGAATGTACTTAACTGAATAATTTTCATCTACTTAAAAATCCTTGATGAATTAAATTTATATATATTGCAGCTCCAATTAATAGTACCACAAAGGTGTACAAGGACGGCTTATAATATTTACGATCCCTAAACCGATTAAGAAGTTCAAAATAAGCCAATAAGGCAAATGGATAAACAGGAATTAAAAATCTTAAGCCCAATATTAAATCTGTTATCTTATCTGCAAAACTTACATTTTTTATTATTGTATAAAAGAGAAATAAGCCTAAAAATGCAGATAATAACAAATTCTTCCATTTAATCTTTGTTCTAAAAAGCAGAATTAGCATTAATGGATAAAAAATATTTGTTAATAAGAAATATCTGATAAGTGTTGTAGGTACCTGTTCCCAGATAACTGCCCCTTCTTCAGACGAAAAATAGTAACCTGATCTGAACAGCGCACCATAATGCTGATGATTAAAGGCTGAAAATAATACAATACCTAATAACAATAAAAGTATAAGGTATATCCATTCTTTTAAAGTATTTTTGATACCTATTAAAGAAATTTCTGAATAGGCTAAATAGCCTAGTATTATCAAAAGCGGTACTGAATTTGTATATCTTATAAACAAAGTTAATATTATTGTTAAAGCAGCTAACGGTTGATAATAACTTTGTTTAGTTGCTTTAAGCAGAAGATAAAATGATAAAAGTAAGAAACTCATCGAATAGATCTCGGACATTGCAGTGCGAGTAAAAAAGATGAAAGGAGGAAATAATGCAAATAGATAAATAAACTTCTTATCTAGTTTATTCATCTGTAAAAGTTTATAAAATACAACAATTCCAACCAAAAAAGCGGCAAAAGTTGTTAGTGCTATTAAATTTTTATTGAGTATAACGGCCGGCAGGAGGATCAAAGACGTTCCTATATTGTATTTAGAGATGCAATATTCTCCTGCCGGCCACTGTCCAGGAATATTTAAAGAACAATCAGTTTTAAGCCCGCCATTCAATAGCAATTGAGCATTATTTATATAGTCATGTTCATCTATTGTGGTAAATTTTGTGGGATAAAAAAGCAAAAGAGGGATAAATACCAGAACACCCGCTATTATTAGGTGCTTTGATTCTAACAATGTATTTTTTATTTTTATCATTCTATAGGAAATAAAACTTCACCCGAAGCTTTATCTATTATCTTTATTGCAAATACTGGACACGATTGTGCAGCAGCCATAATTACATCGTCTTCATCAAAATCAGGAACATCTTCTTGTATCTGTGCTTTGTTTTCTTCATTCATAAAGAACGTTAACGGCGCAATAGCCGCACACGATGCAGCACCTATACATTTATTCATATCATATTCAATTATATAAGCACTTTTTTCAGTTGTAGCCCTATAAAGTCCAGGAGAAATCTCTTCAATCTGAATCTTTTGTTGCATATCTGCTATAGCAGCTGATCTGCTTGTATCTTGAAGTTTTCCCGGATTCGAGTTAGTATTATCTGCGTTAGTATTAGCATCTTCTTGCATAACCAAATATTAACACAAAGGGAGTTAAACTTAAAAATGACTAAAGAAAGAGCTTTTAACGATAAGTTTATACAAAGAATGCTAGAGATTATCCCCGGATTACTTATTTGGATATTGCTGCTCTCCCCTATTTGGCTAGGTTTTTCCTTTCCTTATATAATTATTAATATATTGGTCGTTTTATCAGTCTACTGGGTTTATAGAGCATTAATGCTATCTATTGGAGCGTCTGTTGGATATATACTCTCATGGAGAGCTTCTAAAAAAGATTGGCTGCAAGAATGCTATTCGCTAAATAAAGATTTACTTCCTGAGCAGGAAACTTTACCAATAAATGGGATCTTACCTAAACAATTAATAGTAATAGCAAATTATGGCGAAGATTATGAAGTTTTAAGTCGATCAATCAGAGCCATAATGAATCAGAATTATCCTAAAGAACTTATATATTTAACTGTATCAATCGAAAACCGTAAAGCTAAAAAAGATGAAGACTACGCTAAAAGAGGCGAATATCTAAAACGTGACTTTGGGGACTTTTTTGGTGATAGATTATTCTTTTTTGTTCATCCCGACGATATTCCTGGTGAGGCAATTGGTGCTGCAGCTAATAGGGCATGGGGAACCAGCCAAACAGTTAAAGAACTAGAATCACGAGGCGAAGCTATAACTGATTTTTTGATAACTGCTCCGGATGGAGATTTGGTATTTAGTAAGGATTATCTAGCTGCACTAACATATAAATGGCTAACTAATGAAAAAAGAAACCAAAAGTTCTATCAAACAGCGTTATATACATTTAATAATAATTACTGGGATGTCCCAATGCTTGTAAGAATCTTAATGATCTCTTTAACATTACCAGTACTTGCTTCTTCGGTTTTAGAGAAAAATAAAAGAGAAACATGGTCCTGTTTTACCTTAAATCTTGATGTAATGCGAAAGGTTAACTACTGGGATACTTCATTAGGAATTGATGACACGACATTTTTCTGGAGACCTTACTTTTACTTTAATGGAGATTGGAAGTGCGAGGTCTTTTTTGTACCTTTAAGTGCTGATGCTGTATACAATGGAAATTATTTTAAAAATCATGTAGACCAATACAGACAGTATGTGCGATGGGGGTGGGGTGTTATTACCTTCCCTCTTGCAGCAAAAGAGCTATTGTACAACAACAAAATTAGATTAATAGAAAGACTTACAAAGCTATATCACCTCTTTGAAGTATTTGTATTTTGGAAGGTTTTGGCATTCTTAATTGCATTTGGTATTCCTATTGTATTCTTAGTTAATTATGAACTTAGCCGAGAAGTAATTTCTATTTCAGTACCACAAACAGTTTCAAACTTGTTAACCTTGGCAACCCTATTTTTAATTCCAAACACAATAGTAAAGCTACTAGTTATTCCTAAAAAGCCCCAAAAGATGTCAATTCTTAAGTACACAATTATTCTAATCATAGAAATTCCGTTAAATATATTATCGTTATTTACATTTGGCTTCTTGCCGTTTATAGAATCTACAACACGTATGATGCTAGGCCAGGAACATACTAAACGAGTTACATGGTCGGAAAAACAACTTGCCAGGTGAAATCTCTACGATTTTGAACTAAAATATCCTTATGACAAAATTCACACAATCGCTTTTTAAGGTTATTCTTCCGCTTGCATCACTTGGATTCTTTTTAGTAGCATCTTTAGTTGTTTTAATAATATCTCAGGGGAGAATCTTTGATGAAGATGGCAGCATTGTAGAAACAGGTATTATTAGGGTAACTGCTATTCCAAAAGATAACCTAAAGGCTTATATAAATAACGAAGAAGTACCATTTTCAGAATTTAGAATTACTAATATTACTCCAGGAGTTGTAACTTTAAAGCTTGCAAAAGAAGGCTATACCCCATGGGAAAAGCAGGTTAAAGTTGAGTCTGGATTTGTAAAAGATGTCTTTGCCCAGTTGTATCCTGATACAATTCCTTTCACTAAAGTTATTCAAGAAAATGCTCATAAGGTGTTCTATGCGCCAGATGACCAGTTTATATATTACACAGTGTTAGATAACCGCGGTTTAAACGGTATCTGGCGCCTAAAACTCACTAGAAATCTTTTAGATTTTGCTAATCCTAGCTTAAATACTCAAATAATTAAGCTAAATGAAGTTGAAAGTAACCAACTATTAACTAACGACTACAACTTATTAATCTCTTCAGATAATAATCGAGTTATTTTAAATATAGATAATACTGATTACTTCTTATACAACCTATCTGATTCAAATGTAAAAACAGATCTTAGTAACTTACTTGGTACTAAGCCTGAAAATGTGGCATGGTTTAAAGGATCAGAATCTATAACATTTACAAAAGATAATAAATACGCTTTTGAATATGAAATTAATTCAAAGCAGACCTCTCTTATAACAGCAGATGAAAATGGCTTAAATCACTTAGCTATTTCTTTTAATAATATCTATTTTGTTAAAGATCAAGTTTTATACAGATACAGCAATAAATCAACAGCTCCATTCGAGCTAACAGCTAAGTTAAAACCTTTAATTCCAAGTTCACTGAGTCAAATATATACTCCAAGGGATAATCAAAATGCTTTAATTTTAGAATCTGAAGACTCATTAATATATCTAGATCTACAAAAAAATTATATTGATGTCATTGATGTGAACGCTTCATTACTGGCCTTTGCTAATAATGGAAGAACACTACTATATCAAAAAGAAGGTAAGACATATTCGTACTATGTTGAAGAAAGCTTATCGGGAGATTCCTATACTACATATAATTATGATTTAGCCATTAATACAGAAGATGTAGATACTATCAAATTTACAAGTACTAGCAATACTCTAGTCACAGTCAGTAAAGAAGGCAAAATTACTTTAATGGATTACGACGGTTTAAATAAAAGACAAATTCTTAATGAGTTTAAATTAACAGACAACAAGCTATCATTTACAAACTCCAATACAGAAATCTATGCTCTAGTACAAGAGATAAATGAGGAAGCAGAAACGGTAAATAACCTTTATAAGTTTGAACTACAACTTAAACAGTAAGGAGATATTATATAAACAAACCCTCTTCGTCGTCTTCTTCTCTTAAATCGATAATTTTCTTAGGTTGTTTTGTTCCTTTTGCTAAGTATTGTCCATCTAGTTCTGCAATCTTAGTTAAAGCCTCGTCTGCAGTCTGACAAACGTTTACAAAAGATAAATCATTATCGCTTAGCTTAAATAGGCCCTTAAGCTGAGTCAGAATACTACTCCAGCCTTTTCCGATTAGAATTAATGGTTTGTGTTGTCCTGGATACATACTATTTGTAGACCACACCTCAAATAATACTCCTAGGTTATTTAAACCTGTAACTTCTGGTATTACTAAGATATCAGATTCCTTAATAATATTTTTGATTTTATCTGTACTGCTTGAAAACATCATAACAGTATAGTTTTCGTACTCACCAATTTCTGCTTCGTCAGTATAGCCTGAATAAAAAGGCTTTAAATACATACCTGTAATTTCAATCCCTTTTACTTTTGCATTATCAAAGATACCTTTTGCGTAGCCTTTAGCAGAATCAATTACAAAAGCCTCTACCTTTTCAGCTAACTTAGAAGCTAACTCATCAACTTTTTCAATTACTTTACTGTTAGGTTGTTCATTATTTAAGCCAATAAAGCCCACAGTTCTAAAGTACGAGATCTCTATATCAACTGGAGTTGCAACTGGTTCTGGTGCCAATTCAGTAGATGATTCTTTTTGTTGATCTAGATTTTCTACTTCAACAATAGGCGGCACAATTTGTACACTATCAGCTTCTAAGTTCACAGCTTCAGGAGGTTTAACTTCTTCCGTTGTTGTGATATCAGCAGCTGGTAAGGTATCAATAGCAGTAGATGTTTCTACTTCAGTTCCCTCTTCCACTTCTGGGGTAAAAGATTCTAATGGAGCAGAAACTTCCGCTGGCTGTGTTGGCATTGCTGGGAGTTCAGGTAACGTAGGTAATGGTGCAACTGGTTCAGTTGACGAGCCTACACCTACTTCTAGAACTGCTGGTGAGCTTACTTCCGGCTGAGGTTCAGGCTCAGCTGGCTCTGCAACTGCAGTCACTTCAGTGGAAGTTTCTGCTCCATTTGCTACATTATTAATATTGCTTTGTAAATCTACAAATGAATTATTAATCGAAGCTTCAGCATTTTGAGCTGCGTCTTCAACTGTACTTTCTACTGCTGTTTCAAAAGCTTCAGTAGTAGATGGTTGTTGTGCAGGCAGTGCATTACTCACTGGCATACTTGTAATATCCAAGGGATCAGTTGACGCGGGCAAGGGCGGTAACAGCGCATTTGCTGTTAAATTTTCTACAGAAGTATCTGTAAGAAGGGCAGCCTTATCATCTGTTTTCTTATCTTTATCTAGATCTTGTTTCTCATCTTCAGCCTGATCTTCTACAGATTCAGGGGCAGCCTTTTTATCTGATTTATCGTCATTTGGTTCAAATGTTGTAACCTTAACTCCTTCTGGCATTTCAGTTGTGTAGCCTTTTGAAGGATGAACTTCTGGCAACACTGGATGTTTGCTTGGATCTGCATACTCATAACTAGGAATATCTTTTTCACCATTTCCATTTGGTACTGGACTAGGAGTAGCGTCTTGAACCGGCGTAGTACTCTGCTTAGCCTGCAACTGTAAATTCTGAACAGGTTGTGCTTCTGTTTGCACTGGTGCTGGTGCAGCAGGTAAATTATTACTTGCAACACTTGGCATTGGATAAGAGATATTCGCAAGCGACTGATTTGTATAGCTTTGTTGAATATTCGAAAAATCCGGCACACTTGGTGAGGTTACGTTCCCTTGAGACTTAGGATCGTTTCCACCTTTAGAAAAAAAATCAAGCAATCCCATACTAAATAAGTAATAAGTACGACAATACTTATTCAGCATACAGAATATTTTTACTCATTACAAGTTCTAGGCCAGGTCTGCTAATACATCATTCGGAATAATAGGTAGATTGCGTGGAATCTCAAATTCCTCTGCATATTTTGCTCGCATATAGTATCCAGATAATGACGGTAATGATTCAACATATTGCAACATCCTAGGCGTTACTTGACTGTTGTATATCTCTACCAGATCTAAAACTTTAGAATACTGCTCACTGATATCTACCAACATATCAATTTTTAATAACGGATTTATACCCCTGCACTGTAATATCACTGGGACCCTGTACCTTTCGCCTAAGTGCAATGCAAAACTATTGTCTGCACGTAGTAAAGCATCCGCTGATATTTCACTGACCTCTCTATGATCTCTGTGATAATCAGTTGTATGCGGAATAATCGCTAGCGAAGGACGCACTTCACGAATTATTTTTATAAGTTCAAACATTAAATCTCTTGTGTAGTGAATGTCGTTGTTAGGGATGTTCAGCTTGTAGTACTTTTTGGTACCAAAAAGTACTGAAGCCTTTTCAAACTCTAAACTACGAATTCCTCTAAGTTCATTTGGATCAACTTGAGTTTTTCCAAGATGACCTCCAGTCTCGCCATTTGCAAAAAGTACTTCGTAGTAATCGTACCCTTTTTCTTTTAATTTAAAGATCGTTCCGGCCGCACTAAAGTGATCATCCGGGTGAGGGCTAAAGAAAAGAACTGATTTATTTTTATTATTTGTCGGCATATATTTTCTTGTAAAAATTATCTAATTGAATTGCTTGGTTTTGTAATGTATATGTTTTTTTAAAATATTGTTTTGCGTGATTAGCTTTGTTTTTTGCAATTTCATATGCACTTACACTTGTTACTAGTCTTTGAATTTCGCGAGCTAGCGCAGTTGCATCTGCAGACGGTACTAAAGATGCATACTCGCCATGACCAACCAGTTCAGGTACCCCTCCTACATTTGTTGCAACTGTCGGAATACCTAAGGCTAATGCTTCTGCAATTGCATTACCCCATACCTCAGTAAGACTAGGGTGTACATACAATTTTGTTTTTTTCAGATATTCTGAGATATCAGAATTACTTACATATCCAGTTAACAGGATTGTATCTTCTAAGCCAAAAGACCAGATTAGTTGATGAATCTGAATAAAGTCCGAACCTCCTCCTATAAATCTAGCTTTAAAATTCGGAATTACCTCTTTGAGCATTCTGATTGCATCAACAAGATAATTAACTCCTTTTAAAAACGATATTTCGCCAACATAGGTCACATCTACCGGCTCAATATATTCAGCTAATTCTTTATTTTCATTTGAATTATGAACTGTGATGCCGTTTCTAATTACAGTTAGCTCTTTATTTACATTTAAAAACGCCAAAGTTTCTTTTATATACTCAGACGGCGCTGAGACGTGAACACTTTTTGACATTAAAACGTTTCTTACCTGATCAAGTTTGTAATCTCTTTCTAGTGCTGTTAATGAACTCAGCGCCGAAAAAGGAATATGATCAGATGCCGTTCTTATAGATACTGTACAAGGTTTATTTTTCCTAACACAGTATTCCATTGCTATTGTGCTAGCAGGCCTACAGGAAAACGTAAAGTGAATATGTACAATATCAGCCTCATCTATTAAGCGCTCTAATTTTTGATGACTATCCATCAACTCAACTTTTAGACCATAATCGGTAACGTAGCTTTTGCGTCTATCTTTTTCAATAAAGGTTTCTGACGAAAATCTACCTGTTGCCAAAGTTACGTCGTAACCCATATCAATTAGATATTTTGACAACCTAGAAACATTAATTTCTATTCCACCGCCTTCAAGCGGCGGATAATCATGTATTTGCAATAATTTAATCTTCATAATATTCAATTAATTTCTATCTCGTTTGTTGAGATATTTAATTTATAAACCCTTCCATCTGATGCAACGGGAATGCTGTCAGCAAAATCTTTTAAATGCTGAAAACCTCCGTTACGCATATAGGCTATTGTTTCGTAACCCGTTGCATCTCTTACTTTTCCTTCATTATCAAGAGCATGGATATATATGCGCGGAGTCAAAATTCCAAGTCCCGCCCATACATCCATAGACATTTTTACTGTTCCTCTTGGATCTGAGTAATCTCTAATTGCATTAAGCACCATTGGGTCTTGATATACCAAAGCCTCTGCAAGATAAATCAACTTACCACTTAATTTAAAGCCGCAATCTATAAGAGCTCCAAGCGGCGCATCAAGCAGTGTAATTTGATTTGCACTTAAATACTCAGTAAGCTTTTTTATAAAATTACAATTATTAAATGGCTTCGCGCCGCTTGTTAAAGCTCCACTATTTTTAAAAATCTCCCCTTTAAAGTTAACCGCATGAGATTCCTCAGTCGTGCCGTCACCATTTGGTTTAGTTGACGATAGTGAGCACTCAGGACATGTACAAGTTAAAGCGCTCACTCTGCCAAGCGTGGAAACTTGTTCAGGATAAGCCGCGGCTATATCACGTAAAGCAACTCTTTGTAAAAACTCTTTAGATTCGTATAGTTCAACTCCAGTCTTTTCTTCATCGGGATACAATGATTCACCCATTTCTGCGATCATTGCCAAACGATCCTGAACAATTACCTCTGGAAAAGTTTGACCGTTTATATTTAAAAATAAAGTCGCAGGTAATGCTCCAAGAAATTTACTAGCTCTTTCAACTGCAGCTAAAAATAAATCAGGATCTCCATTTTCCTGAGCTTTTGCTAATCCTTTTAGCAGTATGTTATCTAACCTTGCCTGCGGATTTCCGAATAACGCAGCAAACCGCGCACCATTTTCGGTATCTTCAGTTGTTAATAAGAAGCTGTTTTCTACAGCTACAATACCTAACTCTTCAAGTCTTCGCTGAATCTCAGGATTATCACTTCGCATAACAAAGTTATACGGTGTATTTTTAATTGCACCTTCAATAGATCTTGCAGAATATAAAGTGGTAATTATTTCTGGCTTTTTTGGCATCTCTGCAAATTGTCTAGCCATTTTTACTGCTAATACGATTTCGCATCCTCTTACATTTGGACTTGAAGTAGATGCATCTCCAAGCATCACTCTATCGGCAAAGTGTAGAAACTCTTGAGGATCTAACCTTTCACCAAAACTTGCCTGTACTTCGTCTATGCTGCTCATAAAATAAAAATTAAATATAAAAAAACCCCGGTTTCCCGGGGCTCTATTTACGTATATATCTACAAATAAAATATCACCCCGTATAAGATAAGCCTCTAATTGCAAAGAGGTACCACATCTTATAGTTGTGATGACATTTATTTAAATTCATATTTCAGTGATTGTATGCAAACCTCTGCCGAAAGTCAATAACAAAATTTAAGAAATTCTGTAAAATCACACTAACTCTTACCAAAACTAGTAGAATAAGCTAAAATACCCAATATGGCTGAAAGACTTGAAATACCACAAATTGACTCACTAGTTTCTACTGTTGAAAAAGTAAAAAGAGGAGAAATAAAGATTGTTGATCTAGTTACCCAACACTTAAAGCGAGCTCACGAAGTAAATCCTCAAATTAATGCATTTATAACAATCTTTGATGATGCTATTGAAAAAGCTAAAGAGTTAGATGCAAAAGTTCAAGCAGATGAAGACCTAACTAAATACAAGCTGCTTGGAATTCCATTTACTGCAAAAGATTTATATTTAGTTGAAAATACGCGAACAACTTTTGCATCTAAATTTATGGATAATTTTATAGCTCCCTATACTGCTACTATTGTCCAAAAATGCTTAGATCAAGGAGCTATATTAATTGGCAAAACAAACTGTGACCCATGGGGATTTGGAGGAAGCGGAGAAAACTCAGGATATGGGCCAACTAAAAATCCACTAGATTTTTCTAAAACACCCGGAGGATCAAGCTCAGGTTCAGCAGCAAGTTTATTAGCTGGAGTTGGATTTTTTTCATTAGGAACTGATACCGGTGGTTCAGTACGACTACCTGCGAGTTTCTGCGGAATTTATGCATTAAAACCAACGTACGGCAGAAACTCGCGTTATGGCATTGGTGCAATGGGGTCATCATTTGATACTCCAGGTTTCTTTACTAGAAATATTGAAGATATGGCATTAGTTGAAAGTATTATTGCTGGTAAAGATACAAATGACGCCTCAACCTTTGAAGTTCCTGTTGATACTTATAGTGATTATATTAATGATAGCGATTTAAGCAATATTACTATTGGAATTCCAAAAGAGTTTTATGGAGAAGGAGTTGAAACTTCTGTAACAGACGCAATAAATATAAAGATTGAAGAATTAAAACAAAAAGGTGTTAAATTTAAGAATGTTTCGATCCCCAGTGCTAAATACGGATTAGCGGCATATTATATTCTAGTACCATCAGAGATTTCATCCAATAGAGCTAGATACGACGGTGTTCGATACGGTCAAAAAGTAAGTGATAATTATGAAGAAAATTTATTTGAAGCTAGAAGCAGATATTTAGAAACAGAAGTAAAAAGAAGGATTATGATTGGAACATATTCATTAAGTGCAGGTTATTCTGATGCGTTCTATAAACAGGCAAGTAAAGTTAGAACAAAATTAAAACGCGAATTTAATGAGGCATTTAAAGAAGTGGATGCACTTTTAACACCTGTTTCGCCATCTACTGCATTTAAACTGGGTGAAAAAACAAATGATCCAGTACAAATGTACTTAGTAGATATTTATTCTGTAACAGCAAACTTAGTGGGAGCTCCAGCAGTTGCGGTACCAGCAGGCAAAGATGACGAAAACATGCCTATCGGGTTACAGATTATGGGTAGAAACTTTGAAGAAGGATTATTAATGAAAATTGCAAAAGAGATTTAAGCTTTTGTAACTTCCTGCCCTGCTGCTGTATCTTTTACCATCAATCTGAATTCATTCTGCAATCTATCACGTAATTCATCAGATAGTTTAAAATCTTTATTAATCCTTGCAATATTACGTTCTTCTAATAGTATTTTTGCTTCTAATGGGATTTCTAGAGTTTCAGGATCACTTAAACTTTCATCTAAGCGTAACCCAAGCACTCTATCAAAATCTAATAAAGTTCCCAATTTTATATGGCTTGGCAGCTCAGATCTTGTTAATTCCCAAACAATAGCTAAAGCGGCTGGCACGTTAAAATCTTCTTCAAGTGATTTAATAAACCTATCTTTAAATTCTTCATCTACTTGATAATCAGGTCTATTTACGCTCTCACTTTCCTTTGCCCAGGTTCTAACAAAATTAATTAATCTTTCGTATGCTTTACTTGCTGCATCCAATGCATCAAATGTAAAGTTTTGTTTTGATCTGTAGTGAGATTGTAAGAAAAAATATCGCAATGCTAAAGGATTGTATCCTTTTTCAATTATGTTCGATAAATTATATACATTACCTAAGGACTTACTCATTTTAGTACCATCAACATCTAAGTGTTCATTATGTACCCAGTAATGAACGTAGTCTGTGTCATTGGCAGATTCACTTTGTGCAATTTCATTAGTATGATGAATTGGAATATGCTCTACTCCACCCATATGCAAATCTAAAATATCACCTAGATTAGCTTTTGCCATGGCGGAACATTCAATGTGCCAGCCAGGAAAGCCATTTCCATTTTCAACTTCAGAGGATTTAAAAGGCGAAGGCCAGTATTGTAAAGCATTCTTATGTGCGCCAGTCCTAAAGAACCATAATGCAAAGTCAGCTGGATTTCTTTTATTACTGTCACTAACGTCACCATGGCCTTCGCCTAACATATTCATATCAAGCTTTTGGCCACTAAGTTTTGTATATTCAGGAAACCTACTTACATCAAAAAAGATTGCTGTTGGTGTTGAATATGCAATACCTTTGTCTAATAATGTTTGCACCATCTCGATCATTGGCTGCAGGTAGTCGGTGGCACGGGCGGTTACACTTGGCTCTAAAACATTTAATCTATTAACATCAATTTCAAACTCTTTTATATATTTGTCTGCAATCTCTTTAGGGCTTATACCTTCTCTTCTGGCACCTTTTTCCATTTTGTCTTCACCTTCATCAGAATCAGAAGTTAGATGGCCAAAATCAGTATAGTTACGCACATATTTAACATCATAACCTAAATACATTAAAGTCCGCCTTATAAGATCACCCATTACAACTGCACGCATGTTACCAATATGTTGAGTCCAGTACACAGTCGGCCCACAGTGGTAAAACCTTACTTTATCTTTTTCAATAGGTTCAAATGTCTGCAGCTCACGACCAAGTGTATTGTAAATCTTCAGCATAAAACTTTAATAATATTATTTATTGATTATAAGTCATAAATAAGATTTGTGTAAGGTTTGACCAAATTCTTAAACTTACAATATACTTTAGTTTATGCAGGCACTTTATCTAATAGATTTTGACGGAACATTGTTTAATTCAGACAAATTCCATACGGATATTGCTTTGTTTTTGCAAAATAAACTAGGAGTTGAGTTGTCATTTATTTTAGAAGCGTACAAAGAAACTAAAGTAGAAGGGAAACCTCATCATCTTAAAAAGCACTTAGAAATATTAAGAGTACAGAATATTAAAGAGCTTCAGAAAGAAGTTGCAATATATTTACTCTCTTTAGGCAATGATTATTTGTATTCCGATACATTGCAGTTTTTAAACAAATTTAGTCATCAATTCCTAATTTATACATTTGCCAAACCTGACCATTATAAATTGAAACTAAAAGTCAGCAGACTCAATAAATTTAGATTACCAACATTAATGATTGAAGATAATAAGAATGAATATCTGGCTAAAAACTTAATAGCATATAAAAATATGTATGGGTTAGGCCTTTCACGCCTGTACCCCAAAGTTTACTGGATAGATGATAAAATAGACAGCTTTAATCAAAATATAGAGGGAGTTGAATTTATCAGAATCAGGCGCGAAGGTGATAAATATTCTTTTGAGCCGACTCCCAGGGGAGTACGTGAGATAAGCACATTGTTAGAACTAATATAATGGCAGAAAATAAAAAGGTTACAATTCTGGGAGTCGGCGGTCACGGCTCAGCTGCATATAGAGATTTAATTACAAACCCCGATTATCAGGACTATGAGATTCATACAATCCTAGGTGTAGATGATTCGGGAGGTCACACAGGAATTTTGCAAAGAATTTTACCTTTAATGGATTTAGAAGTTGATACTTCTAAATTTGTACCTATTGGTGATTTACGCGCGAACATTGAACGCTTTGTTTTTGACACTTGTAGTGATCCCGCCCTTGCTAAATTACACATTGATGTTATGAGCGGCGCATATAAAGGCAGTGATATAAATGAGTTTATTAAATATTGCCTTGAATTTTGTACTGTTTTTAATATTACCGATGATAAATTAATTGAAGGCTTTATCTCCTTTTGTACAAAGTATTTAAATGTATATAACCAAACTGAAAGCGCAGAAACAAAGCATAAAATAGGTAATCTTTTTTTAACATATCTACTTTACAAAGTAGGTATGGATCATCAAAAATTCTTTGAGTTTTTAAGAGAGAAAGGCTTTATACCTCCTAGAGTTTTTCCTCACTTTTTATTTAACGAAGCTTTAACTTTATCTGCTAGAAACTTAGACACTAACTTAGAATATATTGGCGAAGAAAAAGTAGATGAAGCAACATTACCAATTTCTCCTTCTACATACTCATTAGTCAGAAAAAATGGGAAACCGTTAACAATAGAAGATATACAATCAGACCATCCTGAAACAATAGAGGCGATTAAAGCTTCCGAATTAATAGTACTTTCAACCGGCTCTATTGCAAATCTATTTGGACAATTAAACACCCTAGCACCAGAGTTAAGAGAGCATGATGGTATGAAGGTATGGCTTGGTAACTTTTCGACAACAAGAAATGAAGCTCCTTTTGTTGTATTAGCTACTTACTATTATGCAGAAGACCTTTTAGGTCTAGACGGAGTTTTACTGCAAATGAGTGAAGCTGCTTTTGACAATTTGACTATAAATGCAGAAAACTCCGTTTGGGTTGAAAAATACCGTAAACAAGGAAAGATATTCGGTAACATTACTGATTTAATGACAAGCATTAAAATGGTTTTTAATCATAATGGACTAGCTAAAGTTGTTAATTTAGTGCAGCCGGTTTTAGGAATAACTGTAGCAGGTGAAAATATTGCAACAAGAGTACCTGGATGGAACAATTTATTAGAAGATGAGAAAGAAAAATATAAAGTAATGCTCGAACAAGGCGGAATCAAACACGTATCAACTGAAATTACTATTTTTGTTCAATTCTTTTATGAACTCCATTCTTTTTTAAAGTTTGATTTAGGCATTGAAAATCGAGAAGAACGGTATTATGCAATTTCTGAATTATTGAGAGTTCTGAATTTGGCAGAAAAAGAAAATCCTGCTGAAGAGGTTAAGCACTATCTAGAAATTTTAAAAGAACCTTCCGAAGGCCTTGAAACCATTGAAGCAAAAATTAATAAATTACTAACACCAGCTGGTGAAGAGCTTAGAGGGCTGTTCGGCATATTGCTAAATAGAATAACAGAGGTAACTGAAGCCGAACAGCCAGACATCAGATTTAATTAAGGCTTTGTTAAAACAGTAGTTCGTGGAAATGGTATTGTTTCTCTAATATGATGTACTCCGCTTATCCATCTTACAGTTCTTTCTAATCCTATACCAAAACCTGAGTGTTCAACACTTCCATACTTTCTTATATTTAAATACCATTGGTAGTCCTCTACATTATAGTTTCTTGCTTTTAATTCAGTTAAGAGTTTATCGTAGCTATCTTCTCTTTGACTACCGCCGATTATTTCCCTTGCTTCTTCTGGAGCAATTAAGTCAGCGTTAATTGCTCTATCTATGTTACGTTCATCTGTATATTTTTTCATATAGAATGCTTTTATAGCAAACGGATAGTCTTCAATAAATACAGGAATACCAAAATGATTGCCAATTTCGATTTCTTCCTCAGTAGTCATATCATCGTTATAATCTACTTTAAAGCCTTTTTCTTCTAACAGCTTTTTTGCATCGTAATGCTTTATTCTTATAAACTTTTCGTTAACTGCTCGCTCTATGACTGATGTGTCCCGCTCTAGAATTTTTAACTCTTCTTTGCAGTTTTCTAGCGCATCTTTAAGTATTCGTTTTACTAGTGCTTCTTGAACATCTTCATTCTTTTGCTGATCGTGATAAGCCATTTCAGCATCCATCATCCAAAATTCAGATAAATGGTTTCTTGTTTTACTCTTTTCTGCTCTAAAAACTGGTCCAAAATCGTAAGCTTTACCTAACCCCATAATTCCGGCCTCTAAATACAGTTGACCTGATTGTGTTAAGTACATTTTACTTTCGTAATAGTCAATTTCAAAAAGTTGAGATGTGTCTTCAGCACTTGTCGGCTGCAGAACAGGCGTATCAAAACGGACAAAACCCTGTTCATGGAAAAAGTTAGTGATAGATCTAAAAACCTGGTCGCGAATTCTTAGAACTGCCCACGGAGTTTTTGACCTTAAGTATAAATCTCTATTTTCGAACAAAAACTCGGGCCCATGCTCTTTTTTACCAATAGGAAATTCAGGAGCTATATTGATAACTTTAAGCTCAATTACCTGCAACTCAAATCCACTAGGTGATCTTGGTTCAGCTTTAACAATTCCCTTAACTTCAACTGAAGATTCTATTGTTAATTCTTCAGCAGCATTCCATGTTTCTTCTGATACGCCAGATTTTTCTACAACACCTTGAATAAAACCGCTGCCGTCACGTAATTGTAAAAAAGCAATCTTGCCCGAAGACCTTTTATTGTACATCCAGCCTTTTAAAACAATTTCTTTACCTACAAATCTGTCTGATTTTGATATCGTGTATTCTTCCATAACAAAAATATAACTTAAGGATTTAATCTTCTTGGATTTCTAAATAAGAACATTGCTTCTCTAATAGATTCCAGATTTAATAATTTCATTACTAATCTACTAGGTCCCATGCCTAAACCTCCGTGAGGTGGCATTCCATATCTAAAGAAATCTAAATAGAATTGAATGTTTTCTAAGTTCATTCCTTTTTCCTTTGCTTGTTTTACCAAAATATCATATCTATGTTCTCTTATTGCACCAGTAGTAATTTCTAAACCTTTGTACATCAAGTCAAAGCTTTTAGTTAGATTTGGATTATCTTCATGCCTCATATGATAAAAGGGTCTTACATCAATTGGATAATCTGTAACAAAAACAAAGTCATGATTAAATTCTTTTTTTACATAATTCCCAAGCTCGCGTTCTTCTTCGCTTGATAGGTCTCCTCCTTTCTCGCTTTTAATTCCTAATTTATCTAATACTTCTTTTGCTTGTGCCATTGTTATTTTAGGAAACGGTACGGCTGGAATATTTAATTCAACACCTAAAACTCTTTTTATTTCTTCACCATATTTTTCTTGTACTTTTGTTAGAGCAAAAACTAACATCTTTTCTTCTTCTTCCATTATTTGATAATGAGAATCGATATACGAAATTTCTGCATCATATCCGGTGAATTCGGTTGTATGTCTAATTGTGTTGGAATTCTCTGCTCTAAAAACTGAACCTATTTCAAAAACTTTTTCAAAACCTGCAGCCATAGCCATTTGTTTATAAAACTGAGGAGACTGAGCTAAATATGCTGTTCTATCAAAATAATTAACTTCAAAAACCTCTGCACCACTTTCGCTTGGTGCACCTAATAACTTTGGAGAGTGAATTTCTATATAGCCATTGCTTGTCCAGTATTCCATAAAAGCTCTTTCAAGCTCTGTCCAGACTTTAAAGATTAAAAGTTTTTCAGGTTTTCTAAGCTCAATCCATCGATAATCTAACCTTACATCTACTTCAGCTTCATTTGAAGCTTTTGCATTTACCATAATTGGCAAACCCTCTGCTTTACTTAATAATTTGTATTCTTGTACTTCAATTTCAATCGATCCATTTTGAACTTGAGCATTAATCATCTTTTCAGGTCGCTGTTTTACTTCACCAATAATTTCAATAACAGATTCCATTGTTACATCATTCATTAATTGATAACCAACACATTGGACTTTTCCTGTTATGTCCCGAAGATCAACAAATGTAATCTTACCCATCTCTCTTTGATTTTCGGCAAAGCCGACTATTCTTACTAGTTCACCAACTCTATCAGTTAGTTGATTAACATATGTTCGTTCCATGGTTAGTAAATTAATGTTTAAAAAACTGGCCGACCAGGATTCGAACCTGGACTCCTCCCGTTAACAGCGGGCAGCTTTACCGTTAAGCTATCGGCCAATAACTAAATAATATTACTACAAAAGGTAACAAAAAACTCCCTTTTGGGAGTCTTGTTATTTAATAGCAATAATAACGAAACTCCCTTAATGGCAGTTATTGTCGTTATTATTATTATCAAATTTTGTGTTCATTATTTTTATTTTAATGTTGAGTAGAGGACAGAGGGTTTCAGAACCGTATCCTCTACTATAACTGGTCCCTCGGCATCTCGCCTCGGGCACTTACTGAGCGCTCCGGCCTTAGCCAGCGCATCCGTTTGGACTCCGATCCATCGTGCGGGGAAACTTTCCCGCTTCACCACAACTTACATTTCGTGGCGGCTTATGACACCCGCACTCCGGGGCGGAGACCCACCATAGAACTGGCTACGTACAAGCCTTGCGGCCCAGTCCTAGATGAGTTAGGTGAATTATATGAATAAATTTCTATATATGCAACTAGAAAATCCGCTTGCCACACTACACTTTTAGATTTTTGTGATATATACTCAGGCTGTGGATAAATCAGATCTAGTGGTACAAAAAATTAAAGAGTTTTTAACTTCAAAGAATATACAGTTTGAGTATTTAGAACATGAACCTACGCCCACAAGCGCGGACTCTGCAAGAGTCCGCGGCACAAAGCCGGAAGAAGGTGCTAAAGCTTTAATAATAAGACTTTCAAAAACCGATACTAATATAATGCTTGTATTGCCCGGTAACTTAAAAATAGATTCAAAAAAAGTAAAGTCAGTGGTTGGTAAAGACTTTAGTTTCGAAGACCCCGCTGTAATTTTTGAAAGATATGGAATTATGATTGGAGGCGTTCCCCCGTTTGGAAATTTATTAGAAAATGAAATTAAAATGCTTATTGAAGAGAAGCTGTTTTTAAATGATACCATTTCTTTTAATTGCGGCAAAAAAACAGCTTCAATAATTATGAAAGCGTCTGACTACAAAAATATAATAAAAGATATTGCAACTATCGGAAATTTTTCAAAGGAATGATACAGGAGTAACTGTATGTTATTATTACTAACACTTCAATTTTTATTTGAATATCCAGCGCTGGTTTTCCAGAATAACTTGGTAAATTGGTTCGCGTACATACCGTAAACCCACCAATGTTTTAGCATTCACGGTAACTTATTTTGATAAGTTATTCCAGAAATATTCGACATAATCTTACCAAAAATTAGACTTCTTAGTCAACCACAAATATACTACAAGACTTCTTAAATTTAAGTGCAAAGTATTAATTTAATATATACAAAATTTTTTAAAACATAATTAAATGAATAAAATATTTTTTATGAATAACAAAAAAATAAATAGCTTATAGTAAAAAATTTTTATATTAATAAACAAGAAATTTTGTTTTTGCAAAGAATTAGAATAGAATAAATGTGAATATGAAAAAATTTTTTACACTTGTTTTATTAATAATAGTTACCCTTCCAGTTTCAGCACAAAAAACTAATTCGTCACAAAATATTTCTTTGCCAGAAGTACTTTGTTTTGAAACATCGACTAATTCAGGTACAACAAATTGTTTAGGAATACCTGGTGAAAATGGAATGCAAGGTGTGTGCTCTGCACCAGGCTGCTATGACCGTGCTAAATTTGAATTAAGTACAAACGACAATAATGGCATAACAAGATATGCAATTCAAATTGCATCTAACTCTTCTTTTACTGAAGGCCTCCAATATATTAGTGGCCTTAATCGATTTCCTAAACCACTTTTAGATTTATCTGATTTTTTATACAAATGTGAATGGGAAGGTACATATTTGCATAAATACTGTACGGCCAAAAATAAAACTTATCAGAAATATAATATTTTCGGCCTTAAACCCAACACTCTTTATTATTTGAGAGTTGCTGCGTTACTGCAAATAAATGTTGACGGCACTTTTATTCAAAGTGAATGGAGTCCAGCAGTAACTGCAGCAACTTCAAACACAAGTTTAATTTTTGATATAGATATTGCTCCCACATCAGATATTAATAGCGCTCCACCCTATACTTTATATTATTTAGATATTACTCCTGATGATATTACAACTTCTAAAGATACAATCTATATTAAAACTACAACAAATGCACTAAATGGAATTGATGTTTTAATAAACTCCCCAAATGAAAAGTTAATTAGCATATCGGGTGACAGTATACCTTCGTACTCAGGAAACTTTGCAAGAACTATTAGTGGTTTTGGATTAAGAAATGAATCTTCAACTAATTATCAACTAAATCCTAAAGACTTAGGTACGATTATTGTGAGTTCATCACCAATTGATTTTACAGATACTGGTGTTACAGCAAAAGTCGGAGGTCCGTTGGCCACATTCAGTAAACTCTTTGATTCTAAAGACTTACCTCTTTTAAATGGTATAAGCGGTTACAAATTAAAAGTTAAGTCTAGTATTAAAAATAATGCTAAAATTTATAAAGAAACATTAACAATTGTGCCGTATAGCTCTTATTAATTTTTATTTACTATCTATGCTCAATATAGGCGATTCAGTATCGTTTTTATTTAAGGAAAAAAATTGGCTCCTTAAATTTGGAATAATATTTTTCCTTTCATTTTTAGTAAATGCATGTGGAGTTATTATGGATATGGTAGGCAATAATAGCGCTACTTATCAACCTGATCCTAACCAAGCATTGTTATTATTAGGCTTATTTGGAGCAAGCTTTTTACTTACATTAATATATAGTGTAATTGGAATATGGTATACCTACGAAGTTGTCCAATCAGGAATTCAAAAAAGAGCTACTAAACTTATTTGGGAATATTCTTTTGCAGATGTAATTAAAAAGATTTCTAAATATTTTTTGGCTTCTATTGTCTATGGAATTATCATCTTTGTATTTATTGTAATAATTGTAGTTATTCCTTTGTTAGCAGGACTTGTGTTACTTGCATTTCTAAATTCCTTAACTGGACCAGATGGCTTAAGAGTTGCTACAGCAGCATTACCTGCAATAGCACTTGTTCTTACATGCGTAGCAATTCTGGCAATGTTGGTTATAGGCAGTTTGATTTATATGTTCACTATGCCGGCATATTTAAGATTGATTGCTACAAATACTTTTGCAGAAGCATTTAATTTTAAATCTAATTTTAGAATAGGTAGAAAATACTTTTGGTATTTTTTAGCAGCTATTCTTGTTATTATGGTTACTGCTTTTGCTATGGGATTAGGAATAGGTGTACTAGAGGTTTTAGCAGGTCTAGTGGCAGGATCTAATCAACTGCTACAAGGAATTGCACAACTATTAATCCAAATACCTTTTACAATGGTAGTAACTTATCTTGCATTCTTTGTATATACAAGGATGATAGGAAACCTATACAGGAACATAATTACTAAAGAATCAGAATTGAAGTTTTTAAGAGAAGTTAAATAAAGCTTTAAAAAGTTTCTGTAGTATATTTGCCTTTTTTAATGATAATAGGGCCGATAGGTCCATCTACCTGAATTTCTTCTTCCCATAGCCATTCAATACCTTCGGTATCTTCATCCTCATCCGTATCGTCCTCAAGCTCTACAAAACCCTCCTCTAATTCAACCTCTTCATCTTCTTCGGGAAAAATGTAGTACAAATTTTGGATTTGAGATAGTTTTTCTACCATATAGACTTCTCTAAAAAGTAATAGATATTAACCCCTAAATTTAAAAATCGTCAATGCCCTATAACACCAAACTTCTATATTTTAATGACACTTTTAAGAGTAAGGCTAAAATGGTACAATTCCTAGCTAGTATTTAGTGTTCGGGGTTCGTCTAATGGTAGGACAGCGGCCTTTGGAGCCGTTAATTGGGGTTCGAATCCCTGACCCCGAGCATTAAATATTAAACTATTTTTGCTTCTTATTTCTATTCAATGTTTCGAGACCTAGCCACAGCAAAATTTATAGCAGGAAAAGGAGGAGACGGAAGGGTCGCCTTGAAGTCGCTTGGCGGAAAAAAACGAGCAGATGGAGGTATAGGCGGAAAAGGCGGTGATATTTATCTGGAAGGGTCAACCAACCTTTATGATTTAAGCTTTATAAAAAAAGATGAGGAATTTAAAGCAGAAAATGGTGAAATAGGAGGTGTAAATAACTCTACCGGCAAAAATGGTAAAGATCTTGTTGTTAAAGTACCCATAGCTACTAATGTTTATAACCAAGAGGGCAATTTAATTGTAAGAATCGATAAACCAGGACAAAAAGAGCTTATTTTAAAAGGAGGTAGTGGAGGAAAAGGTAATATTGCATTTAAAAAGGGTGGCGAATTTAGCCTGTATGAGCACACAAAAGGGACTCCCGGCGAGGAATTAAATGCTAAATTAGAACTGGAATTACTGGGAGAAGTTATATTTATTGGACTACCTAACGCAGGAAAGTCTTCTATATTGAATGCAATAACTAATGCCAATGCTAAGGTCGCGTCTTATGCTTTTACTACGCTAATTCCGCAGCTTGGTAGATTGGGTGATGTTACTTTAATGGATCTGCCTGGTCTTATAGAAAAAACATTTGAAGGTAAAGGCTTAGGAACAAAATTTGTTAAGCATACTAAATCTGCCAAGCTGCTTTTACACTTTATTAGTTTAGAAAATCCAGATTTATTAGAAGCTTACAATACTATTCGGCAGGAGATTAAAAATATAGATGAGCACCTATATAATCTACCCGAGTTGATAGTATTAACAAAATCAGATGTCATCGAAAACCAAAAACAGATTGAATTAGCTAAAAACATGTTTAAAGAAAAGAATCTAGATGCAATAATTGTATCTGTTATAGATGATCAAAGTCTTCAGGAATTAAAAAATAGAGTAGAGGAGAGTATAAAAAATTTTAACTAAGAACTCCTCTGCTTCTTCAGATTCTTGTTGTCATAATTTTATATACAAAATATAATCAAGCTAGACCTGGGGGGAACCCTGGTCATCGTAAAATAGTGAAAGGACCCCACTATGACAAAGCTAATGACCTTTCCTCTACTACTCCTTGCAGGAGTTAGTTTAGAGGAAAGGGGGTGGTCCACTCTACGTCCGGGCTAAAACCTCGGACAGTAAGGGTGGGTTGCTTAAGCAACCCACCCTTCACTAACTTACTTATTCTCCCATTGCAAATTTGCTAGTAAAGGCTTTATCTGCCTTTAAAGGTAACGCAACATTAATCTTCTTACCTTTTTTTACTACTACTTTTATTAAAGTATAGCCGGTAGCACTTTGTAGCTTGTCGTATTTTCCTATTGAACCTTCATCCATTGAATATCCATTTGCATTAACTTGTAGATAGTATTCACCGTCTTCTAAGTTAAATCCAAACCTACCTTCTTCGTCTGTTAACTGTACATCAACCTGCCTGCTCTCTCTGATATTAAATACTCGAACACTTGCGCCTTTAATTCTTTTGCTACTCTTTGAGTCATAAACATATCCCCAATCTCTTTTTCCACGTCCAAGCAAGATCAATATTGCAAACTGTACTAAATAAACCAGAGTTACCAATACATTGAGCGGACTTCTAGTTATAACTAGTGCAATAATTGATAATAAGAAGCCAGCTATCACAATTACTCTATTTATATTGAATAGATGTTTCTTTATCTTGCTCATAAATCTTTTAATTTTATCTTTAATACTCTTGCTTTGGCCTGTAGATTTTCTAATTAAGCCGACATTTTCTGCTGCAATTCCTTCCTTTTCGTGAATCTCTACATCAAATTTATACTCTTGATAATCTGAATGGCTCACCTTTATTGTATAAACTCCTTTATTGACTGTAAATCCATACTTACCATCAAAACCAGTTACAACTTGTTTAACAATTTGTCCCATAGAGTTGTAAAGTCTGATCATAACAAACGGTACTGGTTCATTAGTTTTTTCGTCATAAACAATACCCCATGTACTTTTTCTTCTTCGGCTTGTTAACCATGGAATTGCGTACATCATAAAGCCTGGATAGCTCATTATATTTACTAAGAATGTTGCCCCAGTTACTATTAGTAATGCTACAGGTAATGCAGTTTCACTAATAGTTATCTCTAAAGGCTTTTGCGGATAATAACTCTTGTACCTTGATGCAGGAATTACACCGCTGCTAATGCATGTTCTTTCTAGGTTTACACAATCTATTTTATAGAATAAATCGCTTACACCATCCAGCTTAGATAGTTCAAGCACAGCTTTATGATTTTCAACTTTCTCTTTTAGTTCAAATGTATGTGGTAAGTCATCTTTACTATTTCCATAGACTACTTTACAGAATGCTGGCTCTGCTGTTTTAAAGTTTAGAATTGCTTGCCCTTTAGAATTAAATGTATAGCCGTTTGGATCTATTGCAATACATTGCTTAGCATCTGCAATTGGAATGACCTCTATATTTTCATCAGTTGCGAATGCATCACTATGTTTACCCTGCTTACCATTTTGAGCCGTAGCTACAATTTCCATTATGTAACCAGAATTATCTTCTAAGTTTTTAAGAGTAACGCAATGATGAGTTGCATACTCACTACTTACTATTACAGAATCTGTATATGTTGCCCCTTCTGATAGTCCGTAATTTATTACTGCTACTGTAGGGATATTTGTATCAAAGCAAACTTCTACAGTAGTGTTATCAATTATTTTCTTAGTTACATTCGTAATTACTACCACGTTACATTCAAGTGCATTTGGATTTTGTTCACAGAATTCCGGTGTAACTCCACCAACCGGTGTTGATGTAGGAACTTCTGGAGCTAATACATTGATTGTAATTGTATCTTCTAAATTACTTGCTAATAGATCATTTACTGTAACTGTATGAGTCCCAGGCTCATAGAACACAACACTATCTGTAAATGTATGGCTACCATTATCCTCTTCTCCGAATTCATAGTTAGCAGGTACATCTGCACTTTCTGAACTTGATTCGAATTCTACTGTTCCTCTGTAGCTAGGGTCTATGTCATCACCATTTTTGGCATTAACAATTAATGTTAATGGCTCGCCAACCTCCACCGTATCTGTACTTGGTACTAAATCTAATATATTAGTTGTTGTAACTACAAAGTCTGGTTGATTACTTGAGTTGTTACCGAATTCTGTCCATTGGCCGCTAATATTATCTGAACTTATAACTCTTGCTCGCCATTTATACTCACCACCAGGCTGAAGCCCTGCTACATTTACAGATGCAATTAGTGGATCTCCACCTATGTATTCATATGATGGCGAATTTACAACACCTGCAAATACAGTATCTTGGTATGCTGGCTCTATTTTTCCTTTTAGAATATTGACTGCTAAGAACTCTTCTGACACACCTACTATTTCAAACTCAGCTGTTAAGTTTTTAGGAGTATCAACTGATGCTCCTGGGTCACTTAAGCTAACTTTTAGATTAACAGTTTGCTCTGGCGTTGTTCCTCCAACTGGAATATTTGTTAAGCCATCTGCTTTATATTGTTCTTTGAACGATGGAGTGGATGGAATACTTGATATTGTTGGGAAAGTTCCAACCTGGCCTGGTTGGCCGCCATTTGAACTACCATTTGCTACGGTTACATTACCAGTAGCTTCACAAGGACCTTGTGTGTAAAGAATTGAGATTCTTCCCCCACCACCTCCTCCTCCGTCAAATGCATCATCACCTCCATTACCACCTTCAGCTAAAAGATTGCCTGGTATGTCACAGGTTTGTCCTTCAATTAAAATACTTCCTCCTGCTCCCCCACCGCCTCCCGGAGAGGCTGTCAATCCATTAGTACCACTAACATCTAAAGTTCCGAAAATATTTACATTGCCAGTTCTTGCTCTAAGCGCAATAGCACCTCCACCTGTCCCTCCCGCAGCACCGGTTCCTGCTCTACCTCCGCCAGAACCTAGAGTGAAAGGTCTTCGCTGATTACCATAAAAAGTTCCACCATTTGGGCCGGCAGAACCGCCGTCACTTTCTCCATTTCCTCCACTTCCGCCGTGTCCACCTCCTGCTCCTCCAGATTGACCGGAACCTCTGATACCTCGTCCTAGACCTTCTTCACTAGGAAAGCCTAATCCTTTTGCAGTTAATAATGCTCCTTGATCAACTGTTATATCTCCTGTTAAATTCAATACAGGACCTCGACCTCTTTTATTATTGTATTCTTCCCAGGAATAAGTATTTACATATACCATAAGCTCTGTATCTGTAAGTACTCTTGGGTAAATAAATACTTCATCAATTGCTCCTACAAGTCCGGTAGATGAGCCCAAGCCACCTTTACCAATTGAAATCTTTGATATTTCAAGAGTATAGCTAGGATCTGCAGTATCTTGTGCAGCTAGTTGCCCATTAATATATATTCTTCTTTGACCTGTTGAACCATTATAAGTTGCTACTAAGTGCCTCCATTCACCTACAGGTAAGAAGTTAGTAGTTTCTTCTACTCCAGTTACTAGTTTTGAAGGCCATTCAAATCTTAAGTTACCCGAACCATCGATATCAAAACTACTTGTAGTTGAAATGTTATTGAAGTTAATAAATTCTTCAGCGTCTGAACCATTTGCAGTAAGCTCATCTAATCTAACCCACATTCCTAGGCAGTGTACCATTTCTGACAGTTGCCCGCTATATTTTCTTAAAAATTGGGGTTAAAACCCTATCTTCTCGTAATGTGATTTCTACAGGTTTTTTTCCATTTAAATTCTTAAATTTACCTTTACAGTCGGTAAATTTTGT
>JAUQWV010000002.1 GCA_030834985.1 Candidatus Dojkabacteria bacterium
TTTTCTCTGCCGTATTACATTAGCAGTTGTGCAGCATAAAGGACACTTGTATTTTTTTTCATATACCCTATCTACACTAAATTAACAGCATAGGATAACACAATCCGCGTTTTTTTGCTGTCATATATGGGACGCCGCGCAAGAGCAGGGAAGATAAAAATACTGCGGGTGGGACTCGAACCCACACGCCCTAAAGGGCAACGGATTTTAAGTCCGTCGTGTATACCATTCCACCACCGCAGCATAATTGTTAATAGCATATGGATTTTACTCTATAAGTATTCTCTTTTCAATTCTGCTATTATAAAAAACGGAGGCTGCTTTCTATGTCAAATTATAATAATCTTATACTTTTTCAGAAAATTTATGATTTTCTGTTATGGCTCTATCCCCGTATCGAGAAATTTCCTAAAAGCTACAGATTAATTCATGGTAAATATATTTCTACTTCGGCCATAGAGTTATTACTTTTAGTAATTGATGTTAATGTGCTACCGCCTAATGAAAGATTTAATAAGAAGAGTGAACTTTCTTGTAAACTTGATGAACTTAGAATTTTGCTAAGGCTTTCTAAAGACCTAAAGATACTAAGTATTAAACAATATGATTTTGCTGCATTGCAGCTAAACGAGATTTCAAAAATTATGAATGCTTGGGTTAGGCCTAAACATTAGACGCGCTTTGTAATTTTATTTGTGATACCATAAAATTTGGGGAAAACAGCAGGGCCTTTCTCCGTGGTGGCAATTGGAATAATACATCTAACGCGGGGGCTTTCGCCTAGAACCTGAATAACGATCCAACGAATACGAATGATAATATCGGGTTCCGCTGCGCCAGTGATAACTTAAAGTGCCAAGACAGATGATACTTTTTTACGGAAAAGTATTCCAAGCTTAGATGATCACAGTTGTTTTTTCCTTCTTTAAAAAGAAAATATAAAGCCTTTATTGCTGTTTTTAGATTATAGAAGCAGATTTAAATAGGTATTTGGACTGCTCATTCGGTATTATTCCAAGCAGTCCTTACATTACATGGTAAATGGTTTTGTAAGTGCTAACACAAATATCAACACAACAAGATTTATACTTAGCGTTTGTTAAAGCAAGATCTTGCAAACGCTACAAAAAAACTATTTTGACGTTTAATTTTAATTTGGAGCGTAATCTTCTAAAAGTTCAGCAGAGATTAATTTCCCCCAATTATACTCCAGACAAATATGTATGTTTTACTGTACACGATCCAAAACTCAGATTGATTTCAGCTCCAAGTTTTGAAGACCGAATAATCCATCAGATTCTTTTTAAGATTCTTGACCCAATGTACGATAAAGTTTTTATTTATGATAGCTATGCATGTCGTATAAATAAGGGGACTCACTTTGGAATGAGAAGAGTTAAAAAGTTTTTGCAGGCTGCTCGTTCTCAGTATGGACCATCGCAGGATATCTATTGTTTAAAGATGGATATAAGAAAATATTTTCCTAGCATTTCGTGGGATATTTTAATTAAAATTTTAGAAAAGCAGATTGAGTCACCTGATATGCTGAAAATTCTGAAGACAATAATCACAACTCACACATTAACAGACTTAAACAGGAAGATAATAACCGATACGAAAATACTTTCTCCTGAAGAAAGAAGAGGCATTCCCATTGGCAATCTTACAAGTCAGCTATTTGCAAATATTTATTTAAATAAATTTGATCAGTTTGTAAAACATAAACTTAAAGTAAAGTGGTATGCCAGATATATGGATGATTTTTTAATTATTCATCCAGACAAAAAATATTTATGGGAGCTTAAAGCACAAATAGAAGAGTTCTTACAGATTCAACTAAAATTGCAGCTTCATCCTGATAAGATTTATTTGGACAATGTTAAAAACGGTATCTCTTTTGTAGGATATAGAATATTTTATGATCATGTAACTATAAAAGGCAAAACTTTACAGAGAATGCGCAGAAAATATAAGAAAAGATTAAAAAGTGAAAGAAAGCATCATACAGGTATGTTTGTTAGAACCAAAGCTTCTATGCGAGGACATCTACAAATGGCTGATACTTTTGGCCTAAGGAAAAACATGCGTTTAGTTTAGTAAATTTTTTGACTTTGATATAAAAAAACTATATCTTAATAAAAGAGTAAAACTATTTGTTTATATAGTAAATAAAGGTGGAGAACCCTCTTGCAAAGTATAACCTAACAAAAAAGGACGATAATCGTATGTATCGTATAGTTGCAGGTTTATTATTATTCCTTTTGCTAGTAGTTCTAGTTTCTAGAGTATTAGCTTTAAACGATACGGTTAAATTATGGACATTTAATACTGCAAATATAGGTCAGTATACATATAATTCTTCACTGGTTAGCTTAGATGATAGTGGTGCCAGACCAAACGCTAATAAATTCAGTAATGCTCATTTTGATAGCGGAAATTCAAATTGGAATGTTGGTGCAGCTGCGGTTGCAGGTTGGGTAGAAGTTCCTGGTAATCCAGGTACTTACGGAACTAACAATTTTTTGGTAATGAAATACGAGGCTAAAGCTTATGATACACAAACTAGTCAGATCATAGCTGATGGTGGAAATAGCCTTGCTGCCAACTGGGCAGGAGGTAATACTCAAACACGATATGTTGCGATGTCCGTACCAGAAGGCAGACCATGGGTGCGTATTGCCCAAAGCTCTACAAGTTTTGATTCTTTTGAAGCTTGTTCAGCAATTGGTCCGAATTATCATTTAATTAGCAATAATGAATGGCAAACAATTGCGCGTAATGCCGAAGCTCAAAATCAGAATTGGACACTTGGATCGGTAGGCAACGGTTACTTATTTGCCGGACACAACGATAATCAACCAGCACAGTCTTTACGGGCAAGCAGCAACGATGCAAATGTTGCAGCCTTTACTAATAGCACCGGTGATACTGAGGCTTTAACGGTTGCTTCTAATTTAAACGCAAATCAATCTGGCACAGCAGGTAATCAAGTTAGAGTTTTAACTTTATCTAACGGTTCCAAGATTTGGGACTTGTCTGGAAATGTTTGGGAGTGGACAAGTAATACAATTACAGAAGCTGATCAGCCAGACCAATCTGGACAATCTGGATATGCATATAGAGAGTTTCCTAACATTACAAACTGGGGTCCACTTGGAGCTGATGCTTACAGACCTGCAAATACCTCATTTAACACCGTTCAAGGTGTTGGAAGAATTTACTCAAATAGCGAGTCGGCCTCCACTGCTATAAGGGCCTTTCTCCGTGGTGGCGGTTGGTCTAATACATCTAACGCGGGGGCTTTCGCCTTGTACCTGGATTTCGGTCCTACGAATTCGATTGTTGCTATCGGGTTCCGCTGCGCCAGTGATCCTGTAGAGATCTTCCAATCTTATTTATCTTCCGCCGGCCGGGAGGACGGCGGCGGCAACGAAGTTGCCGTCGGCAATATTGCCGATGCTAGGCTATATCAAACTATAAACGTCGGTGATACTAATCAGTATAATCTTTCAGCTGTAGTCAAAGATAACACTGAAGGCAGCGAAGGTGGTGTAGTAGATAGCAATGTTGCTGCACTGTATCACAATGGAGCTGCAATAGCCACAAATTACACTGATCTTGGAGAAGGGTGGTATAAGTTGTCTGCAACTATCACCGGCTCTAATAGCAACGTAGACTACGGTCTTGCAGTTAAAACAGGAAAAACAGTAATAGCCGATAACTTTATTCTTGAGAAAGCTAATCAAATATATTCTCTTTATACTAGCGAAGCTTATCTAAACAATCAGGTTTCAAATTGGGATACATTCTGCGAAGGTACTTTAGCAGCAAGCACATGCAATACAGATGTTGTTAAACCTTTAGGTTCTGAAATTAGGTATCAATTATGCGATGACGATGCTGCTACGTGCGAATCCGGCAATAGCTGGAAATATTATGATGGGGATTCATGGGAAGTAGCAGCAGATGAATCGGAATCTAATACAGTAGAAGAGCTGTCGGTATCTGTAATGAATGACTTCCCAACTTCAACAAAAAAGATTGCAGTTAAAGCATTCTTTATACCAAGTGAATTTGGAATTCCTGTATTGAATCATTTAACAGTAGGTATGACAACAGACCTAACTGCACCTGGAAATATATCTGAGATAAGTATGAAAAGAACTTCAGCTGTTTCAAATTATATGGAATTAAATGATTGGACTAATCAGATGGCTCCTTACTTTGAATGGGATGAAGCATTTGATAACCCGGGAGGAGTGGGAATAATGGGATATTGTTTATATATATCTTTAGGAGAGACTAATCCTAATTTACAAACAGCAATAAGCCCATATTTACCAGGAAATACTAATTTAGATGAAGTACACATAACCTCAGCAGACACAGAGTGCGGGAATGGTTCAGGATTTTTAGTTTCAACTTTGAATATTGATTTTGCAGATGCTGATTATAGAGGTACAACATGGCTAGAAACAAGCAATACTGCTTATTACTTATACATTGCAGCTGTTGATAATGCTGGTAACATTACAGATGAACCGTTAGTATCTTTTAATTTCAGATTTGATAACGGTCTTCCTACTAATGTTGCTTATTTATCTTGTGCTGCTGCAATTTTTGCAAGTGTTGCAGATATGAATTTTTCGTGGCCTATAGAAGGGGCGGTATCTTCAAGTGATTCTAGTCCTGGAGCCGGTCTTTTAGGTTGGCAATATCAAATCAACTCGATAGCTGGTCCTTGGCTTGGAACAGCTGAAGATACTGCATTAGGCATTGGTAGTTATATTCCTCTTAATGAGTCTTCTAGAACATTAACTCAAGATCAAGATGGTGAGGCAATTGATATAGGCGATAATATTGTTTACTTTAGAACTGTTGATGCAGCTGGTAATGTATCATCTGAAGCTACAATACGAACCTGTAAATTAGCTTTTGGCGGTGCTGCTCCAACATTTGGAGGTGCCGACAGTGTAACTGTTACACCATCTATATCGGAATCGAATAGCTTTGCTTTAAGCTGGCCCGAAGCTACACCTTCGTTTGATAGAACAATCCAGAAATACTACTATATGGTAAATGCAGCGCCGCCTTCAATATTAAGTACCTTACAAACTAATCCTGTAACATACATAGATAATGGCAATAATTTAACTGTAAGTGCAACATCATTACCAAATGTCAATAAAGGTACGAATACAGTTTATGTTGTTGCAATAGATGACAATAATAATTATTCGCCGTCTAACTATATTACTGGAACATTTACATTAGATTCTAATGATCCTGATAATGTAGGCAGCCTAACAGCATCTGATTCATCAATTAAAGCCGAAAGCAGGTGGATGGTAACGTTAACTTGGTTACTTCCTGTTTACCAAGGAGCAGGTAATTTAACTTATATAGTACTGCGTTCAGAAAACGGAACAGATTTTACTGAAGTTGGCACATCAACAGGCTTATCGTATGTAGATTTAACCCCGGAATCAAAAATATATTATTACAAAGTAATTACTAAAGATGGAGCTAATTCTTTAAGTTCGGGAACGAATGCAGTAAGCATATTACCGACAGGTAGATTTGTAGAACCTGCTCCATTAGAAAGTGAACCGGTTGCAATAAATATAACCGCTAAAAAAGCAGAAATTCAATGGTCAACTAGTAGGCCTTCTGATTCAAAAATTGCAAATGGTACTGAAAGTGGAAATTATCATCCTGAAGAGACAGCTAATTCTGAGCAAAAAACCTTTCACTCAATTAATCTACAAGGATTAAATCCCGATACTACATACTATTATAGAGCAAAATGGACTGATGGAGACGGTAATACAGGTATATCAGAAGAAAAAACATTTACAACAGCTCCGCCGCCTTTTATAAAAGATGTTGTGGTAAGTAGCGTGAATTTAAGTAGTGCCGTAATAAAATTTACTTCTGTTGGCGCATCTAAAGTAAAAGTATATTATGGAACAACAACTGCATTTGGAGGTGTTGTTGAAACTGGTACTTCTATAGCAGAAACTATTTACTTTACTCAATTAACAGGTTTATCCGATGGAACAAAGTACTTTTATAGAATTAATGTTTTAGACGAAGAAAATGCCGAGTACTCAGGTACAATTTTAGATTTTACAACACCTCCAAGACCAAATATTAGTAATTTAAGACTACAGCAGGTGCAAGATACTGCAGAATCAACAGTGTTAGTTACATTCGAAACAAATACTGCAACGTCTTCAATAGTATCTTATTATCCGCAGTCTGATCCTTCTGATGTAAAAGAAGTGGTAAGAACAGAATACGTTGGAGGCGAACAGAGCATGCAAGTAGGAGGTCTTTTACCGAATACTAATTATATGCTAACTGTTAAAGCTAGGGACTCTTTTGGTAATGAAGTGTCAAGTAACTTACAACGTTTTACTACCGCTACAGATACAAGACCGCCTAAGATATCTGATTTAAGAGTGGAAACTACGATTGTGCAGGGTGCTAATACATCTACTGATACATCAGCACAGATAATTATAAGCTGGACAACAGATGAGCCTGCAACTTCCCAAGTGGAATTTGGAGAAGGTACCGGAACAGCTTACACTCAAAAAACGCAGGAAGATTTAAATTTGGTTTTAAATCACACAGTGATTATTTCAAATCTATCGCCAGCCAAAGTTTATCATGTAAGAGCTATTTCTAAAGATGAAGCAAATAATTCAGCGTTTTCTGTAGATATGGCAACTATTACGCCAAAGGCATCAGACAATATTTTGGAAATTATAATTAGGAGTTTATTACAGTTATTTCAGTTTGGAACCTAGTAATTTATGAAAAGTATAATCAAGATTAAAAATGTATCAAAAACGTTCTACACTAAAGTTCAGGAAATACACGTACTTAAAAATATTGATTTTGAAATTGCAGATGAAGATTTCTTGATTATTTTTGGTAAATCAGGTTGCGGTAAATCAACTCTTTTACACATTTTGCTTGGTTTAGAAGTTCCAACTGCTGGTAATGTTGAGTTCTTAGGAGAATATTTGTATCCGAACTCTGCTGATATAAATAACTCATTAGTGAATGATGATCAAAGGGGTGAGTTACGTAAAAAATATATAGGTATGGTTTATCAACAACCATACTGGATAAAATCTTTAAGTGTTGTAGAAAATGTTGCAGTACCACTTGCTTTAAGTGGTGTTAGCGAAAGTAAAAGACTTAAAACAGCAGAGCAATTGCTTGAGCAACTTGGTCTTTTGGAGTGGGCTGCTCTTAGCCCAAAAGAGCTTTCTAGCGGACAGCAGCAGATAGCTGCTTTGGCAAGAGCATTGGCAACAGACCCTAAAATAATAATTGCTGATGAACCAACGGGTAACTTAGATTATGAATCTGGTCAGAAACTTATTGAGCTGCTGTCCGAACTGAACACTAAACATAAAAAGACAGTAATAATGGTTACGCATGATCTTGAATATCTACCTTACGGTAAAACAGTAGTAAAAATGTTTAATGGCGAAATTTTAAATACATCTATTTATAAAGATGAAGAAAAGAAAAAACTTATTGAAAAAATAAGGCAACAAAGAGAGCAGGATCAAAAAGATATTATTGATTTATAAACTGTTAAGAAGTATGGAAACAATAAAAGCAATATTAAAAGATGTGGTAAATAGTATTTTATATACTGTTTTTTTAACAATTTACTTAATCTCTAAACTTTTACAGTTAATCTTTGGTATAAGAATTTTTCCGCCAATTTTAAAGCAATGGTTAAAATCTGCTACTACTTATATATTAAACAGTTTAAATACCTTATTCCCTAGTGGTGAAAATGTAAAAAGACTAGATTTAGTAGAAATGTCGCTTAAAACTTTAGTATTTAAAAGAGTTAGAACAATTGTAACTGTAGGAGGGATGGCTATTGGTATTGGCGTAATAGTTCTTTTAGTTTCTATCGGCTATGGTTTGCAAGATTTTGTTATCTCTCAGGTGGCTACTTTTGAAGCAATGAAACATATTGATGTTACACCACAAATCGGACAGAAAGTTAGTCTTAACAGCAAATCTTTAGAAAATATTAAAGAGATAGAAGAGATTAATCAGGTTTTTCCAATTTATGCAGTAATTGCACAAGTAAGTTACGCAGGTTCAGTATCTACTGTAGCAGCTTATGGAATAGATTCAGAATATTTAGTTACGTCTGAAATTGATCCAGTACAAGGTCAGCTTTTTGAAAATCGTCCCGGTTTGGAATCTAACTCAAAAAATAGAGTTCTAGGTATCGAAATAGAAGAAGATGCAGTACTTGAAACGGTATCTATTTCAGAAGAAGTAGATGAACCGGTAGCCACAAAAGTACTTACACTAGGTGAAAATATACAAAATGAAATTGTAGTAAATACCGAAATGCTAAAACTTTTAGGGATTGGTGAGGGTAATATTATAGATAAAAATATTAAGGTGATTTTTAGAATACCGTCAGAGTTATTATCTGAAAATGAAAAGCTAGAAACAGAGACAGTAGAGTATAGGATTGTTGGGTTAATTGAAGAAGGATCTACTCCAATCTTTTATTTCCCAATTGAAAATTTAAATAATCTACAGTTACAGAATTATTCATCTTTAAGAGTAATTGTTTCTAATGTGTCAGATGTTGTACAAATCCGAGAAAAGATAAATGCAATGGGTTTTGCTACTGGGTCAGTTGTAGATACAGTAAATCAAATCCAAATTCTTTTTGATAATATTAGAGTATTTTTAACTTTGCTAGGAATGGTAGCCTTGCTTGTTGCTTCGTTAGGTGTATTTAATACACTAACTGTTTCCTTATTAGAAAGAACAAAAGAAGTTGGTTTATTAAAAGCAATGGGAATGAATTCTTTAGAAATACAGCAGCTGTTTTTAACTGAAAGTTTACTCTTAGCACTTACAGGATGTTTTTTAGGAATAGGTATTGGAATAGTTGTGGGTAAAATATTAAGCGCTTTATTGTCTTTAGTTGTTTTACCAAAAGGCATGGGCTGGCTTGATATATCACATGTGCCACCTTCATTAGTGTTGCTTGTGATTTTTTTATCTTTACTTGTTGGTTTAGCTACGGGTATTTATCCTGCACAAAGAGCCAAAAAGATTTCTGCTTTAGATGCACTAAGGTATGAATAAAAAGCGTATTGACTTTAACCTTTAAGTTTTGTTTAATAGCTTTAAAGGAATTTCTTTAAATTGATAAGAAAAATGGTCAAACGCTTTACAAAACTTCGCATATATTTTTTGTGTCTAGTGCTTGTATTCGGTTTTGGAATAGAATTTAGTAATCTATTCTCAAATAGATTAAGCGCAGCTACATTTGCAAAATTTAGTATTAAACCCTCTCGGGTAGAGGCAAGTATTACAGATGTTAACTTTTTAATTAAGGTTGAACCTACTACCGCTGACACCGAAGATGAGGTTACAGTTACCTTTGATGCAGGCTATACAGTAGATTCTACAGCTTCAAATATAACTGTAAGTACAAGTGGTATTCTTGATTGGGATTCTGAATGTGCTAATGCATGGCCAGGTATTGGTTCCCAGGCAACTGGAGTATCATCACAGGCCGTTACTTTTGCATCTAGTGACTTAACAGTTGGCCAAGTTTACTGTTTTATAATTACAGGTGGTGTTGATAATCCGGCTTCACTTGGTAACTATGTAATTTCGGTAGAAACCTTTGATACGTCAGCTTCGGTAGATATGGGAATAATGTCTTTACCGATTATTGATGATGACTCTGTTGTTATAACTGCAAGTGTTGCACCTTTTGTAAGATGCGATGTTGGTACTACAAATGGATTTAGTGATAATGCTATTGATTTAGGTGTTTTAAGATACGGTACAGTTACATCTTCAACTGAAGATATTAGAATCGGTTTAGGAACAAATACAGTAAGTGGAGCAGAGGTTTCGTATACAAGTGAAAACGGAGGCTTATCTTCAATATTGGGATCTTACACTTTAACAGGCGCTGATGCAGAAGATACCTTATCGGCAACTACTTTAAGTTGTTCAGGAACTGATCCATGTTTTGGTATTTATGCTAGTGGAGTTTCATCTGCTTCAACAGGTTCAATTGCAGCAAATACCAACTTTACAGGATTAACAGCTACAACAGCAGTGGGACCAATTACAACTGATGCGTATGGTGTTCCTATCGCTTCTTCTACCGGTGCCTTATCAAATGGCGTTATAGAATATAATGTAAATGCAACTGCTTCTGAAGAGGCTCCTGCAGCAGTAGATTATACAGATACACTAACATTTACTTGCAAAGCTAATTTGTAAGGTGTTAATCTTTTTTTGTGCGAACAATTCAGACTACAATATTACTCATAGTTGGTGCAATTAGTATATTTACTTTTGTTGCAGTACAAAGTGTTAAAGCACAGCAAACTGGAGTAATAGTTTCTCCGCCTGTGCTCAATCAAAATCTTACTGGCGGCACCACCTACGATGAGATCATTCATGTATCTAATTTTAAATTAACTGATAATCAGTTTTATATAACTACCCGCGATATGATGATTGATGAAAGAGGTAACTTTATATCAGTTACATATCCCGATGGTGATAATAGATCTGAATTTGAAAAGAAAGGATGGTTAACAATATCGCCTAATGAATTCTTTTTGAGTTCGGGTGACTCCACAACTTTTACAGCTCACTTTGATTTACCAACTGATTTTCCTACCCAAGGCTATTATTTTGAAATTGTGATTTCTACTCAAAAGCCAGATTCTCAAGATGGTGTTGTAGGGCTTGTAACAGAAATTGTGTTACCTGTTGGTATAAACTACTTAGGTAAGGATGATATTAGAAGATTTATTGCGATTGCAGAATTCGAAGCTGCTAACGAATTTGGTGTTTCAAGCTGGTTATATGAATATCCACCAGTTGAATTTAAAACTCTTTTACAAAATATTGGTAACGTAAATATTATTCCAACAGGCGAGATTTTTATTTCGCGTGATGAAAATTTTTCTAATGTTGTAACAACTATTCCATTTAATCAGAATGGGCTCACAATCTTTAATGGTTCTTTTAGAGAATTTAAAAATGTTTGGGATGGAGGATTTTTAACATTAGATGAAAATAATAGATTAAGTGTTAATTTTGATAAGATAGATGATTTTCGGTTTGGCCGATACTTTGCTCAATTAAATGTGGTGTGGGACGGCCAAACCGGCAAAGAGTTCGAAAGAAGAGTAGTAACATTCTGGATTATTCCTTGGAAGCTAATACTTTTAATTCTTGCTATTGTAGTTATAATCACTTATATAATTATTAGAATAAGACGCAAAAAGAAAAAAAGTGCAGCAATTAATAATAAACAAAAAAATTTAAATGTCTAATGCATTAACATTTCAACCATCTATTTATGAACTAACACTTAATTCAGAAGAAAGTGTTAACTTAACAGGTGCTGTTACAAATAATACAAATAAAGATATTACATTTAAAATTTATAATAAAAATGTAAATATTGATTCTGTTGCTAATGGAAAGTTTGATGTAGTAGATTATGCGCAATTTACGCCGGCCGACTGGATTAAGCTTAATCAAACTGAAATAACAGTAGGAGCAGCTCAAACAAAAGATTTCAGTTTTACAGTTACGTTGCCCAGATCGGCCGAAATAAGAGATTATTATCCGCTACTTATTTTAGAAAATTATGATTCATCGAATGCTTCTAATGTAGGTGTAAATTTTAATATTGCAGTACCTGTATTAGTGAATGTTGCTGATCAACTACAAAGCACAAGAGATTTTATTAAAATTGGTAACTTTGAAAGTGCAAATAGTTTAGTAACAGATTTAAATTTGAATTTGTCTTTTAGTATTAATAATTTAAGTAAAAATTTTATTAAGCCAACCGGAATTATAAAGATTTATAACAGCGAAAACGAATTATTGGGCAACTTACCAAGGGTAAACAATAATTTTAAAACTATGCTGCCTGGACAAAGCTTAAGTGAAAATATTGTTTGGAACGGCGCAGACAATTCGTTTTCGCTCATTCCTAAATTCGGCAACTATAAAGCAGTGCTGGAAGTTTACACCAGTGCAGGCAGTAATCCTGTAGTAATGGAATCAACATTTTTTGTTTTGCCGATCTATCATATATTGGGATTAATAACTTTATTAGTTTTAGCAGCAGTATTGGCTTTTAGATTTAAAAGAAAGTCAGCTCGTTCTTAAAGCTTACCCTGAACTGTAAAGATAATAGTTTCTGAATAATCGCTGGCGCTTAAAGTACTTTCATCCATTTTAGCTTTTATATAAAAAGCAGCTCTACCTTCAAAAATAGGCTCTCCGGAAGTATTTAAAATTTCTACGCCTCCTGGATTAGATGTAACAGCTCCAACTGTGTTACCTGCTTGATTAAAATTAGTTGTAGCAATTAAAGGACCTAAAAAAGTTTCTGATATATTAAAATTTTGTAAACCATAACCAAAAACATTATCTAAGTTATCATTTACCGCTAGGATTGTATAATCCACTGATGCGCTATAAAGGCCATCGTTAATGCTTGTTCCAAATATAGAAGCACCTGAAGTCATATTTGTTCCAAGATCAAACCAGATTAAATCAGATGCTGTAGTCACACTGTTATAAGTTAGTGTTCCTAAGTCTATTAAATAAGGAGAACTTGTTTCGGCTGTACTACCTGCTGTATCTGAAAGATCAATATCAAAAATGATTTGTGGATATGCAGTAGTTGCACTTTGTGCACTGCCTGGAATACTTTCAGTAAAATCACCGTGCAGTGCTGTAATTCTTATATAATATGTTGTGTTAGGTGTTAAACTTAAAATATTGAATATTGGATTTTCCCATGAACTTTGAGTTAAATAATCATTAATATCGTGAGTAGCTTCTTCTTCAATTAAAAAAGTTGCACCATCTATATACTGCCAGCTATTCCAATTAGAATCAGTAGTTATTTGTACACTATATAAAGTATCTGTAGGATTACTTTGTGGATCAATTTCAAATCTTGCTTTATTAAAACATCCTCCTTGTCCACACACTTGTATCATACCGTTTACAATTGAAGGATTATTACAACCTGAGGATCCGCTTGTAGTAGTTTCAAAACAATGCACTAACGGAACATTTGCCTGCCATGTATTTACAGCTCCGACTCCTATTCTGTAATGCTCAGAATTAAATCGTATATCGTTTAATATAGTATCTCCTGTTAAAAGTAGTTTGGAATTTGTTCCTTCTAGATTATTTGAACCTGTTGTTGAAAATGAAAAATCAAGAATTTTTAAATTGTTTGAATCAATATCTTCAGCGTATGTGTTTACTGAAAATATTAAACTTACAAATAAAAGTGTAAATAAAATTTTTAAATTAAAATGTTTCTTCATTTAAAAACATTCTAAGTGTTTATAAGTTTTGAAGTCAATCAAACCTTATAAATTATTGACACCAATATTTAATTTCTATAAGCTAGTTAGTGAATACTCATTAACGAAAACTTGCACAACTGCTCATTGTATCTATTAGTGTATGCAATGATCGGCGTTAATATCTTTCGAACAGCGAAAATATTAATAGTACCCGCCTGGGTAATATTTTTATGTCTATTTATTTTTAATATTCAAAATAATCAAAAGGTTTACGCTGCCGCAAATAGTACAATCACAATTCAAGGAAAAATAGTAGATAAAACAAATGGTACTAACTTAACTTCTACAAGCGCCGTATGCATAAATAACGGTGGAGCTGATAGCTGTAATATTAGAGTTAGCATTTATGATGATAACGATGGCGGTGCAAACTTGTTATGGCAGGAAATTCATGAAAATGTAGAACTAGGCGATACCGGCGGTATCTTCAGTCTATCTTTGAATTCTATTTGCAGCAGCTGGAGTAATCCTACCGGTTCATGTAGCGGTGATGGAATTTTATGGGGAGCGGCCGATCTTTATATAGAATTAGAAGTAGATACCGATGGCGATGATACTTTTGCTGAAGTATTCCCTGAAGCGCCGGAAGATCGGCCGCTATTCACCAGTGTTCCATATGCTTACTATGCAGATGTTGCGGGAAGTGTAGCTGCTAATAGTCTAGACTTTAGTGAATTTAAAGATTCCATGACTTTAGATGCTTCTACAGTAATAGGCCTGGGGGCTTCTGATTTCAATTTTACTTTATTAAATAATGGATCTGGTAATGTAGGAATTAACTTAACTTCTACCGGAAGCTTTAATGTACAAAGTAATGGGAGTCCTTTTGCAATCTTTAACAGTAGTGGCAGTGCAGATATACTAGGTGATCTATTCGCAGGTAGTGAAACAGCAGGAATTAAATTAAGCGGAACAACTATTTCTTCTGCATACGCACCTGATGTTGCAGGGCCAAGTGATATACCATTAACAGTTACTAGTACTGGTCTTTCGGTTCTAACTTTAAATGGACTAGATGGTATAAAGTTAACTGGTGGCAATGTAGCAGTCGGAACAGATCCTACTGCATTTAAATTTGCAGTTGTAGGTAGTAGTACCGGCCTTGCTCTTGTTAGAAGTACAGGAGCTAATAATGCTGAGCTGTGGATTGATAATGACGCTGGTGGTAATCAATCATCTATAAAGTTTGCCAATCAAGGAACAATGGCTTGGCAGATAGGAAAGCAAACAGATAATACTTTCTTTATTTACGACAGTGCTCATACCCGTAGTATATTAATTACTGATACTTTAGGAAATTTATTATTAGCTCCAGCAGGGGGTACTATAGGTATTGGTACGTTTAGCCCTGCCGCTCTTTTGGATGTTCAGGGCGCTGCTGAAATCGGCAGTGGCAGTTTTACTTATCCTACAACTCCGGCTCAAGCTGGACTAACTCTTTATAATAGCTCGGCTGTGGGCAGATTAGTTATGAATGATGGTGACGGATACTTTAATCTATATGTGAATGCTTATAGAGATGCATCCAGTACAAAATACGCTGTCAGTTCTCAAGCTGCTTCGCGAATGCGAATGCATTTAGGTACTATTGGTTTTGATGTAGCTGCAGCAGGCACTGCAGGTAATACAGTAACTTGGACAAGCGGCTTGAATATTAACGGTGCGGGTTATATTGGATTAGGAATAGATGCTACTCAAAAACTTGAGGTAAGTGGTGGAATTCAAATTCAAAATGGTAATATTATGTATTCAAAGAATTCTTCTGGAGGAGTAGAAGCTTTTCTGTGGCCAAGATGGACAGATAATGCAACTTACTTAAACTACGGATCGGCAGGATTCAATATTAGAAATAGCTCTAGTGTATCAACAATGTTTCTATCGCCAGCAGGAAATGTAGGAATCGGAACTTCAACAACAACTTACAAACTTAATATTACTGATACTATTTATTCTTCTAAATTACTGGCAACATTAGTAAATAGAACAGATGCTAAATTGCTGTTATATGATTTTGGAACTGAAAATTGGGCAGGAATTGGTGTTAATGGTAATGGAGATATACAATATAAAACAGGAACTTCAGGTTCAAACTATTTTGTAATGACAAATGCAGGGCGTTTTGCGGTAGGCCACATTAATCCATGTTCTCAACTTGCAGTTTCAAATACAACAATTCAAGGGGTAATTGATGCAGGATGCCCAACTCTGTTTTCAGCAATAAAAGGTACCACCATTGCAAATAATGAAACTTTAACTGGAGTACTTACAAACCAACCTAATTCTAATGCTTGGCATGCGTGGGCGGTGGCTACTAGCAATACAGGCGCTTTTGATTGGGAATATCGATTTTTAGGTAATGGTAATGCATTAGCAGATGGAGGATGGTCGGGAAGTGGTGCAGATGTTGCTGAGGTTTACACCATAAATGGACCTGGAGAACCTGGAGATCTAGTTAGTATTAGTACGGCTGAATTAGCCCAAAACAATCCTGGCAAAACATTATTTATGAGTGTTGGAAAGCCGTATGACACTTTGATGACAGGTGTTATATCAACAAACCCTGGTTTAGTTGCAGGGATTGGAGGTGCCGAAAATATGATTGATCCTAATTTTCAATTACCAGAAAAGCCAGTGGCTTTATCAGGAAGAGTTCCCGTAAAAGTTAATCTTGAAAATGGTCCTATCAAAGCAGGTGATTTTTTAACATCTTCTTCTACTCCTGGCGTTGCTATGAAAGCAACAAAAACAGGAAGAGTACTTGGGCAGGCAATGGAAGATTACGATGGAAGCATTAAAATGTCTTTGGGTGTACTAGCAGTTGAAGAAGAAAGATTAAACCTTTCTGCAGAATATTTACCTTTAAACCAACCACAAGAAGGGGTAGGTAAAATAATGGTGTTTGTTAATTTGTCTTGGTATATACCAGAAATACTTGAAGGAGCAACCTTAGCTGAAAATTGCTTAGATAATTCTACTGATTGTACTTTAGATAGTAATTATCCTAGTATTGTTAACATTAATGATAGCTCAATAGATGCAGATAAATTACATTTAGCATTATCGTTAACGGACTTAATTTCAATACAAGAAAATAGTATTGTGATATCGGGTAACCTAATTGCTGATATCGTTCAAGTTAAACAAATCAATATATCTTCCAATCGAGTTGGCAGCTTTACAATAAATTCAGAGCAAACAAGTTATCAAGTAGATATTACGGGTATTACAGAAAGCTCAAAAGTTATCCTAACTCCAAAATCACAAGTTGTAAGCGGAACTACTTATTGGGTAGAAAATTATACCGATAGGTTTATAGTAAAGCTTAGTACACCTGCAACAAACTCACTAACCTTTGATTACATAGTGTTGAATTAGTCTGCAAGAACGGGAGCAAAGCTTACAATTTTATTTTCACTCTCTCGATAAATTATTGCCATAGATGTATAAATAATTAGTGTATCCCCATCTAATGCATTTTTATAGAATTCAGGATTTCCGGATTTTAATTTTTGAACATCTTTTATAGTTGCAATTGTAGGGTCTTTTTCGTTAGGTAAAATCATTATTTGCGATAATTTTTCTAAAACTGATTTGGAACTATTTGCATTGTATGTAATTTGTAATTGATTTATATAGTCAGGATTCGCAATATTATTTTTTAAAGTTATATAGTCGTAAAAAAAGTAGGCAACAATAAATAAAGTTAATAAAATCGCTGCCAATATAAAATGTTTTTTATTCATATTATTAAAAGTATAACCTGAACAACTTTTTGTTTGAATAAATTTTATCTTTAATATATTCTAATAGTATGCAAATCCAAACTGATTTAGACAATACACTTAAGCGAAGCCAACAGCCTTCTTATTCTCAAATTACAAGATCAGCAGGTAAAAGATTAACTTCATTACGTTTGAACAAAAGTACTTTTAATCAAATTTTAAATAATAGAGCATTGCTAATTGTTATTATTGTATTGCAGATAATAATAATAGTTTTGTTATTTGTTAATCCTATCTCTTTAATTCAAGAGTATAGAAATCAACAGATAATAGAACAAGTTGCTGCTAAAACAGATATCGACTCTTCTGAAACTCCACTAGTTGCTGAAATTACCGATATAGCTTCACTCAAAGCTGCAAACGATATACAAGCTCAAGTATATAAAGATGCACAAAATGGTGATTACGTTCTGGGATATACAAACAAAATGATTATATTTAGACCAAGCACTCAAGCTATAATCTATGAAGGTGATAATCCGAATGACCTATTAACGAAAGCTCAAGAGAAAGTTATTGAGGATATTATAAGAGTAGCTAAAGAACAAAATTTACTTCCTGCAGAATCAACTGAAACTCCTCAAATATCAATAGTTACAGATACTAGGGCATTACAGCAGTCAAATCCAGAATTCTATAAAGTTGCCAGAAATAACGATTTGATTGCCTTATTCCCCGCTCACCAGCTTATTATCCTTTATAACCAGGAAACAAGTTCGATAATAAATTCAGGTAGTTACTCCACAACAATAAACGGCTTTTAAAATTCATACTTCTAGCTTGTGTAAATGCTTAGTGCATAAAATAATGCTAAAATTCTAGAGTATGAGAAAGATATTGCAGTATGGGAGTCCAATACTAGAAACGCCGTCTAAGCCGGTAAAAAATATTAATGCTCCCGAAGTCCAAAATATAATCAATGAGATGTTAAAGATCTTAAAAGTAGAAGCCGACCGAAGTGCCGGTTTGTCTGCACCTCAAATAGGGGAATTACTAAATATTGCTATTTGCAGAAGAACAGATTTAGAAAATGATGACTTAAATACAAAACCATCTTTAATAGAATGGGAGGTTATGATTAATCCTAAGATTTTGTCTAAATCTAAAGAGAAATCAATAAATTGGGAAGGCTGCTTAAGTGTTAATGATGGTGATTTGTTTGGTCGTGTAGAGCGGCCACAGGAAATAGAGGTTGAATATATAGATATTGCAGGTAAGCCAAAAAAGTTAGGAGCAAGCGGATTTTTTTCGCATGTTGTTCAGCACGAGGTGGATCATTTAAAGGGAATTTTATTTTTAAAGTATATTCCAGATCCAACCGAGCTTTATACTTCAGATGAACTTGAATAATGACAAGCATTGATTTCAAAAATAAAATTCCCGACTATGTAACAAAGGTCGCGAATAGACTTATCGAAAACGGCTATGAAGCATACTTAGTTGGAGGGTCTATTCGCGACATCATCACCGGTAAAACTCCAGATGATTTTGATATTGCTACTAACGCATACCCTGAGCAAATTACTAAAATATTTGATAAGTCTATTCCTACAGGAGCAAAATTCGGAACAATAACAGTAATTTCAGAAGATGCACATGGTGAAAAATTTGATGTTGAAGTTACAACTTACAGATCTGAAGCTGATTATGTAGGCGGTCGATGGCCAAGCAGAGTAGAGTTTGCTCGTTCAATTGATGAAGATCTATCAAGGCGTGATTTTACAATTAATGCAATTGCTTTAAATTTAGATGAGTCAAACAATTTTCAGATTGTTGATCCGTTTAATGGTCTTGAAGATATCAATAATAAAATAATTAGAGCAGTCGGTAATCCAATCGATAGATTTGAAGAAGATGGTTTAAGAGCTGTTAGGGCTTGTAGATTAGCTTCTCAGTTAAATTTTACTATCGAGCAAGCCACATTCGATGCAATTAAACAAACACTTCATGTTACAAAATTAGTATCGATTGAAAGATTTCGAGACGAACTTTTAAAATTGTTATATAAATCACCCAAACCATCTGTTGGATTAAGATTGTTAAAAGAGAGCGGAATCCTACAATTATTTATACCGGAACTTTTAGAAGGAGTTGATGTTACTCAGCCAGAATTCCATTCTAATGATGTTTTTGAACATTCGATATTAACAGTTGATGAAGCTGAAGATTCAATTAAGCTTGCAGCACTTTTTCACGATATCGGTAAACCAAGAACAATAAGTAAAGATGAAAAAGGTACACACTTTTATGGTCATGATATTGCTGGAGCTGAAATCACTAAAGAGGTAATGAAAAGGCTAAAGTTTCCAAATATAGAAATTGATAGAACTGTTAAATTAGTAAGATGGCATATGTTCTATTACCCATCTGCAGACTGGCGTAAATCAGAAGAGGAAGCTAAAGGTGCAGAGCATGGCTGGACTGATGGAGCTATTAGAAGATTAATTCAAAATGTAGGCGGTGAAGAAGCTATTGATGATTTGTTAAAGCTAAGAATTGCTGATCAATTGTCTAATAAAAAATATCAATTTGATCAAGAAGAGTTAGATGCTATTACTAGAAGAATTGCAGATGTAAGAGCAAAAGAAATGGCATTAAAGATTTCAGACTTAGATATTACTGGTAATGATCTAATTGAAAACTTTGATATCCCTGCTGGGCCTATAGTTGGGCAAACTCTAAAATTTTTACTTGAAAAAGTAATAGATGAGCCGGGTTTAAATAAGAAAGTAGACCTATTAATCTTAGCCAAGGAGTATTTAACAAAAAACAATTTTTTGACTTCACACTAAATTTATATTAACTTAGTATTTGTATAAATTAGTTTTTTTAGACAATGAAATCACACTGTAAAGTTTTAGGATTTTTCTCTTTCTTAGTATTTGCAGTGTTAGCGGTTTTCCCATTCAGTAGAGTTTTGGCAGTAACAATGAATCCAAGCAGCGGTAACTATTACCCAGGTACCCAGCTTACAATTAATGTTACCGCTGCCCCAACTGGCGCTAATTCCAATGCAGTAGCAATAAGATTAGCAGTAACAGGAGCTACAGTAGTATCTTTTGTTCCAGTTTCTGGAGGTGCATGGGTTGGGGCTACAGCTGATTGTGCAGGTTCATCGCATTATACATCTACAACAGTTTGCTCAAGTTTAGCCAAAGTTAGCACTATTGTAGCTGGCGAAACTTTAGGTACATTAGTAATTCAACTTCCTGCAACTCCGGGAACAGTTACCATAGAAAGAACTGCTGGTAACGAATATTCAAACGGTTTAACTTCATTTCCAAGCACAGGTACTGCTGCATCATTTACAGTAAGTACATCTGGAGTACTACCCAATACAGCAATAACAGACACCCACGGATTAATAATAGTTATGGTAAGTATCTTACTTGTAGCTACCGGGTTTGTTCTTATAAAACTAAAACCATTAAATCAAAATTAATCTTACTTTTATGATAAAAAAAGCCTTTCTTTTTTCGATTGGATTATTGGTACTTGTACCAGGAGTTCTGGTAAATGCATTAAGAATTGATCCAGTAAGTGGTCTTTTTGACGCTGAAACAGTAGTTGAGGCTAAATTGTATGCAACTCCTTTTGCTGACGATCAGAATGGATTAAGCGTTATGTTAAGCATTACTGGAGGTGAGTTTGTAGACTTCGTTCCTGAAAGTAATCCTGAATGGATGGCATTAACTAAAGATTGTAATAATGGCGAAAGCTACTTTACTGCAGATTCAGTTTGCTTGTCATTAGCAAAAACTACTCATATTACCCAAGATGAATTGATTGGTGTATTAAGTGTTAAAGTTAGCGGAACTGAACAAACAAAGATAGTTAAAGTAGAAGGTACTAAATATACAAATGGAGTAGACACAGTCGAGAGCTTAGGCGATGCTGCGTTGTATTTCACACCACAAATGTTATTAGATGTTCCGGTATCAGCTCCAACAGATGAGGAGCAAGTTACACCATCTTCAGACACAGCGTTATTAGTACTAGGTTTTATCCTGTTAGTTGTTATAGCTCTTTTAGTAGGAGGCTACATTATTTTAAGAAAAAGAAATGTAAATTTAAGAAGATTAAGTTCTTCAGGAAAAGTAGTCGCAATTATTATGTCACTTGTAGTTTTAGGAGTATCTACGGTAGCAGTTGGAATAGCTGTAACAAATAATCAGGCTCCTGAAGAAAGTGCTGCTATGGGTGGAGGTGGCGGAGGAGGAGGTGGTGGTGCTCAAATTTCTTTCTGTAATACAGGAGCAGGTTGTAGTGTTGATATTTCTACTTGTCCTTCAAATATGGAATTAGATTCTTCAAAGTCAACATGCAGAATATCAGTTAGTGGTGGCTCTGTAAGAAACGGAATATGTTGTAAACCTAAAGTGACTGATCCTTGCCCAGGAAAAGGCTACTGTTCTGATCCTAAAAGTGGAAATACATGTACCCCGTCCAATCCAGCAAACTCTGTAAGTACATCCTTGTGTAGCTATGGTGCAAAATGCTGTCCTGTAGCTCAGGGATCTGGCAATGAAGGTGGTGGAAATCAAGGCCCAGGTAATGAAGGAGGTGGTGATCAGGGAGGTGGAGATACAGGAGGTAGTTCATCTGGAGGCGGGCAAACATCAACACCTAGAAAAGCTGTATGCGGTGAATCATGTAATACAGATGCTGATTGTGCAACTTCAGGATTTGGCGTAACCGTAGTATGTAATGCAAATAAAAAGTGTGCAAGCCCTGCTTGTCCAAATGATACTGAACCTGGCACTTTGTGTGGTTGTAAAACAGCGGCTGGAAAGTGCGGTGATAGATGCGGAATCTGGAGTGATGGCTTCCAGCCGCTATGTGGTGACGGTATTAGTACATGTAGCTGGATAAATGGTCCAACCTGTGGTGGTAATAATAAAACTTATTGTTTACCAATAACAGTGACAGGTGGTTTCCAAAAAAGAAATTGTACACAAGAATCTGGATATCAATATATTGTTGACGCACAAGGTAATGTTGTTACAACTCAAGCTCAGATTAGTCAGTTGTGTAACCCTGTAACTCCAAAGACAACTTGTTACAGATGTACATTATCCACTTCTGACGCCAACACTTGCGAATCTCAGCAAGTTGATGGAACTAGTTGTCCATCAGGCTGGACTACGAATTCTAACTGTGCTCAAGCTTCCGGAGGCAGTTGCTCGACTGATACAATTCCTATTGATCCAGATGAACCAGCAGCAGAATGCGGAAATATAGACTCAGACGGTGATGGCAAATTAACAGTTATTGACTTTGCAAGCTTTGCACAGAATTACAATAAGAGTTGTTCGAATTCAGGCTTTACACCTAACTCTTGTGGTAGTAGAGATACTAATAATGACGGTAAAATCGATATTGTAGATTTTGCTAGTTTTGCCAATAGGTACGATAAACCATCGTGTGCAATTTAAATACAATTTGCTTAGGGTAATAAAATAGAATATAATTCTATAGGGCTTATAAAGCGAAGGAAGGTAAAAAGGTATAACACCTGCCAATCTTCGGTAAAGTTGTAAATTTTTGTTTCTCTTCGTTAGTTAAGCCTTATAGGCAATCCCTATACGTTTTTATATTTTTATAAGTTTATTATGGAATTTTCCAAAACCTATAACTTGGGAGGTGTAGATATTGATATCTCTACAGGAAAGCTAGCAAAGCTATCCCAAGGCTCAATTTTATTAAAAATGGGCGGAACATCTTTGCTGGCAACAGTTACAGTTGATAAGAAACAAGCAGAAGCTGACTTTTTCCCATTAACAGTTGAATACATTGAAAAAATGTATGCTAGAGGCGCAATTAGCGGAGCTAGATTTCAAAAAAGAGAAGGTTTACCTTCTGAAGAAGCAATAATTAAAGCAAGACAGGTTGATCATTCTGTTCGCTCTTTATTCCCAAAAAGCTTTAAAAAAGCAACAAACGTTATTTTAACAGTTCTAAGTTACGATCAAGAACACGATCCTGAAGTTTTAGCAGTATTAGGTGCTAGCTTAGGCTTAAGTTTAACAGGTATCCCATTCTATGGACCTTGCTCTGGAGTTGTTGCAGGCTATACAGCTGACGGTAAAGTAGTTTTAAATCCGTTAGTAGAAGGCCGAGAAGAATTTTTAGCAGAGTTCTTAATAACAGGTGTGGACGATAAAGCTTTAAGTATTGAAGGTTGGGCAAAAGAATTAACTGAAGAGCAAATGGATCAGGTTTTAGATGAATCTATGACTTTGATTAAACAAATGAATGCTGCTCAAACAGACTTTATAAATGAATATAAAAAAGCTGGTGGTGAAATTACTGTAGAAACAGAAGTTGAATACAACGATCTACCTGCACCAGAAGAATTGATTAATTCAATTAAAGAAGCTAAGTACGATGCAATTAAAGACAGCTTATTTCAACCTGAGCGTGCTGATAGACAAAAACTAATTAATACAATAAAAGAAGAATTAGTAGCTCAACATGTTAGTCCAGAAGCTACTGTTACTGAAATGGATATCTCAAATGCAATTGAATATATTGCTAGAAAAATCATTCGAGAATCTATATTAAAAGAAGATAAAAGAAGATTAGGACGCGGATTAAAAGAAATTCGACCGTTAAGTGCAGAAATTGACTTAATTCCAACAGTTCATGGATCTGCATTATTCAACAGAGGTTTAACACAATCATTATCGATTGCTACATTGGGTCCAATCGGAATTGCTCAAATTCTAGATGAAATGGAAGGTGAACGAACAAAACGATTCTTACATCACTATAATATGCCTCCTTATTCAACTGGTGAAGTTGGCAGATTCGGCTATCACCCAGGCAGACGTGAAATTGGTCACGGAGCAATAGGAGAAAACGCATTAAAAAATATGTTGCCAACAGAGGAAGAATTTCCATATACAATTCGTGTTGTATCTGAAATCTTAAACTCTAACGGCTCAACATCAATGGCAGCTACTTGCGCTTCATCTATGGCATTAATGGTTGCAGGTGTTCCATTAAAGAAAGCCGTTGCAGGAATCGGTGTTGGTTTAATGACAGAAGATAACAATGAAGATTCCTATAAACTATTATTAGATATTGAAGGAATTGAAGACTTTTATGGCGATATGGACTTTAAAGTTACAGGAACTGATACAGGAATTACTGCTGTTCAATACGAAAATAAACTTAGAGGCGTAAAGTTAAATGTTCTAAAAGAAGCATTTAGATTAGCAAAAGAAGGAAGATCTCAAGTTTTAGAAGTGATGAATTCAGTAATAAGTGCGCCAAGACCAAACTTGCCTGCCAACGCGCCAATTGTCGAAAAAATTACAATCGACAAAGAATCAATTGGCGCTTTAATCGGCCCAGGTGGAAAGAATATTAAAGATTTAGTGGCTAAAGCTACAGAGTTTGGTAAAGAAGCACCAGATATTAATATTGATGACAATGGTATTGTTACAATTTCTGCAAGCAACGGCGAACAGCTTCAATTTATTAAAGATACAATTGAAAAAAACTTTGCAGAAGCAGAAGTTGGTGAAATATATGAAGGTGTAGTTGATAAAGTTATGTCTTATGGAGTATTTATTAATGTAAGCAATAACATAACAGGACTTTGCCACTTATCTGAAATATTTAAAGAAAGAGTAAACGTTGATATGGAAAAAATCTTTAACGAGGGTGATATAGTAAAAGTTAAAGTAATTAGTATTGAAAACGGTAAAACTAACTTTAGCATGAAAGATATCGAGCAGGATCCAAGTATTCAGCAAAAGATTGATAATCCTCAAGATTATCCAGCTCCTGAGTTCAAAAGAGAAGATAGACGTGATGATAGAGGAGACCGCCGAGGAAGCTTTAACAGAGACCGTGGCGAAAGACGATTTAAAAGATCTAGGTTCTAATAGAAGATATTAAAGTAATAATAGAATATTAAGAGCCCAGCCTTCGGCTGGGCTCTTTTTTAGTATGAATTCTTCGTGAATTTTATCTACTTTCCATATATACTATCAATAGAATTATATAGTTATATATGTCCAAAATAAGGTTTGATTTAGTTGCGGCTCACATAATTTCATGGGTATTAGATCCATTTCTTGTAGTTATAGTTACATTGATTGCTTCTCACTTAGTACAAATAGATCAAAATCCTGGCCCATTTGTACTTTTCTTGTGTGTAGCAGGTTTACCATTATTCTTCTATTATCTGTACGTTGAATATCAACATAAAGAAAAGCCATGGCAATTTTTTATAAATGTTCCTAGAGAGCGTAGAAATACTTTACTATTAATGGCTACTTATACTTTTTTGTTTAATACATTGATATTTGCAACACAGGGAATTGTACTTTGGCAAAAAATATCAATTATGTTTGTTATATATGCTGGAATTATGTATTTAGCTAATCGGTTTTTAGATAAAGCCAGCTGGCATGCAGGAGCTTTTGCGTTTAGTGTACTTTATTTAGCAGATAAAATTGCTATTCAATATGCACTGCTGTTAATATTACTCCCTGTAGTCTATTGGGCTAGAATGAAATTAAATAGACACACCTGGATACAATTATATTTAGGTACAGTAATAGGTCTAATAATGGGTCTGTTATCGTGGTTGATCTCGTAATTATGTGTAAAGTACACTTATTGATACTATATTAAGTATGCCTCAAGTTTTTAGAAATAGAATAAAAAGTATAACTTCGGTTTTAAGCAAAGAGCAGACTGTAATCCTGGAAACAGCCTTTTTAACAATGATTCCTATTTTACTGACCAAAATTACTGGTCAGTTTTTTAACCTTTTGGCGGCTTCGTATTTTGGTACTAATAATGTTGGGTGGAATCAGTTTCTGTTAGCAACCTCGATTCCTGACATGCTTACGAATGTATTATTGGGCGGAGCAATTGGGTCTGTAATAATTCCGGGTCTTATTGCTATTAAAAAGAAAAAAGGTGCAGAGGAATTCCTTAAAGCATATAACTCAGTAATAACTTCTGCAATATTAATTTTCTCTTTAATATCTCTGATTCTGGCTCTATTAGCAGACTTTATATTCCCGTTATTCTTAAGAACATTAATTCCTGGTCAAACATCTCTTTCTGGTGAAGATATTGCATCAATAACTTCTATGATGAGAGTTTTGCTTATTCCTCAAATAATTTTAGGTGTAAGCGTATTAGTTTCTAGCGGGCTTAATATTTACAACAGATATTTAGTTCCTCAGCTTGCTCCATTATTTTTTAATGTAGGAAGGATTTTAGGTTTGGTAATTTTAGTTCCATTAATGAATTATAGCCCATGGGCAATTGTTATTGGAGTAATTACAGGTTCTGTTCTGCATTTGGGAATACAATTGCCCTTATTTAGGCAAATTGGTTTCCGCTATAAATTGTTCTTTTCTTACACCAAAGATTTAAGAAACATGCTTTTAATAAGTCTGCCAAGAACTTTTGCTTTAATGAGCGAAAATATTGCTTTAACTTTTAATGACTTTTTAGCATTTCAAATAGGTGGCTTAGCATCTTTAAATTATGCTAATTCACTTTCTTTAATTGTTCCAAGCCTGTTTGGAGCAACATTTGCATATGCTTCATTCCCGGCTTTGACTGAATTTTTTGAAGATGAAAATCTTGAAAAAGTAAAATATATAATTACAAAAACCCTTAACGAGATGCTGTTTTTAGCGCTTCCATTTGTAATAACAATTTTAATTTTAAGAGTTGCTGTTGTTAGATTAGCTTTTGGTATTTTACCTAATACAAGACTTGATTTAGAAGGTACTTATCAGATTGCGTGGGTGCTGTTATGGTTTGCAGTCGGGCATATTTTTATTTGCGGAAAATGGTTTATGTATAGAGTGTTTTATGCCGCAAAGCAAACAGTGATTCCGCTTATAGTTTCTTTAATAAGTTTAGTTTTGACTATTGTACTTGGCGTTTTGTTTACAAACTTATTTAGTCATAATGCTGAATTTTCTATAACTTCAACACAGTTATCGTTAGAAAACTTCTTTGAAAGATCTACATCTATTGCTGCTGTTGGAGGAATTGCGCTTGGTATAAGTGTAGCGTATTCAATTGAATTTATTATGCTGTTAATAATATTCCACAAAACTAAAGTTAAGTTGGATATTAAGCAATTATTAGTTTCAGTTTCAAAAAAATTGATAGCTGGTGCGTCTATGTTTGTAGTAATGTACTTAGTTTACAAAACATGGAATATCTTAACTTATGCGTTGCCGGTTTCAGCAACATTCAGCTATCGAGGTTCTACTACTATAAACTTGTTCCTACTTACTTTAATAACAGTTGCAACTTCATTTATGGTTTACTACCTGGTATGTTTATTCTTAAAAGTAGAGGAATTAAAGATACTTAAGAGATATTTAAATCCGATATTTAAGATTGGTGGAGTGCAAATTAAAGATTAAATATCTACATTATTCAGGGATTCAGTTAATGCTACCCATTCTTCAAAAGTAAGTTCAGCCGGTCTTGCGGTAGATTTAATACTTAAGTTTGCATACGAATCTTGAATATTTTGTTCTATAAATTTTTTTGATGACTTTAAATTATTATTTAAAGTTTTTCGAGGATTTGAAAATCCGATTCTTAAAAGTTTATTAATTTCAGCATAATTAGTAGAAATGTTCTCATGGATTTCAAATCTCAAAATCCCACCATTTACTTTAGGTTCAGGATAGAACATATACTTAGGAATGCTTTCAAGTTTTCTGACCTTTGCAAATATTTTTGCATAATTACTTAGAAAGCTGGCTTTAGGGACAGCAGCAACATAATCTTTTGCCACTTCTTCCTGCACAATAAATGTGCAGATTTTTATATTATATTTGTCATTTTCAAGATTGAACCTAAGGCATAGATCAATAATCTTTTTAGAGATATTGTAAGGTAAAGCACCTGTTACTTTTATTGATTGAGTAGCGTTATGCTGAGCTAGGACTTCTGGTAGGTCGACTTGTAGAATATCTTGATGCACTAATACAAAGTTACTATATTTTTCAAATTGTTTTAATAATTTAGGTACTAAGTCATAGTCGACCTCAAAAGAGATTACTTTACAGCCTGTTTCGAGCAAAAACTTTGTTACAGCGCCATCTCCGGGGCCGATTTCTACTATTGTATCTTCCGGAGTTAATTTAAGTTCGCTAACTAAAGTTTTTGCGTATTTTGTATTTTTCAAAAAGTTCTGGCCGAACTGTTTCTTAAAGTTATGCATAATCGGATTATACCTTATATATGACGGTATTTCTGTATAGGAAATGACGTCATAACATGTATAATAAAAAGGTATGAAGAATTTGATTACATTAGTTTTATTTGCCTTAGTAAGTATTATTACTACCAGCAGCGTAAAAGCTGATGTAGTGTCTGAATATCATCTTAATTTAAATATAACCAACGACTTAAGCGCTCAAATCAGCCTAGAAGTGGATTTGCATAATAACGCTACAGGCTCAGTAATAAGAGCCTATAGTTTAGATTTCCCTTTTACTATTGTAAATGCTGAAGCTAAACTTAATGGCGAAACAGTAGATATAAGCATCGATAAGCTTTCAGATGGCTCAAGAATTAATGTAACTTTCTTTAATAAGGTAATAAATGACAATTCAGATGGTAGGTTGAATATAACTTTATTTGCTGATAGTCCCATAGTTCAGAAATACGACATATCTCAATTATTGCTGCCGTATCCTGAATCGAATTTTAGCTATCAGGAAGTAACTGCAAATGTAACATATCCAGTATCACTTGGAACTCCTACTTTAATATCAGAATATAAATATAACTTTACTTCGCTAAACAGTGAACAGAATCAAATATCGTTATCGCAGAAAAATCCTTTGATGATAATTTGGGGAACTCCTAAATATAATGTAGGTTTTGATCTGACTTTAAGGAATCTTAAAGATACATCTAATCACTATCTGCTTGGTTTAGTTCCTGAATACAAAAACCAAATAGTTCATTATATAAATGTAAACACAGCTGAATATGCTTTAACAGATAAACTTGGCAATGCATTTTCTTATTTAAAACTAGAACGTAATAGTAATATTCCTATAAATAATTCAGTGAATATAGAAGTTAATTCAGATAACTCGGAATCTGGATATCCTGAAAAATATAATTGGAGTTTAAATTTGGATTCTACTTTAGGACAAAAGATATACTCACAAATTAACCAGGGCACTGAAGTTATAGGTAAATTAAATGCACTCAATGATTTTCTAGTTTCTAATTTTGAAGTAGATGATAAAAGAATTGATGCTGGATCGTTAGACAAGATATGGGAAAATGGTAATAAAAGCTTAAATCAGCTGCAATTCTGTTATTTAATAGTATCTACTGCTGAATATTTAGGATTACCAGCACGTATAAATTATGGGTATTCAATTTTAAATCCAGGATTACAGGCAGGAGCTCATCCGTCTATTTGGTGCGAGGTATTGGTAGATGGCAGAGATATTTCGTTTGATGTTCCAAATCAAAAATTATTTAAGATATCGTATTTCAATACCTCGCACATAGACAAGCTTAGAATGGGAACTTGGCATCCTGTACAGTCATATAACGATATTCTAGGGCTTTTAATTAATAATCCTTACGAGATAACTATTAATCCGTTGGCGGTTAAGCAAGGACTTGAAACTAATGTTTCCATGCAGCTAGAGTTTCCAGAAAAAGTCTTTTCCGGTGAATTTTATTCGGGAATAATAAAGATTAAGAATAATTCAACTAAGCTGCTTACATTTACGGAGCTGAAGTTAAATGGTGGATCAATTTTAAATAATATAGTTGTTGGCGATTTAACTAAAGCAGTAATGCCTTTACAGGAGAATTCGTTAAAAGTAGATTATTTGCGCGAAACTGATTTTATTCTTGATAAAACAATTTCAGTTAACATCGAAGCAGAATTAAACAAAAATATAAGTTTAAAAGCACAGGAAAATGTAACCTTTGAACCAGATTATAAGTTGATTGCCATTTTTGTTGTAATAATTTTAGTAGTTGTATTTATTTTGTTATTCTTAGTTAGCAGATTGTTAAAGAAGAAGTTTTAATTTTGAACTTTAGCTCACTTACCTTTATACTGATAAATGCTATAGAATTAATTTAATATACCAATGGTCGAATTCAAAAATGTTTCAAAAGTTTATGATAATAGAATCTTCGCAGTAAACGAAGTTAACTTTAGTATTGAGCAGGGTGAATTTGTATTTTTAATTGGCCCTTCGGGCAGCGGTAAAACTACAATCATCAAAATGCTTATTAGAGACGAAATTCCTTCTTCAGGAAAGATAATCTTTAATGATATGGATATTACTAAAATAACCAGAAATAAGGTCTATACTTTAAGACGCGAAATCGGTGTGATTTTTCAAGACTATAAACTGGTGCAAGAAAAAACTGCTTACGAGAATGTTGCCTTTGCAATGGAAGCTGCAGGTAAAAAAGATAAAGAGATCAGAGAAACTGTGCCTTATGTTTTAGATATTGTGGGACTTTCAAGTAGAATGAAAGCTTTTCCTAGACAATTATCGGGAGGTGAACAACAAAGGGTAACTATTGCAAGAGCTATTGCCAATAACCCAAAAATTTTGATTGCAGATGAGCCCACTGGGAATCTTGATCCTGCTAGTGCTTGGGATATTGTTCAAATACTTTCAAAGATTAATAACTGGGGTACAACAGTGATAATGTCTACTCATGGTACAGATATTGTTAATGCGCTAAATAAAAGGATTATTCAAATGGATGGCGGCAAAATTGTCAGAGACGACAGCGGTGGTACTTACGATGAATCCAACGACAATTTTGCCGCTAAACTATTAGAAAAAACACAGGAAGAAGAAGTAACTCATCCTAAGACTACTTTTAAAGTAAAAATTACCTCTAAGGATGAAGGGAATTTATTAGATGAACCTGAAGCTTTAGAAGAAGATGGAACAGAGCCTTCTAAAAAAGGAGTTTTAGGTATTTTTGATAGACTTAAGCGAAAACCAGTAACTGAAGAAGTAGAAGAAATCGTAGAAGATGAAGCTGAAGTAGAGCAAGAACCTGAATCAGATGATGAAATAATAGGTAAGAATGAAGAAAGTATTGTAGATGTAATTGAAAATACAGAAAGCAACTTAGACGATACCGTTCCTGATATTTTAGATCCGATTCCAGTTCCGGAGGCAAAACCGCAGACTTTAGCTCGTAAAAGAACTCCAAAATCAGAAGAGTTAGAGCCAGAAGATGAAAAAGTTCATGTTGCAGGAAAAATTAAAATAAGTAATAAAAAAGCAAAAGAATTAGTATCTAAAGCAAAAACTCCAATTAGTAAATTAAAATTAAGTAAGGAGATCCTTAAAGATTTAAAAACTGCAGGGTACAAATATGTGGAAGAGATAATAGAAGATGGCCCAGAAGGTTTATCGGATAATCTTATGATTGATCCGGAAGAGGTTGTTTTAGTTTCTAAGGAAATAAAAAGATTCTTAGAAGAAAAAGATAATATATAATAATTTAGATTATGTTTGGAAGAATTTTATCGAATACAAGAAAACAAATTACTAGAAGCGGATGGTCTGCATGGGCTTCTATTTGTGTAATGACATTAGCTTTTTTGGTAGCAACAATTTTTGGTGGACTTGCTTATGTTTCAAATGTCTATATTCAATACATAGAATCAAAGAGTAATGTTCTAGTGTTTTTTGAAGAAGGTATGAATGTAGAGGTTATTGATTCATTACGCGAAAAATGGGCAAATAATCCCAAAATTAAGGGTATTACATATACTTCAGAGTCCGATGCATATCAATTATATGCAGACTATACAGCAGTAGTTCAAAAGGAAGTTTATACAGTACTTAAAACTAAAGAAAGCAAAACCCTGCCATCAAGCTTAGATATACAAATTTATTCGTTGGAAGATTTACAATCTTTAAAGAGTGAACTTGAACAAGATATTGAAGAAGCAAATAAATCACTACAGATTGTAGATACATCAGAAGCAGAAAGTCCCGCTTCTTATCCTCAACAAGCCAGGTATCAATATTCTAAAGATCCTACACAAAAACCGATTGTATTAAAAGTTGACGATCAGAGTTTAGATCAGCTAAGGCAAGTCCTTTATTTCTTACGTGTAGTTGGAATTGCAGTATTAACAATATTATTTATAGGTATATTCTTCTTTACTTTCTTAGCAATTGAGTTTAGACTTCAAAGCCAAACAGAAGAGATAGGTGTTATGCAGCTGGTTGGTGGAAGTCTGTTCTTTATTAGATCGCCATATGTACTTGAGGGTGGCTTTTACGGCTTTGTGGGTGCGGCCGTATCAACCCTGATAATAGGCTCGTTTCTATTTGGAGTATTTGTGCTGAATAAATCATCAACTGTATCCGTATTCTTATTTAAGATGTTCAATCAGCTACCTTGGCCGCACATTAGTGACTTAGGGTGGATAGTAATAATATTTGGATTATCAGGAATAGGATTCTTAATTGGAGCTTTAAGTAGTTACTTATCTATTAGAAGATATATTAGATAATAATTTAAGCCTATGATAATTAAGAAAATATATTTAATAGTTCAAAATATCTTAGTTTTCTTTTTTGTTTGGGCGATTTTTAGAAAAACTTTAATAATTGGCGGCAGTTTGTTTGTTGATGAATTTATGGTTGCTTTACTGTATGGACTGTTAATTGCATTTACTCCAAATCTATTAAAATTCTTCAAACTGCCTGTTAATTTCGGCTCATTATTTTTAATAACTTTAATAATTTCGTTTTTATATTTTTTTGTAGAGATCTCGGTTTTAAATATAATTAACTTAACAGGTCAAAACTTAAATCTTGGGTTGGATTTTGTGGGTACTATAGTTCTTGAAGATAAAACATATGCTTTGGTACTTTTAAGTGTTATAACCTCGCTTCTATCTGTAAGCATGGAACTGTTAAAGAAAAAATAAAACTGCGAATGGTTAAGCCAGCTTTAGTGTTATAATAAAACGAATTTACTTTGAATCTACATAATTATGAGTATTACAGATATCCTAAAATACGTTCTTGTAGTTATCTCTATATTATTAATGGTAGCCGTTTTACTTCAAAACCGCAGTGGCGGTATTGGTACTGTCTTTGGTGGATCAGGCGGCGGCGAGTTTTATAGATCAAAAAGAGGAATTGAAGCATTTTTATATAACGGAACAATTATTTTAGGTATACTATTTGCAATAGTATCTTTAAGTATTGCCGTTCTAAATGCCTAAATTTTTCAATTTTCTAGAACAATCGATTTATCGGATTCGAGACATCTTTTGGGACTATCCCGAAAAACTATTCGGTGAAAGATCACTAAGAACAAACCTTATAGCTTTGTACCAGATCTCAGTACCTTACTCGCACTTTGTTATTGCATTTGCTACTTTTGCTCTAATATTTGTTACTTTTAGCGATACTCACTATAAAGCCATAATCAACAATCCTAACAAAGTTTTAGTTGAAGCTGTTGTAATGGGAGTAGATTCAGAAGGAAGAATTCAAAGAATCAATAAAGTAAATCCAATTCTTCCAACAAATATTCAGCTTGAAAAAGACCTTGTAGATTTGATTTATGAACCTTTAATTAAGTACGAATATATTGATAAAGGTAATGATACATGGGAGCCTCAAGTTATTAATGTGTTAGCAAATGATGTAATTAGAATTAAAGAAGGATCAGACTATCAATTTAATCTAAAAAGAGGTGTTAGATGGCATGATGATCGTGAATTTACTGCTGATGATGTAATAGCTACCTTAAATTTAGTTGCAAGCTTAAATCGGACAGATAACGCATATATTAGAGCTATCAAGCAAATGAGATGGGAAAAGGTGAGTGATTACTCAATTCGTCTTTGTACAAAAGGCTCAGATCAACAGGCAACTTGCAACGAGAGCCAGGATAATCCAATTTTTTCTAACTTTCTTGAACTAGTAAGCATTAGAATTGCTCCTGCTCATAAAATCAGTACATTAACCGAAGTTCAAGTTAATAACTCGGATGCAGATATCTTTAGATCTCCTGTAGGAACAGGAAAGTATAAATTTTATTCAGCAGATAATGCCAGTGTTACACTTGTAAAAAATCCTGACTATATTTATGCTGTAGATCATCCTCAGCCTCAAATTTCTACAATCAGATTTAAATATTATAAAACTTTAGAAGAAGCTGTTAAATCAATAAAAAATGGAGAATCTCATAGTTTAGCAAGCATATCAGTTGAATATAAAACAGATTTGGAAAAAACAACAAATGTTGATATTAATTTAAGCCCTGTTCTAGATAATCAATATTGGGGGTTATATTTCAATTTAAAAAAAGACCCTGATGGAAACTCAAAAGGTCCTAAGTTCTTTCAGGATGTTCAAGTACGAAGAGCAATTTCTGCTGCAATAAGCCGATACGAGATAATAGAAAATGCATTATTAGGTGTAGGAGATGAATCCTTTGGCCCAATCACGCAAAAATCAGAATTCTTTAATAAGAATGCCGGCTGGGAAACTTATGATCCGGAAAAAGCAAAAAGGCTTTTAGATGAAGCCGGATGGAGCTTAAAAGGCAGTAGTAAAATAAGAACAAACGATCTAGGTGAGGAAATGGTATTCTCGCTTTATTTTGTGAATAGTTATGACAGGTTGAATGTTGCGCGGGTAATTCAAAAAAATCTGGAAGATATTGGAATTAGAGCAATTATAGATAGAAGGCAGATGCCTGGCCAAGATTCTTCAAGCGAAGCTCCATCCGGCTGGAGTTTGGATGAAATAAATAGGGAAGTTCTTGCTCCAAGATCCTTTGATGCAATTTTGTACGGTATGAATACTTTTATAGATCCTGATAGATATGAACTATTTCATAGCTCTCAGTCAGTAGATCCTGGATTAAATATTGCTAGCTATATAGGTTCAGCTGAAACAATACAGGTAAAGGAAAGTCAGCTGGAAAGGCTACCAAGAATAGACAGGCTTTTAGAGGTAACTAGAACTTTTGATCCCTTACAGGCTAAAAGTGAGCGTCTTCGAAACTACTTAGATATACAAACGCTAATTGCCGAAGACGCTCCCGTAGTCTTCTTATACCATCCGCAGTTTATTTACTATGCAAATACAAATGTAAGCCACGTAGACTTATCGAATGTAGCAAGTGTAGAAGATAGATTCCGCAATATTGAAAACTGGGAGATAAAATAACTTTCTAAAAATTTCTTCAAAAATCTAATTCAGCTAATTAAAAGCTACATTCTTTATCTGTCGGCCTCTACAACTGTCGTATACCATTATTGATATCTTAAAGTTCCATATTCAACCAATATTTAGCAATAAATGTTGTTGACATAGTTTTTTATAGCTTTTAATATAAGTGGTAGAAAGTGGTAAAAAGTGGAAACACCAGGAAACAAACTTTGCACTAAAAAATTGAACTTTTAACTGTTTCTACTGCTTTAACTTCCACAATTTACTACCGACAAAATGTTAATAGGCGAGTATTTAACAACTTTAGGAGATAAGAACCGAGTTGGTATACCAAAGCGGCTCCGAGATAACTTAAACGGGAAGGTCTATATAACCCGCGGATACGAACAATGCTTAATAATGGTTGATTCAGAACGTTGGGATTATCTCGTAGACGAAATAAATAAAAGTCCGTTGTTGTCTTTGAACGTCAGAGATACCAAAAGATTTATTATCGGAGGAGCAACTGAAGTTGAATATGACTCATTGGGAAGGTTTGTAATCCCAGAAAGCCTAAAAGCGTTTGCCAAAATCGACCAAAAAATAGTTTTTTTAGGAGTAGGGGAATGGGCTGAGATTTGGAGTGAAGAGAGATGGCAAGAGAAGTTGAATGATTTAAATAAAAATGTAGCCGATTTGGCAGAAAGACTAAGCTCAAAATGATACATAAAGCTGTTTTATTAAAAGAATTAACAGATTGCCTAGAAGTAAGAAAGGGCGGAATTTATGTTGATTTAACTTTGGGGGCAGGAGGCCATAGTCTAAAAATTTTAGAGGAATTAAAAGAAGGTACTTTAATAGGTTTTGATTTAAGTTTTAAAGCTATTGATCACTTTCATAAAAAGCTTGTGAAAGAAGGCTTTGAAGTAGCAAACGAAACAGAAAAACAAATTGAATTAAAAAAAGGTTCTTTAAAAATAATATTAGTAAATCGGAACTTTACTGATTTAGCTGATGTATTGTCTGAATTAAACATAAATTCCGCTAATGGAATTATTGCTGATTTAGGCTGGTCAAGCGATGAATTAACCGAAATCGAAGGATTATCTTACGACTCAAACGTTGATGACTATTTAGATATGAGATTTGATAAATCATTAGCAGTAACTGCTGCAGATTTGTTGAATGCACTAGGTAGAAGTGAGCTTTCAAAGATGTTCGAAAGATATGCTGATGTTTACGGTAAATCAAATCAGAATTTAGTTAGTAATATTCTAACCTTTAGAAAAAAAGGAGCATTTAATAAAGTGCGCGACTTAAAACTAGTTATAGATCGAAGTTTTAAATTTAAACAATCGAATAGGTTTCAAAAAAACGAAGTATACAAAACGTATTCAAGAGTTTTTCAGGCTTTAAGAATAGCTGTTAACAGCGAATTGGTAAACCTTGAAAAGCTTTTAGAAAGTTCACTAGATTTGCTTGTCAAAAATGGATCAATGGGAATAATCACTTTTCATAGTGGTGAAGATAAAGTTATTGTTTCTTTTTTGGAAAGTAAATTAAGCCAAAACAAGGTTATGGTTACAAGCCAAAATGGGGAAGATTTATTTATAAGACCAAGTGTAGAGGAGATAAAAGGCAATATAAGAGCCAGAAGTGCCAAATTATATATATTTAAAAAACTTTAAAGACAAATATATGAGCGAATATAAAAGCAAAAAAGACTTTCACAAACTAAATAGAATACTAACTATCTTGATTGTAGCTCTATTTATTGTATATGTAGGCTTACAGATGGTTGTAACCTCTATGGTTGGTACAAAGAGTGAAGAAATTGATAATGTAAGAGCTCAAAAAGCTGAATTAAGGTTAGAAAACGAGATTTTGACTTCTAAAATTGACGGAGCCAGATCTTTAGATAATGCAAAGGATCTTCAAGAAAAATCTAATCTTGAAACTAAAAATGTAAACTTCTTAGAAAAAGCAGACGGTTCAAATGTTGCTTTGAATTAATAATGAATAACAATAACTTAGTAAAAAAAGTTAAAACTATTCATATAATCATCCTTATTTTCGGTTTTCTGCTTTTGTTGGCTACCTTTAGGTGGCAGGCAGTGGAAGCTTCAAGGATGAGCAAACTAGCACGAGAAAGGTCTTCAACTTCTGAAATTAATTCTGTACGAGGAACGGTTTATTCAAGTGACGGTACTACTTTAGCTTACAGCGAACCTAGATTTGATATATTTATATGGATTAAAGATTTAGAATATTACGAGAGTTTGAAACTACAAACCAGAGATGAGTTTTTAAAGAAAGTAGCTCCAATAATTGAAATGACACCAGAAAAACTCCAGGCAACTATAGACGAATTTGTAAATAAAGGAATTTTATGGGTTCCTGTTAGTAAGGGTTTATCTGATCAGCAATGGAATGAGCTAAATAATTTAAAAGCAGATGCTTTTGATACACCATTGAAAGGCTTTCAGTTTGAAAATAAATCTAAACGTATTTACCCTGAAAAAAGACTTGCCAGCCACCTTGTAGGCTTAACTAATGTAGTTAACGATAAAACAATAGGGCTTGGCGGAGTTGAAGAAAGCTGGAATGAAATACTAAATCCTATTAAAGGGGTTTTGGTTCAAGAAACGAATGCTAAAGGAGAAGCCATTGCAACTGCATTAACAGCTACAATTGAACCTAAAAATGGAAGTGCTGTATATACATCAATCAATAAAAGACTTCAGGCAGTAGTTGAACAAAAGCTGAAAGATGGTGTAGAACAGTATCGAGCATTATCAGCTTCTGCTGTGATCATGGATCCTAAAACAGGACAGATTATGGCTTTAGCTAATTATCCGGATTACGATCCTAATCAAAGAGAAGAAAAGGATCCAAATGTTTATGGCAACAAAGCAATATCTTCTCCATATGAGATGGGTTCAATAGGTAAAGCGCTTACAATTTCGGCTGCGGTAGACTTAGGTAAAGTAGATGCTAATACTATTATTTTACCCAATGGGCACCAAGGCTGTGAAAAATTTACTGATGAGCTAGGACCTTTGTGTACCTGGGATAAGGTGCCGCAGCCGCCAATGCCTTTACGTGATTGCTTTGCTAAATCAGATAACATTTGTTTGTATCATGTGGCTAAAGAGTATCTTTCTACCGAGGAATTTCATAATTATTTAGTTAAATTCGGAATTGGCCAAAGTACAGGTATTGATTTGGCAGGAGAATCGTATTGGCCACTTAAAGATGCACAGTACTTTAATATCGGTGATATAGCTGCTATGTCTTATGGTCATGGATATTTAGTTAATCTGGTACAAGCAGCTGACGCAATTTCTGCAATTGCAAATAATGGAGTTAGAATGAAGCCTTATGTAGTAACTAAAGTTATAGATAGTGACGGCAATGTAAGCGAATACAAACCTCAAATTATTGATACTGTTATAAGTAAAGAAACTTCTGACAGAATGTTAGAAATGATGAGATATAACTTTGAAAACTCTATTTACTATGGTGAGTGGTGGTATGAAGATTTGAAAAATTATGACCTAGGCGTTAAATCCGGTACCGCTTTAATTGCTACTCAAAGCGGATACTCAGAGGAAATAAATGCATCATTTATAGGTTTTGACCAATCGCCTCAAAGAACCTTTATTATGGCAATAAAGCTTGAAAAACCTCAGCTACCTGAAGGTCAAAACCTTTCTGCTTATAACGTCCGTCCTTTATGGCTCGATACTTTTGCTGCAGTTAAAGACATTATCGGTGTTCCAAGAAAATAGCTTCATTTAAAAATTTTAAACATCTTATAGTATAATTATTACCTATGCATCAAATACTCTTATACTACAAGTACGTAAATATCGAAGATCCTCAAGCTCTGTTAAATGAACAGAGAAGTTTTTGTGAGTCATTAAATCTGAAAGGTCGAATTATTCTATCAAAAGAAGGTATTAACGGTACTGTTGAGGGTTTAGCTGAAGATACCCAAAAGTATATTAGTGTTATGCTGGCTGACACGCGCTTTAAAGATATGAACTTCAAAATTAGTGAAGGTACTGGAAATGCTTTCCCAAAGCTTTCTATTAAGCTTAGAAATGAACTTGTAAGTGGGCATTTGGGCGAGGATGATGTTGACCCAAATGTAACTACCGGAAAATATATTACAGCCGAGCAACTTCATGAGCTCTTTAAATCAGGTGAGGAGTTTTACATTATTGATATGCGTAACGACTATGAACATAAAGTTGGCTATTTTAAAAACTCAATACTACCTGCTTTAAGTAACTTTAGAGATTTACCTAAAATACTTGGAGATTTAGAGCACCTAAAGGATAAGAAAATTATAACGGTATGCACCGGAGGTGTAAGATGTGAAAAAGCCTCGGGATACTTAGTAAAAAAAGGTTTTAAATACGTATACCAGCTGCATAATGGAATAGTAACTTATATGGAAAAATATCCAAATGAAGACTTTTTAGGTAAGCTATATGTGTTTGATGGTAGAGTAGTAATGGGCTTTGATACAGAATCAGATAAACATGTAATTGTTTCTAACTGCGATAAGTGCGGTAAGCCGTCAGAAAATTATGTAGACTGTGCATACAAGCATTGCAAAGGGCATAGACACTTTATATGCTGTACCAATTGCTATTCTGAAGATGGAAAGCCATACTGTAGTCAAGAATGTTTTGAAAAATCCAGAGTTGAGATTAACGCTACAAGATAACTTAAGCTTAGATACAAAAGATCTTAGCTTGTATCGTAAAAGGTTTGAGGATTTTAAGACTTTATTTACAGCTGCCAAAAGACAACTATCTCCCGAAAGATTTAAAGATTTTATAGATCAGGAGTTTTTTAACTAAAGCTTACTTGAACGTTTTCTCGTTCTGCTGCATTTGCAACTTCAAAGAATTCTCTTACTTTAATTCCAAAAATTCCAGCAATAAAACTGTTTGGGAAAGTAACGATCTTTGCGTTTAAGTCGCGCACTGTACCGTTATAATATCTTCTTGCGCTTTCCAGGTCACCCTCAACTGTTTGTAAGGAGTTCTGGAGTGAGATAAAGTTTTCATTTGCTTTTAATTCAGGGTAATTCTCTGCAACAGCAAATAAAGACTTTAGTGTTTCTCTTAACTCACCTTCATATTTACCAAGCTCTTCAGGAGTTTTAGCATTCATCATTCCACTTCTTAACTCTGCAACTTTTTCAAAAATAGCTGATTCGTGTTTAGCATATCCTTTAACTGTTTCAACAAGGTTAGGGATTAAATCAAATCGTTTCTTTAACTGAACATCGATTCCGCTCCAGCCTTCGTCAACTAAAACATTTTGTGTTCTTAAGGAGTTATATACACTTAAAACATAACCTCCAACAACAATAAGCGCTACTAATGCTATTCCGCAAACTATAAGAAATATTTCCATATCGGATTTGTAAGATGTAATTACAATCAATTATATATTATTTTCCTCAATTATCAATGATTCCCCTGTCATGATGCTTGGTTTTTTAATTCCCATTAAATCTAGAATTGTAGGTGCAATGTCACTTAAGGTTTCTCTTCTATGCAGTTTGCAGTTTAGATCTGAAACTAAAATAAAGGGTACAGGTGATGTAGTGTGCTGCGTATGCGGCTGTTTATTCTTATAATCCCACATAATGTCAGAGTTACCGTGATCTGCAGTAATTATCAAAGCATAATCAGTAAGCTTCTCTTTAATTGCTTCATGTATTTTTCCTAAACAGTAATCCACTGATTCAGCTGACACAACAGCCGCTTCATAGTTGCCTGTATGGCCGACCATATCAGCGCTAGATAAGTTAGCAACAATAAAATCAAACTTATCTTGTATAATGGAATCAATAACCTCTTTAGTGATATCAAAATTCCTCATAGAAGGCTCAAAACTATAGATTGGTTTTACAAATCTATTAGATTCAAACATCTTCCAGGTTTCTAATGTAAACTCTTGTTCTCTTTCGCCATTTAGGAAAAAGGTCAAATGGGGGAATTTTTCAGTTTCAGTTACATGTAATTGGCTCTTCCCTGCTTTAGCAATAGTTTCAGCTAATGTATCTGTAACTTTCTGTCTTGGAAAAGCAACCTTTACAGTCGTAAATTCTTCGCTTGCCTGAATAAAAGTAGTTATTTCAAAGTTCTTAAACTTTTCATCTAAAATTCTCCTAACAATCTGATAAAGTCTATCTGTTCTATAATGGTAGATAATTAAACCATCATTATCTTTTAACAATCCATTCTGATTTAGAATAAATTGCGGCAGCTGTTCATCTGTAGAGTAAGTAGCGTATGCTAAATTTAAAACTGCCTGCCAATCACTAATAGGGTTGCCCTCGCCCTTGGCAATTAACTTAAATGCTGTTTCTGTACGATCCCAATCTCTATCTCGATCTAAATAGGAACGTCCCTGTATTGTTGCAATTGATACATTAATATTTTTTAGTTTTATTAATGCTTTTTCAAGCTTCTGAAAATATTTGAAAGCAGATTTAGGAGCAACGTCTCTTCCATCGGTAAATACGTGTAAATAAATCTGCTGTTTAAACTTCTGTTTATTTAATAACTTTAAGATTGCAATTAGATGATCAATATGAGTATGAACTCCGCCATCACTTAATATTCCAAGTAAATGTAAATGTGATTTATTCTTTTCAACATGTTTAACTGTTTTTAAAATAGCTTCGTTATCGAAAAAGGATTTGTCTTCTATAGCCATGTTTATTCTTGGTAAATCCTGGAAAATAACTCTTCCGGCACCAATTGTTAAATGGTTAACTTCAGACGTGCCGAATTGACCTTCCGGTAAACCTACTGCTAAGCCGTCAGACTTTAATCGTGTGTTTGGATATTCTCTTACTAAGCGATCAAAGTTAGGTGTTTTTGCATTTGCAATTGCATTAAATTTATTCTCAGGAGCTAGTCCCCATCCGTCCATTATTATCAAAACTACTTTTTTCTTTTTCATTACAAGCTTTAGAATTAATATATATACCGGCTAATATACCACAAAGTATTCAACTCGATTAATATATCTGATATGATTTTCTAGAAAGAGTTTTTCAGATTTAATATTTCTTCTAAATGGTAAAAAAAATTGGAATTCTTAATGGAGGTGGTGATGTTCAGCCGATTAATGCTGTTATTGCTTCTATAGTTAAATCTGGTTCTAAAAGAGGATTTGAATTTATAGGTTTTGAACGAAGCTGGGAAGGCGTTTTAAATCCAATGCTTTACAGAACTCTAGATCAAAAATCAGTTAGAGGTATAAGCCATGTTGGAGGAACAATTTTGGGTACAGTCAACAGAGGTAGATTTTCTGCTAAAAAAGGTGCAGGGGAAGTAAATAAGATACCAGACGACGTGTTGCAAGAAGCAAAAGCAAATTTAGAAAAAGTTGGTGTTGAAGCGTTAATTGTAATTGGAGGCGATGGAACGTTATCTGGCGCTCTTCAGTTAGCTGAGCTTGGCGTAAAAATCGTTGGTGTTCCAAAGACAATAGATAACGATTTAGATAGTACCGATAAAACTTTTGGATTTTCTACCGCAGTAGATATTGTAACTGAGGCTTTGGATAGGCTACATACTACGGCCACCAGCCACGACAGAGTTATTTTTGTTGAAGTTATGGGGCGAAACACTGGTTGGATTGCTGTTAATTCAGGTTTGGCTGGTGGCGCCGATATGATTTTGATTCCTGAAATACCGTTTGACTACAATAAAATTGTTGAATTCTTAAGAAAGCGTAAAGAAACAGGCTATAGAGCTAGTGTAGTAGTAGTTGCAGAGGGTGCTGCGCCTAAAAAAGGGTTAGTAACCTCTATGAAAGTAGGGGATACATTTGAAGTTAAACTAGGTGGAATATCTAATACGATAATCCAAAAAATAGAGGAGCTTGCCCCAGGCGAGTTTGAACTTAGGAATACAATATTGGGACATATTCAGCGTGGAGGCTCTCCTAATGCAGAAGATAGGATTTTAGCAAAAGAATATGGAGTTGCTGCTATGGATGCAGTTGAACGTGGTGATTTTGGAATGATGGTAAGCCTTAAAGGTGACCAAATTGTAACAGTCCCAATTGCAGAAGCTGTAAAGAAATTAAAACTTGTCACAACTGACAGCTTAACTGTTCAAACTGCTAAAAAAATCGGGGTATTCTTTGGGGATTAAATATCTGCTAAACTAAATTAAATTTCTTATTTTTTAATAAGCCTACAATGGCAGTATCAAAAAATCCGCTAAAAGCTTTAAAAGATAAAGTTGCAGTAAGAACACGAGTAAAAAGAGCATTTGACAGAAAGGGTTCAGACTTAATTGTTATCGCAGGTCCAATAAGTCTAGGATTCTTTACTTTGGCATTTTTAGTATTTTTACCTTTATTAAGAAGAGATTCTGACTGGTTAAGAGCGCTAATTGTGCTGTACGGAGCTTTTGTTGTTCTTTGGGCTTGGATGGTAATTTATGAATTTCTAGTTAAAGGTTCAAGATTATTAGCTAACAAAAGAGTTCACAACTATAGTCAGCTTGCTGCTTTAAACACAATTTTGGGCTTAGCCTTTCCATTATTTGTTCTTAACTCTGTAAAAGCAATTGTTGTTAATACACTTAGTGAATTTACCTATTTTGGCACAGCAATTTGTGAAATTAGACTCTCTTTGGTTAGATTTTATTATGCATCTAACATTTACGAGCAAATAAATAGTGTTATATTTTGGATAGTTGTACTATCGCTAGTCTTGCTGATTATCGGTGGCCTCTTTGAGAGAGTATTCAAGAAGTAATGGGAATATATGAATTAGAGCAGCTTATAGCCAATTCGCTCTACTGATTTATAACTATATCTAGAGTTGGAAATTCATTATAAGCAATAAATGCTAACATTGCCCCTCCGCCGGTAGATATGTGATTGAATCCCGTTAAGCCTAGTTTGTTGATTGCGGCAATTGAATCGCCGCCGCCGGCAAGTTTGTAAGCAGAAGAATTCTGCGAAATAGCTTTGCCAACCGCTAAAGTGCCGGCGGCAGAAGTTTCCCATTCAAAAACCCCCATTGGACCATTCCATAAAATGTTTTTTGCTCCAGAAATTGTTTGCACAAAAAGTTCGGTTGTTTTTGAGCCAATATCAATTGCTACTGTATTATCAGGTACTTGTTCGTCTAATGTAACGTGTGCTGATTTTGAGGCAACTTCATTAAATTCACTTGCAATTAAATGATCAACTGGCAGCACTAACTTATTCTCATAGTTGTTTAAAATTTCTTTAGCTAGACTTAATTTATCTTCTTCATAAAGTGAATTACCAATATTTACTCCTTTAGCTTTTAATAGTGTATAAGCCATTGCACCACCTATAACAACTTTTTCAGAAATCTCTGCCAATGCTTTTAAGGCATCTAACTTTTCAGATAACTTTGCACCTCCTAAAACGGAAACTAAATTGGCAGCGTTAGAAAATTTAGATAAAGCTTCAACTTCTTCAATAAATTTATATCCTAAATAACTTGGTAAGATTTTAGCTATGTCATAAGTAGATGCAGATTCTCTATAATCAGCAAATGCATCGTTCACAAAAACTTCTCCAAATTGTGCAAGGTCTTTTGCAAAATTCATTCTAGTATCAGGATCTTTACTTTCTTCTTCTTTAAAAAATCTTATATTGTCTCCTAAAATTATTTTAGCCTCAAGATTTTTGGGGCTATTCTGGAATAGAACAAACTCAATTTCTTGACCTAGCTTTTCTTGAAGAACTTGATGAACATTCCAAAAGCTTAGTTCTTTGGAATAACTTTCAGGACGCCCCAAATGGGCAAGTATCGTTACTTGTTTAGCATTCTCAGCAAGATATTTAATTGTTTTTATTGATTCATCTATTCTTGTTGCATCTATAACTTTCCCTTCTTTATCTACTGTAACATTAAGACATGCTCTTAATACAATACGTTTATTTTTTAAGTCTGCAATCTTATCTACTGAAAAATTTTGCAGATCACCACTTAGTTGATACATAGTTGTTTACTTATAGATTTGAGTTTTTAACTACAGTTTCAATTAACTCTGCCATTCTATTTGAGTATCCCCATTCGTTGTCATACCAAGCAACAAGTTTAAAGAACCTAGGATTAAGTTCAATAGAAGCAGATGCGTCGTAAGTGCTTGAATAGGTATCATGCGTAAAGTCACTTGAAACAACAGGATCTTCTGTATATTCTAGTATGCCTTTTAGGTATGTCTCACTAGCATTTTTCATTAGTTTATTAATTTCTTCTAAGCTAGTATCACGTGTTGTCCTAAAAGTTAAATCAATAACGGATCCTACAGCTACAGGTACTCTAAATGCCATTCCTGTAAGCTTTCCTTTTAAGTCAGGAAAGATTTCTCCCATCGACTTAGCTGCGCCTGATGTTGTAGGCACAATATTTGCAGCGGCAGCTCTTCCTCTTCTAAAATCACGATGAGGTGCATCTTGTAATTCTTGATCTGCAGTGTAAGCATGAATAGTAGTCATTAAACCTTCCTCAATTCCTATTCCTTCTTTAATCAACACATGAACAACTGGTGCTAAACAGTTTGTAGTACAGCTTGCATTTGATATTAAATCTTCACTTGCATATTCAGCCTCATTAACACCCATTAAGTAAGTTCTTACATCTTCATCACTTGGTGCTGAGATAATTACTTTTTTTGCTCCAGCTCGAATGTGACCTGCAGCATCAATCTTTTTTGTGAATGCTCCGGTTGATTCTACAACTATATCAATACCAAGATCTTTCCATGGTAGTTCTTCTGGCTTAACTTTCATTGATAAAGCTTTGATTGGTTTACCGTCAACTTCAATTGTATTTGCATCTACTGCTTTTATGGTACTTTTTAATTTACCATGTACTGTATCGTATTTAAGAAGATAAGCTAAGTTTTCTGCTCCAACTAAATCATTAACTGCAACAACTTCTATTAGTCCATCAAAAAAGTTTTTTTCAAGTAGCGCTCTATAAACTAATCGACCAATTCTTCCAAACCCATTAATAGCAACTTTAACTGCCATAGTGCAAACATAATATTTAAATTTCACTTCATTCTAAATCTTTATGTGTATAATGGTCAATATAAAGATAGTTCTTAACGTTATTAAACATGTTGCTGCTTAATCTAAAGACTTATCCAGAGTCAACACAAGGTAATGCTAAAAATTTATTAGACGTTGTAAATAACGTTATTACTGAAAATCCAAGTATAAAAGATAGAATAATAGTTTTGCCGGCTGCAACAGATCTATTTTGGGTTAAGCAGAATTATCCTAATTTAATAATAGCTGCACAGCATGTTGATAATGTTGCAGCCGGCAAAAGCACAGGAGGAATTCCAGCTGAGTTAATTTTATCTTATGGCATTGAATATAGTTTATATAATCATAGCGAGAAAAGAGTAAATACTGACACTATAGTTGAAGATATTAAAGCTATTCAATCTAAAGGCTTAAAGTTGATTATATGCTGTGAAAATTCTACAGAGGCAAAGACAATAATGCAGGCAGAACCTTTTTCTATTGCTTACGAAACGCCTGATTTAATAGGAAGTGGCATTTCAGTAACAACAAGACCTGAAGCTGTAAAAGAATTTGTTGATTCAGTTGCAGGTCAAAAGAATATTTTGATTGGTGCAGGTGTAACAACAGGTGAAGATGTAAATAAATCTATTGAACTGGGCGCCGAAGGGGTTTTAGTTGCTTCAGCTTTTGTTAAGGCAGAAGATCCTTATCAAAAACTAAAAGAGCTTGTTCAACCGTGGTTATAAGTATATTATATTAATATATTAGTAATTTAAATTTATGAATTATTCCGAGATCCAGACTCTTTTGGCAGATAAGGCAGACTACTTATTAAATTTTAAATCTCAAACTTTTCAAGAACAGCAGTTTTATGTACCTTCACCTAATTGGCCAAACGATATTATGTCTTATTCCGATAGAAATAATAGAGTGGTAGAACATTTAAATTTGCTTTATAAAACTGGAAGATTAGGCGGTTCTGGATATTTATCTATATTACCGATCGATCAAGGAATAGAGCATTCTGCGGGGGCGAGCTTTGCCGCAAACCCTATGTATTTTGACCCAGAGAATATTGCAAAGCTCGCCTTAGAAGCAGGCAGCAGTGCAGTAGCTTCAACATTGGGGGTATTGGGTTTAGTAAGTAAAAAATATGCCGACAAAATTCCTTTTATTGTTAAATTAAACCACAATGAACTTTTAACTTATCCAAATAAGCACGATCAGATTTTCTTTGGACAAGTGCAGCAGGCATACGATATGGGAGCAAAAGGAGTTGGTGCCACAATATACTTTGGTTCCAAAGAATCCAATAGGCAGCTTCAAGAAGTATCGCAGGCATTTGCAGAAGCTCATAGATTAGGAATGTTTACTGTTTTATGGTGTTACGTTCGAAATCCGGGGTTTAAAAAAGATGGAGTAAATTATGAATTATCTGCAGATATTACAGGCCAAGCTAATCATTTAGGTGTGACAATTGAAGCAGATATTATTAAACAAAAATTACCAGAACTTAACGGCGGATTTAAGGCTTTAAGTACAGCAGAATCTTCATACGGAAAATTAGAAGAAAGAATATATACTCAATTATCAAGTGATCATCCAATAGACTTAGCTAAGTACCAAGTAGCTAACTGCTATATGGGTAAAATTCCTTTAATCAGTTCAGGAGGTGCAAGTGGACAGAATGATTTAAAAGAAGCAGTCGAATTAGCAGTTATTAACAAACGTGCAGGAGGAAGCGGCTTGATTTTAGGCAGAAAGGCATTTCAGCATTCTCTTGAAGAAGGTATTAAAATCATAAATGCGGTACAAGATGTTTACTTATCACAGGAAATAACAATTGCATAATCTAACTTTCAAAATACCACAAATGAACCCTTCTGGAAGGGTGGTTATTGTTGGCGCCGGCATGGTCGGCTCATCATCAGCTTATTGCTTGTTAATGCAAGAAGTTACTAAAGAGATTCTAATTATAGATATCGATGAGGATATGGCAAGAGCACAGGTCTTAGATATGCATGATGCAGCTAATTTTACTAACGGCGCAGAAATTAAATATGCTACATATAATGATTTAGCTGATGGAGATATTGTTGTAATAACTGCCGGCGCCGCACAAAAAGAGGGCCAAAGCCGCCTAGATTTATTAAATACTAATGTAAAAATAATTAAGGATATTGTTGGGAAGATAAAAGACACAGAAAAAAAAGTATATATACTTATGATTACAAATCCTGTTGATGTATTAACATATATTGCTGCAAAGGAATCGGGCTTGCCTAAAGGAATGGTATTTGGAAGCGGAACATTTTTAGATACTGCTAGATTAAGAGGAATGCTCCACGAGGATTTAGGCGTTAATCCAATAAATGTTCATGCATATATTCTTGGCGAACATGGTGATAGTTCTTTTCCGGTATTAAGTAGTGCCAACATTGGAGGAGTATCTTTATCAAATATTGTAAACGTTGACGAAGCTTACAGAAAAGAAACAGCAACTCGAGTTCGAGAAACTGCATACAAAATTATTGAAAGTAAAAAAGCAACATATTATGGAATAGGAGCTGCTGTTTCAAAAATATGCAGAGCAATAATTAGAGATGAGAATAGAATAATACCCCTAAGTGTAGTATTAGAAGGTGAATATGAACTCAGCGATTTAGCTATAGGTGTACCGGCCAAACTAGGATCAAAAGGTGTGGATGTGTATAAGGAAATATCCTTAGATGATAATGAAAGAGAACTTCTAAAAAAATCTGCTGATATAATTAAACAAGCTATCTCACAAGTTAAGTAACAAATAATATGACAGATGATATTCCCAATATTCCTTTGGATGATAATGGAATTCCACAGGTAAGTCCTGAAGTTAAAAAAGATTTAGAATCGGCTTTAGAAAGTGCATTAAATGGTAAGCCTGCGATATTTGGGCCTTACCTCTTTTCTAATATCGTGTATAGCTATAAAGAAGGTGAAGATAAATATTATTCAGATTCTGGTAGATTAATATACCCAATAACAGAGTACTGGGTATATTTAGATTCTAGAGATGGAATTATGTACGATATTGTTCCTATTAAAGATAGGCTTAATTTATAGTTCTTCAGAAATCCTTAAGATCTCATTGTATTTTGCTGTTCTTTCCCCGCGGCTTGGTGCACCTGTTTTAATTTGTCCGCAACCTGTTCCTACAGCAATATGACTTATTGTGACGTCTTCAGTTTCTCCACTTCGGTGTGATAATACGTTATTCCAGCCTGCATCTGCAGCCATCCGCATAGCCTTTAACGTTTCTGTTAGTGAGCCAATTTGATTAACTTTTACAAGCAGAGCATTACAAGCTTTTTGCGCAATTGCTTCTTCAATTCTGCTAGTATTAGTTACTAATAAGTCGTCACCTACTATTTGTAGTTTGTCGCCAACTTTTGCAGTGAATGTACCCCAGCTTGCCCAATCATCTTCAGAAAATGGATCTTCAATGCTTATAAATGGATATTTTTCTACCCAACCTAATACAGTGTTTAGCCATTCTTCTTTTGATAATTCTCGATTTTCTGTTTTTAAAGTATATGTTCCTTTTTCTGAGTTATAGAATTCACTTGATGCAACATCTAGTGCAAAGAATACATCGGTACCCATTTTATATCCGGCAGCTTCAACTGCAGCAGTAATATTTTCCAAAGCTTCCTCATTGTTTTTAAATCCAGGAGCAAATCCACCTTCATTCCCAACGTTAATGCTCATACCTTTATCTTTTAAGATCTTTTCTAAATGTAAGAAGATCTCACACCCTGCTCTTAACTGATCTACGTATTCCATATTTGGCATTACAACCATAAATTCCTGAATATCTGTTGACCAGTTTGCATGTTTACCTCCATTCATTATATTAAACATGGGTCTTGGTAATGTTATTTGGGGATTACCAAAAAGGTCATTGACATGTTTAAATAATGGAACTCCTTTAGATGCTGCCACAGCTTTTGTAAAAGCTAAAGATACGCCTAGAATTGCATTTGCTCCTAAGTTTGATTTAGTTTCAGTTCCGTCTAAAGCAATTAATGCATTGTCTAACTCTTCTTGTGAATTAAATTCTTTACCAACAATTGCATTAGCAATTGTTGTCTTAACATTTTCAACTGCTTTTAATACACCTTTACCTAAAAAATTAGATTTATCTCCATCTCTTAATTCCAAAGCTTCGTGAGTTCCTGTAGAAGCACCGCTAGGTACAGCAGCTCTTCCAAATGAACCATCTTCTAAATATAAATCAACTTCGACTGTTGGAGTTGCTCTTGAATCTATAATTTGTCTAGCATGAACTTTTGTAATTTTAGCCATAATAAAAATTGGTGTAACAAATATTTATCTTCTGTGAGTGTTAGTAACAAATTATAATCGCTTTAAAAGAATTAGTCATCTAATAATAGAATTATTAGATGAAATGATTTAAAATTCCCTTTGATTATAAATATTAAAACTTGAATATGGATTTTTCCAAAAAGACAAAGATTGTGTGCACAATCGGGCCCTCAAGCTGGGATCCCGAGGTGATGAGAAAAATGATTGAAGCTGGTATGAATGTTGCAAGAGTAAATGGAGCATTTGCTGATGAGGCTGAGCTGGATAAAGTTACTAAACTTGTAAGAGATGTATCTGATGAAGTAGCTTTAATGATGGATATTAAAGGGCCAGAGGTAAGAATGAATAAGTTTGTAGAGCCAAAGCAGATTAAAGCAGGGGATCAAGTTGTTATAGGAAATACTGAAGCAGATGCAATTTATCCTGCTAACTATAAAGACTTATACACTTACCTAAAACCAGGACAAAGATTAGTCGTTGGTGATGGAGATGTTGAATTAGTATTAAAAGAGATTCAAGGAGATAAAATGATTACAGAAGTAGTATTTGGTGAAGTATTAAAACCAGGTAAAGCTTTAAATTTACCTGGAGCTAACTTTACTACATCTGCATTAACTGAAAAAGATATTATCAATTTAAAACATTCAATTTCGTTAGGCTGGGATTTTGTTTCTGCATCTTTTGTACAAAGTGCAGAATCTGCAAGAGAAATTAAAAAATATCTTGAAGGTTCAAGCATGAAGCTAATTGCAAAAATTGAAGATGCAGAAGGTGTAAAAAATATTGAGGAAATTCTAGAAGAAGTAGAAGGCATAATGATTGCTCGAGGAGGTTTAGGAGTTGAATTAGGTTTAGAAAAAGTTCCAATGGTAGAAAAACTTTTAATAGAAAAGGCTACGACCGTTGGAAAACCAGTAATAACAGCAACTCAATTACTTGAGTCAATGACATATAACCCAAGACCAACAAGAGCTGAAGTAAATGATGTGGCGATGGCAGTTTTAATGGGTTCAGACTCAGTTATGTTATCAGGTGAAAGCTCTGCAGGAAAATATCCTGTTGAAGCTGTAAAAGAATTAACTAAAATATCTTTAGAGATTGAAAAACATATTGAGCCTGAGATAATGAAAACTAGAGCTTCAGCTTCAATAGTAGGAGATGCCATAACCAAAGCGGCTGCAGAAATGTGCATAAGTATGGAAACTCATATTGATGTAGTAATTATTGCTTCCAGAACGGGATCAACTCCAAGATTATTAGGAAGGCATAGAATAAAACAACCGATCTATGCATTTGTAAGCGATAGTGCATATGCTAGAAGATTATCATTAAGTAAAGGAATAAATAGAGTGTTTACTTTTGCAAAAACTTTTAAAGATAGAGATTTAGCAATAAACGAACTTGTTAAGGAGAGTTTAAGACTAGGAATTGTTACTAACGAATCTAGAATTTTATTTATAGGTAAAGGTCCTATAGATGGCGGAAGCTACTTCCCAAATCTATTTGAAGTAATTAAGGTTGGAGATGTTATTCAGCAAAGTTAATTAACTTTGTAGAAAGTTTGAGGGCGCACCGTAGGTGCGCCCTTTATTTATGTTGAAGCCCTTATGCAGGGACTTCTTGAAGGTTTGACAACTCGACAAACTCGTCAGGCGCATCAGCTCGTTGAACGAACTTTGCTCCTGTCTCTGGTTCTATGATCACCACACCGGTGATTTGAGAACCGGGTGACAAGAACTCACCTTTCGCAGTAAATGTTGAGTTGATTGTCCTGATTTGCCCCCCATAGTCAAACGTGCCACCTACTATGTCCCGCTTTGTGTATAACGGTACCATAGTAAGCCCTTGTTTGACTTGGTACTTGCGCGCATCATCTGTCATTATGTCCTCCTAAAATATTGATGCATACTCATTATATCATTTTTTTTGGGCATTTGAGCGTAAGGTGATCAGATAAGCATCTCTATAAGTCTTAATAAAGAAAGGTTTTGTTGTCGGCGAGCTACTCGCCGACAACAGGTGTGCTTACGCGGCAACGGGGTTTGCTTCAAAATCTTCTACCTTGATGGCGATTTCAAGTCCTTCGCCACCTACAAAAGGTAGGACAGATTTGACCGAGGCTAGACCTTCGTTGCCGTGGGGCGCGTCCAACTCGACCTGCAAGAAGGTCCGTTCGCTCAGTGTTTGAGGGAAGGCGATAAATTCTTGCAGATGTTTGTTAAACCAATAAATGGATGCGCCGTTTTTGTTTACCTTGACTTCCATGGTTTCCTCCACGAGATATTCAGGTAATGGATTTTATCACAATGTCGCTTGAAAGTATTGACAGACTATTGTTATAGAAAAGTTAAGAAGGTTGCACTGATAAGTCAGTGCAACCTTCAAAGACGTTATACGCTCGCGAGAGCGCTTACGTCCTTTTTCAGGACATAGGAGGGCTGTTTGGCCCCCACTACTTTGAGAAACGGACTGTCGTTTGTATCTTCGACAACAATTTCTCTCCCACACGGGATTTTAACGCTCCCATACGGGGTGAAGGTCTGCCGCCCTCCTGCCTTAAAATATGTTTGAGCGCCTTTCTGGGCAGTAACTACTACCTTCGTGCTGTTCATTTTTCTTACTCTCCCTTTCGAGGAAGAACACAATGAGCGATAGGAGAATGTTAACACTTTTATAGAGAATTACAAGCTTTAAGAAGCTTTCAGGAGGCTCGGGCCAAAGCCCGAGCCTCCTTATATGAAGGACTAATTGGCAAGGTCTTGACTGTCGACAATGTCGGTTAGGAACACAAAACCTTCCACAACTCCTTGTCCTTCCGTGATGTCGATAGCAAGCATTGACTCTACCATTTCATTGCCGTTGCTATCGTTACCCAGTGTTACTAGGTTGCATGACTTTATCGTATATGATTCTGGCGGTACTGTTCCCGCTTCTTCAAATTCTTTCCCTGAATGAACATAATAAGGGATCTCCTCATCTTCAAGGACTTCAAGCACGAGCGATGCCATTATCTTAATCCTTTTCTACTGGGCGATATATTGATTATATCATCAATAAATGAATTTTTCGTCATCTTTTTCGTCGTCATAGACAGTTTTGATGACTATCTCCTTTTCTGGGTTTTCTGAAGCATGCATTTCATCCAAAATTTCGTCTGCTTTTGATCTACGTTTGCCTCGTTTTTTAAGAACAAATACAACAGCAAAGCTAACAAAGATGAAAGCGATTCCAAGAATAAAAGCAAGAACATCTGTTCTTAAATTACTGAATATTAGAGCTATTGTACATACAACTACCATCATTGCTGTTTCAATAAGGGTTACTGTTTTTTTTGAATAGCCGGCATCCAAAAGCCTATGGTGTAAGTGATTTTTATCACTTATCTGTAATATTTTTAACGGAGTTTTAATTAATTCAGGGTTGGATTTAAACCTCATATAAACAACTAAAATACCGTCTATAATTGGCATTGCTAGTATAATCAATGAAGCTGTCCATTTAGTACTACCCAAAATTGCAAATACTGCCAATAGAAATCCATTAATATAGTCGCCAATTGATCCATACATAATTTTTCCTGGTGGATAGTTAAAGGGTAAAACTCCTAAAGTTGCTCCTAAATGGATTCCAATAAGAGCAGCTAACACAATATTTCCATTGGCCAGGTTAATTAATAGTAATGTTACTAATGCAATGCTGGTTACGGAGCCATTTAATGCGTCTACACCTCCCACCCAATTAACAACATTAATTAGACCTACAATCCATAATATAGTTAGAATATCTGCAGGGAATATAAAGTTATAAGTAAATCCTGCAAATCTAATGATCGTAGAAAACCAGTCAAAATGCAGTTGAATATCTAAAAAGTTTATTGATGTAATGCTGATTCCTGAAGCAACAACTATTGCAGCAGCTAACAATTGTCCAAGCAGCTGCAGTTTACTGTTTAATTCAAATTTATCATCTAAAAAGCCTGTAATAGCAATAATTATTATCCCAAGGATTACACCTTTTCCTACAGTAACAAAATCTCGGTTTAAAAATAGAGTAATTAAAATTGCACTTACAACTGCTAATCCCCCTAGTTTAGGATAAACATATTCATGAATTCTAGTTGCAATTCCTCTTTCACCTTTTGTCCTTAGCCTTGCAGGAAGATCCAATGCTCCAATTTTTAATGCTAGTTTACCCATTAGTGGGGTAAGAAGGAATGCAATTATAAAAGCAGTCAAAACAATTCCTGCAATTAAACTAAAATTGTTAGCTATGTATGGATTGGTAAATAAGTCCATTTTGTTATTTTAAGTTATTAAAGCGTAAATCTGTAAGGCAGCTATTAGAATTAATGCATTAATAAATGTTACCATCCAAGATAATGTTAATGCGAATCTTCTATCTGATCTGAATATTTTTGTTATCACATTAAGCAGAAAACCTTCTATAAGCACTATCACAATTCCTGCTATAAATATGATTGATTTATCTGACTGTTCCCATGATTTTTCTACATGATTATAAAAAACGGGGATGCTTAGGGGAATCCTATCAAATTCAAAAATCCCGCCTATAAATAATATGCCTGCGATTGCTATTAAAGATACGATCATAAAAGGGAGCGCCGGATTCTTCCACAACATAGATATCTCTAGCAGCTCTTGCCGGCGCTCAAAGTATACTCTAATAAATTCTAGTCTATCCTGCAGGCTTGGCTTTTTAGGAGTAATCTCAAATATCAGCTGATCACGGGATACCGGTGTGTCATCTATTCGTGTGTGTATTACTCTTTCTTCTTTAGGTATATCGGCTGATATTGGTTGATTTACCAATATAGGTTCTATGAGTTGCGCATCTTGCTGATTAAAAACCTTGATTCGCCTAGGCCTTGGTTTTGGTTTAACTACATTAGCTGCCTGAGCAAAGGAAGCTCCAAGACTACTAAATAAGCTTTTTTTGGGTTTTCTTTGTTCTATTTCATTTTCGTATCTATCCTCTTCATACTCGGGCTCGTTTTCAAAAGGCTCTGGTTGAATCTCTGTAAGGCTATCGGTATCTATAATTTCATTCTGTTTTCGAGTTTCTTCCTGTTGCTCTTCGGAATCGTCTTCGTATAAAGGGTTTATTAGTGATCTTCTGATTTTCATACTGCCTCATTTTAACTTAATTTAAGTAAATGTGATATAATTCTAGGTAGTTGAAGCTGAATACTTTACTGTGGTTCAGCTTTTTTTGTACTTAATGTACAATGATTTTAGATTAGTTATTAAACTTAAAATATGTCTCAAACAACAGAAATGATGTCTGCAATTAGACAGATTGCAGCAGAACGAAAAATTGATGCTGATGAAATTTTAGAGGCTATTAAATTCTCTTTAAAAACTGTTTTCATGGATTCCCATGGTATCGACAAAGAGAGTGGAGACTATGTAGAAGTCAATATGGATCCAGAGCAGGGTGATCTATCTGTAACTGTAACTAAAGAAGTTGTAGATATACCTAGCAAAAATATTTTAGAAATTAGCCTTGATGAAGCTAAAAAGCTTAAAAAGAATGCTCAAGTTGGCGATTCTGTTAAAGTTGATGTAACTGGCGATGTAGATTTCGGCAGAATCGCCGCTCAAACCGCTCGTCAGGTAATTTTGCAAAAACTCAGAGATTCTGAAAAGGAAGCTGTACTTAGACAGTTTACTGATAAAGTAGGTAAAATTATTAATGTTACAGTTCAAAGAGTATTACCTGAAGGTGATGTGATATGCGAAGTGGGTAAGGCAAAAGCAATTATGCCAAAAGAAGAGCGGGTAATGACAGAATTTTATAGACTGGGTTCTCAATTAAAAGTTCTCTTAAAGGCTATTGACGAAGATATTAAAGGCAAATTTATGCTTATTTCTAGAGCAGATCCTGCATTCTTAGAAGAGCTTTTTGCTATGGAAATTCCAGAAATTGAATCTGGAACTGTAGAAATTATGAATATAGCTCGAGAAGCAGGTTCTAGATCAAAAGTTGCTGTAAGAAGTGTATCACAAGGTGTAGACCCAATTGGATCATGTGTTGGTCAAAAAGGTGTAAGAATTAATGCAATTTCTAACGAATTGAAAAATGGTAACTTTGAAGAAAAGATTGATATCATCTTGTGGGATGAAAACATTGAACAGTACATAATGAATGCTATTAGACCAGCAAATTCAATAAGAGTAGAGATTACAGATAAAAAAGAAAAGACAGCGTTAATTGTTGTTCCCGATGATGAATTATCATTGGCAATAGGTAAAGATGGTCAAAATGCAAGATTAGCATCTAAGCTAACTGGCTGGAATTTAGATATTGAGGGTGAAAGCGGACCTGGATCTAAGGCTTCAGAGGAAGAAATTCAGGAAGAAGCTACACCTGCTGTTGAGTAATTTTATGAGTGTTCCTGTAAGAACCTGTATAGTAACAAAACAACGACATAATAAATTTGATATGGTTAGGATAGTCTACTTTAACGACTACGTTAAAGTAGACCCTACTTTTAAAGAAAAGGGCAGAGGAGTTTATGTTCTTCCGGATCTTACAGTTTTTGACGAAGGAATTTTAAAGCACAGAATTGAACAAGGGTTAAAACTCAAGAGAACACTTGAGCAGGTTGAAGTTCTAAGATTAAAACAAGAATTTGAAGAAGCTGTAAAATTAAGAGAACAGGAAGCTTTAGAAGAGCATCAGGAAAAAATTGAAGAATTAAGAGCAGAAGAAGAGAATAAGCCGACAAATATTTAACAAATACTGGCCCTATCGTCTAGTGGTCTAGGACATCACATTCTCAATGTGGTAACCCGGGTTCGAGTCCCGGTAGGGTCATAATATTGTTTTTCTCAGATTTTTCTTCAATTGTTTCGTCTATAAATTCGAACAGTAAAGACTTTTTAATGGTTCGTAATCTGACTTCTGAACTACTATTGAAAAGGATACCTTCTGGAAAAATTTTAGTAAGAAAACGTCTTTTATTTGTAGGACTGAAGCCCATATACAGTGGTTCGAGGTTTGTAAGAAATAGTTCAGCTTGATTTAACAAAACTTCGAGCTCATTACGATCAATTAGGTTCTCACTTACTTCTAATTTAGCAACAGCAATTCCATTTATAATTCTACTTAATTCCTCTTTTCCTGCTTCTTCTGGAAACACTCCCTTCTTTATAAGTTCCATAGTTTTGATTTTATCCTCTTCTAAACTTTGCAGTCTGATTTCAGCTAATCTCCTAGCTACTTCAAAATCTTCGTGTTCCTTTTCCCATTTTTTTACAACTGTTTCTTTAAAGAATTCAGCATATTCTTTAGTAGGAGTTATAGATCTTAAATATGCTATAGGGAATGAATTTATTTTTTGTTACTTAGATTAACTAAGTAAAAACAACTTTAGTTGATTATAAGGTATTAGATAAATGAAAATTATTAAAATTGAATAGTTACCTTAATTTTTAAAAATTAAATATGGCAGATCCAATTTCAAATCACCATATTTCCGATCACTATCATCTGATATAGAACTTGATTTTATGAATAAAGAAGAGGTGTTGAATAATTTGAATACAATTATAAACTTATTACATGAAAGGAAAATAATACCGAGCAATCAGGTAATACTTTGGTCATTACAGCTTGCAGGAATTAAACATTTCGGTAATGATTTCAACTTCCATAATTCCATGTACTCAACATTAAATGATTTATCTATTAAGAATGATATTAATTCAATGCAAATAACACTACCTAAACAGGATGGATCTAATTTTATTGAATTTGATAAGGTGAAAAGTTATCATATACAACAATACAAAGATAGGAAAAGAATTGTAAAGACTCAAACAAAAAAATCAAGGGTAAATGATATTCCCAACTTATACTTACATTTGATGGAATTAGAGAAAATTCAAATGGTGAATTAGAATTTCTATTAACGAAAAGATTAAAGCATACTTTCTATGGAAAGATTGCTGAACTTACAGGGAAAATAAGATTTGGAGAAGACTTTGAAGAAGCAGCAAGGTAAAAGGCGATTTTAATAACGATAAAATTGTAAATTTATCTGACTTAAGTATATTAGCTACATATTGGAATCAAAATTCAAGTGTTGCTGATGCAAACAACGATAATGTTGTAAATATATCTGATCTAAGCATCTTGGCTCAAAACTGGATGCAGGGTTTTTAAATAATGAAATACATAAAAGTCATAATAACTTTTATTTTTATAGTAATTTTAAGTGCGGCGCCGCTTAATCTTTATCCAAATTTATTAGCGGAGAGCGCCGTGCGTGGAGTTCCTGGTGATGGCTGGGCCGATGTAATAATCGGCCAGCCTGATTTTTCAGAAGTCTCACCGTATTCGGTTGTTTCAACTATGATGCATCTTCCTCACGGAGTCTATATTGATACTAATAATCCACTAGATAATAAGATGTATGTTTCAGATGCAGGGAATAACAGAATATTAGGTTATAACCTTGCAGAGTGTTTGGAATCAGAAACAAATCCTTTAAATTGTGAACCAAACATAATAATAGGACAGCCAAGTGCGAATACATCTGCATGTAATGGAGATTCTGCATATCAAAATTACCCAATACGTGCGCCGGCAACTGCATCTACACTTTGTTTATTGCAAGAAGATCAGCTTTCAATTTCAGAAGGCGGCTCTGGCGCAAGTATGGCGGTTGATAGTCAAGGTAATTTATATTTCCCTGACTTTTGGAATAATAGGGTCTTAAAATATAATGCTCCCCTTTCAGAAGACACAAGTGCCGGTAAAGGAGACGCAATTGCAGATGAAGTCTGGGGGCAGGCTGATTTTACAGGAATACTTTGTAATCGTGGACTTGCGCAGCCAGCTGCTAATACTTTATGTTTTAGCTGGGGTAATTCAAATAACTGGACAGCAGGTGTAGATATAGATAGTCAGGATAATTTATGGATAGTTGATAGTGGTAATAATAGAGTTTTAAGATTTAATAATACTTCCGGTTCAATTAGTAAAACTCCAAGCCTAGTTTTAGGACAATCAAATTATACAAGTGCTACATCTGGAAGTACATTAAGCAAGCTTAGAGATCCTAATGCTGTTAGAGTTAACGATGATGGTGTAGTTTACGTTTCAGAAAGATACAATAATAGAATTCTTAAATTCAGTCCACCTCTAACTAATGGAATGAGCGGGTCAACTTTTGGTTCAGGGTTTAATGCGCCATCAGGAGTAGATTTTGACCCCACAGAACCAGACAGCTTATGGATATCTAATACTAACGATAATTCATTAGAATTATGGAGTGAAAATTCAGGTACTCTTGTTAGAACATTAGGCGGTGCAGATGGAAATATCATAGGAGATGTTACGGGCTCTATTGGAGTGGATTCAGAAGGTAATGTTTATGCAGCAACGGGATTAGGTAATTACAATAATACAGTAATTATATTTGAAAAAGATGGTGATGATGTTATTCCTTCCACTACTTTAACTCAGCCAACATCAGTAGGTAATTTTAAGGATATTAATCAATTAGCTGTTGGCAGAGGGTTGGCTGTTACTGAAGATCAAGTTATTGTTGCAGATCAAGATAGGATAATGTTCTGGAATACTCCAAATGGTATAACAGATCTATATACAGGAAAGCCGGCAGATGGAACGGTTAGCAGGCCTACGGAAGACTACGGACCTTGCTGTATGTATCTTAAAACTGACGAAGATGGACACTTATACACATCTTTTGGCACGCATAATCTGCCGGCTAGAATTGCGGTATACAATCTGCCGCTTACACAGGGTGAAATACCATTTAAGGAAATCGCATTTCCTTTGAATCTTTTAGGCGGAGGAACAATACAAGCTGGACCATCTTATTCTGACGGTATTCCAGGCTTTTTGCCCACACCACATTCGGAGTTCTTATGGGTTTCGACAAGTATGTATAACAGAGTAGTAAGAATACGTGATCCTTTAGGTGTTAGTCCGGTAGTTGATTATGTAATAGGGCAAACTAACGCTACTAATAACCAATGTAATCGAGGAGGCAACCCTGTAAGTGGAGCAACAAGTGTGACTATATGTAATGCAGGTGCATTAGCGCTTGATCGGTTTGGAAACTTTTATCTAGCTGATCACTGGCTAGAAGCATATGGCAATAATAGAACTTTAATATACTTAAACGGGACCTTGCCTACCGATAACACATCAGTTATTTATAATATTATTGCACCGGACGTAATTGTTCAGAATATTGCTATGTGGGAGCCAGCATTTGATTCGCAAAACCGGATGGTAGTAGGTTTTAATCCTTATTGGACAGGAACACCTTTTCCGATAGAAGATAGATGGTTTCCTGCGGTATATGAAGATATCATTGATTCAGGCAGTGGAACTCCGGATTATTTCCTAAAAGATTACCATTCTATGGTATTTAACGCAGCTTTTGATGAAGATGATAACCTTTATATTACAGATTTAAATCGAGGTAGAGTTCTAATATACTTGGCGCCACTTGCCGATAATAATCCCCAACTAACGCAAGTCACTCCAGTACCATCAGTAGTTTCTGATAGAACCCCTAATTATACTTTCCATACAGATAAAGCAGGTACTTTAACGTATGGAGGTGATTGTTCAAGTTCAGTTACAAACGCAGTAATAGGAAACAACACTATTACATTTAATACTTTATCTATTGGTATTCACTCTAACTGTACAATAAGGCTTACAGATAGTCAGGATTATCAAAGTAACATCTTAAATGTAAACACATTTACTATTAGCTTTAAATCCCGGGGAGATTTCAACAGCGATGGCAATATTAACTTATCTGATCTAAGTATACTTGCTACATATTGGATGAAATCTAATACAGCTGCAGATGCTAACAATGATAATTCTGTAAATATATCTGACTTAAGCATTCTAGCTCAATACTGGATGCAAAATTTTTAATTTTGCTGTAAATTATCTTTATTACTTATTATCTCCTCTTCCTATGTTTTCACTGCAAGATAAAGTTGCAATAGTTACTGGCGCTGCTTCTGGGCTAGGTAAGGAGATTGCTCTTTTGTTCGCCAGACAAGGTGCAAAGGTTGTTGCTGCTGACTATAACAAAGAAGCATTAGATCAATTCAAAAGTCAGATCTCTACAGACTTGACAATTTCACCAGTAGCAGGTGATATTTCTAATTTAGAAGATGTTAAAAATATATATGCTCATGCTCAAAGTGAATTCGGCGGCGTTGATATTGTTGTAAATAATGCTGGAGTTATGGATAAGTTAGAACCTATTGGAGACTTATCAGACGAAGTATACGATAAAGTTATAAACACAAACCTAAAAGGAACTTTTTATATGATGAGAGAAGCTGTAAAGATATTTGAAAAGAAAAGAGCCGGCACAATTGTGAACATCGCATCAATCGCTGGACTTGAAGGTGGAAGAGCAGGAGCAGCTTATACTGCCAGCAAACATGGAATCATCGGTTTAACAAAGAATACAGCATACTTTTATACAAAGGCAAATATTAGAGTGAATGTAATCGCTCCTGGTGCAATGAAAACAAATATAATGAGCGGTAATATCGATTTATCGAATATAAGTGATTTAGTTAAGTCAATGTTGTCTACACAGGGTAATCAAAAGGTGGCAGATCCATCGGAAGTTGCAAATGTAGCATTATTTTTAGCTTCAGATGAAGCAAGCTTTGTAAACGGAGCTGTAGTAGTAGCAGATGGAGGTTGGACGACATACTAAACTTTTTATGTTGAATAAAAGACTATGTGCTACAGCGTTTATATTGCTTGTACTAATTAGTGCATTTTCTTTTTATACCAATATTAATGCAGCCGCAGTAAGAGGCATATCGGGTGATTTTTGGGCTGATACAATTTTAGGCAAAAGAGATTTTACCGAAATGGGATTAAACAAGATTGTTGATTATGAAGTTTTTAATCCAGGTGGAGTAACTATTGATAATAGTGTTGAAGACGGCAGAATGTATGTATGGGATTCTGGAAATAATAGGATTTTAGGTTTGAATCTAGGAGATTTAGATGGCTCACCATACCATGCTGATATTGTAATTGGCCAGCCGTCTGGAACAGATTGGGGTGCTTGTAATCAAGATGGTAGCTTTCAAAATGATCCCAATTCATCTATTCCCAATGCTTCTACATTATGCGGTATTCCCGATTACACGCACACAACTGGAGAACATAAAACTTTCTCTAATATGTTTGTGGATAGCTCTGGCAATTTATATGTTCCGGATATATTTAATAATAGGGTTTTAAAATACAATTCTCCATTTACAACAGATACAATAGCAGATGAAGTTTGGGGACAACCTAACTTTAGTGGGCAAAGATGTAATTTAACTACACAAAGATTTGAGTGGCCACCGCCGGCGCCAACAGCAGCTTCGATTTGTTTTTCGTATTGGGATGGCGCCGGCGGTGGCGGTGCAGTTATTGATTCAGAAGGGAATCTTTGGATAGCTGATTCACTTAATAATCGTGTTCTAAGATTCCCTTCAGTAGAAGGCACGATAAGTAAAACTGCAAATCTAGTGCTAGGTCAATCTAACTTTACAACAGGCCCAGAGGCAGGAGGCAGTGCAATAAATAAATTATCTGCACCTCAATCCGTAAGATTTGATGATTCAGGCAAGTTATATGTTGCAGACTCCGGTAATAATAGGGTTATAGTCTTTACTCCTCCTTTTACAACAGGAATGAATGGGAGTGTTTTCTTGTCATCGTCGTCATTTGAAGAAGCAGTTCAAGGTTTAGAGTTTAGTATAGATAAAACCAGACTATATACACTTTCTAATCCAGGCCCAGTTGTTGATGAATGGGATTTAGCAGGAAATTATATTCAAGAAGTTGGCGGCGGATACAATTGGGGCGGAGGCAGTATTGGAGTAGATCTAAATGACAATGTTTATTTAAGTGACTATATTTATGGTCAGCACGTTTACCAGTTTGTAAGACAGATAAATGATTCTTACGAGATAGGTATTACTTTTTTCCATGATGAAGAAGGAATAGGTTTACGAATGTTTAATGAAGTAGCGGCAGATAGATCTATTGCGCCTGCAGGCATAAAAACAATAGATGATAGGGTTTATGTTGCAGATGGAAGATTATTATTTTGGGATAATAAAGATGAATTAACAAATGGACAAGCTCCAGATGGTTATTTAAACTCAACTTCTTTTACAGACTTACCTAATCAAAATTACAGATATGATTCACAAATTCAGGTTGATGAACAAGGACGGTTATGGGCCGCCGCCAACAACTTTTACGAAGGTGGCAGAGTTGATGTTTTCTTTCCGCCAATAAATTCTGAAGATACCCCAGATTTAACAATAAATGGCACAATACCTCTTGTTGGCGGCGGCTCTATAACAATTGGAATGGATGGCGAAAACTCAGTAGGTTTTAACGGTATAGAAGTTTCAGATGATGCTCAATATTTATGGATTACAGAAACGAATAGACACCGGGTAATAAGAATTAAAGATCCATTAACTAACCCTGTAGTTGATGTAATACTTGGCCAAGTAAACTCTACTGGTAAAACATGCAATCGTGGTTTAAGTGGTTATGATTGGGATGCAAATCCTACTTACTTATGTTTACCGTCATACTTAAGTTTTGATAATTTTGGCAACTTATATGTTAGCGATCACTTCTTTGAATGGGATGGGAATTATAGACTTTTAATGTTTACTGCAAATACATTTCCTGATGATTTAACTTCAGTTTTATATGCTCCGGCAGCAAAAAAGGGCTTTCCTGCTGCCAGTTTTGAGGTTACATTTGATGAGGAAAACACAATGGTATTGGGTACTAATCCATATACAGGTAATAGATATTTAAGATACTATAATAATCCGCAGAATTTTAATCCTTCTAATCCATTTGATACAGCGTTTAACACTTATGTAGGAACGCTCAATGATTTTTACGGCTGGCCGATTGGATTAGAATTTGATGAAGAAGGTAACTTATATGTAGGAGATGGTAATAGGGGAAAAATTTTGATATATGACCGACCTTTTAATACATCTAATACACTACCTGTTTTAACACAAGTTACTCCAGTGCCAACACCGACTATAGATTCAACTCCAGACTATACCTTTAATTCTACAAAAGCAGGGACAATAAGCTATGGTGGTAGTTGTTCAAGCACAACGACTATAGCAATCACTGGTAATAATACTATCACCTTCAATCATTTAGCTGATGGAACTTATTCTAACTGTACAATAACAGTAAGTGATAGCCTTGATAATAGCAGTAATGTGTTAAATGTTTCAGCTTTTACAATAACCGCAAGAACTCATTTTCTTAGGACAAAAGGAGATTTTAATACAAATGGGAAAATTGATTTGTCAGATTTAAGCATACTTGCTACGTACTGGCTACAAGCCAATGCTATTGCAGATGCTAATCTTGACGGTGTTACAAATATATCTGATCTTAGCATTTTGGCTACCTATTGGCTGCAAAACTTTTCTTAAGAAAAATTAAATTTTTTTAGTGTTGCTGGTTGGTGTTTATCTGCGTTATTGCCATTGTAATATAGATTCTAGAGGTTGTTTTCATAACATCTTTTTATTAAACTTGCATTAACTATAAACACTTCTTTTTTTATGTTTTAAATTGTACGTATGAAGAATTCAAGGCAGCATTTCAATGTAGTTATATTAGATGATGATTTTCTAATAAAAGAAGTACTAAAGAAACTGATAAAACGTTATCTGCCTGATGCAGAATTTTTCGTTTCTAATAATGGACTTGAAGGTATTGGTTTGATTGAACTTCATGCGCCTCAGCTAATAATTGCAGATGCTACATTGCCTAAATATGCTGGTGCAGAGTTAGTAAATCGTTTAAAAAATACTAAAGGTTTTACTGCAGATACAAATGTTGTATTTCTTCATGAAAGTGATAAATTCCCAGAATTAAATGATCCTGCAATTATTAAGTTAAATAAGAGTGATATATCTTTCATTAAAGAATTTGAAAAATACCTTGCTTTTACTTTTTCTAAAACACCACAATACAGCTTTAGAGAAAAAGCTCAAAATATTTTAGGTGGAGTAATTGTAAAAGTAAGCAATTATTGTGATGTTTTAATGCATAGTGTTTCCAAAAGTAGATCGCTTTTACATATTCCCAGATACCTTATTTGGATAATTTTGCAAGTATATTTAAGCTTTGTAATGACAATTTTTTATATCTTTACAGGGGGTCGGGTTCCTGAAAATAAAAATACTTCTGCTAGAGAATTAACATTGTATAGAGTGCGGTACTATCCAACAATTGTAACAATTACTTTAGCTGTAATTGGGATTGTATTTCAAACATTTGCATTTTTAGTAGCAGGACTTGCAATATTAAATCAAAATATAAACTTTTTAATAGCACAAAGTGTATGTCCATTGCCTGCTGCTCCTTCTATAATTAATAATCAGGTAACCTTAACTCCAGACAATGAGGATGGAATAATTGATTGCTCGGCTGTAGATATTATAGTTGGGTCAACTGGAGAATTAATAATAGAAAAAAGAGTAGATGGTAATGGCAATACACAAGGCGACTATGGTGTAACACTTTTAGTAAATAATTTAACAGTACAAAGCGGAGGAAAGGTTAATGCAGACGGCAAAGGATATAGCATAGTTGAAACGGATGCTGGAGCAGGAAAAGGTGGAAGCTCTTCTGGTCAAACTGGTGGAGCTGGTGGAGGTCATGGTGGAGCCGGTGGTCAAGGTATTGAAGATGGTGTCAACGCATCAGGTTTTGGAGGAACTCCGTATGGTAATAATGAAACTCCAATTACACTTGGAGCCGCTGGTGGTAATGGCGGAAATACTGCAGGTAACTTTCAGCGTAGCTGGTCAAGTAATGCACACTTTACGGCTTTAGGTACAAGCTTTTCTGAAGGGTTAGAATCTCCAGTTGCTGGAGGTTTGGCTTTAAAAGCAAGTTCTCAAGATCCTCTAACATATTCAACTGGTGAGCAGACTTGGTTTTCTGGAATTATAGATGCTGCTCAATTCGAACTATTTAAACCAACTAATATAACTGCAGACTGGACCTTAGACGGTACAGATAATATTGCACCTAAATTTCAGATATGGGGTTCTGCTACAGGAAGCTTTTCTGGTGAACAGGCAGTATATCCAGCAGCGGATGCTTATTATCAAAATGGAGGTACTTATTCAATTAACGATAACTCACAGCTTTCAATAACTGATCAGGTGCAAACATTCTATAGATACTGGCAAGTTAAAATTATTCTTGAAACAGGAGCTACTGATACAGATACACCAAAGGTGGTGTCGTTAACTATTAATGGAGCGACGCAACAATCTTCGAATCCTTCGGGCGGAGCAGGTGGAGGCGCATTAAAGATTGTTGCGTCGCAAGCAGTAGTAATCGATGGAACTATCTCTGCTAATGGTCTAGATGGTCAAGCTTCTGGCAATACTTCCGGTGGAGGTGGCGCAGGAGGAAGCATTTGGATCCTAGCCAATACATTTGCAGGTAGCGGTAGTGTGCAGGCTAAAGGTGGTAGTGCTGCAGAAGTTACATATCAAGGTGGAGGTGGCGGAGGTGGAAGAATTGTAATGCTTTGTACAACAAGCAACGGATTTACCGGTACAGCCAGTGTGACTCCAGGAGTAACCGCTAATTCACAAGATGGAGGAGTAGGAACAATTATTGGAGCAACGTGTAGTCCAAATGCTCCTACAATTTTAAAACAATTTAAATCTAATCAATTAACTGAGGTACCTATTGGAGGTATAACAACAGAGTCTACTGTTGTATTTGTTGGTGATTTATCCGATGTAGACGCCTCTGATGTATTGTCTTTACAAATAGAAGTAAGACCATTAGGTCAAGAATTTACAGGTGTTCCAACTCATACACAATCAACTGCATTTGCAAATCCTCAGCCATGTTCTTCACCTGTTGCAAATTGTGGAAGAATTACTGTTACAGGAATGACAAGATCTTTAGAATACCATTGGAGAGCTAGAGTCAGAGATAATAAAGGTGGTTATAGTGCATGGATAAGTTTTGGAGCTAATAATGAAAATGAAAGAGATATTTTATTAACAGGTAATCCAGCAGCAATTCAATTTGTATCTGGCAACTCGCAAAGTGGTACGGTAAATACGAATCTGCCAAGTCCTTTAGTAGTAAGAGTTGTTGATGTTGAAGGGTATCCTGTACCCGGCTATACAGTTAATTGGACCGTAGTGGCTGGTGCAACAGGCGGTCAGCTAGTAGCTGGAAATGCTGTTACAGATAATGATGGTTATAGTTCACGAACTTATAAGCTAGGGCAAAAGATAGGTACTAATACAATTAGAGCAGCCGGCTCAGGCTTGGCAGGAAGTCCTATCGACTTTTCTGCAACGGGTAATCCAGATGTAATTGCCAAATTTACTGTAACTGGACCTCAATACGCTATTACAAATGAACAATTTGGCCCTGTGACTGTCACAGCTTACGATCAATATGATAATGTAAAAGTTGATTATATAGGTACACCTGCTGTTTCTGCTGTGAAAGCTGTAGATGGCTCTGCATCAGCAGGTACAATATCGCCAAGTACCTTATCCTTTACAATAGAAAATGCAGGCATAGTCGAGCTTAGCACCTTTAGTCATAATACTGTTGAAAGCATCAGAATAAAAATTACAGATGGTGCTGCAACAGGCCTTTCAAATACAATTGCTATTGTAGATTCATTAGGAAGCTGTCCAGATGTAGATGGAATTATTGATGGTAATCAGACCTGGACATCTGATTTAACCAATATGGGGATTTTTGATTGTAGAAACGTCGAAATGGTTTGGGTTACATCGAACGCGGTATTAACTTTAACTAGCTACAATAACGGCAATGGTGTATGGACAGATGATTTCGGAGCTACAGTTTTAGCTAATGATATTGTAATAGATAGTGGTAGCACTATTAGCTCTAATGCCAGAGGTTATTCACAGAATAGAGGAGGCGGTACTCAAGGTGTATATGGAGGTTACTCATACAATAATAACGGGACTCCATATGGGAGTGTATATGAACCAAGAGATTTAGGAAGTAGCTCTGGTGGAGGTGCTATCAAACTGGTAGTTGAAGATACATTAACAAATAATGGATCAATTACATCTAATGGTAATACTAATACTGTAGGTAGCGGCGGAAGTATTTGGATTGATACAGATATACTTGCTGGCAGTGGTACTATTGCCGCTAATGCAGGAACTAACAGTGACTACAGAGCTGCTAATGGTTCTGGAGGAAGAATTGCTGTTTACTATAGTGACGATCAAAGTACTATACTAAACACATTAGGAACCGCTTCACCTAAGATTACTGCCCAATCAACAGGAGGTATGGGACAATGGTCTCCAAAACCAAGTGGTGCTGGTACTATTTATATTGAAAATAAAATTAATGATGTACCTAAGCAAGGCTCGCTGTTTGTAAGAAATCTTGGAGATAACACTACTACTCAAAGAGCTGCTATTGTCCAAGCAAATGAAGTTGGTATATCTGAATTTGTGTTTAAACAAATCACATTAACAAATGCTGGACATTTAGACGTTGTTGGACAAACAAGTACAATAACCCTGACACAAGGTGATAAGTTAACAGGAGATGCTACAACTCCAAGGCTATCAGCATTTGGTACATTTAAATATACTGGGGAAGACACTTTAGTAATAAGTGGAGCAGATGTGGCAATTAGAGGTAAGTTGGAGCTGGTAAATGGCTATGATGTTGTTGTTGGTGGTAGTATCGCAGGGAAATTAACATTATATGCAAATACCTGGTATTACAATGATATTAATAATTATGTCTTTAATGATGTTAGCATTGCAAGTAATGGAACAATCAACTTAATAAGCTACAATAATGGTGATTCAAATTGGACTAACGATTATGGCTTAACCTTTAATGCAGAGAATCTAAATATTGCATCAGGTGGAAAACTTTCGGCTAGCGGTACTGGATACGGACAAAATAGAGGTGGCGGTACTTACGGGGTTTATGGAGGTTATGCAAACAACAGTACAGGTACTCCATATGGAAGTGTATATGAACCAAAGGACTTAGGAAGTAGCTCTGGAGGAGGCGCTATAAAATTAGTAGTGACTGAAACGTTAACAAATAACGGTACAATTGAAAGTAATGGTAATGCACAAACTGTAGGCTCGGGCGGTAGTATTTGGATTGATACAAATACAATTGCAGGTAGCGGAACAATAGCTGCAAACGGCAGTACAAATAGTGACTATAGAGCTGCTAATGGTTCTGGAGGAAGAATTGCTGTTTACTATAATGACGATCAAAGCGGAATGTTAAATACATTAGGAACTGCTTCACCTAAGATTCAAGCAAACTCAACAGGAGGTATGGGACAATGGTCTCCAAAACCAAGCGGTGCTGGAACAATCTACGTAGAAGATAAGGCTAATGATACCTCTAAACAAGGTTCGTTATTTGTTAGAAATGTTGGTGATAATCTTGCTACTCATAGAGCAGCAATAATAATGTCGCAGGAAACAGGAGTTACAGAGTTTGTCTTTAAACAGATTAAATTAACAAATGCTGGTCACTTAGATATTGTTGAAAATACAAGTATTATTAATTTAACACAAGGAGATAAGCTAACAGGTGATTCAACAGCACCAAAATTAGTTGCCTCTGGTATTTTCAGATACAGTGGTGAAGATACATTAGTTGTAGATGGAACAGATGTAACAATTAACGGGAAATTGGAACTTGTTAATGGAGATGATGTAGAGCTAGGAGGTAATTTACCTGGAAAACTAACGTTATATGCAAATACTTGGTATTACAATAACGAAAATACTCATTTATTTGGTGATATTACTGTAAATTCAAATGGGACTTTGAATTTAGTCAGCTACAATAACGGCGACAGTAATTGGGCAAACGACTATGGTGTTACCTTATCAGCTGAAAACATTACTGTCGCCGAGGGAGGTATTGTAACAGCAAGTGGTACTGGATACGGACAAAATAGAGGAGGTGGTAATCAAGGCGTTTACGGAGGTTATGCAACCGATGGTACAGGAACCCCATATGGCAGTGTGTATGAACCAAAAGACTTAGGAAGTAGCTCTGGAGGAGGTGCAATTAAATTAATAATATCAAATACTTTAACCAACAATGGTACTATTCAAAGTAATGGAAATGCACAAACAGTAGGTTCAGGTGGTAGTATTTGGATTGATACAAACACAATTGCCGGTAGCGGTAATATAACTGCAAATGGGGGAACAAATAGTGACTATCGTTCTCTTAACGGATCTGGCGGTAGAATTGCTATTTACTACAATACTGATAACAGTGAAATATTAAATACTCTCGGAACAGGAAGTGCAAAAGTACTTGCAAGCTCTACGGGATGTGACTGTGATTGGACTCCAAAGCCAAGTGGTGCAGGAACGGTTTATACTGAAGATAAGCAGAACGATACTCCTAAACAAGGAAGCTTGTTCATTAGAAATGTCCAAACATCCAATAAATCCCGAGCAGCCGCAATTATTATTACTCAGGAAACCGATATTGATAAATTTGTATTTAAAAGAGTAAACCTTACAAGCTATGGAAACCTAAGTGTAGTAGGTAATGATAGTGTATTCGAGTTAAGTAATGGCGAGGGCTTAAATGGTGATTCTACTCTTGCAAGTTTAATAACATTTGGAACATTTAACTACACAGGTGAAGATACATTAAAGATTGATGGGGCTGACTTAACTATTAGAGGAAATATGGTCTTACAAAATAATAATGTCCAAATTGGTGGAACTAACGCAGGCGGATTAACACTGTATGCAAACACTTGGCACTACAATAATGAAAATAGACACGAATTGGGTGATGTACACGTCACGCCAAATGGTGTCTTAAAGCTAGTTAGCTATAACAGTGGTGATAGCGATTGGACAAATGATTACGGTGTTCAATTGACAACAAATAATCTAACAGTAGACGAAGGTGGTGTAGTAACTTCAAGTGGATTTGGATATGGTCAAAATAGAGGAGGAGGCGCTCAAGGAGTTTATGGTGGTTATGCCTATAATGAATCAGGAACTCCATACGGAAGCTTATTTGAACCTGTAGACCTAGGTAGTAGCTCCGGGGGAGGTGCAATGAAACTTATTATTAATGAAACGTTAATAAATAATGGTTCAATCTTGAGCAATGGTAATGCTGAAACTGCAGGAAGTGGCGGAAGCATTTGGATTGATACAGATATTTTAGCTGGTAACGGAATAATTACTGCTAACGCTGGAACAAATAGTGATTATAGAGCTATTAATGGATCAGGCGGTAGAGTAGCTATCTATTATGTTACTGATGAAAGCGGAATGTTAAGTACTATGGGAACAGATGCTCAAAAGATTGAGGCAAGATCTAATGGCTGTATTTGTGAATGGGTACCGTATCCGAGCGGCCCTGGCACTGTTTACATTGAAAATAAAGGAGTTGTAGAACCTCATCAAGGCGACTTATTCATTCATAATGGTGGAGGCCAGGGTCGCGCAATGGACTTTGATGCAACAGATTACTTCTTTAACAATGTATACATAGGAAAAAATGTAAAAGTAAAAATGAATCAGAATTTATCTGCAATTAGGTCTAATGAAAGTATCTCGGATGAAGAAAATGTAGAAGACACCGGAGATGCATTCGCAATATGGACTTTTGAAGAAGAAGCTGATGGTTCATGTAGTGGAGGCGGTGACTACTGTGATACATCTAATAATAATAGAAATTTAAGTGCAGTAGGTTCAGAAAGAACTACAGGAAAAGTTGGAAACGGATTATTGTTAACTGGTGAAAATTATGCAGAGGTTGATATACCTGGCGCTTGGGTAAGCAGCTTTAGTGTAGGAATGCGCGGCGTCCCATATATGACAGCAAAAAAACGCGGATTGTGTTATCCTATGCTGTTAATTTAGTGTAGATAGGGTATATGAAAAAAAATACAAGTGTCCTTTATGCTGCACAACTGCTAATGTAATACGGCAGAGAAAA
>JAUQWV010000003.1 GCA_030834985.1 Candidatus Dojkabacteria bacterium
TGCGCGGCGTCCCATATATGACAGCAAAAAAACGCGGATTGTGTTATCCTATGCTGTTAATTTAGTGTAGATAGGGTATATGAAAAAAAATACAAGTGTCCTTTATGCTGCACAACTGCTAATGTAATACGGCAGAGAAAACGCAGCAAATCCTTAGTGTACTTATGCAAATCTTGTTCAAGATACTTCTCGGTGAATACAGATTACTCACTTAATAAAGAAGCGATCCTGTTAGACCACTTAGATGGATTGTCTTTAAGAAGATTGGCAGCAAAGTACAATATATCTAAAAGCAAATGCCAGCGCATATGTTTTGAAGAATTAAAAAAATTACCTGACAATAATCAATTCAGTATTGAAAACAACATTAATTTTGGTACTGTTTTAATGCCCGATGCTAAATATATTAATGTTAAAGGCCACAAAGATAAACTTGCTTTTTTGTGGGCAGTTGACTACTTTAAGCATGATTTTCCAATCATCAGTCTAGAACAAAGTGAAAGTTTTGAAGCATGGAATAGCTTTTTTAAGAAGTACGAAGGCATTGGGAATCATTATCCAGTCATTGTTTGCGATGACAATATTGCATTAAAACTTGCTGCAATTAAAAACTTTCCTGCAACACATATACAAACATGTTTTAATCACTTAAAAGAAAATTACAGAAGGATTTTAAAAGTTCGAAGCCAGGCAAAGTATAGGCACTTTATGCTTTTAATTGAAAGTATACTTTCAAGCGAAAATATCTCTAAAAAAGAATTCAACCGAAGATTAAGACATATGTTTGACCTCTATCATCACGATGTATTGGCCTTATCCATACTTGCAGACATTAAAAGAAAAGAAAAAGAACTGCATGCACATAGGTTAATAAAGCATACTCCAAAGACTACTAATTTAATTGAAAGCTTTAATTCACAGCTTGAAGCCAGACTGGTTTCTATCCGTAGCTTTCAGAGTTATGAACACGCAAGGTTATGGTTAAATGGGTATGTTTTAAAAAGAAGATTTACAAAATTTACCGACTGTAAAGGTAAATTTAAGAATTTAAATGGAAAAAAACCTGTAGAAATCACATTACGAGAAGATAGGGTTTTAACCCCAATTTTTAAGAAAATATAGCGGGCAACTGTCAGAAATGGTACACTGCCAATTATACTGACCATTTGCATTAGTAATTGCAGCACCTAATTGCCTACCTGACTCTCTTTCAAATACCCTTACAAATATTCCACTTAGCTTAGTTCCTGATTGACGATCATATACACTCCCTGTCTTATTCCTGCGAATAAAGTAGTACACTACAACTTGAATAATAAAAATAAATAATATTACTAAATTTACCAAATTCGGTGCAATTACAAGTGTAATAATGGAGAATATTAAACCGATAAAGAAAATCAAGGAGTTAATCTTGAATAAATTTTCTTTAAACCATCTTTTTACTTCATAAAATTTGTTTTCTTTAGAATCTAAAGCTGTCATAGGTATCTCTAAGTTAAACGTATCGCCCTCTAACTTAACCCTCAATTGAAATTCTTTATAGCCATTGACTTTTGCAATTACAAAATATTCCCCAGGAGTTGTAACAATAGAATATTTACCATTTAGATCGCTTATCTCTTCTGTTACAAACTTTCCTGATAATTCAAGTAACCTTACAGTAACAAATGGAATCGGTTTATTAGTTAGACCGTCAAATACAAGACCCCACGAAAGTTGTTTCTTTCTTTTTCTAAACCATACAAATGCATACAACACAGAATTAGGATAACTTGCTGCCGTAAGTACAGTAGCTGCAGTTGTTGTTGCTACAAGGGCAGCTGGAAGCTGCCCTGATTTTGCAGTTGTTGAGATAGCGTCTGTTACAGAATTTACGATATTTAACAACTGCGCTTCAAGAGTATTATTTCCAGCATCCCTATCGGTACCCAATAATTCATCCAGCTCATCATCCATTTCACTAACTGGCAGTTTTGATGGGGAGTTTGGATCTGTTGGATCGGTAGGATCAAACTTTTGAGTACTACATACAATTGTTCCAATTCTAAAATAACATCCATAAACTTCTTCTCCATCAAGAAGCCCATCATCATCTGTATTAGCGTTATTCGGATCTGTTATAGGAAAGGTAGTATCAGAGCATTCTGTAGTATTTTTTATAAATAAACAGCCTTTAACTTCCTCACCATCAAGCAGTCCATCATTATCTGAATCGCTATCATTCGGATCAGTTCCCAAAGTTGCTTCCTCTTTATCGGTTAAGCCGTCTTTGTCTGAATCGATATCCTCATCTTCTGTATCGCTCTCTTCATTATTATCCTGACTGCTTCCGGTTGGCTGATTTACAATTATTGTTAAAGACTTTTCTAAGCTCCCATACGGTCCATTTCCAAATATTGTATAAACCGTTGTTGTAGTTGGAGCAACAATAGTTGAGCCAGAAAAGGTATTAAGTGTTCCCACTCCTCTATTTATATTTAACGAAGTTAAATTCGAAGCATTCCATGTTAATGTAACAGATTCACCTAAATTAATTGTATATCTATTTGCAGTAAATGTTATTGCAGGAACAGGATCAGGAATACTTTCAACTACACTAATTATGTTAGAAAAATAAGTTTCCTCTTCGTAAGTTGAGGTAATTACAAAAGAACCTAGATTAGAAATCGATGCATTATTTAGTGTTGCTTCTCCATTAACTAAGTTAACAGAATTTATATTCATCCACGATGTTCTATTAGTGGAAGTTGCACTATCAATTAAGCTTATTGATAATGTTCCATTATAATCAGTATTTGTAAATCCTAATTCATCTACTACTTTTATAGTCAAAGCAAAATTCTCAAGTGGATTCACTTCATTCGGAAGTACATTTATACTTAATGAATAATTATTTTTTGCTTGCTCTTCGTCTTGGTATGCTCCAAATGCAAGTGTATATGAATCAAGAACTGGAGTTGAATTATTTACCTGATTCATTTCGATTTTAAACTTTACTTTGTAATCATTCTGATTAACATTTAATATTTCTGCCAATGTGATCGGGTGCCATGTGATACCATCGTCAACCGATACCGAGTAATAAACAGCGTTGCTTCCTGCTTGCGCATGTACTGTTGGGAATAACAAATCCTGTAATTTATTAAAGATGGTGTTACTTGGTTCGATTTGCTCAGCAACAATTATGTTACTAATTCTTTTAATCTCTTTAAGTTCAAAAAAGTTTGCAAATAATCTGTCTTCCGGTGTTGAATAAACAACAGCCTGGCCATCATCTTCCCATCCACGGTTAAGATCATATTTTTGGAATCCGTCTACATCGCCATTTACATACAATGTATTGTAGTCTTTAACGATTAGATTAGCGCTTCCTCTGTATGCATAATTTGTATCAACCCCTCGGTTGTTGGTTGTAATTTTTAATCTTATATAAGTATCGTCTAGTAAATCAGTGTAGGTGTCATTAAAGTTCAAATAGTAAGCGTCTCCCAGTTCTCCGCCTAAGAATAATTGATCTCCTACTCCGTTCTGACCTTCAACATACACAATATCGTATACATTCAAATTTTTTATTTGAGTTGAATCAGCTAATTTTAATACAGTATCATCGGATGCATTGTTTGGAGTTGTATGAGGATCCAAAACAACATACAATCCTCCTGTTTGGTTGAACCCTGCCATTCCGACTAAAAGATATCCATTAGGATCTACCAGCATTGAAAATACATTTCCATTATTTTCAAATTGAGCATTACTATATTGAGTTAACACATCATCTGAAAAATCTAAAGGAGTATTATTATCATTTAATCGATCCATTCCAAATCCATATCTAGAAATATATAAATGGTTGCGAGGGGCATCTAAATATAACTCTACTCCACTTCCTAATGGAGCTGAAGTGACATTAGTAAAAGTATCATCAGAAGTATCTGTTAAAGTTCCGTTTAAATTTAAATACCGTAGATTTCCATTAATCAGTATATATGCTCCTAACCTTCCTCTTTGGCTATCGGGTAGTATTGCACCAGTTCCACCGGTATTAATTTGTATAGCTGTATTATCTGTCAAATTATATATTTGTATTTTACCTCCATCTGCAACCCATAAGTAAGTCTTTCCATTTAGCTGTACTGCTTCAATACTTCGAATTGGAGCACCTAGATTCGCCAATCCCCATGAAGTAGGGTTAAGCGGTGTAACTTGATCAGTAGAAATGTTGTAACTAACTATTTCTCCGGTTCTGGAATACCATATTCTATTTGCATTTCCAGGATCCGACTTTATTAAATACATATTATAAGCAGTATTTACATACTTTGTTGGATAATTGGTAGTATCAATTGATGTTCTAGTAGTTGTAATCGTTTCTCTTAATCTCAATTTTCCATTACCCCATATTAGGTTAGATTCAGATAACACATGATTAGTATGATCTTCAAAGTCTTCAGTCTCTGTAATTAATTCAGGATCTACGTTTACGGGGGATATAATGTTAAATTCATCACTTTCTGTCGATGTGTGTCCTGCATCGTCATCGCATTCGACTTCTATTGTATGAGCCCCATTACTGATCTCTGGTAAATCAAAAGAGTACTTTTCTACTGAATTACCAAAACCTCCATCAAGCGGAGTTATATTCTCCCAAGAACCTCCATCTAAGCTGTACCTTAAACTGGTAATTACTGAGTTAGTATCATAAAGGCTATTATCCGCACAACTTCCTGTAATACTTGGAGTAGAATCCATAATAGGATCAGGCCTTACAGGTTCAAGAAACAATGTTGGAGGCGTGTTATCTTCAGCTTCTAAGGTAAAGAAGTCGCTGCCTACGTAAGTTGCACCGTTACCGGCAATATCGATTGGATTTAGCCTTACAAAAATAATTCCATCCGGCAAATCTATTGGGATTGTAAATGTAATAACTTCATGCGTATCACCTAATGAACCATCTTGTGCCACGGTTTCAGGAAGCATATCATTGTAGAGTACATCATACAAATTATCTCTTGTTACTATTAGTTGTAGTTCAGCAATACCGCTGTCATCCTGACACTCAATATTGCTGTAAGTAACCTGGTTTGAATAGACAACTGATTCCTGACTTACCAGGTTACAGAAAGGTCTTTCGTAATCATCAATATAACCGACATAATTAAAAGTAAAGGATTCGGTTGTAGATTTACCGGATTCATCATATGCAGTAAATGAAACAATATTACTACCTAATTCTAATTCTTCAATATAAAGCCAAAAGTATTTATAATCATGATCACCTTCTATCTCTAACATTTCGGGATCACCATCGTTAATCTGATATTCTGCATAATCTACAGCTACATCATCAATAATATAACCTTCAAATTCAATGCTGTTCGATTCAATAGTACCAGGAGCCAATATAAATTCAAATTCTGGAGGATCGATATCTTCAGACGGGCCTCCTCCCTCTGGCACATAAGTATAGCTATTAGGAGACAATGCAGGTCCATCAGCTCTTACCGCTACTGCAACAGCTGTATAGTTTTTAACATCTTCATTTGAGTACCATTCTAACGTTGAACTGTAATCAAAAGCCGCATTAAACGCGTATCCCGACCCGTTCCAAGACTGAATATATTCTCCATATGTTGGAGTTAACACAACATTCGAATCTGTATAAACAGCACCTATAACAAGGTCCTTACTTTTTGCATTTGTATCTACAGAAAAGTTGGATGTATTAGCATCTCCCGAAGATGCACATCCATAATCAGTAAACCTAAAACCTTGGTTAGCATTTGATAACGCAACTGCTGTTAAAGTTAAGTCACGGATATTTGATTTATTACCTGAAAAGTTAAAGCCCAATTCTAAAGTTCTTTCTACACCAAGATTATGACTGTAGTACCATACTTCTGTAACCATGGAATATGGTTCTGGAATATTTTCTAATATTGGAAAACATTTAGGATATCCTCTAGATGAATATGGCATAAGTTGCGCGAAGCTTTCTTCTTCTTCATCAGTATCTATAGAAGATAAACGATTTCCCGCACCACCATAAGCCTTATACGAAGCAAATAACAGAACTACATCAGTATCTTCTTCCACACCAATAGCTAGCTCAGCCTCAGTAGCATCATCAAATTTACCGACTGCACCATTAGTTACTGTTGGACTTACAGCTTCTGAATACTCTTCAAAATCTTCCGTAAATACTTTTATTTCATAATCTACAGGATCACTTAAGTAATAATCTGTGTATACTTGTATGTCGTAAGTTCCCTCTTCAGGATCTTCCAATACAACAGATTTATAGAAAGTACTCAAATTATTATCGGATGCAACTAACATATAATCCCAATTACCAGCCTCAAGCATTAAATCATTAACATCAGCATCCTGAGTAATTAGACTTACTATTAATCTCTTTGCATTCCCGTCATAATAGAATGAATGCCCGTTAAAATCTGAATCTAGAGTATCTGTAACTGTATAAATGTCTGTTGAACTAGAACCTTCTTCAAGCTCATAATAAACTAAAACTTTGTATCCTCCACCAGAAGCTGAATATAGATCAAAAATCCAATCCTGATACATAACACCCATAGAGCTGTTTACTTCCATATATTTTCCATCCTCAGGGTAGTAAGTCATGTCGCAAAAGTATTTTCCACACAAACCTCCAAGTTCTACATCAGAGTCACCTAAAACACTTACTATTACATTCTTAACATTTTGGGGCGTAGAAAAACTAAATTCCTTAAAATTATCATAATCAAATTGTCCCACTTCAGATAAAACTGTATTTGGAGGATCTTCATAATAAGAACTTGAAATATAGTCTACTGAAACCGAAAAATCCCCTCCAATATCAGAACCACCATATGGATAATATACGTCAAAATACCAAGTTCCTTCATAAGGATAGTCTATTGTGAACTCTTCGTAATTTGTATCTCTTTCTTCAGAATAATAACTAAAGGACATCTCAGAATGAGTTATATCGAATAAATCGAAATCTGTTCCTTCTTCACCCTGCATTGTTATAGTTACAGACTCTACATTCGCTGGTAGGTTAAATGAAAATGGAGTACTTTCATCTTGAAAAGATAAGCTTCCCACCGCAGTAAGAGCGTTGTCAGCCTTTACAGGATTGCATACTGATGCAATAAAAGGGATAGACACTATAATCAGGAAAATATGAAAAACTCCAAGACCTACAATTAGAAGTCTTTTGTTATTATTTTTCATAGACAAAAAAGGAAAGATATCTATAAATGCACTATATACTTGAAATTGGAAGATTGCAATGTTTTTATAAAAAATTCTATCCGCTATAACCTAAAACTGGAAATAGTTATAGGATTTGCAGGCGAAAGTGTTGACCTGGATTTGAACGTGATATATTCTTACTTATAATGGTAATTTAAATTTTTAATCTCTAAGTATGAAGAAAGGTAAAATTATCTTCAAAGGTAGCTTCTGGGACTACTTTATTAAGTTTCTCGGTTTATCAGTGTTAACCGTTATTACTTTAGGATTGTTGCTTCCTTACCTTGTCTATTGGCAGGTTAAATATTTCGTAGATAATCTAGAGCTTGAGATATACGGCTAATTGTATTGTTTTAAAAGAAAGAAATGGTACACTGCCTAAATAATGGGGTAGCTGGAGGGACTTGAACCCTCGACACCCGCTTCCACAGAGCGGTGCTCTACCACTGAGCTACAGCCACCATACATGACGCGACTATTATACCATCTGAATAATGTTTACTAAAGCCTGCAGGAGTTAAAATCGCCAGTAGTATAACCTTTATTAAATGACTCTACTCTTTGAGCTGATGAACCGTGAGTCCAAGTTTCAGGATTAATCTGACCTTCTACTTTTTGCTGTATTCTATCGTCGCCGACTGCTGAGGCGGCGTCTATGGCTTCTTGAATTTCGTTGGGCTCTAAGATATTTAAATCACTGATATAGTTGCCCCAAAGGCCTGCATAGCAGTCGGCTTGAAGCTCTATTTTGATTGAATCTTCATTTGTTTGCCTGCCCTCTAGATCTCCTAGTATATTTTGAATATGATGCCCTACTTCGTGAGAAATAACATAGGCTTGAGCTACATCTTCATTTGAACCGCCTAAATAGGTTTTTAATTCATCAAAGAAGGTCTCGTCTAAATAAATAGTCCGATCAAAAGGACAATAGTGAGGGCCAACATCTGATGTTGCTATCCCGCAACCGGATTGTGTAGCATTCCTAAAAAGTACTAGCTTAGGAGTGGTGTATGCTCTATTCTGCTGCTGAAAGATCTGATTCCACATATCGTTGTTAGAACCTAAAACTGTAGAAGCAAATCTTTCGTAGCTATCCTCTCCTTCAAATTCTTGAGTATTTTGTTGTGTAAGACCCTGATCTTCGACTATAGAAAATATATTATTCGCTACATCACCTAAATCTCCACCTGCTAAAAGAGTTATCCCAGCTATTAACGCTATACCTACAACTCCTATGCCACCGGCAACTGTAGACATTCCTCGTCTATCTTCAACGTCACCTCTACTGCCAATTCTTTCCCAAACAGCCATATAAAATTAATAATATTTGTATTGTAAAGTTTAATGTATACAGTGAGAGATAGTAAAGGGTCGCCCCGACTTGTTAAGTCGGGGCTCCAACTGGAGATTGCGGGCGCAAAAGTACAATGTACCGCGCCCATATATACCAACTATCACGAGTATCCGGTGTATAAGGGCCCCACCCGCAGAATGCCATGATGACATACTGATCGGGAGAATCCATAGCATCCTGCCACACTTCGGCGTTTTCAAGGTCAAAAGCTTGCGCCAGACCTAGAATGTTCCGTGTGTTTGTTGAGTAAGCAGGAACGCCACTTGGATCGATGTAAGCGATCGCTGCTACATCGAACCGTAAGTCTACTGCCGGATTGCTCTGGCTGCCTTCTTCGCGGATTCGCATGGTGTGATTCTGGCTTACGAACTCTGCAGTATTCTCGCGAATCCGCTCGTAGTTCGCGTCCAATTCCTCATTGGACATTGCTCTTTCCGGCCAAAGACCGGATTCAAATTCATGACGGAACTCCTCCCCTTCGAGAGGTGCACCACCGAATATACCAGAGTGTACAATCAAAAATGGGTTGCCCCAATCTTCTATTGTCACAACTCCGGTATGCTGTCCTGGTTGAAAACGCCGATCACGAATATCCTCTAAGCTTACCTCACCCCCGTATATTACAGGAGTGAAGGTATGCCCCCAAAGCCGCGCACCGCTTGCGTTGTACACGCTGAATGTGATCGGCATTTCCCACCCATAACCCAGATCATTTTTTTGTTCTGGATCAGGAGTGGCTTCAGGCTCTTGAGCGCTAACCGTTAAGCTAGCAAGGGTTAAGAGGATTACAAACAGCAGAACTGCTATCGCTTTCATTTCAAACCTTTCGGTCTAGTCCAGAAATACTTCGCCCCCCAGTTACGGGGGGCGAGTTAACTGGACGATTATAGGTTAGGCTGTCTTGACAGCGCGGCGGCGGGTTATTGCAACTGCGCCTACGATGAGCGCACCACCGACGATCACTATACCGGACGGGAAACTGCTAGCTTCACCCGGACGCTCAGGCGAACCCGACTCCGGTGCCGGTTGAGGCGTTGGCGCGGGATCATCTGCGCGAACCGAGCAAACGCCGGGCTGGACATAGTCTAGCACCACAAATACTGCGCCATTGCCTCCTACCACACGGAATGGACCGTAGTAATAGTCGGCATTGGCATTCTTGTGAATGCTAACTTCCCAGCCGCTGGTTTTCTGCTCCTGCTGGGGAACCCAGGCGTCCCACTCGCCCCATTCCTGTCCATCCCAGCGCTGTACATACAGTGGCTCGGGTAGCGGATTGGGGAGGTACGCCAAGCATACAAACTGCGGACCGGGTAGCGGAGGCGGAGGTGGCGGTAACGTCACCGTAGCCGTGGGGACCGGATCGGTGGGGGTCGACGTTGGCTCAAACGGCTCACAGCTAGCGCTCGCCGTCCATGTAAAGTCGGGCGACAAACCGGGTGCCGTTACGGTCACTCCCTGACCGTTCGGAACAGCTCCCAAATCCATCGTATCTGTTGCTCCGGCCGCGACATTCCGCGTCGCGTTCACGAAGCCCGTTACGGTAAACGTTACCGGCTGGTTAGAACCGGTATTATCGAACGTCAGTACTGCGGGAACAGCGCTTTCGCTTCCGTTCCAAACGCACTCGCCGACACTCACACTGACTGCTGGACCGAAAACATCCGGCGGGCAATTTGCTGCCGCCGTCCACGTAAAGTCAGGCGACAAACCGGTTGCTGTTACAGTTACGCTTTGACCGTTCGGGACTAGCCCTAGGTCAAGCGAATCCGTTACACCGGCTGCGACATTCCGTGTCGCATTTACGAAGCCCGTTACGGTGAATGTCACCGGTTGGTTCGATGCCGTGTTGTTGAATATGAGTAGGGCTGGCGATTTGCTTTCGCCTGCGTCGTACACACACTCGCCGACGTTCACACTCACTTGCGGAGCGTAAACGTCGGGAACACAGCTAGCGCTTGCCGTCCACGTAAAATCGGGCGATAAGCCCGGTGCTGTTACAGTCACGCTTGCACCATTTGGGACTAGCCCCAGGTCCAGTGTGTCTGTTGCTCCGGCCGCGACATTCCGCGTCGCGTTGGCGTAGCCTGATACTGTGAACGTCACTGGTTGGTTCGACGCGGTGTTGTCGAATGTGAGCACGGCTGGCACTTTACTTGCGCCAGCATCGTACATACACTCTCCCACGTTTACACTCACTTGCGGAGCGTAGACATCCGGGATGCAATTGGTATCGACGGTGAACGTTACTGGCAAGAGATACCAGTTTTGCTCTGCGCCGAGCTGTAGCTTGTACATGATAGTCACTGATCCCCCGTTATAGTCCTCGGGGAATGTTAGCGGAACGTTCACCGTGCTGAACACGGGAACGTTGACGATACTGTAAATCGGTCCGAATGGCTGCCCAGCGTATGGTCCCTGCGAAATCGTGCCAGGGAACGATGGATGGCTTTCGTACGTCGGGGCTTGATCTCCCACCCGGTAGTCCCACGCGAATGCAAAGCGCGTGGAGTTGTTGAAGGTGAGTGTGGCGCCGCCACACGTTGCCGTGTGAGACATGGTGGGCGGTGTACTCGGGAATGCGGTGTAGCTTCCGTTGCTGTCGCAGTCGGCGGAGGCGTCAAGCCTCCATGTGAACGCACCAGTTGGCGGCACAGTAACATTTCCTACCGTTACCCAATCGGTGCCGGCCGGCAGTTGAGGGACGGGAAACGTCCCCTGACTGACGTTGTTTATGTACACGACCACGTTTTGCGCGGCTTCGGTTGCGCCACTCAGATTGCGATAGCGCACCAAACCCTGTTGTGTAACTTCACCGTAGTAGCCGTTCGTGGCATTACAGTACCACGCTTGGACCGCTCCTTGCGGCGCGGCGAAGAAAGCCAACGCACCGATGAAGAGCGCTAGCCCCAACAAAGACCGCAGTAAGTAACTTAACCGCTGTTTCATTGTGATCCCTCCTAGGATCGAGAACCGAAAGTGGGTACGATGGTGGCAGCAGTTGAACTGCTTCGACCGCACTGGGAACCTAATCGATAGATTCACAAAACGGTCGAAGCAGCAGCTTAACCTAAATTATTAATTAATCTCCAGTTGTTAAAGAACTTTTGCAGGGCTTTAAGCCACTGCTCATTTTCTAAAACTCAATAGAGATAAAGATATCATCTAAATGGTTTTATACCGGAATTATAGCAAAATATATTACAAATATATAGCCTTTGAGGCTAAAAATTGTCTATAGCGAGGGATGCCAGTTATAGCTATTTTGGCATAGCTGTCTGGCTAGTATTTGAGGCAGAGGCAGGCGGCAAAACCTGTTTTTCCATAGCAGTAGGCGCAGACGCATCTTTTGCCGCCTGCTTTTGTTTACCACTTCTTGCTCTGGTACGTTTGATTAGACGGTAAATACCGAATATTACTAATTGAAGAAGTAATAAAAGCGCTAAAGCAATCAGTGCCGATTTTAGGTCAAAACCTGTAGTAGTAGTTTCCTCTTCATCACTTACTTCTACAAAATCATTTGGAGAAATGTCCAAAGTAGCAGACTGTTTATTGCCTGCTTTATCAAACGCATCTACTACAATTCTACCCGTTGTCTTAGATATACGCATTCCGCTAGCGGCTTTTTCTACTACCTTACCATCGATAGTAACTATATATTTATCAACCCCAGAGATTCTATCAAAAGATGAGTAATATACTTGGAGCTCAGTATCACTACTATTTAAAGTTGCAATACCAAATGGATCTGGAGGTGTTGTATCTACCCTTACTGTAAAATGAGATATAGGTCCCCATCCCACATTATTTCTCGCTTTAATATGAAAATAATAGACCCCATCTTTTAAATTAGGAAAAGAAGCAGATGTACCTTCACCTTTTGATTCATCACCAGGATCAGTTTCTGGTGTCTGATCAAATGCATAGCTAAAATCTGTTACTCCATTTTGTCTATTCCATGAAAATTGCCCTTCAGCTTTTGAATACCACACGCTTTGATCCGGATGAGATGCAGAAGTGATTGAAACAGCTTCAGGTGCTGGATCTGGCGGCGGCGGCGGATTAATAGCATTAAATACAACTGTATTGCCGCCGCCATTCACTGGTGTCCCAGATCCGTCGGCTAAAGCAATAGTACCAGATGAATTTATACTAGCTTGTGATTCGTGATTTGGTAATGCGAATGAAACTGATAATACATCTCTTCCACCAGAAGCGCTACCACCTAACAAAGCCCCACTAAAACTTATTGTATTACCAGATACTGAAGGTCCTGCGACACCTGTCCACCCTCCTACAACAGAAGCTCCTAAATACGTTAGGTTATTGAAAGTTACATTAACAGTTACCGCGTTATATGTATCGCCAGAATTAGCACTTACAACAACATTTACAGTTTGGCCGATATAGAAAGTTCCACCTCCTGTGGTCCAGAAATTTACATCTGCAGCCTTAACAGGAACTGCCGGAACAACAGGAAATACTAAAAGCGCAACTAAAAGTAATAAGAATTTTTTCATACTATAAAATAATAACTGCTTATTTAATAAATTTCTACCTTAAAAATTCTGCATCCAATTTATGGCCAGAATACTTAAGTCAGAAATATTTGTTATACCATCATTGTTAGCATCTGCTGTATTGTTTGATTGATTCCAGTAAGTTGCTAGTATACTTAAATCAGATAAATTTACGGCACTATCTAAATTGAAGTCCCCTTTAGTTTTTAAAAAATATTGCTGAGCATTTATTTGAAATGTTGTTGTAACTTCACGATAATTTCCTACATTATCAAATGCTCTAACTGTTGCAGAGTGAGTTCCGTCTCCTAAAGCAGAAGTTGTGTATGGGGAAGTAACAGTACTAAAACTTCCTCCATTAATAGAGATTTGGTAGTGCGACATGCCAGATAACGAATCAGTTGTAGAAAAGCTCAATATGGCAGTCGCACTCAAACTTGTTTTCCCGATTGTAAAATTATTTGGAATAATTTTATCGATTCTTAAATTTCTATTAGATGATAATGTAGTGTTGCCTGCTACATCTGTTGCCCTAACTCTCCATTGTTTATTGCCGCTTGGTATTGCCGATGGTGCAGTATGCGAAATTGCTGACAGGTCAGAATATGTTTCAACAGAATCTATAAGGATATCGTATGTTACTGGACCATTTGCATCAGTAGATGCCTGCCAAGTAAACTCCGGTAAATCATTATTAGTCCAATCAGTTGTCGGACCTGTTAAATTAAATACCGATGGAGGTGTATTATCTATAATTAATTCTAGAGTATCAGGATCAGATCGGTTTCCATTAAAGTCTTCTGCAATAAGATTAGCCATATATGTTCCATCAGGTTGATCGATATCTAAATCTATTAATGTTGTATTTGATTTATTGCCACGTCCGGTATACATATACGTTGTAGCATCGGGTCCAACTATTGAGAAACTAATATAATATGCGTACAAATTTGTAGAGTTAACTGAGCCATTAAGCGCAATATTTCCTTTAAATAAATTGCTTGGAGGTTCTGTAAATGTTGCGGTTGGAGTTGCGCTGCCTAGTGCTGGGTCAGATAAAGATAGCGCGTTCAGCGCATTAAGTCTGCCAAATCCATACAAGGTGTCGTAACCAGCCGTACCTTTATCTTCTGCAGTTGAAAGCAGCGCTTTTCGGATCTCATAATAACCCCAAGGGGTTATATCTTCTGAATGAAGGCTGTACAAAAGCGCTGCTACACCCGATACATGGGGCGCGGCCATTGATGTACCGCTAAAGCAGCCATATTTTACCGCGCCCACACATCCACTAGTAGGATTCTGCTTTGTCGTTAAAACTCCTTGTCCTGGAGCAATAATATCAGTTGCTAATCCAAAATTAGAAAATCCGCTACTAAAAACATCATTGTGATTAGCAGCATTTACAGTAATTACATTCTGTAAACCTGCAGGAGAATAAAATGATGAATCAGTGCTATCGTTACCAGAAGATGCCACCACTGTAATATCATTTTCTACTGCATAGTTAACTGCATCCTGCGTAACTTGCGAAAAGCCAGGTCCTCCAAGGCTTAAATTGATAATATTTGCACCGTTATCAACTGCGTATTCAATAGCTTCTGCCACAATCGGATCTGCAGTACTATTTACTGCTCCAAAAACTTTTAAAACCATTATCTTGCATCCCCAGCAGACACTTGCAATGCCAGTTACATTGTTTGAATTGGCTGCAGCAATTCCTGCTGTGTAAGTTCCATGGCTTAATTGTTCTTGAATATTTGTAAAGTCGCTAGGATTACAGCCTGGCAGTGGTGTAGGTACACAGAGCGATTTTGCATAAAAGTTAAAACCGTTAATATCATCTATGTAGCCGTTGTTATCATCATCTACACCGGTTGCTCCATTCGCTTCAATAGTATTTATCCATAATTTATTAGTAAATTCCGGATGAGTTAAATCTATCCCTGAATCTACAATTGCAATAATTGTATTTGTTGAACCTGTTTCGATTTCCCAACCTGAAAGGCCACCTGGCGGGTCAGTAACAGGATTTAGCCCTATTTTTCTTAAACTCCACTGATCGTACTGACCCGCCAAAAAAGTTCCTTGCGAAGCATAGTACTGGTCATCTGGATTAAGCATTAATGAATATTCAACAATTGGAGTAACTGTTTCTACCAAAGGATTATTTATTATATTTGTATATTCATTTTTATCTGTAACATTTACTTTACTCCATTTACTAAGTTCCTTTGATTTTGACCGACTATTAAAGCCATACTTTCCTGTATTTTTGTACTTAATAAGAAACTCACCTGATTTATACTCATTTGATTCAGCTGAAATTTGAAAGTTAGCCGCAAAAGAAGATACTAAAAAAACAAGCAGTAAAACTAAAAACGTAGTAGTAGATTTACGTAAATACATCACTTAACAATATATACTGTATGAAACTTCAAGGCAATTATTGAGTACTGCCATCTATGCAAGCCATTTCTGTACAAATAACTTCACCTTGTGAACAGCTGCAGGTATTGCAGTTATCTATACTTAAAAAGGACTCTCCATCTTGATAAGTCTTTCCATCGTATAGACATTGAAGACTATGATTTAAATTATTGATAGTAAAAATAGTTGTAAGTACTGCGAGAATACAAATAACTACAGAAGCTAATAGCAAAAATATTTTCAGATTTTTATTGTTAATCATTGTCTAGAGTATAGCGTAAAAAAACCTAATCACAAAGGTGCCAATTTGCTTAACACAATGTTTTTATTTATATATCCATTCTTTTTAATTTCAACAGGAACAATTTTTAACATGTTTTCATCTTTTGTACCGTATTTCATGTTGTAGCCTTTTTTATCAACTACGACATAATAATTGCCATGGTCTAAATCTAAGCTAACTTCACCTTTTTTATTTGTTGCAGCAATATCTACTAGTTGGGCATCTTCATCGTAAGCTCTTAATACTGCACCTGCAATGCCTGAGTTAGTAGATTCATCAAGTACTTTATTTTTCTTTAAGAAGAACTGATAAAGCTTAGGGTAAGCAACAGTAATAAATATTAAGCTATAGATTATTAACAACAATACATTTTGCAAAGATGAATTTGCTACTTGATTGTAAATTGTATTTAAGAAACCAATAGCTGAAGCAACAAGTACAACTAAATTAAATAAGTTAAAGATTTGTGTTTTAGGTAAAGTTAAAACTTTTTTAGGTGTTAAATATACATCATAAATTTGATTATCAAATTTAGATACTGCTTCATTTCTATCTAAAAACCTTAGATATTTATCGTAGCCAGCTGCTTGGACTTCTATAAACATATTTTCTTTTTGCTCTGAATCTAATCTATATTTACCGCCTAAATCAGTTAGTGTTCTCGCAACTACTGAGGTTTTAACTTTATTATTATCGATTGTTTCTTTTCTCAATAAGGTAACTATTGCTAGACTTACAGGAGCACCTGTTTGTTCATTTAAAACTATTCCCCAATATTCATTATCTAATGATTTAAAATAGCCAATAATTGCACTTATAGCTTTAACAGGATTTAGTAAAAGTAAGATCAACAAAGTACCAAGAGCTAAAAGCAATAAAGCAAGGAATATAAGAATTAGTGGGCCCTGTGATTGAATAAACACTACACTACCTAAAACTGATCTTAAGAAACTTTGTATAATTGATGAACCAGAATCTACAATTGCAGGAACAAGTTCTTGTATCTCTGTTGTATCGTTTATAAATACAGAGGAACCATTCGGCTTATTAGTTACTGATGTATTTTTAATAGTGGTATTAGTTGTTGTTTGATTTGTAGTAGTATTTTGCGTACCACCGCCACCTCCACCAGGTCCACCGTTACCACCACCATTACCGTTGCCGTTACCATTCCCATTTCCTGGGTCATCGTCGTCGTCATCTTCTTCTCCAAAAGGGTGTTCATAAATCATTATTTTTCCGCGGTTTGTATCGTAAACATACAAATTATCGCCTTCATCAAAAGTCATAGCAAAAGGCCAGCCGTAAAAGTCTTCAAGTTGACCATCTGCAACTGCATACGCAGGATCTGATCTATTTGAAGGATTAAATTCAGTAGGGTCTTCAAAATACTCGATAAATCTTGGTCCACTATATGGGTTGTACCCGGTAACCATTCTATTTTCGCTATCAAATGCGGTTTCAAAAGTAGATGGCGCAAAACCTGTAATTGGGTTAACTCGTGGGAATTCTTTAGCAGCTGATAATCCAAACACAACAGATTCTGGTGATGCTGGGAAAGAACTTGCAGCAAACATTAGGAGTCTCCAATTACCATCAATCTCAAAAAAATGATCTGATACAAATAAATTACCATTATTATCTAAGGATAATGCACCAGGTAAACAAAGCATTGATCTATCGGCAGATTGACTGCCGTCTACGTTTGGCGGCGGCACAACTCCTCTGTTGCACTGAGTACCACCTAAACTAGTTTGCCCAAGCATAATATCAACAACTGGGTCTGTTAATGGATTTCGTATTCTGAATACGCGATGATAATCGGTATTAGCAACCCAAAGATATTGGCCATCAGGTGACGGAGCAAGTCCTCCAAATGTATCTGCGACATTAACTGTGCCGCCGCCAGCAGCATTAAATGGACCTGTTAGTGTAACAAGTGGTTCTGACTCTTCTGTTAATGGAGTTTCAAAAATATCTATATGTCTTTCATAAATCGAAGATCTTACAACATATATATGACCGCTTTTATCGGCTTTTAGTACGTTGTATCCAGGCTGTCCATCTAAAGGAAGTGCGCCATCTTCATAAGTTACAAAACCGTCTGCAACTTTGCCGTTTGTAATACTCGATAAATCGTTCCAGAACATTAATCTTCCATCTGTTGCTATTAGCTGATCATCCACAACTGCTACTCCACCCCAACCGCCTTGTTCAAACCTATCAGGACTTGTTAAGTTGTATCCTCCGGGTAGAGAAAATAGACTCATGTCTGGTAAGTAATCACCTTCACCATTATCAAAAGAAAATCTTGCAACATCCTGCTGATATACATAAGCTGAAACTAAGATGTTCCCTTCAGTATCTATACCAACTGAACCACCTCCAGGATTCCAGTTAGTAAAATGATGTCCTTCTGATACGCCGTCTAGATCCCAATCTCTAAAACCTGCGCCTGCACCCTCATTTTCATATGTCCAAAAAATATTTCCACTAGGATCCATTTCAATTGCTACCAAACCATCTGGGAAATCACTATCATCAAGAATCGCAGTACCGCTCATACCGGAGGTAAAGGGTGCTGTGTATCGCATTACTCTATTATTACCAGCATCGGCGATAAGTAGATCTCCAGTTGAACCAAATCTTACTGCAGTAGGACTTTTTAAGTTAGTTGTCGAAGAACCCGATGCTGCCGAGGTAAAATTTGCTTGTCCAATCACAATATCTGCCGTTTTAGCTATTACACCGTCATTATTTGGAAACCTTAATACGCGGTTGTTTCCACCGTCAGCTACCCAAAGGTTTCCATCAGCATCAAGCGCTACTCCAGCACCTCCATCAAAAGTTGAATAAAAACATATCGAAGAAGCAGTTGGTGCAGGTGTACTTTGGTTATAGCCTCTAGTTAAATTGCATTTATTCCCAGTAAAATTTACCTGTCCCCAAACTTCATCTGCAATTGAATCAGTAGTAAACGGATTAATATATTTTAAAACTCTGTGATTTTCAAAATCACCTACATATAGATTACCATCATCATCTACAAACATACTTGTGAATGTTTTATGCTCTAAAGATGTATGTGTCCACTCTGGAATTCCACAGATCGTTTCTGCGCCAGCTGGAGCTCTTTCTGGATAATATTGAAAACTTGAATCTCGATTACATGCACCCCAATCCGTTGCCGAAGGCTGACCTATTACAATATCTGCAGCACATCGTTCTTCTTCATCTTTGAGATAACAATCTTCTAAATCAATTCCTATAATTCTACTGTTTCCAGAATCCCATACGTAAGCTCTCCCAGGACTCTCTGATCTATCAACAATAACTCCTCCCGGTGATGAAACTTTATCTAGAACTATTTTACGCGGGGCAATTTCCCCGAAGTCCCTTTTTCCTAAAACTATATCTGCCCATAAATCATTTGCTTCTCCACGTACTGCCCCGCCTTCAGCAGCACCAATATATGCTGCATACCAACTAGCAAAAAAATTACCTGATACAAAAAGAAAGACCAACAATATTGCTAAAACAGAAACTTGTCTTTGAGTTTTTGTAGCTCTAAATTTCTCTCTGCCTAACACACGACAAACGTTAATAATTACTATCTTTTAGTATACACATTATTAAATTTGGAGGCTAGAAAAATCAAGAAGTATGCCCGGCACGATTCGAACGTGCGACCTACTGCTTAGAAGGCAGTTGCTCTATCCACTGAGCTACGGGCACATATATAGTGTAATTTTAACACTTTGCTTGAATTTTTAAACTGAGCTGACCGAGACTCGAACTCGGAACCAACTGCTTAAGAGGCAGCTGCTCTACCATTGAGCTATCAGCCCTTTCAAGCTTTTTAAGCTTGTGAATTATACCATTTCGATACTTGAAGTTAAAGTTATAGAAAGTGTTGAGGGAGCCTTCGGCTCCCTCGAAAAGAAATATTTGAGCGTTTGCCAAAACTACTTCTTTCGCCTGCGCGCTTTACGTCGCTCCTCCTTTTTGAAAGCACGAATCCGCGCACGCTTTTCAATTTGGCTCGGGCTCTTCATGACGCAACTCCTTTACTAGTATACGGTACCTTGATTGTACTATCTGTAAAAAGTTATGTAAATATTAGTCAACTTAAATTGGAAAAATTTTCGAAGAAAACGATTACAGAGAAAGATACTCCGGCGAAACACCTTACCCTGCAATCGCCCTATTGGGGACGGAGACGCTAGTCTTGCTCGTCCTCGTCATCACTGTCGCGGCCGAAGTTTTCGCTGGCGCTAAAGCGATGAATGATGCTTCTCAGCACCAAAGTCAGCACTACAGCTGCAAGTCCATAACCGGCAACTGACCGCGCTTCTACTGCCAGCATATCCAACGTTTCAGCGGGCACTCCCGTGCCCCAGTGAATCGCGATACGCTCTGCAATGAAGCCCAGCGACGAGAACGCTTTTCCAGCAAAGAAAAGGGTACCTGCGAACGCGGCATCTCCCACGAATTCGGCGTATTTCCCGTGGCCGGGGACTGTGTCCAATGGCAAGGCTATAAGATAGCCCACCACGAACACAACGTAGTGGATATTTGCCACTACCTCCCAGACAATCGGTGTGATTACAACGCCGGTAGGCAGATTCATGCCCAGGCGCGCGAAAAGGAATCCTCGAAAGAGGCTCGCAACCGCAGTTACCACAACGAGGACTACGAAGAGCCCCCAGATAACGCGCTGATTTTCTAATACGCCTTTCAGGGATACTGATGGCAGACTGGGCGCAGAAACGCTCGGCAATGAAAACGGAAAACGCTTACCAGCTGTGTCAGACATTGACTGTCTCCTTTGAACTATTTGCCCATTCGATATACGATTTGTGCCGGAGCATGTGTGTACAGTATTATACGCACATGCTCCGGCACAAGGTAATTTTTGTATCTTTCTCTGTTAATGTGCTAAAGCTTTATCTAAAAAGCATTTATATTATCATTATATAGATTTAGCCATAAGTTGTCAATATTTGGCAACAATATAGCCTAGTGCTAAGTTGCCTTATATGTGCTACATTTAATATATGAAGCTTCATTTTGAGGAACCAAAAGATTATACAAGAGAAAATAGTGCTATTTTCGAGTTTTTTGCGAACAAAGAAGACGACTCTATGCAGCCAAAACTGCTGAAAGGGAAATCGCTAGCAAGGCTTATTGAAGAACGAAAAATCAGTAATTATTACAAGAAAAAGAAGGATATAAGGAAAGACTTAAAACTTTTAAATATTCTAGTAGTATTTAGTTCAATAATATGTCTAATCTTTATTATTTTTTTGCTAACTAGGCCTATTTAAAATCACCAAGATCCATCTGCTCCTGCTCCCCTATTAAATCGTTTAGATTTTGTAATATAAACTGCCTTACAACTTCGCGGAATTGTTCGATATCATTACCGGGATTGGTAACGTAGTAATCATAAATGAACTGCGCAGTTCTGGAATCTGCAGGATTATCAAACCGCTCAATACCTTCTCTATCTATATGTATTGTCTGTGCTTCGGGATACTCCTGTAAAAGTTTCGCAATCTCTTCGGGCTCGCGTATATGCAAAAATACTATCGAGTTATCTTCTGTTTGAGCAATCTTTTCAAGTAAATATCTTGTAGGCCTGTTATTATCAGCAACCATCATCTGCTTAATTTCATGCATTCTAAATCTTATTGAGGCATCTTTTGTTATACCATCCCAGCCTTCGTTATCCTTTAACCATTGCTTAACTTCATCTACTGAAGAATATGTAGCAACATTCACATTACCTGCAAAAAGTTCACGCGTAAGGTTAATAAACGTGTCTTTACCTGTGCCTGCTGCACCATTGATTACAAACACTCTTTTCATATTGTGAGATTAATTGTTTCTTAATTCTAACAAACTTCCCATACCGACAGATTTACTAAATTCTTCAATTTGCCGAATAAAGAATTTAATACTATTTCCCCAATTATGACATTCTTCCTGCGGGCCACAGAATGTTCCCTCCATTAAGGATGGATCTTCCATATATTGAGTTCCATAGTTTTCAACCAGTACTTTTGTTACTCTATCTATAGATTCTTCAAAATTAGAAAATTGAATTCTATTTACGCCACCACCTCCAAAACCCCAACAGTTAAACATTTCAGCAGATAGTTGATATTTACATAAATTAGTTTCATTACGTGCAATTGCAATAACCGTTATGCAGTCTTTTGGGGCACCATACTGGTCACACTTTTCTACAAAATACTTACCATACCCAAATAGTGGAGAATCATTAGCTAAAAAATATTGATCGAATACAAAAGCCCGTTTATCTAGCAGATCAATAGTAGAGTTTATCTTTTTTTCCTGGTAAGCAATTCCTAAAACTTCTGCTCTATTATTTACGGTAATTGCTGAAGGATCTACATTTAAAGATGCTTTATAGTACGACTCTTTTGCATCAACTGAATACGAGGTGAAATTACCATTAATAATATGCCCCAGTTCATTAACACCTAAGCCAAGAATTAATAGTAAGAATAAGTAATATGTCAGTTTATATGGCTTAAGTTTTTTAATTCGGAGTTTTCGGTACAATCTTTTCTTAAAAGGTCTCAATAAAGAAACCTTTTTTACTCTCCCTAATTTTTGATCCATTAAATTATTCTACCAGAACAGAAGTGAAATGGCACTCACCGTTAGAAGTTTAATCAAGAAGAGTTAATATCTCTGGCTTGCCTTTTCTTACTATAACCATATGCTCAAACATTACCCCCTTGGAGCCATCAACCGTTTTTAAACTCCAGCCATCGTTGTCTAAATATAGATCAGCTTTACCTAGTGTGAGCTGATTCTCTATACACAAACACATTCCTTCAACTAAATCTATCTGCTCCATTCCAGGGTATGTATATGTTAAAATCTCAGGCTCCAGCCATAGCTGTTTTCCTATACCATGTCCGCAGTATTGTCTTACAAAGTTAAAGCCTGCTAATTCTGCTACTGATTGCAATGCTCTTGAAATATCCGATACTTTATTGCCAACTATTGCTTCTTTGACTGCAGTATTTACACATAACTTACCAGTTTCTAGTAATCGTTTCTCCTCACTTGTAATATTACCTAAACCTACTGTTACACAATGATCAGTATAAAAGCCGTTGTATATTAATCCAAAGTCTATTTTTACTAAGTCGCCATCTTTAAATTCAACAGTGCTGTGAGGAATACCATGTAAGATAGTGTCGTTTACACTTATGCAAACTGCTGATGGAAATGCACCTTTTGGGCCAGGTACACCTAAGAATGCGGGTTTAACACCTTTTTTAGTACACAAGGTGGTTACAAGCTCATTGATATCACTTGCTCTGATTCCAATTTTTACAGAACCTCTTAGCTCTTTTAGAATTTGTGTGGAAATTTCTGCAGCCTTTTTTACAGAAGTATAGTCGCTTTCAGTTTTAATTATATTTTTGTAAGACATTTAGGCGCTTATATATTTTTCGTAGTTTCTAGTTGCCTGCAAAGATTTGTACTGCCTATAGGTATCTAAGAAAACTCCTACAATAATCAAAACACTTGTACCTCCGATTCCAGATAAGATTATCAGCGTAGTTCCGCTTGAATTTAAAACCATATTACTTGCCAAAATCGGAATCTCTGCAATGATTGCTAAAAATATACCGCCAACTAATGCTATCTTCAATAGTACGCTAGAAAGATAGTTCTCTGTTGCTTTACCAGGTCTAATTCCCGGAATAAACGCACCATTTTTTTGCAAGTTTTCTACTGCAACTTCCTGCGGGTTAAATACAATAAATGCATAAATTAACGCAAATACGACTGTTGTAACAAAGTAAACTAATGCATAGATTGTGTCGTGTTCATTTACAACGTTGTCTGTTGTTGCGTATAAAAAGCTAGTTTTTAACGATTGTATAAATGGATATATGCTTGAATCCGGCTGAATATTATTTTCAACTAAAGGCAGTATAATCTGCGGTATTGATAAGAATGCGTATGTGAAAATTACTGGAATAACACCTGTTAAGGTAAACTTTAGCGGCAAAAATGAGCCTCGGCCAATTTCTGCACCTCTTACCCTACGAGCATATTGAATATTTATTTTTCTATACGATTCATTAATAAAAATAATACCCGCAATAACCAGGACGGCTCCAATCAGTACTACCAGCAAGGCAGTTGTAAGTGGATTATTAAGAACTGAAAAGTTACCTTGCAATAATTGATTTATAATTTCACCAAAATTTACTCTGGCAAAATCTTGAGTAAGGTAAACAGGTAATGTAGATAAAATTCCAATTGTAATAATTACAGAAGAACCATTTCCTAATCCTTTTTCTGTAATTATTTCAGAAAGCCACATTAAGAATATTGTTCCAGCTGCCAAGATAATTGCCATAAAGATAATCTTTTCTAAACTTGGCATATTTGAACCTATTTCGTGGGGAATCAAATATACTGGTGTATGATTAGGGTCAGCTGCAATTGCTGGATCTGCATTAGGATTACCTAAGTCTCTTTGAGCAATAATGTATAAATATACAATTGAGTAGAAGAGCGAAAGAGGCAAGGTCAGAAACCTAGTTATTTGATTGATAACCTGTCTGCCTCTTTCGCCTTCTTTTTGTAATTCTTTTAACCTAGGTATAGCATAAGGTAAAATCTGCATTACAATAGATGCGTTAATATAGGCAGCAATTCCTAAACCAACTAAACTTGGAGTATCAACTCTACCTCCTGTAAAAATAGTAAATAAGTAATTAATTTCTGATGCAGTATTAGCTCCAAAATAGCTTTCGTAAATATTCATATCTACACCTGGCAAAGGAATATTTGCTAAGCCTCTGTAAATTACTACTATTAAAAGTGTGATACCAATTCTTGTAAGGATTTCTTTATTTGTTAAAAACGATGGTAATCTGATTTTTCTAAATAATCTTTTAGGGAATTGCTTTACAGCATCAAGTCTTAATTTTGCCATAGTCTAAATATGTTTAATGTGAGTAGATTATACACCATAAATTTAATTTGACGTGCGCTTAATTGCAATAAAAACCCCCGAAACCGGGGGTAATTTTTCAGAATACTTATTTTTAAATCAGCAATACATTATGCTTCTACAACGCTTCCACCTGCTTTTTCAATAGCAGCTTTTGCAGTCTTTGATGTTTTTACACCCTTCAAATTCAATTTTATTTCAATATCTTTATCGAATAATACTTTTGGCATTACTACTTTATGAGATTTTAATTTCAAAAGTCCTAATTCAACTAAAGTTCCCAAAGTTACTTCTTCCACTTTTGCATTCTTAGCCAATTCAGCTAATACACTTAGTTTAACTGGTGCATTAACTTCGCTAGCTTTTATGAACTCTCGGCTGAATCCTTTGTATTTAGGTAATCGTCTTGAAATTGGGTTTTGACCTCCTTCAAAGTTTCTTCGTGGAGCTTTGTATCCTGTTCTTGCAGTTGCACCTTTTCCACCTCGTGTTGAAGTATGGCCTCCTTTACCGGATCCCATTCCTCTTCCGATTCTCTTTGATTTTGATGTACTTTTTGGTGATGGTAGTGTATGTAACATAATCTTAAAAATTTCTATTGTTTATTATAGTCTTGTATTTCTTAAAGCTGCTAATGCATAAATTGTTGCATAAGCATTGGTTACTTTATTATCAGCACCTAAAATTTTGCCTAAAACATCGTGTATGCCTACAACTTCTGCAACTTGTCTTACAGAAGAACCTGCAACAATTCCTGTTCCAGGAGCTGCCGGTTTAAGTAAAATTCTAGATGATTTATATTTAAATTCAATCTCATGTGGAATTGTATTTCCTTTCAGATTTACAAATACTAAATTCTTTTTTGCTTGGCTAACAGCTTTATCTTGTGCACTTCTAACATCCTCTCCTTTTCCAACTCCAATTCCTACTCTACCTTTTTTATCACCTACAACAACTACAACGCTTATTTTCATTCTTCTACCGCCTTTATGCATCTTTGTAACTCTTCTAATAGTAATCAACTTGTTTTCAAATTGATCTTTCTTTTCTTCTGATCTTTCTTTTCGATCTGGTCTTCGTGATCTTATTCTTGATCGATCTCGGTTTCTATCCTGTCTATAAGGTGTAGGTGCAGAATGTCCTAATGGTTTTACTTCTGTTGTTGTTTCTGGTTTTACTTGATCTGACATATTCTATTAAATATTTTTATTAAAATTGTAAACCTGATTCTCTAGCTCCATCTGCTAAAGCCTTTACTCTTCCATGGTATTTAAAACCTCGTCTATCAAAGACTACAGTTTTTACTTTAGCCTTTTTTGCTTTTTCTCCCAATAAAATTCCAACTTCTTTTGCTAATTCAACTGGTTTCAATTTCTTTTTGACTTCAAGGTCAGAGGCAGCTGCCAAAGTTTTGTGGGTTATATCGTCCACAACCTGAGCATATATATGGTTGTTAGTTCTATGAACAACAATTCTTGGCGTACCTTCTGTTCCTCTTAAGGTCTTTGAAATTGATTTTATTCTTCTTTGTCTTCTTTGAATTTTATCCATATTAATTCAATTTTTTACTTTAAAATTATGCAGCTCCTTTAGTTGATTTTCTTCTAATCTTTTCTCCTTTATATCGAATACCCTTTCCTTTGTATGGTTCAGGTTTTCGGAATCCTCGGATCTTTGCTGCTACTTCTCCAACTAGTTGTTTATTTGCGCCGTCAACTGTAATGTTGACCTGATCAGTAACACCGATATTAATTCCAGTTGGCGGCGCATAATTAATTTTATGCGAATAACCAACAGATAATACCAAGTTTGAGCCTTGCATTTCTGCTCTATAACCGATTCCAACAATCTCAAGTTCTTTTTTATAACCAGTCACAACTCCTTCTACCATGTTATTAATCAATGTTCTGTATAGACCATGATAACTTCTATCTTGTTTAGATTCGCTACTTCTAGTAACAATAATCTGATTGTCTTTAACTTCTACATCTATTCCTCGTTGAATTGACTGTTCTAGTTCTCCTTTTGGGCCTTTAACTATAACTTTTTTATATCCAAAAGATCCGCCCTCTATAACATTTGCTTCAACTCCTGCTGGTAATTGTATTTCTTTCTTTCCAATTCTAGACATTATTAATAAACGTAACAAATGTATTCTCCACCAATTTTGCTTTTAACTGCTTCTTTACCAGAAACAATTCCCATTGGTGTTGAGAAAATTGATAATCCTAATCCTCTTCTAACTGGTTTAATTTCTCTGTAACCTCTGTATTTTCGAACTCCAGGTTTAGAAACTCTTACCATTTGAGAAATAGCAGGAACACCATTTACATATTTTAAATCAACCACTAACTCACTTTGTGGCTTAGCTTCTTCAACTCTATAATCTGCTATAAAGCCTTCAGCTTTTAAAATTGATGCAATTGCAACAATCATCTTTGTAGCAGGCATAGAAACAGAATCCTTCTTTCTGGCTTGTGCATTCCTTATTCTTGTTAAAAAGTCTGCTATTGGATCACTTATCATATTTTCCGTTTAATTCTGTAAATAAAATATTACCAAGACATCTTTCTTACTCCAGGTAGTTCTCCGTTTAGAGCTGCTTTTCTAAAGCAGATTCTGCACATTTTGAATCTACCGATATATCCTCTTGATCTTCCACAAACTTGACATCTGTTTTTTAACTTAACAGACTTAAATTTTGTGCTTCCGCCTTTTACTCTGATCTGTTGTTTTTTATTTTTAGCAATTGCTGCTTTATTTGCCATATCTTAGTAATTTTTTCTAATTAATTTTTGTTTAAATCGCCAACAATTATAGCTTTTAAGCGTTTGCCTGTCTACCTTTTTGCCTTTCAAATGGCATTCCAAGCTGCTCTAAAAGCGATAATCCTTGTTCATCATTTTCTGCAGATGTTTCTATTACAATCTGCAAAGATCTGATCTTTACTAATGTTGATGTATCAATTTCTGGGAAAATAGTATGATCTTTTATTCCCAAAGTGTAGTTTCCTCTTCTATCAAACGCTTTTCTAGAAACACCTCTAAAGTCTTTAATTCTAGGTAGCGTTACTCCTATTAACTTGTATAAGAAATCCCACATCCTGTCACCTCTTAAAGTAACTTTAAGACCATTTGGAGTTCCTACTCTTAATTTAAAGTTAGAGATTGCAATCTTAGAGTTAATTACAATAGGTTTTTGACCTGTAATTGCCGCTAACGTTTCAGACATTTCTGCAACAACATTTGAATTATTCTGATACTCTTTACCAATACCTGCATTTACAATTATCTTTTTAATTGTAGGTACAGCCATATCATTTTTAATAGCAAACTGCTCTTTCAATTTTGGCTTTACTTCTTTTTGATATTTAGTTTGTAACTCTGTCATATATTCAAAATTTTTCTATTTATTTAAGTAATTCACCACTTTTTTTAGCAAATCTAACCTTTTTACCGGTTTTTTCATCAACTTTAAATCCAACTCTTGTTGGCTTATCAGTTTTTGGATCAATCAACATTACGTTTGAAACATCGATTGCTTTTTCAACTTCAACTAGACCGCCTTTAATGCCTAACTGAGGATTTGGTTTTCGAGCTCTTTTTACAACATTAATTCCTCTAACTACGATTTTTGCATCATCAACAAGTGCTAAGACTTCACCTCTTTTTCCAGAGTCTTTGCCTCTCATAATTTGTACTGTATCACCTTTTCTTATCTTGCTCATAATACTTCTAGTGCTAACGAAACTAATTTATTAAATCCTTTTTCCTTTAATTCTCTTGCCACTGGACCAAAAATTCTGGTTCCTTTAGGCTCTTTTGTATCTTTTGTTACTAAAGCAGCTGCATTTTCATCAAACTTGATGTATGAGCCGTCTTTTCTTCTAACTTCTTTTTTTGTTCTAATAATTACTGCATGTACCACATCTCCTTTTTTGTAATTGCCATTTGGCAATACTCTTTTTACAGAAGCACTGACGATGTCACCTACATAGCCGAATTTTTTAAACATTCCTCCTTTTGCATTACCCAATACTTGAATAACCATAATTTCTTTGGCTCCTGAGTTGTCTGCAACTTTTAGTCTAGTTTGTGTTTGAACCATATCCTTAAACTTAAATTGATTTAATAACTCCAACTACTTCCCATTTCTTTAATTTAGAAACAGGCTTGCATTCACTGAATTTAACAATGTCTCCTACCTTTACGCTGAATTTATCACTTACATGAACTACGTAACTAGTATGATGCTTTACGATTTTTTCGAATCGGGCATGTGGATATTTAGACTCTACTCTTACTTTAGCAGTGTCTTTTCCACTTAGTTTAGAAATAATTCCTGTAATTGTTTTTCTTTTCTTAGTTTCAGCCATATTACTTATTTAACGCTTTTATTAAGATTTAATTTGGTCATTTCTTGAGCAATCAATCTTTTCAATTTTTTAACCAAAGATGTATTCTGCTCTTTCCCAGTTTTTACATCTAAAGTAAGCTTTTCTAATTCTGCTTTTAATTCTTTTAGGTTTAAGTTTGCCCAAGAATTTACAGCTTCAGCTTTTTTAACAGCTTTTGCTGGAGCTTTTTCTGTTTTTGTTGTTTTAGCTTCTTTAGCCATAGTCTTAGTTTAATTGATCTTTAGAAACTATTCTGGTTTTTACAGATAATTTTGCAGTAGCAAGTTTTAAGGCTTCCTTTGCAACGTTTTCTGGTAAACCACCTATTTCAAATAAAATTCTTCCTGGTTTTACAACAGCAACATACATTGAAACTTCTCCTTTTCCTGAACCTCGAACAACTTCATCACTTTTTTTAGTGTATGGCTTGTGTGGAAAGATTTTTATCCAAAGTTTTCCTTTTCTTGCTGTGTAATTTACAATAGTCTTTCTTGCTGCTTCAATCTCTCTTGCTTTAACCCAAGCTTTCTCAGTTGTTTGAATTCCAAAATCGCCATAAGCTAACTCAGAACCTCTATAAGAAAGTCCTCTCATTTTTCCTCTATGTTCTTTTTTGTGTTTTCTTTGCTTTGGTTGCAACATATTTAAATCTTATTAATCAATTGAATACGAGCTTTTCTCGCCCTTATTAATCCAAACTTTAATTCCATGCTTTCCTGCTTGAGGAACATGAGCTTCTGTAAAAGCATAATCAATATCGCTTCTAATAGTGTGTCTTGGAACAACACCCCATCTTACTCTTTCTCGTCTTGCCATTTCAGCTCCTTTAATTCTTCCGCCTACCCAAACTTCAATTCCCTTAATTAAACCAGTATTTTTAGCAGCTTCTACTGCTTTACTTGCTGCTACTTTAGGATTAACTCTTTTTTCGCATTGCAAAGCAATATTTTCTGCAACTAGTTTAGCTACAACATCAGGATTCTTAACTTCAAATATCTTAATGTCTACATTAGTTTTTAAAAGCTTAGTTAACTCGTCTTTTAATGAGTTAATGCCAGCACCACCTCGGCCAATAACTACACCAGGTCTAGCTACACTAATTTCAATTAGAACTTTGTTAATCAACCTTTTAATAACTACTGAAGCAACACCAGCTGCTTTTAGCTTAGTTTCTATTAGTTTATTAACTTTTTTGTCACTTAAAAATTTATCGGCATACTCCTCTTTAGTTGCATACCATCTTGAATTCCAATTTTTATTGACTCCGATTCTAAATCCTATTGGATTTACTTTGTGTGAACCTCTTGCCATATTTTTCTATCTAAATGTTTTTAAAGTTAAAAAAAGCTTTATATTATAACATTATTCTGCTTTTTCGGCAGTTGCTGCTTTAGTTGTTTCAGCTGCTTTTTTTGCAGGAGCTTTTTTAGCTACTGGCTCGCTAGCTTCAACTTTATTAGCTTTAGCAACCTTCTGAACCGGCTTTTCAGCTTTAGTTCCTAATGAGTCTTTAACTATTACTGTTATATGGCTCATTGGTCTATTGTAAAAAGCGACACTACCTTTAGCCTTATATTCAACCCTTCTTAAAGAAGGTCCTTTATCTACTAAAACCTCTGAAACAACCAAATCTGACTGCTTCATTCCTAAATTATGAACAGCATTTGCAATAGCAGATTCTAAAACCTTTTTTACTGGATGTGCGGCTCCTTTTGGCATGTATTTTAATACATATACAGCTTCAACAGCACTCATTCCCTTAATAATTTGTGCAGGAATTCTTGCCTTTCTTGTTGATACTCTAATAAATTTTCCTACTGCTTTTGCTTCCATATCTATTAACTTAATTTAAATTTTATTCGCCACTTTTACCAGTTGATCCCGTTGCTTTTGCAATCTTACCTTTCTTACTGTGTCCTGCGAATTTTCGCGTAGGCGAAAATTCGCCCAGCTTATGTCCAACCATACTTTCTGTAACAAATACTTTATTAAAGTATTTACCGTTATGCACATCAAATGTAAGTCCTACCATATCTGGAGAGATAGTGCTTCTTCTAGCCCAAGTCTTAATAGACTTTCTATCACCAGTCTGTTTAGCCTTTAACACTTTTTGTGATAATTTTGGATCAATAAATGGTCCTTTTTTGCTACTTCGTGACATATATATTAAATAACTGTCTTATATGATTTAAACTTATTCTTTTCTGGTCTTCGTTTAATAATAAACTTATTATTTGTATTTCTAAGTTTTCTTGTTCTTTTTCCAACAGGATTACCCCATCTGTCTTTCTTAGGTCCTCCGGTTCCGTGTCTACCACCTTTACCTTGTCCGCCTCCGTGAGGGTGCTTTGTTGACATGGCTACACCTCGAACTGATGGCCTAATGCCTTTTCTTCTTCTTCTTCCTGCTTTTCCAAATTTAACATTTTTATTATCAGTATTACTTACTGTACCAACTGTTGCATAGCAAGTTTCTTTTACTAATCTAAACTCCCCACTTGGCATTTTTAACTGTACATATCCTTTATCACCGCCCATCACCTGAATTGCAGTTCCAGCACTTCTTGCAATCATCGCCCCTTTAGTAGGGAACATTTCAACTGCATGAACCATTGTACCTTGAGGAATATCTTTTAACATTAAAGCATTTCCAACTTTTATAGGTGAATTTGGACCGCTAACTACTTTATGGCCAACCTTTAATCCATCTGGGGCCAAAATATATCTTCTTTCACCGTCTAAATATTTAACCAAAGCAATAAATGCTGTTCTGTTTGGATCATATTCAATTGTTTCAACAACACCTTCAACACCATATTTTTCTCTTTTAAAGTCTATTTTTCGGTAAAGCTTTTTCTCGCCACCACCTTGGTGTCGCATAGTGATTTTACCTTGGTTATTTCGGCCTGCATTAGCTTTTAACTTTTCTGTTAAAGCTAAATAAGGTCTTCCCTTGCTTAACTCAGATCTATCGATCAAGACAGCATGTCTAACTCCTGGTGATGTTGCTTTAAACTTTTTTAATGCCATATTCTTTTAATTAATCGTTTTTGATTTCAAATAAATCTATTTTGCTAGCATCATCTAATTTAAAAATCATAATCTTTTTATCTGATTGTCTGCTAGCTCTTCTTGTTAATCTGTTGTACTTGGTTTTACCTAATCTGCTAGAAACTTTTGCCTCTAACACCTTCACTCCAAAAATTCTTTCTAAAGATTTTGAAGCAGAGATTTTATCTGCATTTAAAGCTACTTCAAATGTAACCTTATGTTCATCAGCATATTTGCTCAAAGACTTTTCTGTTATTACAGGTTTCTTAATTATTCTCATATTATGCCCAAGTGTTATTTATATATTCTAAAGATTCTTTATCTAATAAAACCTTTCCACCATTAATTAAGTCGTAAACATTTACTTCTGAAACCATTACTATATTAGATTTTGGTAAATTAGCAAAAGATTTTACTAAATTATCATTCTTTTTGGCAGTAACGATTGTAAGTTTTTTTGGATTTTCAAAATTAGCTTTAATTTCTACAGCTTCTTTAGTAGAAGGTTCCTTAATTTCAAAACCATCTATAATATTTAGTAATCCAGCTTTATTTAATTTACTAAAAGCATTCCTAAATGCTGCTGCTTTAAAACTTTTTGTTAATTTTCTTTTCCAGTTGGTCTGATTTGTTGGTCCAAAAGTAACTCCACCACCTTTCCAGATTGGAGATCTAATAGAACCTACTCTTGCTCGACCAGTACCTTTTTGCTTCCATGGTTTTTTACCACCTCCTCGAACCTCACTTCTATCCTTTGTATGTGCGTTTGATTCTCTTTGGTTAGATAAATAAACATACACGTATTGAGCAAGTACTTTATCGTTTACAGGAGCATTAAATACCGAATCATTAACTTCAATCTCTTCAATCTTTTTTGCTTTTTGGTTAAATACTGGTAAGTTCATATTTTAATTATTTTTGCTTTTTAATAATTACATAACCTTTGTTAGGACCTGGAATTGCGCCTTCTACAGCGATCAAGTTCTCTTCAGCCATAACTTTTACAATTTTTAATCCACTAATTGTCTTTGTTCTTGTTCCCATGTGTCCACCCATCTTTTTTCCTTTAAATACTCTTCCTGGGATTGTTCTTGTACCTAATGATCCTGGAGCTCTTTCTCTGTCAGAAGCACCATGAGTTCTTGGTCCGCCTGCAAATCCCCATCTTTTAACTACACCTTGAAAGCCTTTTCCTTTGGTTGGTGCAGTTACTTGAACTTTATCGCCAACACTAAAGATATCAGCTTTAACTTCTGTACCAACTTCTGGCGCAGCTTCGTTCTCAATTAATTTAAATACTTTTTTAAATCTTGGAACAAAATTCAAAATCTTATAATTACCATTATCAGCTTTATTTGTAATTTTTCTTTTATCCTTGCCAAGTTCAATATGTGTAGCTTTGTCAGCAGTATTTAAAACTTTAGCAACTACGTTATTTGATACATCTACAACAGTTACTGGAATTGCATTTCCATTCTCTGTATAAACTTGTGTCATTCCGATTTTTTTTCCTAGTATAGCGTTCATAAGTTAATAAATTTACTTAAACCGATGAATATCTTTATCTGAATTATCTTTACGAAATCTTTAAATCAACTCCGGCAGGCAATTGCATATGAGTCAACGACTCAATTGTTTTAGCATTTGGTTCTAAAATATCCACCAATCTTGCATGCTCAGTAAGACCAAAATGTTCCTTTGACTTTGCATCGATGTGCGGACCTTTATGTACCGCAACCTTCCATGTTTTATTTGGCAATGGAACAGGGCCTCGAATCTTTGCACCGGTATCTATTACAGTTCTGCAGATTTGCCCAGTAGCTTTATCTACAACTCTGTAATCGAATCCTTTTATTCTTACTCTGATTTTCTGCATATTCTCAATTTAAATTTTCAAATTAGCTTTAAATAATCAAATTAAATCCCCCAAATTTATGTTTGGGGGATTTTTATCTTATTACTTAATAATTTCTGTAACGATACCAGCTCCAACTGTCTTACCGCCTTCTCTAATAGCAAAAGTCATCTTATCTTCTACTGCTACTGGAGTAACAAGTTTAACATTTACAGTTACATTATCTCCTGGCATTACAATTGCGTTTGCATCATCTAGTAACACTTCACCTGTAACATCAGCAGTTTTAATGTAGAACTGTGGTTTATAACCTGATTTGAATGCTGTATGTCGTCCACCTTCATCCTTAGATAGAATGTACAATTCTGCCTTGAATTCAGTGTGTGGTTTAATAGAGCCTTTAGCTGCCAAAACCTGACCTCTTTCGATCTCTTCTCTTTTAATACCTCTAATCAATAAACCTACATTATCGCCAGCTTGGCCTTCCTGTAAGCTTTTCTTGAACATTTCAACACCAGTGATTGTAAGCTCTTTAACCGATTTCTCTTCTTCTCCACCCATGAAACCGATTTGCTCTACAACTTCCCCAACCTTAACTTTTCCTCTTTCAATTCTACCTGTTGCTACTGTACCTCTTCCTTCAATTGAGAATACATCTTCAACTGGCATTAAGAATGGTTTGTCTAATTCTCTTTCTGGCAATGGAATTGTAGCATCCATAGCAGCTAACAATTCTTCCATTGTTTTATCACCATCTTTTTCACCTGTTGTACCGTATAAAGCACTACCAACTACGAATGGAACTTTTTCTGCATCGTATTTATATTTCTTTAATAGATCTTTGATTTCTTCCTTGATTAATTCAAGTAAGTCAGCGTCCATATCATCTTCAAATCTGTTGATGAATACAACGATATGCTGTACTCCAACTTGGTGAGCTAATAATAAGTGCTCTTTTGTTTGAGGCATAGGACCGTCTGCTGCAGAAACGACTAAAATAGCACCATCCATTTGTGCAGCGCCAGTAATCATGTTCTTGATGTAGTCTTTGTGGCCTGGACAGTCAATGTGTGCGTAATGTCTTGTTTCAGATTCATACTCTACGTGAGAAGATGCAACTGTAACAATCTTATTTGAACCTGCTCTTGCAATACCTCCCTTAGCAATGTCTGAGTAAGACTTGCCAGAGTTTTGCCAACCCTTTCTTTGAGAGTATGCAACCAAAGCAGCAGTTAATGTAGTCTTACCGTGGTCAATGTGACCAAGAGTTCCAACATTAACATGTGGCTTAGTTCTCTGAAAATCTGCCATATATTTTTGTTAATAAATTAAAATAAGTTATTTTAGAACAATTTAAAGGCTAGATAAATCAGCCTTTATAAATTGGTTTTCGCTAAGTGGGTATTATATAAAATAAGTCTCAACTTAGCAATGCCTTATCTTTAAGCTTTGGAATTATACCATCTTAAAAGCATTTGTGCAGTATTTTAGGGGAAAATTTAAGGAAATTCGTCCTATATATTTTTAGCTGCTTCGTTTTTGTTTTAGTATCAGACTTTCCACATTTTTAAAGTCTTTAGCCTTCTCTATGCTTCCATTATTTACAAAGAATATCTGATCAGCTTTCTTAATAGTATTAAGCCTGTGAGCAATTATTACTTTAGTAGTCTTTTTAGGCAGTTTATTGATTATATTTTGAAGTAATTCCTCAGTTACAGTATCTATATTAGCAGTAGCTTCATCTAGAATTAATAGATCCGGATTGCGCAAAATTATTCTAATAAATGAAATTATCTGCTTTTGACCTAAACTGATATTTTCAGCGTTGTTATTAATCGCAGTTTCTAATCCATTATCGAATTTCTCAATAAAGTCCGATAAACCTGCCTCTTTTAATCTATCCAACAGCTCTTGATCTGATAAGCTAGCAAGTTCATTATTTCCATATCTAATATTTTCACCTACAGTTCCCGTAAATAGCAGTGGATCCTGCAGTATAAAACCTATTCTATTTGAAAGCTCTTTGAAAGAATAACTTTTAATATCCTTACCCCAGAAATTAATTACCCCGCTTGTAGGGTCATAAAGACGCACCATTAAAGATGCCGTTGTACTTTTACCGCCACCAGTTGGCCCTACAAGCGCGTAGGTTTTGCCCTTTTCAAGCTCTAAGTTAACATTCTTTAAAATAGGATCTTCATTTTGATAACCAAAATTAACATCTTCAAATTCAATTGCATTTATACTTTGTGACCCTGTATCAGTATTAGAAGATGATTCAACTACTCTTAAATTTGATTCAAGCTTTAAAACCTGATTTATTCTGGACCATGCAGCTAACGCTAACTGAACGTTACTCCATATTTGAGCCATCATTCTTAAAGGATCATAAAATCTTTGAGTATATGTAAAGAAAGTAAACAGCAGACCAAAGGTGATTTCGCCGCGAGTTACTAAGCTTAGACCATAGACTACAACTATTACTTGAGCCGCACTACTTGCCAGATCATAAATTGGCTTTAGAAATTGACTGGCAATATCAGCTTTAATTGATGCTAAGTAGTTTTTTTCGTTGAATTCTTGGAATTTATCTGCAAAGTAGTCGCGGCGGTTAAAAGCAATAATTACTTTAAATGCGCTTAGTCCTTCTTGGATTTGTGCAGATAAATTCCCTGTTGCATCTAAGCTTACTCTGTTAAGTCTTTTTAGAATCGGCGAAATCACCTGAGTAATCACAAACAGAATTACCGTAACCGACAATGTAACTGCTGCAAGCTGTATATTGAGCACAAACATTGAGATTGCTATGCCAACTAGAACAAAAATGCTACCAAGTAACCTTATTAAGTATTCAGATAAAAATGAATTAACTTTATCGGTATCGTTATTAATTCTAGAAATTAAATCACCACCTCTATTAGCATTAAAAAATGCTAATGGCAGCATTTGCAGCTTATTAAATATTACGTTTCTTAATTTGAATAAGACTCTTTGTCCAAGTTTTCCTGTTATATAGATTTGTAAAAAGCTTGCTAAAGCGCCAATTATATATACTAACGCCATTAAGCCAACAAAGGCTAAAAGTGTATTAAGATCACGATTTGATAACAAATCATCTAAAGCATCCCCCTGTAGTTTTGGGCCCAAAATACTAGTTAGTGAAGTAACAATAACCATTGTTAAAGCTAAACCCATAGCCTTAATTTCTCCACTTATAAAAAGATTAAAACTCTTTATTGTTTTTAATAAGCCTGTTTTTTCTTCTTTGTTATTTAAATTATAGTCCATATTAATTTTCAGTAGATTGTTGAGATTCGTAAATTTGTTTGTACTCTAAAGAGCTTTTTAGAAGCTCTTCATGAGTTCCTTGAGCTAAAACTTCTCCTTCCATAATCAAGATTATCTTGTCGAAATCTTTGATTGAGTCTATTTTTTGAGAGATTACAAGCTGCGTAATACCTGGATACTCATCATCTAAATTTTTAAAGATTTTCTGCTCAGTACCCTTATCTACTCTAGCCGTAAAGTCATCTAATAGCAGGATCCTCGGATTAATTGCCAAAGCTCTTGCTAAAGTTAAACGCTGTTTTTGTCCACCCGATAGATTAGAACCTCTTTCGTTTATATAAGTCTCTAAGCCTTGGTCTAAACCGTTAACAAAATTATTAAGTTCGGAAGCCGCAATTACTTTATTCAAGTCTGAGCTAGCCTGATGAAAATCTATATTTTCTCCAATTGTGGTATTAAAAATTATACTGTCTTGAAAAACAATACCCATTTGCTTATACAGATTTTGTAAATTGTAATCTTTTACATTAATGTCATCTATTAATATTTCACCTTCTGTAGGCTCAATTAAACCTGTTAGCAAATACATAACTTGAGTTTTGCCTGCCGCAGTAGGTCCAATAATTGCAGATTTTTTACCCGCTGGGATAGTGAATGATACATCTTTTAAAATATTTTTCTCATCAAGTATTAGACTTACATTTCTAAATTCAATTTTGCCTTCGATATCCTTTTGATAAGTTCCTTTACCCTCTTCAACTTTGGAGTCTAGGACTTCGTTGATTCTATTTATTGAAATAAAGGCCCTAGAAATTAAGTTGCTTATAAATCCAAGAGTTACAATTGGCCAAATTAATATACCTAAGTAAGTGAAAAAAGAAACAAAATCTCCGGGAGTAATACGATCTTGCAAAAATTCATTTGCTCCAACATATAAAACTAAGACTCCTCCTAAGCTACTTACAAGATTCATAAATGGAAACACAAAGGCAAAGCCATTAAGTATTTGGGAACCCAAAGTCCTTGCTGCAATATTCTGCTCTTCAAACTTTTGAATTTCTGACTTTTGAGAATTTAATACGCGAATTAAACTTGCTGCAACAATACTTTCTGTAATAACTCTATTTAGCGAATCTATTATTATTCTAGATTTAAAGAATAATGGACCAAGTTTTTTAAATACAATAAAAAAGGCGCCGGCGATTAAAGGGATCATTAATAAACCAGCAATAGCCATTTGCCAATTTATACTAAACATTAAAGCGCCGGCGCCTACAAGTATAAATATCGAAGACAACAGCAAAATTAAGCTCTGTGAAATTAATTCACGAACTGCATCCACATCAGATGTTAATATACTTAATAGTTTTGACGGTGTAATTTGATTTATAAATTTGAAAGTCTGTTTTGCAATCTTGCTGGAAATTGCAACACGTAAATTAAAAGCAACTTTTTGCGATAAATATACACCTGCAACCATCTGCATAATACCTATTGCAAAAGAAACAAATATAAGGACAATCATTGTATTAACAAGTTCAGTGTAGTCTTGCCTAAGCGCAGCTGCATCAAAAATATAACCTATATATTTAGGAGTTATTAAAGATAATACTGTTGCTGTTATTGTTAATAGAACTAAAAAAGCAGCAACAAATTTGTAAGGTTTTACAAACATTACAACTGTAGCTATAGGATTTGTACCTTGAAATTGAGGTTTATTGGCTGGATTTTCAGTCACAGAAGTACTTTTTTTAGGTCCTTTAATATTCATAAAAAAGAAATTTGCCTATTAGAATCAAATACCGATTTGTTCAGTATATCACTTCTAGGCAAGCGTTACCTATTCTGAGACAGCCAAATGTTTAGTGTTAAACTACTATCTTTATACTCTTTTGCATTTTCAATGCCGATATATCGCCAATGCCAGGCTTCGTGCTGATAGCCTGTTTCTGAGTCTTTACCAGCCGGGTACGATTGCACGAAGCCGTACTTATGAGCATTCTCCATAAGCCAGCGTCCTGCAGCACCGTTTTCAAAGTTATTAGTTAAATCAAAGCCGGTTTCTTGGTCTACAAAGTCGACTGCCGTTCCTAACTGATGTTCAGAAAATCCTGGTCTGGCAGAAACTTTATCAGCTTCATCCTGGCCATACTGTCGTACCCAACCCGCATATGTTCGATATTGATCTAAATAGCTTCTATAACCCGAAGCAATTACTAAATTTTTATTTAACTCACGCTGTAAATCTCCTGCCATAACTTTTAATGCATCACCTGTTTCTGCAGTTACTAAAATTGGCAGTGAACTATTTGTATATAAAAGCAGGTCTTTATTTACATCAACTAGCTGCTTAGGCTCATAATCTAACGGTAGCTTATTCTGTTTATCTACTAAGGCTCTTAAGCTGTCGCCATCTGCAGTATAAGAAAAAGTATCCCAATCAGAAATTTCTGTTAATCCAAATGGAAGGGTGTACGCATCTCTTTGACCTTTAACCGTAATCTCACCTGCGGAACCATTCACGTCTTCTAAGACTACCACTATATTGAATTCGCCTACACCGATATTATTGATTTTTACAACATACCAATAATATGGATCTTCGTCTTTTGGTCTTTGAGATAGATTAAACTGATATTTTGCCGAAGAGCTTTCTTTAAGCTCAGTTTTTGATTTTAATGTAAAAGTAGCGGAATTTTGTAATGTTACAAGTACTTTATCGTTATATTGGATCTCTAATGGACCGCTATTTACTGTTTCTTGTTCTTGATCGGGGTTAATAAGGTTTTTTACTGCACTAATTAGCTCTTCTATTTTATTTGTTCCCGTAACCTGACCAGAAATAAGTAACCCAGCGATAGCAATAACAGCTAGAATAAGTGTTATTAATACTAGTTTTACAACTATATTCTTAATCATAAATATAAAATAACCTTAAACCTATTATAGTTCATAGGTATCGGATATTGTAAAGTCTCCAATTTGGGTACGCTCTAGATTTATTAGTGTAGAAGGGATTTGAAGTTTATTTCCTAAGTCAATTGCAAGCTGGCGAATATAAGTTCCTTTAGAAACTTTTGCAGAAATAGTTATATATGGATATGTCTCTAAGTATAGTTGATCAGCATTTAAAGGCTCTTTTTTATATGCATTCAATACATTATTAAAATTTTCTAAAACCTGCTCTTTAGATAAAACGCCACTTTCTAAAAAATCTACTTTATAGATTGATACCTTTTTCGCAGGTAATTCAACTGATTTTGCTAGCTCGTTTTCTTTATAAAATTGAATAATAGATTTTTCATCTCCTTTTATAACTTCAAATCTATCAAATGATCTTGCTAATTCACGAAGCTTTTTACCGGCTACCTTTACAGATGAGAATACTGGGACAGTTTGAATGTACTCAGGCACAAATTCTGTTAAAGCATCTTTTATAGAATCTACATTTACTTTTATTTCTGTCTTAGCACTATCAACGATTTTACCTTCAGGATCGCCTGATAGCGTTTCAAGTCCCAACAGAATTTGTGCCTTATACACTTTATCTTTATTTAAAAAAGAGTCTGACAACTTAGTAGCCTTACCTACCAAAATTAATAAAAGCCCGCTAGCAAAAGGATCCAATGTTCCTGCGTGTCCTACTTTTCTAGTTTCAAAATGTTTTCTAAATTTATAAACAATATCATGAGAAGAAACTCCAGCAGGTTTATTGTATGCAAAGATGCCTGAAACTCGGCCAAATTCGTCTTTGTAGATCTGATTAATCTCATATTTATCCATATTGGCAAGTATATCACAGCAAAACCTATGGCTCTACTCAAAGTATCCATTAGTCTGTTAAAATCAATATAATTAATCGTTACGTAGTAAATATGCCAGACATCATTTTAGAAGATCAACAAAAAAGAAAAGAGTTAATGAAAGAGCTTGGCAGTAAAATTAAGCTTGCTAGAGATGAAGCACAGATGTCGCAACTTCAAGTAGGAGTAGCACTAGCTGTATCTGACAAAACAATCAGCGGATACGAATCTGGCAGAATTGCACCTCCTATCGATAAATTAATACATTTGGCAGACTTATTTAAAAAACCAATCGCATTCTTTTTAGGAGCTGACCCTAGAGAATATAAAGTAGCATCCAGACTAAGAGCAGTAGAAATCGCCCTAAGAGACGTACGTAAACAGTTAAATGAAATTCGGCTAATTAGTCAGAATACAGATTTAGATGATTAATTAAGAAGAAAATGCAAGCGGAGGGAATCGAACCCTCACCTCTTGCGAGACTGGTTCCTAAGACCAGCGCGTATACCAGTTCCGCCACGCTTGCAGTGCGATAATTGTACTCTAAAATCACTCTATTTGTCTATTGGGATTATCTATAAGTTACCGTAGCTTTTCTTCTTTTTCGTTTGTATTTGTTCACTCCAGCTACAGCACCCGTCGAAGCACTCAATAACCCTAATGCAGCTAAAGGTACTGCTATACCAGTTTCAGAAAGTCCACCGCCACCATCCTCATCACCACCACCGCCACCTGAGCCTCCTGTGGTAACAGTTAGCACAGCACTATTAGAGCCATAATTTATTCTAAATATTGTACTGCCAACTGTGAAAGTTGAGTTATTTGGTAAACCGTTAAACGTTCCTACCAAAGCGCTTGAAGCCTGAATAATTGTAAAAGTTTGCCCAACTGTTGTAGACATTCCTAAAGCTACATTCAGTGTTGCACTATTTAAGTTTACTGCACCTGTTACATTCAGCTGATCATATTGGCTGCCAACTGTAGTTCCGTTAATTTCAACATTAAAGCTATTTGTATTAGCAAACACCACATTACCTGTTACATTTAGAATCCCTGGACTGGTTCCAGGTGCTATTCCTCCTGTTCCTCCTCCTGTAATTACTCCAACTCTACCTGTTCCGCCTAAAACACCTGTTCCGCTCAAAGTTACGGCACTACCTGCCTGCTGACCGTTGATATTTAGCCTACCAGCTGCAACTGTTGTTGTTCCTGTATATCCGTTATTGGCTGTTAAAGTAAATGTACCTGTTCCAACTTTAGAAACTCCTCCAGCACCATTAATAATACCACTAAATGTAGAAGTGCCATTATTCGCACCTACTGATAATGTAGCATTCCCTAAAGTAATTGCTGAATTGGAATTTTCATTACTTAAAGAGCCAAGTGTTTCTGAAAAAGAATTTAAATCTAAAGTTGACCATTGGTTTAGCCAAACACTAATAGTATCAGGGAATGCGTTTACACTGGCAGATTTTCTAAGAGTTACATCCTGCAAATTTATTTGTGCAGCACTATATGTATTTGCAGTACTAAGCTGAATTACACCTGAACCTGCACCAAATCGTTGAAATATTACATTTCCACTTACACTGCCCGATATCCCTCCTGAGATTGTTAAAATAGCATCACCATTTTGAACAAACATTGCCTCAGCACCAGCAATAGTAATTGGACCACCATAAACATTTGTACCTGATGCTGATGTTAGTGCACCACCGAAATCTCCTCCTAAACCTGTAATTTGTAAAGGCTCATTTGCAATGGTAATTCCACCTATTAAAGCTAATACACCTCCATTTTCTACTACAGTTCCCGATGCACTATTACCCAAACCATTAGCATGCGATACATTCAGCCTAGTATTTGGATTAATAATTGTATCTCCTGTATAAGTGTTGTTTGCCTTAAAAGAAACTCCCTTTGCTCCAATCCATATATTTGAAGAACCGGTGATAGGAACTAAGAATTCACACCGCTCGGTAGCATCTGCAATACTACCATCTATAGAGAAGTTTTCTGCTGTAGGTGTAAAATTTCCTACTCCACTGATTCTAGCAGTATTACCATCTGCGTCATTACAAATCATACCCTCTGCTGATACAGTAGAGCTGTCTAACATTTCAAGAACTCCACCATTTATAACAAGACCTGCAAGTGAAGATGTGCCTCTAATCACAGCTTTACCTATATTAATTTCTAGTAAGCCAATATTATTATTTACGCTTTCAGCATATTGTAAAAGCCCATCTGAATAGATAAATATTTCAGCATCTGCATTTATTTGATCACTGCTTTCTAGCGATAGTATTGCACTTTCGCTGCCTCCGATGCCATTTCCAACAGCTACTAATGATGATGATACTGCTACTCCACTTGATTTATTTAATGACACCTCCCCTTCCTCTACAGTAAATGGGCGAGTAAATGTATTACCTGATGAGCCACTTATAATCAATTCGCCACCACCATTTTTGTAGATTTCAGAGTCTCCGGTAATAACACCTGATAACGTTAAAGTTCCTGAATCTACAGTAATCCACGTTAATCCGTCTTCGAAGAAGACATCTATTGGCCCAGCCCAGGTGTTATTACCGGAGACATTATGCAACGCACCATAATTTTCATAAAAGCCATTACCATCTAGTACTAAAGATGGTGTTGATATTGTTATATTACCAATTAATTCAATTGTTTTTGGATGAGTAACTGTTGCCGCTGAATTCTGTAGAGCCGTTGAAGAAGCTAATCTTAATATACCGTCCTGAACAATAGTATCGCCATTAAAAGTATTATTTCCCGATAAAGTTAATCGTCCCGGATACTGTTTATAGAGATCTACCCCTGTATTATTACTAATATTCCCTATCCAATCTATACCTGTACTTTCATCTATAACTTGAATATTTAAATAGTCGAAATATAGTGTAACGTCAATAGACCATTCCAATACTCCAGAGTTATCGTCATCATCAAATATAAAGTCACCTCGTAAATCAATAGCATTACCTGATATTTCGTAATCGTTCCATCCTACCCATATTCCCTGTATATCTAAACCAGCACTCATATTATTTACACTGGTATAATTTTCGCCCCCATTTGGGAAAGGAAATTCTAAAGTATCGCCATCTGAAGGAGTTGTACAACCAGACCAATTACCATTAGTACCCCAATTACTATTAACTGATCCATTCCAAACACAGGTAGCTGCATATAAGCTATTTTGGCTGCTTACAAAAAGAGAAAGGCCCAGCACAACTGAAGTAAAAAGAATAAATTGTAATAATCTAGAGCTGTTAATATTCATCTCATTTTATCTTACAGACTTTTTTTCTTCATTTCAAATTTTAAATATATCCAATAAGACTAGCCTTAACAACAAATCTTTTTTCTGAAGTATATAAAGGAGTACAGGTGTATAAAGTAATTTCTCGGACTAATTCTGGATCAGGCTCTCTGACTTCTACCTGATCAGGATTAACTAGAAGAGTTTCGTAAACTTTGTACCAAAAAATACGGCCTTCCCAGTATATATAGATATCATCTCCATATTGCATCTCTTCTAAATTGTAGAAAGTATTGGTGTTTGGCGGAAGGTATTGAAACCTATGGCCGGCTAAGACCATATTCCCGCTTACAAGTGGAGTTGAAGATGCCGGCTCTCGCCAAACACCCTCATAAACATTCAGAATATCTAAAGTTTCTCCTTCAACAATTGCAGTATCTACATTTATTTTAGGAATATATAACTTATTACCTACTGTCGTTTGCTCATTATCTGTACTACCGGGAATTGTCTGGTCATTTACCGCAGCATCAGTAATTGCATTTTCTAAAGTTATTGGAAGATCATTACTATTTGGGACCAGAGCATAAATATGATATTGAATCTTCGGCCACATCGGATAAAGAAAATAAGCCATTAAAACTACTACTACTACAGCTACAAGAACTTTAACAACTTTTGAATCTGCTTTTTCAAATTTAAAATTCTTAACGTTAAACATTTGTGAGATAATTAAATTGTATTAAGTTTAATTATGAAAAAATTTGTATTTTTCATTTCCTTTGTTTTTGTAACTATCCTATTCCATTCTACACTATCTGCTAGCCTCAAAGCAGTCTCGTTTGAATACCCCGAATACAATGTAGACATTTCGATTAATACCGATTCATCTTTTACTGTTACTGAAAAAGCTGTTTATAGGGTTTATGGAGATTTCCATGGATTAAGAAGAGACTTAACTTTGGCCGACGCAAGAAGAGACGAACTTTGCAGAGCTGCAAGCAACTTGTATTGCGGAGGCTTTGACAGAGTTGTTGTAAATTCAGTTAAAGATTTAAGTGGAAACGATATCTCTAATCTTATTAAACTCTATGTGATTGAGGATGAAGATAATGATAAAAGATCTATGAGATTTGAATGGGAAATTTTCCCAAACGGTGAAAATCAAAATGGTACTCAATTTGGTTGGATACTTAACTATACAATCTACGGCGGAATTGCCGCTGTTGAAAATTCGCCATATTTTTACTGGAATTTATTACCGGAAGACAGAAGCGGAATTGTAGACAGCTCAGTTATAAGTATTAAATTACCACCGTCTGCAGCACTTGATATCAGTAAGCTGAAAGTCTATACAGACATGCTCTTTAGACAATCAAGTACAGAAAACTCTATTACTTTTCAGCTAAATAATTTACCATCATACGGTCCATTTACAGCTGCATATCAATTTGAAAGTTCAGAGATTCAATTACCAGGGCAAATTACATATACAATAAGTCCTGCATTTTCATATAGTGTTTACTTAGATAGTATTGATGTTACAGATCAAGTAGATGGCGTTATTAAATCAGTAACGGCAGGACAGCATTTAGTCAGATTTGAACATATTGGCTATGAGACAGTCGAACAACTAGTTGATGTCGAATCAGGTAAAACTAGAATTTTAGATATTAATTTAAAGCCGCATCCTTGGATGCAGATACTCTTAATAATAAATAATTTGATATGTATATGCGGGTGTTTGCTAATTCCATTCGGACTTTTAGCAGTATATATGCACTATCGTAAGAGAGGTCGAGATAAAGATATGCCAAAAACTATAATTCCTTTATTTAAACCACCAGCAAACACCCGCCCATACTTAGTCGGTTCTCTTGCCGATGAGCAGGTTGATAGGCACGATGTAGTTGGTACTATTATCGATTTAGCATATAGAGGATATCTAAAAATTAAAGAGATAGACAAAAATAAAAATTATGAATTAACAAAATTAGAAGGCAAATCAGATGATCCAGGACTTAACGAAATAGAAACTCAAATTTTTAATGCACTATTTAAAAATGGCGATATTGTTCAGACAAAGGATTTAGGCACATCATTTCCTTCTGATTATTTAAAAATTCAACAAAATATTTATAAGGAGATGGTTAATGAAGGTTACTTTAACCGAGCGCCAAAAACTACTATTGGGCTTTATGCAGGATTTGGAGTTTTTGCAGTAGTTTTTGGCTTTTTAGCAACAATTTGTGTAACTACAATATTAATTACATTCTTAGGCGTAATAACTTTATTTACACCTGGAATTCTTATTGTATTTGTTGGCATTGCAATACTGATTATTGCCAAATTTATGCCAGCTAAAACAGCTAAAGGTAGCAAAGTGTATGCAGATATTTTAGGCTTTAAAATGTATATGCAAACTGCTGAACGCTTTACAGTTCAAAAGCTTGAGCCAGAACATTTTGTTAAATATTTAAGTTATGCAATTGTCTTTAAAATAGAAAAAGAATGGGCAAAGAAGTTTGAAGATATTTATAAAGGACAGCCTGAGTGGTTTGAAGGAACAAACGATATATATAATGCCTTATGGGTCAGCTCTTTTGCCAGAAGCTTTAGTAACTCTACAACTCAAAGTATGATGCCAATAACATCTGGGAGTTCCAGTGGAAGTGGATGGAGTGGCGGTGGTTCTTTCGGAGGATTCTCCGGAGGAGGTGGCGGTGGCGGCTCCTCCGGCGGTTGGTAAAATTATAACTTTTCTAATCTCTCAATAGTCTTTCTTATTGTTTCACTGCCATCTTTTATTTCAGCGGTTTCACTATTAGTTATTACACCATCACTCAACATATCTCTTAATTTATTAATAATCTCAACTAACATTCTATAATCTTCTTCGCCGACTTGATTCAAAGATGAATAAATCATAACGACACTTCTTAGCGATGCTTTTATTGCAATTTTATCTTCTTCTCTGCCTTCTGAGCTATCAACTGCATCTTCAAGTCTTTCTACAGTCGCTTCTATCTCTGTAGTAGAAGTTATAGGTGTAGCTTCACCAGTAAAAAACTGCTCTCTAACTTTAGGATTTAATGTACCTACTACCTCTTGAAGTATTCTTGCAACTTCTTGCTTTCTTTGAGCAACGATATCAGGTTGTGTCTCGTTAGTCGTATCTAAAACAGAGTTTGACATAATGTTTATCTAAAAAGTAAATACAAATATCATATTAGAGCTTAAAATACATTTTTGTAAAGCAGGTGAAAGTCCTAAAAAGATATACTTACTGATTTTTCAAGCCCATCAAGAGTATTAGGAGTACCTAAAGTTGAGTCTGCAGATAAAGTTACACTTGTAAATCTGCCAGGGTCTTGTTTTTTATCAAATATAATTTTGGCAAAATTTGTAATATCCTTAAATCCAGTAGCATTTGCAGATCTAACTTCTAGAGATATCGTTCCTGCGGAATTATTAATTTTCTGATTAACAGCTATAACATTAGAAGACATTATAATATCTTCTACTTCAAGTAAATCTTTATCAAAAGTTAGTTCAAAATTTCCCGAAGTAACAGGAGTTGTAACTAGTATCTGTGAGTTTAGGTCTACTACTACTTTGTCTACATAAAGCGTGTCATCTTCAACCTGACTAAGTGCAACAAGGTTATAAACATTTGCTGATGAGCTCTCTAACGCATTATTCTGATTAATTTGATTGATTAAAAATACTCCACCAAGTGTGGCTGCAAGTATTCCCACTATGATTAAAAGATTTCTGAACTGCTGCATAAATCTATTTAATCATAAATAACAAAATAGCGCCAGTGCGTTGTTCCCTTTGGTTCCAACGCACTGGCGCTTTAAAAATTTAAGATTAAACTATTATTTAGCTGAATCTACTAACACTTTCTCCATAATATTCTTAGGAACTTCAGCATAGTGGCTTGGCTCCATGTTTGGAGCAGCAGTTCCAGAAGTTAAGTTTCTTAAATCAGAAACATAACCGAATAATTCAGAAAGCGGAGCTTCTGCAATAATCTCTTTTGTTTTACCTCTTTGCAATAAATTCTTTACAATACCTCTTTTAGAAGATAAGTAGCCTGTGCAAGCACCTACGTATTCTTCTGGAGCATTGATTGTTACAGTCATAATAGGCTCTAATAATACAGGGTTGCAAGCTTTCATTGCATTTTTAAATCCATAGTAAGCACAAGTTCTAAATGTATCTGTATTTGAATCAACTTCGTGATAGGAACCATCAACAATTTCAGCTTGAACATCTACAACAGGATATCCACCCAATGGGCCGGCTGTAATTGATTCCTGAATTCCTTTATCGATAGCTGGGATATATTCTCTTGGAATTGATCCTCCTTTAATACTGTCTACAAATTTGTAACCTTCACCTCTTTCAAGTGGTTTAAGTACAAATGCGATATCAGCATATTGACCTGCACCACCAGACTGTTTCTTTAACAATTCTCGGTGTTCACCACTTGCTGTAATTGTTTCTCTATAGGCAACTTGAGGTTTACCAACATTTACTTCAATTCCGTATTCTCTTTTTAGAATATCAACTTTAATGTCTAAGTGAAGCTCGCCCATTCCTGCAATAATTACTTGTCCAGTTTCGCTATCCGTTTCAGCTTTAAATGTTGGATCTTCCGATACCAATTTAGCTAAAGCTTCTGATAATTTTTCTTGATCTGATTTTGTTTTTGGCTCAATTGCAAATCTTACAACAGGTTCTGCAAAGTTAATTCCTTCTAGAACAATTGGCTTATTTTCATCACAAATTGTGTTTCCTGTTTTTGTATCTTTAAATCCAACAATTGCAGCAATATCGCCTGCTCTAACCTCTTTAACCTCTTCTCTGTGATTAGCATGCATCATTAAAATTCTACCTACTCTTTCTTTACCGCCGCTTGTTGAATTGTAGACATATGTTCCAGACTGTAATTTACCAGAGTAAACTCTAAAGAATGCAAGGTTACCAACGTGTGGATCAACTGCTAACTTGAATACTAAACCTGCAAATGGCTCTGTATCGTTTAATTGTCTTGTAATAGTTTCGCCTGTATTAGGGTCAGTTCCTGGGATTTGATCTTTATAAACTTTTTCTTCATGAGTTTCAGGATCTTCTTTTGCAAAATACTTATCGTGTGGTGATGGCAAGTATCTGCAAACATTGTCCAACATAGCTTGAACACCTTTGTTTCTTAAAGATGAACCTGCCATAACAGGGAATATTTTGCTTGATAGAACTCCTGCTCTTATTGCAGCTTCAAGCTCAGAAGCAGAAATCTCCTGACCATCTAGATATTTTTCAGCAACTGCATCATCAACATCTGCTGCAGCTTCAATTAATTTGTTTCTCCAAGTTGTAGCATTCTCTTTTAACTCTTCAGGTATATCAACAACGTCAATTACTTTGCCTTCGTCATCTTTATGAATTAAAGCCTTAAATTGAACTAGGTCAATAAGACCGTGGAAGTCACTTTCAATACCGATTGGTAAACTTATTGGAACTGCTTTATCTGTTAGATGTTCGTTAATACTATCGTATGATTTATAGAAATCTGCACCGATGTTATCTAGCTTATTGATGTAGCACATTCTAGGTACTCTATATTTTTCTGCCTGGAACCATACTTTAGAAGATTGAGGTTCTACACCCATTTTTCCGTCAAATACAACAACAGCCCCATCTAAAACTCTTAATGATCTTTCTACTTCAGCTGTAAAGTCAACGTGCCCTGGAGTATCAATAATGTTAAATCTATAAGTCTGTCCATGTAATTCCCAGAATGCCGTTGTTGCGGCAGATTGAATTGTAATACCACGTTCTCGCTCCTGGTCCATAAAGTCCATTTCTGCTGCACCTTCATGAACTTCACCAGTTTTATGTTTTCTTCCTGTAAAGAACAATATTCTTTCTGTAGTAGTAGTTTTACCTGCATCTACATGAGCAATAATTCCTATATTCCTATAAAAATGGGTATCTTTTACCTTTGAATAGTCAATAACACCTGCCATATAAAATTTAATTTAATAATTTATTATTCCGCTAAACTAGCAAGCGAATTCTCGCATAATTTGGCAACAATTTCAATTGCTGAACTATGCAGTATTTCTTCCGTTGTACAGAGCCCAAAAGTCAATCGCGAGCATATCTGCTCTTTTTCTATTAATCTAAATTAGGAGAACCTTATTATAAATTTATAGGTATCGCCACCGCAGTAGCCTTCGATTTCCTCACCTGCAGCTTGCGGTGGGATATTAAAATAAGTACTTCCAGTTGGGGGTAAATATTCTTTAATACCTAGCTTGGGGATATTAATAAAAGCAGTACAGTCATAAGTATTGCTGGTATCAACCTTAAGCTGGGTTGGGAGACTGGCTTTTGCACTTATCCTGTTTGGCGAATATCCCAACCCAGCTTTAATTGTAATATTCTGTACATTATTTGTTAATTCGACTGCTGAGTCTGTATATTCAGGACTGCTGCTTAATAATTTAGTACCAGCTAAAACAAGTAGCAAAAAAACAGGCAATAATACCACGCCTAATAAAAGTGTTTTTTTGCTAGATAAGAACTTCATTCCTATTAAGTTAAATAATCTATATGAATTTAGTATAAAGGGTCCTAGTTATTTGTAAAACCGATTTCCCTAATTGAATATTTATCGTAGTTTAGATCCTGCTTAAAGACTTCTCTGTATCTTGCATCATAATAGAATACATGAGCAGGCTGCAATTGATTAGCATTTAGGTTAATGTCTCGCTGTAAGAATAGATCATCACTTGTAACACTACCTTTAATCATTAAGCCATCACCTTTAGTAGAAGTATTCAATCGATCTAACTTAGTAATTAACTGTCCATCTGTAAAGAATGCTGCTTCAATATAGTCATATCTTGCTAAAGCCGAATCGTTTACATCTAATGGACCGCTTGCCTGTGTTCCGCCGTTTTCAATTAAGATATCTCTTGTGACTACAAAAATACATCCATTTGTAGCATTATTTGCAGTAAAGTTAGGTGTGATTTCAACAACAGCATTTGGATAATCGGAATCTAATACTGTTGCAGTGTCACCTCGAACAAAGAATATTGTTTTAGTATTGCAGGTTGCATTCTCAACTCGTAATGTTCCATTAATTAAGACATGAGCCTTTGCACCTGGCGATACACCCAAGAAATTTGAGGCTTCTCCTGTTAACACTGCATCTCCAGCGATTGTTGTTATTGGTGCAGCATTATTCTTTTTAACTACTTCATAAATATATGTAAACCAATTGCCATAACCTGAATCTAAAGGCGGTTTTGTTGATAAATCATCGTATCTAGTTAAATATTGAGATGTTTTTGACTGTTTTCTTAAAGGCATATCTGCAGTTCCGCTAATTGAGCTGAATGATGACAAGAATACAGATAACTTATCTGTTAACAATGGCTGAGGAATACTTGGTGCTGCTCTTAAGTCGTCAGCAAGCTCATTAAGCCCATTTGGTACTGAAATTCCAATTATTCCATCCCCAGCAGAAACATCGCCGTTGTATCCAATCAGCCAAGGTCTCTGCAAGAATGCAGTTGCTGAAATTCCTCTCTGGTTACATGCTGAGTCTCTAGTAAATGCATAGAATAAGTAATTTGATTGTTTTGTTGGATCATCATCCTGGTATTCCCTTTGCCCTAAGCTTGCCTCTGTTACAAATCCATTCCAAGGATTTATTGAATCAAACGTGATACTACCATTATTGTAATTTGCAGTATTAGGAATTTCCATACCTAAGTCAATGTAACTACCGGCAGATAAATCTCTTAGAGCTGAATCGTCAATATCGCTTGTTACAAATGATTTTAATCTTAACCCATTAATTTCGTTAAACTGCCAATTAATTCTAAATTGTGACGGAGTTGTGTAGGTAGCAGTTCCAAAGCCCAATGGTGCCGGAGGAACAGTATCTACCCCCCAATTTACAAGTGAGCCCATAGCGTTAACTTTTCGGTACACAAAGGAACTTTGGGGCGTTGAATACGACGTCTTAAGTCTACCTTCAGGGTCTCTAAACAACGCCGCAACAAAGTACGAAAATTTACCAAGCGGGAAACTATTATCGAGTCTAATTGTAAATCTTGAAGTTAAATTTGTTCCTGATGCTTGAGCCGTAGATGTACTTCTAAAGCCCATCAATGTACCACCTAATCCTTGTAAGTTACCCGCATCTATAGTGCTTGCCCAGCCTGAGCCAGTATAAACTCTTGCCGCAGAAGGATTACCTGCTGCATCAAGTACGATTTTAGCTGCGAATGCTCTAGCACCATTAACTTTAGGTAAAAGTAATGCTTCCGTTTGAGTCTGCCCAACTTCTATATTAGAGGTTACTTGAGCAGGAATTCCAGACTGACTGTTGAAAGGATCGTTTGCAGGAACAATAGCTACCCAGGCTTCTACAAATGTATTGCCCGGTAGTGTTGTAAAGTTTAATCTAAAGTCTACCGGATTTGTTACTAATGGAGATCCAGCCTGACCAGAAAAACCACCTCCACAAACATCTGCCTGAATACCGCTTGTAGTAACTTCTGTAGAATCATCAATTACTGTAAATCTAAATACTGAACTTAAAGATGTTAAGCTTCCATTACTTTTTTGCACCCTCCAGCAATACGTAGTACCTCGAGTTAAATTTGGTAATGAATTAACTGCCCCATAATTTATATATGCCCCTGTACAATTTGGACTTACCTGCACAGTATAACTATTATTGTTAGTTGGACATCCTGTTCCCCAGCCGCTTGAATTAACATCGTAAGATAAAGGAACACTATTACCTACTCCCAAAGTAACATTTGCATTATTAGCAGGGCTTGTTAATGCTGCTACACCTGGAGCTGACTGACTACAAGGCGGCTGAACTCTAAAATTTACAACTGGGGAATCAGTAAATGCAGAACCGTTATGTTTACGAACAAACCATTCTACAAACGAGTTTGTAGGAAATGTAAGCTGGTGAGTATTTGAGTTTAAGCCATAGGCATTTCTATACTCAACATAATTTCCACCATTTACTCTTACAAACATTGATGAGTCGTATCGCATTGGGCATCCTCTACCCCACCCTGATGAATTAAGATCATACGCAAAAGTTACAGTTGCCGAGGTTGTTGTAGTAAAAATCTGCCCATTACCTGGAGTATATAATGTTGCAGCCCCTGGAGATAATGGACTACAGTTACATGCCGCAACTACATCAGCTTGAGTGTTTGAACCAGTGGTTCCATTAGGCCTTACCAAGTATTTGTATGTAGGATCATTACTACATTGTCTGCTTGTATAACCGTTCTGTGGAGTAATTGGCATACAGAATGTATTACTATTAGCACCTTGCTGACAGAATGGCCCATTTATCCAGCTACAGCTACTTACACCATCACCACATAACGGATAAAAACCGTTAGACCAAATACCACACCTATCACCGCACCTTCCAATACTTACATTACAAGCACATTGAGCATCTAAATTACTTTGGTCAGGGCAAAGAGGAGAAACACAAATCTTACGTGTGGGATGACAAATCGACCTATAAGCCCCAGTTGCACCTCTAGGACGGGAAGGATCCTGTCCAAACTGACTGTAAGGGCAATCATTATCGGTTTGGCATGGCCATCCGCATTCATGAGGACCTGCACTAACTGTTAAATTAGAGCTAAGTACCAAGTTAGTAATTATTCCTATAACAACAGTTATTGTTATTAACTTAATGACTTTCATTTAATTGATAATGAAGTTAAAAATTCTTCAAAATTAGATACTGCTACAGTATTTTCTGCCTTTTCAATCGGTAATATTCCGCTACTTACACAAAAATCTTCTGCAAAACAATAATATGCCTGCCTAACTGCAAAATAATCTAAAGGTTCAAATCCTTCTTTGTATGGTTCGTCAGGATCTGGAATAGCAACCCTAACATATGCCATTTCTATTTCACCCTGAAAAGTATTAAAGCTTCTAAATGCAATTCTGTCAAAAGTATTTAAACCTTCAACTAGAAATGATTGGTTGGCTATATAAAAAGTTGAATCATCTTTTGATATCTCATACACTCTACAGTTATCTGGATTTGATGAGTTACATACATAGTCTGTACCGGCAACACCAAGCCATGCTTTTTCTAACTGCCAATCATTTGAAAGTTCAACAGTTGTACTGTTTAATTCAATTGTAGTTTTGTTATCGAGTAATAGTTGCTTAGCAGGTTTAGTTGGATCAGGATTTAAACTACTATCAAAGTCATTTGTAGTATTTGTTCCGGTATCTGTTGATGGCTGTGTTGCCGAAGACTGCGTTAAAAAATATACAGCTACAGATACGGCCATAACTATAAGAAGAACTATGCCAATAATCGGATAAATATTGTTTTTAATACCAAAAGTCATATAAATTTCCTGCTCTTTAGATAGTATAATCAGATTGGTCAGGAAAGAAAAGCCTCAACTAAGACATCTTCTGAAGTTTTTTTAGAAAGTCCGTGAGACTTTAAATAATAAAGCTGATAGGGATCTAAATATCCAATTGTTGCACCATGCCCACCTTTGACTTCAGATTCTAAGATCTCTAACGATGGGATTGCCCTTGCACATGCATTTTCATTCATTACAAGGCAGTCGATTTTTAGGTAAGTGTCAGTTCCAGTTGCACCTTTTTCAATTCGCAGCATTCCTTCAAAATCAAATTTTGCATGATCAAAAACGACTGCCTTAATATTGACGCGTGATTTTAGATTAGGCTTTTTATGTAAAATTGTTATTTTGCACTTAACTGAACTACCATCTTTACCGATAAATCTACCGGTAATTTCACTATCAGAAGTAACTTCTATTATTTGTTCAGGTTTATCAAAATTAATTTCTATTTTTTTCATAGCTTAATATTGGTTTAAAACTAGTCCTATGTATTTGGCTAGCACCATAAATTTTTAGAGCATTTAAATGTTCTTTTGTAGGATACCCTTTGTTTCTATCAAATCCGTAGTGATTATAGCTTAAATGAAGTTGGCTCATTAATTCATCTCTGTAAACCTTAGCTAAAATTGATGCTGCAGCTACGCTATAAAAAGTTGAATCTGCTTTATTCTGTTTTACCGTTTGATTGCCAAAATCAGTTTTAAATTGCCCATCAATTATATATACCGCTCGCTTATTTTGTTGCATCAAGGATTCATTTAACTGAGAGATAGCAGAAGTTATGAGCTGAGATATTGTTTGCCCAATGCCCACCTGATTAATATCTTCTAAAGAACCTGTTAACACTAGATGATTTGTTGGCTGTAATAAAGATGATAGCTCTTGGCGCTTTTGTTTTGGAACTAGCTTTGAGTCATTAATCCCATCAATTAACTTAAAAGAGTTTATATCTAAAACAAAAGCGCCAATACACACCGGTCCCGCCCACGCGCCCCTACCAACTTCATCAATACCAATTACTAAATCAGCATTATGTTGATTTAATAATTGTATATCGGCTGAAAAATCTAGAGCTTGCATACGCTCATTATACAACACCATAATGCAACAAAAAGCCCCGACAAAGTCGGGGCTTTCAAAGTCTAAATACTATATTTTATTCAGCAGAATTTGTTTCTGTAGTTTCTGCTGGAACTTCAGCTGCCACTGGTGCAACATTTTCTTCAATTTGACCTTCCTCTGGAACAGTAACTGTTCTACCTTTTCGAACTCGCATAGACATTTTACCAACTCTGTCTCGCATAAAGTAAAGTTTTGATCTTCGAACAGCTTCAGTTTTTACTACTTTAACTTTAGAAATATTTGGTGAATATAAAGGTAATTTCTTTTCTACACCAACTCCATAACTAATTTTTCTAACAGTAATCATTGTGCCTGTACCACTTCCGCTTACAGCAATAACTAAGCCTTTGAATTTCTGAATTCTTTGCTTATTGCCTTCTCGAATGATTGTATCTACTTCTACAGTATCGCCAGGTTTAATTGCAGGAACCTTTTTGGCTACTGAGTCTTTTTGCACTTTATTTAAAATCTGAGTATTCATAATTATTTCTTAAAAAAGCTTTTCGATTATAACGTAATTTAGTTAAAAATCAAAGCTATATCGAGGTAAAATGACCTTTACTCTATCATAAGCCGTCCCTAAATCTACTTTTTCCCAATAATATTCAGCTAACTCTTCCTGTGTAAGTTCCTGCTCAGCTGGAAAAGAAGATGGAAAAGATGCAGGTGTTACTGTAGGAAGCTCTGGATCTGGATTATACCTGTACAAATAAGATTTACCAAAAAATTCTAAAGATGTTGCATATAAGTTATCAAATGGAATAATTGTATAAATATCGCTTCTAATATTTTTAAGATTTAAAGCAGTTTCTGCTGTTGTTATTGTATTTACATACCGTATATCTATCGCTGTTGTATTCCAAAGTGTTGGACCTGCGGATGTTAAGTTATTAAGCACATAGTATAGATCATTACCTGATAACGATAATCTATTAACTACTTGCCCATTGCCTTTAGATAAAATTACTTTCCTTTCAGCTTCTCCGAATGTAAATTTATAGATTTCACCATTTTGGTAAGCTTTATAAAGACCATCTGTACTCTCGTTAGTCCAATAAAAGTTACCTCCGAGATTGGAACGTATTTTTTCGCAGGCAAGTGGAGAAATTACTTTATCTCTAAGGCCTAAGGTATAGCATTCCTTCTGCTGATTTAAATATATTGTGCCTTCAGATACACCAACATACCATACACTTGCCTGCGTATTTAAAAAATTTGTCTGGTAAAGATTATAGTCTCTTCCTTTTACATCAGTTGCTTCAATATGTACTGTATTATTTCGGTCAAAATACGAGTAATAAAAGGTTTTATCTTGTATTGAAAAGTGAGCACTTATAAAAACTTCATCCCTAGCTAATTTTCTGATTAAAATTGGCGGATTATTCCGGGTATTCAAATAAAGTTCTGAAGTATGTGAGTTTGGACTATTAATTGCGTATAAGAAAGTATTCTCATTATAGAATCTAAACATTTCTATAGGACTGTTAATAAAAGCGACTTGCTGAAATGTCCCATCTTTGTTGAATTTACTAATTGTTGTATTTGGCCCTGCTTCTAATTGTAAATACCTAAAGTCGCTAGTGGGAAGTGGCTGAAATTCTTCTGTTAAAGTATCTGTAAAATTATTTATTATTGTTTCTGCCTGAGTTAAGGTAAGACTATTTAATTTGGTAGCTGGATTTGTATCAAAAACTCTGCCAATAGTATCTAAGATTGAATCATTATCAAATTCGGGCGGATTCTGTAAAAAAACTCCACGTAAGATAAAAACTAAAGCAAAACAAACAATAATTAGTACAAAAGGTATTAAAAGTAGCCGTTTATCTAGCTTTTTTCTTTGAGCTGCTGATGCACTAATATTATTAAGGCCTGCTGTATTAACTGCAGTTGGATACTTTACATCTAAAGAATTGTTTACTTTTTGTTCAAAATCAGGATTCATTTTTTCAATTTAGCTTGTTTTTAAGGGCTTTAGCCATTATAATCATAGTTTGATTAAGCAAGAATTTCAAATATTAAAATTATTTAAGTATGTCAAAGACTCAAGGCCCAACCTATAAGCCAAGCAAGATTAAAAGAATCAGAAAATTTGGATTTAGAGGACGAATTGCTAAAAAAGGCGGAGCTAAAGTTCTAAAAGCTCGACGCACAAAAGGCAGACACGCTTTAACTGCTTCTTCAGAATTCGGCAGTAAAGTTCAAAAAAATAAGAAATTTTCTAGACGACGAAGATAATCAAACTATCGAATAGTTCTTTGAATCTATAGATTTTCTTTCTTTAGTTAGTACATCTACCTCTTCCATTAAAGAAAGATCCTCTGGGTTTAGTTTGAATTCCTTTCTAAGCTGCATCAGTCTTTTGTTGATATATTCTTTGCGTAAATTTTGAGCAGTGGAATTTATCTCTTTTTTTATATCTATATCACGAACTTCAAACATGATGATATCTTCAAATAGCTGATGATACTCTTGTGGTAATTTACTTTCTAAAATCCCAAAGTCAACTTCTGGGTTCTCTTTTAAAATTGTAAATACTGTTTTTGTTGAATCACTTAAAAAATTGTCTGCATCGAACTGCGATGATTCAAGTAAATTAGAATAAACAAGCAATTGAAGTAAATATTTCTCGTCAGGATTAAAAGTGTTATTACTAGGTTTTGTTTCTACAACTTCATTTTCCGTCTGCCCACTATGCCTTAATGCAGGAGCTTTAAGCTTGTTTGCTCTGGAATCTATAAAGTTTTCAGAAACTTCTAAAATCGATGCTATAGTCTTTCGATAATGATTAAATAGTACTTCATCTTTAACCAAAGATAAACACGGTAAAATTCGAGACTCGAATACACTTTTACCTTCAGCACTCCCCATATCCAAATCTTCACTAAACTTTTCAATCAAATAGTCCATAGTTTGCTTAGCATTTTCTATTCTGACTTTCCATTCCTCTGGTACAGCTTTGATTAAATCATCGGCGTCTTGGTAGCCTGTTAAGTCGATTACTTTGTGCTTTAGTTCTATTTCTTCAGCTATGCCCATACCTCGAATAAGCGCTTTGGTGCCGGCAGCATCTGTGTCAAAACAAAAGTAGACGTACTCACCAAAGCGCTTTATCAATTTAGCTTGGTTTATTGTAAGAGCAGTTCCAAGAGGAGCCACAATATTGCCGATTTCTACTCTATGTGAAGATAAAATATCAATATTACCTTCTACCAAAATTAGAAAGTTGTTATCTTTCAAAAACTCTTTTGCTTGATGTAGTCCATAAAGCATTTCCTTTTTTTTATATACTAAGGTTTCTGGTGAATTTAAATATTTAGGAGCTTCTTTTATTGAACCAATATAGCGGCCGCTGAAAGCTACAACTTCACCTTTTAAGTTGAAAATCGGTTGAATTAATCTTTCACGAAATTTGTCGATAGTTTTATTGTTTCGCTCAACTAATAAACCCCATCTAATAAGGTCCTTTTCTTCAAACCCTTTTGATATTAAAAACTTTTTTAGATTATCTGTTTTGTTTGGTGCATAGCCAACTAAAAAATCATGAATACGCTGTAAATCTATTTTTCTTTTTTTAGTGGCATACTCTAATCCTTTCTTCCCGCTTTTGTGCTGAGTAAGAATATAGTTGTAATACTTTGCAGTAAGCCAATTTGCATTCAAAAGTTTTTCTTTTTCGGCTTTTTCTTTTGAATTCTTACTAGATGATTCCCGTGTTAGTTCAATACCTGCTTTTTCAGCTGCAATTTTTAAAGCATCGGCAAAGTCGGTATGCTCGATCTCTTCTATAAACTTAATTACATCACCGACTTTGCCGCATCCAAAGCATTTGAAAATTTGTAAAGACGGATTTACTGTAAAAGATGGAGTTTTTTCTGAGTGAAAAGGACATCTGGCTTTAAAATTCACACCTGCTTTTTTTAAGTCAGGAACGTATGAACCTATTACATCAACAATATCAAGTTTTGCTTTTATATTTTCAATATCACTCATTTACCGAATTATACCGAAAGTATACTGTTTTGCGTCAATTTGGTTATATAATGTGATTATTATTAACTTTTAGGATGTACTTAATGCAAGTTTATATAGCAAGCGACCACGGTGGTTTTGAATTAAAAGATAAGATTAAAAAAATGTTATTAGAAATGGATATAACACCAATCGACTGTGGTGCTGAAACTTTAGACCCTGAAGATGATTATCCTGATTTTGCAATTGCATTAGGCCAAAAGTTTAAACAGGATAATTTTGAAGGAGCAAAAGGAATATTAATTTGTCGCTCGGGAGTTGGGATGGCAATAGTAGCAAATAAAATTAAAGGAATTTATGCAGCACTTTGCTCAACTCGTGAACAAGCAATTAAAGCTCGTGAACATAATAATGCTAACGTACTGTGTTTAGATGCCGATTTTATTGATGACAATATTCATTTAGATATTGTAAAAACTTTTCTTGAAACAGAATTTGGAGGCTGGAATTCAAGACACGGCAGAAGGGTCACTAAAATTATTGAATTCGAAAGAGATCATTTAAACGATTAAAGAAAGCGCCCTCCTCGAGGGCGCTTTTAATTTTCAATAAATCAATCTTATAAATTCTCTGTTGCAACAATAGTCAAGATAGATTCACTTGAGCTTTCATCGCCAATCACAGAAACTACAACTTCAGTACTGCCCTTCTTAAAGTTTAAGACTTGAGCTAAGAAGTTAAATTCTCCATCTAAAGTATAGCCATTATTTGGCATTTGAGCTTTGTAGAAGTTAATAATTTCACTAGCTTTTGCAGAAGCAGTAAATGTTACTGATGTTTCTGCTCCATCCGCAGTACTCCACGTAGCTGTTGCACCGGTATAAATCGGAACATCGCTTGGAAATGTTGATGGGATCTCTGCACCAAAATTAATACTACCGCTTAAACCAGAATCATCTGAATCAGAATCTGAACCTGTATCGTTTGTATTATTAGTTACAGTATTAGTTTGACCGTTATTTGATGATTCAAGGTTATTCAGCATAGCATTCGTTGCTGCATTTTGTAGTGTTGGGATAGCTTGATTTAGCACATTAGTGAATAAGAACCATGCTACTCCTGAGCATAGTAAACAAGCAATAATCAATACCAATAAAATTATTAAAACCTTTGGTAATGCTGAGCTCGACTTCTTTTCTACCACAGTTGTAGATGCTGCTGGCGCTGCAGCAGGTGCTGGAGCCACTGCTTGAGTGTTTGCTTCTGGAGCAACTGGAGCAGTTTCAGCTGGCTTTGGTTCATTAGCCATAATATTCTTTATAAAAATTAAATAATACTAAAATATATCAGCTATAAAGCCGTATTACAACTTAAAGATACTCCAGGGATATTCGTCTGGAGTTTTTACTATAAATTTCTGCTTAACTTGAGTTATTGGATGCAAAAACTCCAAACTATATGCAAATAGCGCAATTGGTGCAGAACTATCTCGAATGCCTTCAATATACAGTTTATCGCCTAAGATTGGATGGCCTATATCTGCGAGCTGGGCTCTAATCTGGTGAGCCCTTCCTGTTTTTAAATCTATATCAAGCATCGACAAATTATCTTTTGATGTAATAACTTTGTAAGATAATTCTGCATATTTGGCATCTTTAGTTGGCTTATCTAATGCGATTGTTCTACGTTCACTTTCTGACTTTAGCAAAAAGTTCTTAAGTGTTCCGGTAGGTTCTTTTAGAACACCTTCTACAACAGCATAGTATTTTTTTTGAAAAGTATGGCTCGCCACCTGTTTAGAAAGCCGGCTTGCTGCCTTAGAAGTTTTAGCAAATACCATTACTCCACCTACATTTTTATCAAGCCTATGGACTAATCCTAGGAATACATTCCTTGGCTTATTATATTTTTTCTTTAATATCTTTTTAAGTTCTGTAAGGATATCTGGATCACCGGTAATATCGGCTTGAGAAAGCATACCATACGGCTTTTCAGCTACAATAATATGGTTATCTTCAAATAAGATATTAATCATTTACTTGAGCTAAACTGTAAAGTCCCGCTGGCAATATAAAACCACGATTTGTATCTTGTAAGCCTAGTTCACCTGAGGTGATTTGAAATTTTGAATCTAAGTTATCTTTTAATACATTTTCTAATGCTATAGCAGAAAATGAAGTTGCATAAGCATTAACTAAAAAGAACAAAGGATCTTCTATAATTTTCGCACAGGCTTCAACAAGCTCACTTAAATCTCTTTCAATTTCCCACAATTGCCCTGTTGGACCTCTACCGTAAGCTGGAGGATCCATTATTATTCCATTGTATTTATTACCCCTTCTAAATTCTCTTTCTACAAATTTAATTACATCCTCCACAATAAAACGTGTGCCCTTCCCATCAAGACCTGAATCAACAATATTTTGCTTTGCAATGCTAGTCATACCCTTTGAAGCATCAATATGGGTTACTTGAGCTCCAGCTGCCGTACAGGCAGCTGTCGCTCCACCTGTATATGCAAAAAGGTTAAGTATTTTTATTTCTTTTTTACCTTTTGACTTAGCATTTTGAATTAAATCAGTAAGTCTTTCCCAATTAACTGCCTGCTCAGGAAATAAGCCTGTATGTTTAAATTGTGTAGGTTTAATATTAAATATAAGACTTTTGTATTTGATTTTCCATTCACTTGGAGTTTTAGACAAAGTTTCCCATCTGCCGCCACCTGAGTTACTTCTATGATAAATCATATTCGGCATATGCCACTCTTTTACTTTATTGTCTTTATTCCAAATAGCCTGAGGATCAGGTCTACGCAAAATGTAGCTCCCCCATCTTTCAAGTTTTTCACCATTCCCTGAGTCTAATAACTCAAAATCCTGCCAATCTTTAGGTGTTTCCATAGTTTCTAATTAAAGTTATATGTTAATTGTAACAAATCCTGCAATTGACTTAAGAAGCGCATTATGACAAACTTAGACGCTAATTTTTAATAAAAATAAATGAGTATTACATTCTCCAAAGCTAAATTACAGGGTTTTTACAAGTTAACCAGAATAAGAACAATAATGGAATTCTACCCCATATTAATTGTTCTAGGCTTTGTAGCTACTAAATCAGCAATAAATTTATATTCAATAATAACTGCTATCTCAATACTACTAACTTTGGTAGCTGCATTTATTATTAATGATGTTGTAGATTCCGATGACGATGCTAAAGATCCTAAAAAAGTAAATCGCAATCCAATTTCAGCAGGAATAATATCCAAACAGGAAGGTTTTAACTTTTACCTCCTTTTTGCCGCTGTGGGCGTATTGATTTTACTTTTTATAAATCTGCATACTTTATTACTTGGAATAATAACTACCGTTATAGGCTATCTATATTCAGCTAAACCGATCCGACTAAAATCACGACCTATTGTTGATCTTTTATCACATGGATTCTTTTTGGCTGCAGCAATAGTTTTAATGTTTACCTATTTGCCTAACGCAACAGTTAGTATAAACACCGCGCTAATAGTTGCTGGGGTATATCTATTTTCTATGGGTGGTGACCTATATAACGAACTACGCGACTGGGTAGTTGACCGAGAAACAGGGCTAAAGAATACCTCCCACTTTTTAGGTATTAAAGCTTCAAAACTTTTAAGCTATATTCTTTATACGCTGGGTATTGGATTATGTGCTTATGCAGCTTTAGCAAATTTAGTTAATTTGTATTGATGAGTCTGACCATTTGGTAAGATTACTTCAACAACATCACCAATTTTTGCATTTAAGATTGCTTTACCAATAGGTGAATCTGTAGAAATTTTGCCTTCTGTAGGATTAGCAGATTTACTCTCTTCTGAACCAACTAATGTGACAACTCTTTTTTGCTTGTTTAAGGTATTTTCAATCTCTACACTTTCACCAACATTTACAAAGTTATCGCCTGAGGTTTTTTCAGTTTCTTCAACAATGAATACTAAAGCTAAAATGCTTTCTAGCTCATTTATTCTATTTTCATTCATCTCTTTTTTATCCATAGCAACTGTATAAGCATGGTTCTCTGATAAGTCACCAAGCTCACGTGCAGCTGCAATTTCCTCAGCAATTTCTAATCTTAAAACATCTTTTCGATATGCTAATTCCTTTGATAATTCATCAAAAGAAGCCTGAGTCATTGTTATTTGATTCTCTTTTACTTTTTGTGCTTTTCTTGTTCTTGCCATAAAATATTTGTTATTCTTAAATTTCTAAAAAATAAGCCAAACAAAGGTTACCTTTGCTTGGTCTTTATACGGGTTATTATTTTACCAGATAAATCATAACACAAGCAAGCCTATTTTGTGTTATTTTTTTAGGACAATTTCAACAACCAAGTTATCAATTAGTTGACTGGTAAAGATTAAAGAGTTCCCAGTTTGCCCAATTTGAGGAACAAAGCTTAATATATTTAAACCGGTAGCTACTTCAAACTTAGAATCCAACGTTGTATTCCCCCCTCTAACCTTCGAAATTCCATACTGAATTTCTCTATTTTCGGTCTCAATTATTCTACCTATCGAATTAGTTTTCCAGCTTATAGAAACTTGATTCTCTGAGATGACTTCCATATTAACACACTTTTGACTATCCGAAGCTCTTTTTATGTATCTTTCCACCGGCAGATTCTCAACTGTAATAGAATTATCGGCAATGTTAGCAGGTAAGCATAAAGATACTATTGCTGTTGAAGTTAAGTTCGGAAATTTAAAATTAAGCCTATTAGTTAATGCATATTCGCCATCAATTACACTTTCGAATGCAGTTGTATAACTTGGAAGCTTGTCTGAACCTAAATATTTAGGATCAGAAACCCCAAAGGCAATATCTACAAAATGGTTAGTATTCTTAAATTGTACATCGTTAAAATCTTCTGTAACAACAAAATCCTGATATGCTAAACCGTTTGTTGATAAAACTATGTTCTTAGCCAGCTGATTTGTTTTTAAGGTTGAAAGCAAATCAGCTGGCCTTTCTTTAAAAGAATCAACTAGGTTGCCAAGACTAAAAGCTGTAAGCTGTGCAATAGTAGCATTCCGATTTCTTAAAGTTTCATTTCCTACTTGAGCAATTTTTAATTGACCTAATAAATCTCCTGAACCGAATTCTATCGAGTTAATCTCCAAAGTATTACCAGTACTATCTTTAACAAACTGTAGAATTGAACTAAGTGAGCTTAAATTAATAGTTGCGACAGCTGCAATATCTCTAGAATAAGTATCTTTAAATACCTTCGTTACTAAGCCAGTAAATGTATCAAAGTCCTTTACATTTGCTAGGTCATTAAAGACTAAATTATCCTTAACTTTTACATCTATTTGCCTTAAATTAATTTCCTGTAAGTCTTTATCTGTAAGACTGTTGAACTTAAAACTTGTATCGTCTGTTGACTGCACTACTGCTTCAGCAATACTTCCTTTATTTAAAGTTATTAAGGCATAAGCACTAATATATCCCCCAACTGGCGTTGGAACAGTATTATCTAATACTAGAATTACATAAGATTTAGGGGAGTCGATTCCAAATAGGGAATTAAAGTATTCAGCACTTTCCATTTGACTTGTAGAGTCTGCAAATTCTAATAATGCTTTATTTGTTGAAGCTAAATTTTGAGTAATAAAACCAGGAATTAGATTGTAATCTATCGACTCTAGTACATTTGCTGCCTTTTGAATTTTATCGATACCATTTTTTATATACGGCAGATTTGTATTTAAATTTGTAAAGGCCGATGAATAGTCTGCACCCTGGTTAGACAAAGATATATAGCTATCTGTTGCCGCTCTTTGTATTGTATTATTCTCAAATGATTTTAAGTATTGATTGAATGGTGTTAAACCTAAACTTAGATTTTGCGCTCCGTCAATAAATGTAGAATAAGCATCTAAATTTTTTTCAAGCTCTGCAAACTGTTCATTTAAAGCAAATAAGTTAGCTACTCCTTGAAACCTTAAAATAATATTTTTAGTATCTTCATAATGAAAATCAATTGTATCTAAATTCTTTTTTAAAGCATTAAAGTCACCTTTTTTAAAATTGTTTTCTGCGGCAGAAATTTCTGGATGTAAAACCAGCAAATTTCTGCCTACCGCTACGGCAGGTGAAAAGTAATTTATATAAACAAAAGCGAATAATATAATTAAAGCAAGGATTCCTAGGATTTGAGCCGGGCTTTTATTCTTAAAAATATTAAAGGTCGAACCTAATCCTCTAAAAAATTCCCATAAAAAATCATCGACCTTTTCACGGAATGTTTTTTTTCGTTTTTTTCTTTCTTTTAAACTTAAAGATGCGGCTTCAATACTTTTTTTACGCAGCTCTTCTTGTTTTTTTCGTTCTGCAATAAGTCTTCCAACTGCACTATTTTCACCTTCAACTATGGCCTGTTCACTCTCTGCAATTGCTAAAAAGCCTTTAATTTTATCTACTAATGTTCCTTGACCTTTACCTTTTTTCTCTAACTCAGGTCCGTTCTCTAAAGCATAGATCTTTGCAGCAGCTAAAGACTGCTTTACTGCTTTCTCAAAAGGAACTTTAGGCGTCCAGCCGATACTCGATAAGTTTGGAGCTGGTTTATAAAGCTTTAAAGGAGGCAGATTATCCTCTTCATCTATAAACACGATCTCTCTCGCATCAGTGTCATACTCCTGAATCTTGTATGCTAGTGCTAGGTTTGTAAATGGGGTTTCGTATGTTGCAGAATAAATTTCTCCTGAGGTGACTCTAGAAAATTGTGCTTTAATTATTCCGTAAGCAACATCTAAAATATGAACATACCACTCTGAATCAAGACCATCCTTACTTAATCGAATTTGATTATTTGTAACAGCATCTAATAATATCTCTGTAAAAGCAGTTTTTTTTGTAAAGTCTAAACCGTCTCCGATAATTTCGCCTAAGCGAACAATTCTTACATCTAATCTATCGCGTTCAAAGTACTCCATTACTAAACTCTCTGCGTATTTTTGTAATTCCATTTCTGTATACACAGTATGCCGACCAGTATTTAAGCCGTAACCAAATTCCATATTTAGATCTTGTTTTGCCAAAACAAGTTGGTGAGCCTTTATTGATGTTGTTAACAAGAATTTTGCATTAAATTTCTTTGTTAAATTTAATGTTGCATCCAAATAGTTAGATAAAGTTAAAAACTCACTTGTAGAGATTTTATTACTTAAATTATCAGCTTCATGTTGAAAATAGAATACATAGTCTAATCTACGTAAGTCTTCATCTAGATGAGGAATTGCAGTGTAATCTACAAAGCTAATTAATGTATGATCATTAAAGGCGCTTAGTTTTGCTTCAGTATCTTTTGTATATGAATCAACTAAAATTACATAACCACCCTGCTCAATCAAAGACTCTGCAATCTCAAGACCGAGCCTGTTTAAACCTCCGATAATTAACGAGGTTGGATATTTTATTGTATTTTTTAATCTATATTTTTCGGGTATCATCTATTTTTTAAATTGTATTTACTTCAACTGGCTGCAGCATTAGCTGAACGTCAATATTTAAATCAAAAAATTTAATTTTATCTCTATCTTCCTGTGTTTCCGGTAAGATTGTAAATTCTAAAGGTTCGTAACCAGTTTTACTTATTTTTAATCTATGCTGTGAATTTAAATCTAGATTAGTTGAAACATTTTGACCAGTAATTCTTTCTGCTGGTACGCCATCAATACTAAAATTAAAATTTTCAGTAGATACATTTATATTTAATTTTGAATTTGAAGATTCAACTCCTTTCTTAGTGGCATAAATAATATGACCTTCACTAAATTGTTCATCTGGTCCTAAGTTATATGCAACAACAACCGTAGAACCAGTAATAAAATCAATCAGTTTACTAAAGTCTGAATAAGTATCTGCAAACTCACCTGTACGCTTTATTGTTAATAAATGTTCACCCGGTTCAACTCGATAAACAAAATAAGGTGAGTTTTCCGGAGTTACTTTACCTTCAGAATGCCCATCTAAAAATATTTCCAGTTCACCAGCTAAAGAACTAACTTGCAAACCTGCAATTGATTCTGGTTTTGTCACACCAATAAGTGCGCCTAAGTCTATATTCCAGCGAAGCCATGGTGACCAAACAGCCAGTAAAACTAAAGCTACAAATATAAGTGTTATTGTTAGAATTCGTTTCATAGTTATGCAATACTCCCAACATAACTATTCTACAAGAAATGCAAGCGAGTTGAAAGGATTAAAACTTTGCTTATTTTGCCCAAGATTTAAGAATATCTACTTGTGCCTTAGCACCTTCAGGTGTGTCCAGGGACGGCGTTTCTAAGATAAAGTCCTTATTTTTTAATTTGGGATGATTTAGAAACGCCGTCATAGCATCTTTACCAATCTTAGCACTAGGAGAATCCAAATCCTCATGTCGATCTCGGTGTGATGCAAACTCTGTTTTTGAATCATTAAAATGTACTACAGGAATTTTATTTAAACCCAATATCTTATCAGCTAGCTCTACTACATTTTCTAAATCATTAATTAAATCGTATCCAGAAGCAAACATATGCTGAGTATCTAAACAGAAGCCTAGTTTTGGCTTATGCTCATCTTTAACAGCAGTATAAATCTCGGCCAATTCTTCAAATCTATCGCCTACTACACTTCCTGAACCAGCTGCAATCTCTAAAAATAGTCTAGGTTTATTCCAAAATTCGTTATTAGAACCTGCACTTGGGAGCTTTTCTAGTTCGTCAAATATCCAATTTAAGCCGTATACAACTCTTTCGTATCCGATTTTTTCTTCGGGCTGATCTTTCATAGAACCAGTATGGAATATCACTCCATCTCCATTAATTCTACGAAGTAATTCCATATGATTTACAATCGACATCTTTGATAAATGAAATTTCTGCTTATCTGGATTTGCTAAATTTATTAAATAAATTCCATGAAAATAAACTTTTTTAATATTTTTATCAGAAGCTTTAACCTCTAAATATTTTTCGATAGCCTCATCTTTAAAGGGTTGTGTATTCCATCTTTGAGGTGGCGCAGGATGAGTCATAACAGTATTTACGCCTAAAGCATTACCACGCTCAATAATATTAAAAAGCCCACCTGCCGAAGAGACAAAACATCCTAAATATCTATCCATACTATTTTTTATTTCTAAAGAATATTGAAATTATTAATCCTGAAAACAAAATAAGAATTAAACTTATATAAAAATATTCTGGTGTCCTTGCTTGAGTGTTATCTCTAAATAATAGAAGTAGTGCAATAAAAAAATTACTGACAACAATTATTGAAGAATACTTACTAAATCTATACATATCATCAGAAGTTCTAACAGAATACTTAGTATTAATAGATTGCATTACATTTCCGCAGAACTCCTTTGCATAGCTAAGTTCATCTTCTAGATATGTTTTCTTGTAATTCAATGCTGTTTGCAAAGTTTTACTAATATAATCATCTACAAGTTCGATCAACTTATCTTGATTTGCAAATATTAGATTAATTGTAGATATATTCAATTGTGCGTTCGTTAAATGTCTTATTACTTTATAGTTATCAGCTTTGTCGGCATATTCTTTTCTAATTTCATTTATATCGTAAAGAATATGGTTAATAATTCTAGAAACATCTTCAAATACTAAAGATAAAAACTGTTCAAAAAAACTCCCAAATGATTTTGCAGAAATTGCTGCAACCTCTTGGCTGTATTTTTCAAAAAAGTACGATGAATTATTTGCAAATAGATTAATCTGTTTTTCTTTTAAATCTACAAGAATATTAATCTCTACTGAATCAATAGATTTTCTTTTAGCGTTATACTCTGGAATATAAAAAATCATAAAAAGAAAATCTTCATTCTCCACAAACTCAACTCTTGAGTTGGGAACGGTAATTTTGTTCTTAATCTCGTCTGGGACAGGAAGTTTCTGTAGCTCAGCATTAAGCACCTCTACAGGAAGATTTAAGTGAAGTTTTACATTCATAGTATAAAATTTTTCAAAGATTATTATCTGGAACAGCTGAGCTCACAGGAATATCTTCAACTGGATAAGATACAGTTTCTTCTCCTAATACTTTACCTTTAATATCTAGACTTGACTCCTCTGTTTCAATATCGGTTCCTAAAGGTTCTACTTCTGCCGGCTGTGAAAATGCATTAAGTAATAAAACTATAACAATAAATGTTCCAAACACTAATACTGATGGCGATACATAAGCTGACAACGAATTATGTGTTTTAAACTTTAAAATTCCATTGGAAAGACTCATTGTATAACTATACAGTTTTATTCTTATTCGTTCAACCGCTTGCGATCAGTTGTTTAGAAGTTTTCTTATTTCTTCTTCAGCAATTCTAGGATTAACTTTTCCCTGTGACAATTTCATTACTTGTCCAACAAGTGCCTTTATTACATTAGGATTTTTTGCAAAATCCGCAACAAGTTTTGGATTTTGCTCAATCGCCTGTTTAGCAAAGTTTTCAACTTCTGAAGAATCTGTTATTTGTACTAGACCAAGTTCTGTTACTAGGTCATTAATACTTTTTTTAGCGTTGTTTTCTTCAACTAATCTAGCTTCTATCAGTTTTTTTACACCTATTCCAGAGATCTTCTTTTGAGCTAGTAACTGTACGATTTCTAATAGATCCTGCTGTGTAAGATTAATCTGATCAATTTCTTTATTTAATTTTTCTAATCTGCCTGAAATTTCACCTACAACCCATTTAGCAGCTTCTTTTACTAATTCTTTTTGTGAATCTAGCTTTAAAAGTTCATCAAACCAGTCACCTTTTGTTCTATCATCTACAAAAATATCTGCCTGCTCGCTTTCTAAACCTACATCCATATAACGCTGCTTACGCTCGTGCGGCAGTTCTGGTATTGAATTTGCAAGTTCTTGGATTTGGGCATCGGAGATGTGAATTGGGGGGATGTCCGGTTCTGGGAAATACCGATAATCATCAGCGGTTTCTTTAGACCGTTGAAAAAACGTTTCACCGGACATCCCCTTTAAACCTCGTGTTTGGCTCTTAATCTTCTCAGCTTTATCTAAAAGCTCTGATTGCCTTTGAACTTCAAAATTTAAAACTTTTTCTAATACAGAAATAGAACCAATATTTTTTACTTCAACTTTATAGTCTGGTAGCTGCCCTGCTGGCATTGAATCTGGCTTTACACTTATATTTAATTCAAATCTCATCTGGCCTTTTTGCATTTCTGCATCAGATATATCCAAGTACTTAACTATCTGTTTTAATCTTTTAGAAAATAGAATTACTTCTTCAACAGACTCAAAGTCTGGATAAGTTACGATTTCAATCAAGGGCACGCCGGATTTATTGTAGTCTATTAAAGTATCGTCATTTTCGGCATGCAAAGACTTAGCTGTATCTTCTTCTAAATGCAACCTTTGGATTCGGATCCTTCTAGAATCTCCCATCACTTCAATCTCTACAAAACCATTCTCTCCAATAGGTTGGTCGTATTGAGAAATCTGATATCCTTTTGGTAAATCAGGATAAAAATAGTTTTTTCTATCAAACTTTGTTTCCTTATTGATGGTACAGTTTAATGCTATTGCCAATTTTAATGCTTTGTTAAAAGCCTCTTTATTTGGAACAGGCAATGCACCCGGCAATCCAAAACATACTGGGCAAACATGCGTATTAGGCTCACTTTCAAAATATTGAGAAGCACACCTGCAAAACATTTTTGAGTTAGTTTTGACTTGAAGATGAATTTCTAAACCAACTACCGGTAAATACATAATTGTATATGTTAAATCGACTAGATTATATACCAATTTGAAGCTACTAGTTAAAAAAACAGTTCCAGTTGAATATATCTTCAACTCCTGAAGTCGGGCAGACTCCGTCTGCCCGACGTTCAAAAAAATTCAAATTTTGTAGTTTAACTACAGAATCCAAAGTATTTGTAGGTAAGACTTCATTGCTTGTTAATCTCCAAAGCTGAATAGAAGCACCATATATTGTAACTAATACTGCCATAATCAATGCTACTTTTTTTACCTGCAAAATTTTAAATACATCAATAAAGTTTTTAGCTTTTGTATTTTGGCTCTCTTTTAATTCTGGCTCTGCATCTTCAATAAAAGTTCCGCTAATCCATAAAGAAAGACCTACTCCAAAGAATGCACCTGTAACAAATCTAATTAAATTATTGCTTGCATAAAGCGGTAAGTTTGAAAGAGTGCTTGCTCCTTCAATGTTTAAAGCCGTAAAAGCTGTTTGAATTCCACCATCTAAAGCAATAGGAATTACAAAAGGAATAACCCAATACCATTTAATTGGCTTTACTATTTTAAATTTTAATAGCCATGCCACTACGGCTACCGCTAGCCAGATTCCGGTATCTCTGGCACACCAAGCAAATTGATAATCAAACAAATGGATTGAACGGGAAGCAAACTGATGACAAAAAAAGCTATAAACGAAGTAGATCATCTTAGCAGGAAGCTCTAGTCCTAGTCTTAAAAGTACAGGTGCTAGAATCGGCAAGGCTACTAAAGTCGTTAAAATTCCTAAATACAGATTATAAAAATTCTTATAGTAAGCGCTGTTTTTATGCATAAATATCTTTAAACTGGCTAATTATAACCACAAGAAGTATAAAGTTATAGCTACTTAATGGTATAATGCAGGAGCATTTGCTAAAAGCTTTGACCTATAAATACTTTAAGCGGTTAGCGAGTTATTTAATTAATTAGTTTTGTACCTATATGGAAGAAAAACAGGAAAAAAAGTTAAATTTTGACGGACTTGAAAGAAAAAATCCAAGACCGCGACCAACAAATAGACCACGACCTCAAGGAGATTTAAAAATCATCCCTTTAGGAGGAGTTGAAGAGATTGGAATTAACTGTACAGTTTACGAATACAATAATGAGATTATTCTTGTAGACTTAGGACTCGGATTTTCTGAGTTTGATTATTACGGAATTGACGCAGTTGTTCCTGATATAAAATATTTAACTCCAAAGAAGAAAAAGATAAAGGGAATATTTGTTACACATGGTCATTTAGACCATATTGGGGCTTTCCCGTATTTGATTGAAGACCTAGGATTTCCTCATGTTTACGGCTCTAAATTTACAATAAAAATGATAGAGCAAAGATTAAATGAAGATCCAAGTCTTTTACCTAAAATGCAGAATAAGCTGCATACCGTTGAAGAAAAAGATGTTTTAAGACTTGGAAGTTTTAAACTAGAGTTTTTTCATGTAAACCACTCTATTCCTCAGTGTTTGGGTGTTTGCATTCAAACACCAACTGCAAGAGTTGTTCATACAGGAGATTTTAAGTTTGATAATTCTCCAATTAATGAGCCTGTTGCTAACTTTGGTAAGATAGTCGAATTTGGAAACCGAGGTGTAGATGTTCTATTAGCAGATTCTACAAATTCACTTAAGAAAGGCTACCCTGTTAGCGAAAGTGATGTAGCAAAAAATCTTGAAGATGCAATTGAAAGAGCCGACGGAAGAGTTATTATAGGAACATTCTCTGGCTTAGTAGGAAGACTTTACCAATTAATTGAAATTGCTCGTAAGCAAGGCAAAAAAGTTGCTGTTGCGGGATTTTCAATGGAGAAAACCTTAACGCTTGCGCAAGAAATCGGCTACATTAAAATCCCGCCTGGATTATTAATTCCAATGAAAGAAGTTAATAAATATGATCCGTCCAAGGTCTTAATTTTGACGACAGGAGCTCAAGGCGAGCCCGAAGCAGCATTAAGCAAAATGTCTGCTGAAGACTACAAAGGATTTCAAATTCAAAAAGGAGATACCATTATAATCTCTGCTAAAACAATTCCAGGTAATGATAGAGCTGTTCAATTAATGGTTGATAATATCACAAGACGAGGTGCAGTTGTAGTGCAATTAGACGAAATGGACTTATTTACATCTGGACACGGCTATCAAGAAGATCAAAAAATTATGCTCAACTTGGTTAAACCAAAGTTCTTTATGCCTGTTCACGGTTATCAATACTTTTTACGAGCACATGCTGAAACAGCAGTTAAAGTTGGAGTTCCTAGACAGAACGTAATAATCTCTCAACGAGGATGTGTAATTGAAGGAAATCGTTTTAAAGGATTTAAAATAACAAAGAAATTTCCGTGCGAACCCTTAATTGTTTCAGGCTCAGGAGTTGGTGATGTAGGAACAGTTGTTTTAAGAGAACGTGAACAAATGGCAAATTATGGAATGATAATTATCAGTCTAATGGCAGATAAAGAACGAAAGCTAATTAGAAGTCCATTTGTATTAACACGTGGTTTTGTTTATGTAAAAAGCAACCAGGAATTATTACAATTTATTGCAGATAGTACTGAAAAAATTTATACCAATGCAGTAAAAGAAAATTCTGACAATAATACTGTAAAAGATAAAATTACTACAGAGATTGGAAAGCTTGTTTACAAAGAAACTGAGCGTGAGCCGATAATTATGACGATACTAAACTACGTATAATCTGCAGTTACTAAGGTTCAAGATCAGCAAAGTCTAATATATCAACTTCTGCAAATAAAAAAGGTAGTTGTTTAATAATATACATTTCCATTTCTAATGCCGAATAAAACTGCATCATAATTGCCTGACGTACTAACTTGTTTAGCTTACGCCTATGATGCTCAAATTCTTTTACATTAGTATAAATAAATGCACTGCCGTCTAGGTAAACATTTTCTTCGATTGGTGTATTTTCATTTGCAGAAAAAGAGATTATAAAAAAATCTTTAGAATCTGGATGCTCAGCATCATGTTCATAAAAGTCAAAAGAGATTTCACCAAATGCATTTTTGGTATCAAGTAATACAATCTCTTCAGGATATTTTGACTGTGGTTCTTGTTTAGGCTGCACTAACGGTGTGTTGGCCATTGATTATTAGATTCTTACCCTTGTTTGCAAATATTTAATAACGTAATACAACAAAGGTGTAAGAATTGCGCCCAACAGCACAGAGTTTATCAATCTTGCAATAAAGCTGCCTATTCCAACAGCATCATCTAATTTTATTGGAAAACCGTATAAAAAGGATCCTTTTAGTAGTTCAATTGCTAAAAAGTTTATTAAGCCTGATATTACTAATGAAACTAGGAATGAAAATATCCATAACTGTTTAGTTACAGGGTTTACATCATTCAGCATAAAATCAAGCTAATATCTTATACTTATATTCTAAATGAATATAGTGAGTTTGTAAAAGATTACACAAGCTGTTTAATCTCATTCCAAGTTTGCTCTACTGTTGTTTCCCAGCTATATCTGCTCACAACTTCGTATCCTTTCTTAATAAATTCCTGGACTTGATCAGTATTTGTTAAGTATTCATTAATTAGCTGTGCGGCGGAGCTTGCATTAGAAGAATTAATCAAGAAAGCTCCGCCATCTGTAACTTCTGGAATACAAGAATAGTTGCCAACAATTACAGGGACTTTTGCTGCCATTGCCTGTAGAGGCCCAAAACTAAAGCCTTCGTATTTAGAGAAATTAAAATAACAATAAGCTTCTTGTATTAGAATTGTTAAATCTTCATCACTAACTCGATCAGTTGTAATAATGTAATCTAAAATTCCAACTGTTTTTAATTTTTTCAAAACTTTATCTGCTCTTTCATTTTGAGGCTGAATTTTAGAACCTTTAGCCTTATTGAAATCTTTACCTACTAAAACTAATTTACTAGGAAATTCAGGATTTAATTGTATAAGTTTTTTAAAGATCTCAATTAAATCATCAACTCCTTTATTTTTTTCTAAACCAGAATCATAAATAAAATATTTTTGTGGCTCTAATGAAAATGCTTTCATTACATGTTTAATATCAGCTTCTGAACTTTTTTCAAAAAACTTTTCGTCAACACCTAAATATATAGGTCTAATTTTAGTTTCAGGAATCTTGCCGTATTTAATTAAATCACCTTTGGAAAAGTTGGAATTTGTAAGCACTAGATCGGCGTTTTTTACACCATTAAACATAATGTTGTAAAAAACGCCTTTAATAACATTATGCACAATACTTTTTTGTGAATAGCTACGTGTTGCAATAGGAATTGCATCGTGTGCCATCACAACAGTTTTAGGAACATAATTAAGATTTCTTTTTAAAATCCGCGTTGTAGGTAAACCTCTTTCAAAGTTTGCTGAATAATAAATATCGGGTTTAATTTCTTCAATTGCTAATTTAAAAGTATCTTTCCATCTTTTAATATTTCCTAAACTTGAATTTACTGGTTCACCAAAAGAATAAAATTGGACATGTTTTAAATGCTGATCAACACCAAACTGCGATAAGCCTAACGCAATTAAGTTCTTTTTTAAATCATGAAAACCTGCAAACCATACTTCAAAATTATCTTCTACAGCATAATCAAGAAGTCGCTTAACTACTTCTTTGCCGTATTTTCCAATACCTCTAAATGAATATTGATCAAATAAAAATGTTGTATCAATTAAAATCTTTTTTTTAGGTTGCTCAGAGTTTTGAGAAGTTTCTTGCATATTTCTATTCTAATACTTTACTATTTAAGGTGCCTAATTTTAACACATTAAAAATGTTAAAATTTACTTATGGAAACAGCAATCATTATTGTAAATTACAGAACCCCTTGGCATTTAAAGTTATGCCTTGAAAGTGTTTTTAAGTTTACAGAAAATTTTCATTTAATAATTGTTCAAAATAAGCCTGATAGAAAATCACAAAGAATTGTAGATGATTATAAAAATAGATATCCAAATACAGTTGAAGTTATTACTCACGACAAGAATATAGGATTTGTTGACGGTGTAAATTCCGCGTATGAAAGCGCAATCAAATACGATAGAGTGTGTCTACTTAATAGCGACACAATAGTAACTAAAGGATGGTTAAATGAAATGAATGCAGAAATGGATGCCAATCCTAATATTGTACAAATCTCACCTGACTCAAATGCGTTTTACCCTACTCCAAGACTTTGGCGGTTAGTCAATAAACTTCCTTTTGGCCTAAAAAAGTTATCTAAGCTACAGGCAAGTATTGCACCAATCAGTTCAAAGGATAAACACACGTACCGAAAAGTAGAAGAATTCTGGTATTTTCCTGGAGGATTTTGTAATGTCTTTAAAACAGCACCATTTAAACATTTAGGATACTTTTGTGATCCAAACATAGTACATGGCTACTGGGATGACTTTGACTTAGCGTATTATTTACGCCAATTCGGCGAAGTTGGATCAACAAATAACGCGTATGTTTTTCATTTTGTGAATGTTACTTTTAATAGAATTAGTGAAGATAAACAGGGAATGAAAGATAGACTAATGCAACTGAATGGCTTATATGTAATGGACAAGTGGCGTGAAAGGCTTACAAGTGATTTACATCAAATTAATAAAGATAGATTACTTGAACAAAGTAACCATTATGTTTTACAAATGGTATATCAATACTTCGCATTAACTACAGTTAATCCGGAGTTCATCGAATATATACGCACATTGCCGGCAAAAGAAATTGGTGAAAAGTTTCTGAAGTAACTAAAGCAAGTGATATACTCCCTCATCTAAATTCCATGTTTTAGCATTTCCTCTTATCTGTATATTTTTACCGCTTTGGATATATAAATCGTAATTTCCTAATTCAACACCTAAAAATTCTGTTACATTAAGTTCATTAATTGAGACTTCCTGTAAATCTATCTCTGCATTATTTTCTCTATTTACAGTATCACTCAAATTAAATTTATAAATAGTTCTTTGTGATTTATTTACAAGGTAGCTTTCAATATACTGTGGGAATTCCTGTTTAGAAAACGGTGGGTCATAAACCCTAAAATCAAATACATTGTCGGTAGAAGATGGTATCTAGATGTAATCCATTCTTCCTAATACAATTGCCATAAAACCGCTACCAGTTTGAGTATTATTTATATTCTGCGATACAAAATCTTTTACTGATGAACTTGATTTCGCGATTTCAATCTGGTGCGAAAAATACTCCATTGGTGAAACAAAATCGGTATTAAAAGGAGACACCCTGTACAAAAGAAGTATTGAACCTGAATAAATCGTTAGTAATATAAAAAATATTAAAACATAATTTTTGTATTTGCTATTATTCAAAAATTTAATAAGGAAGGCGAGTCCAATACAACAAAATGGAACTGTAGCTAATAAAAACCTTGATCCAAAACTTCCACCTCCCCACCAGTTCGGCCAAAAACCATAAATTACTACTAATGAGAATATTGATGCCAAGCTAAATAAACATAGTTTTCTATACTTTTTTAAAGCAACAAAAAAGCCAGTGATCGCAAAAAGCATTATAGGTGTATATACAAACCATCCCCTTTGTGGATGCACTAATATGTGTAGTCCTTTGAAAGCACTAAAGTCAAACGTTTCAGCCCGCGTAACTGAATAGCCGGACGCTAAAGGGTGCCCATAAGAAATATAGTTATACAACAAATAAACTAAACCAAACGGAATAAGAGTTATAACTACCGGTATAAACCGTTTAGCAATATCTTTAGAAATGTGAATTTTATTTTCTTTAAAAATATATTCGCTCGTTAAATACATCAAGGAAATCAGAATGATCGGCAGGAAAACTGGACGAATTAGGAATAAAAATCCAATTGAAATTCCTAAACCTATTAAATTACGTTTAAGCAAAAAGTAAATTAATGCTGAAACAAAGAATACTTCATATATATGCGTAAATATAGGTAATAAAATTACATACCAAAGCAGATAAGAAGATATTACGACGGAACCAATACTAAAAATCGAAGTCTTTTTAGAAAAATTCAACAAGCTTAATGTTTTATAGATGAAGATCAATGCACCAATAAAAAATATTGTTGCATTAATTAACAATAAGATCCCATCAAAAATAGTATGCCCATTATAGGCGATAAAGTAGTCATTATAGAAATCAAAATGTGAGCTTAACATCTTCGCAACAAAAAGAGCTGGAACATTCAACAAAGCAGTCCCCGGAGAAGCAACTGAAACGTATTTATCGTTAAAAATTGTCTTAGCCCACGAAGCTGTGCTAAACCAATATTCAGGCTGCTGCTCAGTTACAAAGCTACCTTCGTTTACAATACTTTTTGCGGTATGATAATAGTAGAATCCATCTGATCTAACAAATGGATCACCCTGGGTAATCATTAGTATCGCGAAAGCAATTACTGCAAGAATCAATACTAATTTTGTTTTATGCTTAAACATACATTTTAATATACCCTATTTAAAAATTTCTTGCTAAACTTTGTGAGCATATATAACTAATCATAAAAAAATATTATGAGTAAGAAATTATCACTTGTTGTACCCGTATATAATGAGGAGAAAACATTAGAAATTCTTGTACAAAAGGTACTTACTGTTTCGTTTCCACAAAATATTTCTAAAGAGATTATTCTTGTAAATGACGGATCAAAAGATAAAAGTGGAGAAATAATGGATCAGCTTGCCGAAAAATTTTCTGAAATAAAAAGTTATCATAATAAAAAGAACTCTGGTAAAACTCAAACTGTTAAAAATGGAATTTCTTATACCACAGGTGACTACGTTGTAATTCAAGATGCTGATTTAGAATATGAGCCAAATGAATTGGTAGATTTATTAAATTTGATGTTAGAAAAAGATTTAGATGTTGTATACGGTAATAGATTTGGTAAGAAAAACAAAGTGGTATATTGGCAGAATTATATCGGCAACAAAGCATTGTCTTTCTTTTCAAATATTTTTACATATCCCAGAATTAAGGTGTATATTCCAGATATGGAAGTGTGTTATAAGATGATTAGGGGTAATGTTGCCAGAGAGATTGGTAGCACAATTAAGTCAACAAGTAAGTTTGGCTTAGAACCAGAGATTACTGCAAAGCTTTCTAGATATAAGCTTAATAGTAAGCATCTAAAATTTGGGGTTGTTCCAATCAGTTATTATCCAAGAACAATTGCCGAAGGCAAAAAGATGAGTGCATTTAGCGACGGATTAAAAGCATTAAAAGAAATTATTCAATACAATTTATGAGTGATAAAGTAAAAAATTTAACAAGGTTTGGAATCGATACTCTAAGATCAAAACAATTTCAAAAGTTTTTTATAATTGGGATTTCAGCATTTATTTTAGACTTTGCTCTTTTATCATTAGTAATATTATTATTCAGTATTCCTCCCGAAGAGCATCTTAAGCAGACATTAGCAAATTTATTTTCTTCCGGCGTTGCAATAGTTTTTAACTATACAATCCAAAGATACTGGACATTTGAATCCAAGAATACAAATGTAGCTAGTGAAGCAGGTAAATTCCTTGGCGTTCATGCATTTAACTTAGTTGTGTATCAAAGTATTTTATTCACAGCGATAAATTACTTTTTCCCTGCATGGTTAGCAAAGATATTAGTTACAGGAATGCAAATTATTTCAAGCTTTTTGTTGTATAAGTTTTTTGTATTTAACAACAAAGATAAAGTTTCTGATGAAGTTGTTGCTGAAGCAGCAGTGCAGGGTGAGGTGAATTAATCTTCAACAAATCTAACATAAATATCACCAAAGTCTTTTACATTAGATATATCTTTCAGTATATTTTTAAATTGTTCTGAATTAACCCATTCTTTGCTTGTTAGTTGCATAGATTCTCCCCATGAAAAGTTGCACTTTATCTTACCTAATGTTTCTAAATATTCCAAACAGTCTAATGCGTTTTTATAAAATTCTGGCGTCATGAATTCATAAGAAATAATATTAACCTGTTTAGTCAAACCTTTTAGCACATTTAATTCAAAGCCTTCTACATCTATTTTTATAAAGTCTGGAGTTCCAAACTCTTTAATTAACGAGTCCAAAGTATCTACTTCAACAAATTCAGTTCTATCCCATGTGTAATTTTTGAACACTCCTTCTTTTACCTTATTAATCCATACATCACTCATGGAGCTAATCGTATCGGCATTAGCTATCTGTATTGTAGTTTTACCTTTTTTACTATCCATACCTTTTTCTATCAAATGGAAATCTTTATTACTCTTAAATTTATCCTTTAATATATTTATACAATTACTTTGAGGCTCTACAGCAATCACTTTAGCGCCTAGTGCTAAAAATACTTCAGACCTATTTCCGATATTTGCTCCTATATCGAAAACTAAATTCCCGCTTTTAATAAATTTTGAGTAAAAGTGTCGCCTTTTATTAAAATCTCTGTACTCTTTTGTTTGGATATATTTAAATCTTTGTTTTATTTTTTTAGAAAAAGCAAAAGCATTTTTTACTAAACTATATATATGAATCTTGATTAATATAGTTTTAAGTATCTCTTTCATTTTCATATAGTGAGTTCTAAAAAACAAAATCATGTATTACTAATAAAGTTCTTGTATTCTTCTATTGAGTTAAATCCTAAATACTTTACATGTCCTTCTGTATCTCCATACACAAGAAAAAGCCTATGCTTCTTATAGAAATTTTTTAAAGCTTGTTTAATTGCATCTTTTCCAAATCTACCCTCAGAATATGATTTGTCTGACGATTCGTCTGGAACAAAAGCAGAAGAATAATGTAAGCAGATAGCTTTATGATTATTTTTAAATTCATAACCTTCTTTATTTAATCTGAAGCTGAATTCATTATCTTCATAATATGTTCCTAAAGTTAAATCGAAACTATATTTTTCAAATATTTCGCTTCGCCAAAGTGTAGCTCCAGATGGAGTCCAGTTAAGGGACTGACTTATCTCGGCGCTAGGTTCTTTAAAATCCTTTTCAAAATCTAAATCTTGAAAAATAATCCACTTATTTTCAATTACGTAGAAAGGTCTATTTATTTGAATCAATCCATTAGGCATAACCACTTTAGATTGCGCTGCTATTGTAGTTTTATCTTCATCCTCCAAAGTCTTAATTAGGTTTTCAAAATAACCCGGCATTATATATATATCATTATCCAAAAATGCAACATATTCATTTTTTACATATTTCAACCCCTCGTTCCTAGCACCTGCTCCGCCTAAGTTGCTATCTAGATGTATAACTTTAATATTACTGTAATTGCCTTTAAGAATATTTAAATATTCTCCTGTACCGTCATTAGACTTATTATCAACAAGGATTAAATTAAACTTATCTTGAGTATAAAGTTTATAAAGATTTTCTATAGTCCGTTTAGTTTGCTTCAGCCGATTAAATGTAGGCATTACTATATCAATCTGTGTTGTTTCTATTTCTGGGATATCGTAAGTTTTCACAAGACTAAGAACATCTCTTTTAATTTTTGGATATGTATATTCCACTCCTAATTTTGCTAATATTAATTTTTTTAACTTATTCATTAAGTAACGAGTTAAATAATTTCAAATATTCTTCTTGCATCAAACTCTTACTAAACTTAGCTTCTACGATTTCGAGCCCATTCTCTCCTAGTTCTATTTTATTATTATAAGCTTTCTCTATATATGCAGGCATATCTATGAGCTCTACTAAATAACCATTAATATTTGTTTGAACCATTTCATTAATTGCACCTACATCTGTTGCAACTACAGGTTTACTTAATGCCATTGCCTCTAAAATTACAATCGGCACACCTTCGTAACGAGAAGTCATAATTAAAATATCTGAACTTGCAATTATCTTTCTTGAAACATTGTTTTCTAACTGACCTAATAAAATTACATTTTCGATATTTTCAGCTTCACCTGCCACTTGGCTATACATATCACCATCGCCAACTATAATAAAATAATAATTGGGCATTTTCTTTGCTAGCTTAATTACTTCAAGAGGCTGTTTTTCTTCAGACATTCTGCCTACCCATACTACTTTGCGAGACTTATCTAGGATCGAATTAAATGCAGTTGGAAAAACAGCCTCTTTAGTTTCATTTATGGTTTCTGCTACATCAATACCATTTCTTATAACCTTAATTTTTGACTGCTCAATTTTATACTCATTCACATATATATTTTCTAGTCTTTCACTTATTACAATTCTTTTAGTTATATATTGGTCAAAGGTAGAAGAGAACTTAGCTGACCCTCCATCATCTTCAGGGCCACCTTCTGCATGTACTAAATCCACTATCTTCGAGTATTGAGAAATATGAGGTATTGCAAGATAACCAGTAAAAGAATTTGAGATAAAAGTTACCTTTATACCCGCTTTTCTAATCATCGAAAGAAAAATATATGAGTGTAGCTTTTGAGGTATATTGTCAATATGCCAGATATGGTCGGAATATTTTTTAAATAAATTTTCCCATTCATGTCGAGAAGCCTTTGTAGTTACAATAAAAATATTCCAATTCTCTTTTTTTAAGGCTTCCATTATTTCTAAATTTACTTTTTCTGCTCCTCCAAAAGTAAGCCATGGAACTATGAATAGTATACTTTTATCATCATAAAGCTTGAGATTAAATATTAGTAAGTTAGCAATACTTCTTGCAATAATACTCCATAAGCTTCTAATCAATGCTTTCATTCTTGTATATATTAACGTAATAATCAGTTATAAGCGTATTATAATTTAAATTAAGTGCTTCAATTTTATCTAAAATATTTTTAGCAGAATTGTGATAGATAATTAAATAGTCCCAATAAATATCTTGAAGGTATTCATTGTTAATGTTTTTTAATACCATATATTGAACTTCATTTTGCCACCTATCACCATAATAGGGATATAGGGGAGCATCATTGTATCCTACTATAAGTACCTTATGGATACCTTCCTTGCTATCATCCTCAAATGCTTGTATATTCGGCATATATCTGGAAGCATAATAGTTCCCGATAGACATTACACCTTCACCGTTTCGTATAGACCATAGCGAATATTTTATTACTTCCCAATCAACAAAATAAAATGTCACCATAATATTTAAAAGACTTATAATAAAAACTCCGGTATAACAAAATAACTTTATCAGTTTATTTTGGATTGATATAACAAAAAGTGTTGCTATAAAGATAGCAGTTATTGGTAAAAATAAAATAAGTCTTAAATCCCATTGATCAGGAGCTCTAACTAAGAATAAGAGTGTAATTAGTCCGACTATTGTCGATATAAATAATATTTGACTTAGCTTTCTACTTAAAATAGTTCTAATTGAAACAAAAATGAAGATGGGAATTGCAACCATATTGATAAAACCAGCATGTCCTATATCGTGAGAAAAGTAACTAATATCCCCTATTGGTTTTAAGTAAAACCAAGTACCAAAATGTTTAATATTAGCCCAAATAGTTCCAAATCCTATTGATAGTTTTTTTGCATCTCCAGAATCTAATGCAAACGGTGAATGATAATATAACCCCCCAATAATGTTACTTGGAAGTGCTAGAAATACTAATATCGGGCTTAATAATATTATACTTAATATGTGCTTCTTTTTAATTTCATTCCTGTTATTAACTAATCCATATACTATGAAAAGTGATAGAAGTCCAGCAGCTATTATCCCATGATATTTACTTCCACAAAGAATCCCCAGTGAGAATAAAGTGAGAATAAGATTTCTAAAACTAAAATTTTTTAAAAAGTTATTAACAAGAATCATTGAAATTAATAATATTGCTGTAAATACTAAATCATTTTGTGTTGTTTTAGATTCATACAAATACAAAGGAATTGAAAGTACCGATATAGTAGCAATAAACGAATATATCTTCCTTTTTATAAAAAAAGTTACACCAATATAAAACAATGACAGAGGTATTATTAAGGCGGCAATAAGTTGAGGTAATTCAACAAGATAATCTTTACCCAAAACTGAAAAGGCAATCGCATTTAATATTGATGAATTAGAGCCAAATATATTGACCCTTGCAACACTAACATCTGGATGATACCACCAGCTTCCTGTTTGGTTAGCTACTACTGACTTTGTTAAGTGATATGTTAGGCTATCCCAATTTATTGCAGGTCCTAAAAAAATAAATATTAGTGTATACAAGAAAAAGCCAAACCAAATTACTGAAGTAGTAAAGAAAAGAATTTTTGATAGTCTCTTAAGCTTTCTTAATTTAGTAAGCAAAGAGCGTATATATAGCCTTATTTCAAAAAGATTTTTATACTCTTTATACAAGAATATAGCGCATAAACTTACTGTCAATAGAAGTGCTAACTTGACATTGTACATTTGGAGGGCAGATAAGCTCCATGTCAATATAATCTGAGCTGACCAGAATATAACAACATATTCAAAAAATCTATTAATTAGATTCATTTATAACCTAAAATTTTTAGAGAGTACTGATTTATTCACTCCTTCAAATATTTAAATACTTTTCGAAACTTAAAGCTAGCATAAATATGTTCAGCTAAATGCTTATAAAATCTAGGTTGCCACACTTTACCCCAATATCGTTTGGCGACTTTATTATGTTCTTTAACAAATTTAGGAATAGATGTTCCTGTTTTAGATTCTGGATGTACCTGATAAATTGATAATATATCGGGAATTTGCGTGAATTTTTCACCATTAGATAAAAATCTTAACCAAAGCTCATGATCCATACAGTAATGCAGACTCTCATCGATTAACCCATATTGATCAACTAAGCTTTTTCTGAAAAAAATAGATGGTTGTGGAGGAACGGAGTATTCGACCCACCACCTTGTTAACGATCTCTCTGTAACTTCTGGCTGTGGAATAATTTTTTCTTCACCAGTAGATAAATCAACGAGTTTACACCTACCCTCGATAATTGTAATACTAGGATCTTCGAAGTATTTTGCAACTTTCTCTAAAACAGTATTATCATATAAAAAATCGTCTGCATTAAGCCAAGTAATAACATCTCCAATAGCCATTCTCAAACCTTTATTTATTGCATTTGATTGCCCTGAATCTTTTTCTGAAATATAAGTTAATCTATCTTTATATTTTTCAAGTATTTCCACAGTTTTATCTTCTGAAGCACCATCAATTACAATATGCTCAAAATTCTTATAAGTTTGCGCTTGTAATTTAATGATATTCTTTTCTATAAATTTTTCGCCATTATACACTGGTGTTATTATTGAAAACCTTACCATGTTATATTTATATCTGGATTAATAACTTTAAATAGTTTTTTCTGCCTTTGTTTTACTTGTTTAAATTCTTTTGTATGTACAAAACTCTGGTACGGCTTTTTTGTCTGATTATCTTTCTTAACTTGATCTTTTAATCTCAAATCTGTCATGCTTGGTACAGTTGTAGTATGTATGCGATACAAATGATAGAATCCATCTAAATGTTTAAACCTTGCACCTGCTTTAGCCATACGTAGCCAAAAATCCCAATCTTCAAAAATCTCCTTACTATCTGAATAACCAATATTATGTTCTTCCCAAAATGATTTTCGAAACAGTGAGGGAGTAGATAAGAAATTAAATTCAAAAATATTATCATAATAAAAGTCTGGCTTTATCTGTTCACGATCATCTTCTTCAAAAAATTTAATATCAGGATATACAACATCATAGTGCTCCCTTTCCAGAACCTCTACTGCCTGTTTAAAATAATCAGGAGCAAGCATATCATCTGCATCTAGCATACAGATATATCTTCCCTTAGCTTCTTGAATACCTACAAGTCTATTTTCTCCTATAGACGTTCTATGCCCTTGATAAATAACTCTAGTATTGTCCCACTTTCGCTTTTTTATTTTTTCTCGTGATCCATCAGTTGAAAACCCTTCTACTAATATGATTTCAACTTTATCTCCTAGCCCTTGATTATTTACACTATTTATACAATCGTCGATGAACTCATAGTAATTGAAATATGGAATTACAACTGTTATTAAAACACCTTCATGTTTCGTATTATCAACTGATTCTAATGTTAGATTCAGATATGTTTGATCTATGAATTTAGAGATATTAGACACAATCGGAATGGCTTTAATAAGCATATCTACCCTATCCGACAGTTTTAAATGTTTTGCAAGGAAAACTTCTCTAATTCTCCAAAATCGGCTTCTTCTAATGGCTTCTAATTCATATTTAACTTTATTGAGCTCAATGAGTTGATGCTTAGCAAGCTCTAGTTCTCGCTGTAATCGTGCTATTCTCTTATCTTTATCATCCATAATTCATACTTAACAGTTTATTTTTGGATTAGCTCATTATATAGACTAAAGTAATCATTTACCATTTTAGTTTGGGTAAAATCTTGCAGAAAAATTTGTATAGACCTTTCTGAGGCAGAATCTCTTAAATTTACATCAGAAATAAAGAGATCTAAACCTTTCATAAAATCCTGTGTATCATTATATTTAGCAATATAACCAGTTCCCATATGTTTAACTAGCTCGGGAATCCCACCCGTATTATATGTTAACACAGGTGTTCCTGTTGCCATGTTCTCAATTACTGCTAAAGGTAAATTATCCCAAAGCGAAGGATAAATGAATAAATCTGCAGCTGAATAATATTTAGCTAGCAATATTTGATCGCTAATATATGGTATAACAATACTTTTTTCATCATTGAAATCCTTTTCAGCCCCTCCCAATATTATAAATACCACATCATCGTTATTTTTAAGATGCTCATACATTTTTAAAATAGTATTACCTGAGTCTTTTGTTCCTGCTGTAAGACCCCATGCAGCACTAAAAAGTAATAGTATCTTATTTACAGGTAAGTTCAGCTCTTTTCTAACCTCAATTTTATTGTAAGGTTTAAATATCTTTTCATCTACCCCATTATGAATCAACCTTATGTCAGTATTTTTAAATATTCCTTTCTTAGCTTTATTATAAAGCCATCGGGATGGAGTTACGATCGTTAAATACGAATTATTAACGATTCTTTCTGAGCTCCTACGTAAATTTCTTCTCTGTTTTTGTGATAATTGCTTATAGAAATCTATTTCGCCAGTATCTGACTCCTTATCCGGGTAGTCTTCAAAGAGATCTAAAGAATCGTGTAAGGTCCATATCGTCCTTTTCTGTGCCGTCAGTTTTGGAAGTACAAATTTACTAAAATAGTTTAAATGGATGTTATGCATATGCACAATATCAGCTCTTTTAAATTCATCTATTTCTAGAATATTAAAAGAAGCTAACTTAAAAAAGTCAAACCATTGATACCTCTCACTATAAATATTTAATAACCTTGCTAATCGATCATTTCTTTGTTTAAGAACAATTATATTGTTTTCTGGCTCTGTCACCATATTTACTAATATATTTGTATCTAATCTTTCTTTAAGAAGTGATTTATGAATTATATAGCCAACTTTAGCTGCTCCGCCTTTCTTATCAATTTCGGAAATCGTTAGAATAGAATTTAGTTTATTAATTGGTACATGTATTTTAGGATACTTCCTTGAAATTGGAATTAAATATAAGTTTAAAGTTAAAAAACCAATAGTTTTAATTACTATAATTTTTAGTTGCTTAGTTAGGTTTTGCATATTTATCTATTATATTTTTTCTAAATAAAGACCTATACCTTTCATCTTTCAATAAGTTAATACTATGGTGAGCAAAAATATCTTGTGATAATTTTAAATCAGGGAACTTTCTTCTAAAAGCAATGTTCGCGTTACAAATAAAATTATATAACATATAACCTTGCACTGGATTTAAATTTGACGCATGCCTTATATAATTAGATTCTTTTTTTCCTATCTTAATGCCCAAAATACTGCTAAATGCTTCGATAAGAATTCGCTGTGCTGTCTTATCTTGATCTTCAGAGTTTTTTATAGAGATACTTTCATTGTGAACTCTGTATTTTACTAACGGCTCCTGAATATTGTACAATTTAAGACCTTGCTCTATAAATTTAAACCAGAAGCCATAATCCTGGGCTTTCTTATGATTAATGTTGTAGCCACCAATATTTTCAGCATCCTCTGTTTTGAACATCACTGAGCTATGCACCATTGGATTAGCAAAAAATATATATCCCATGATTTCTTCATAATCTTCTGGATATTTAGCTATTTCTAAATTATTACCGTTTTTATCAATAAGTTGAATATTAGAACCCACAATAGAGTATTCAGGATTGCCTTCAAGAAAATTGTATTGCTTTTCTAATCGAGAAAGATTACTTATGTCATCAGCATCCATTCTTGCTATATACTTGCCTTCAGCTATATTAATTCCTTTATTTAGTGATTTTGTTAATCCAATATTATCTTTATTATTTATTAAAACTATTCTAATATCATCATAGGTCTTTATAATCTCCTTTGATCTATCAGTAGATGCATCGTTAATTATTACGAATTCAAAATCTGTAAAAGTTTGGTTAAGTATGCTATCAATAGCTTCTTTCAGATAAGCTTGCCCATTATATACTGACATTAATACAGAAATTTTCGGATTCATAAGTTATTAAATTAATTGAAAGTTATTTTCTGCTACCAATTATTTTTGCAGGAACTCCAGCCATTATCTTATATGGCGGAACATCTTTGGTAACCACAGCACCAGCACCAATCACAGACCCTGTACCCACTACAACACCGTCCAGAATAGTAACGCCTGCGCCAATCCAAACATCATCTTCAATGATAATTCCTTCTTTAGATAAACCTTGCTTAGTAATTGGAATATCTGGGTTTGCAAATATATGATTTGACGGAACAATAACTGTATGAGTAGCAATTCTAACATTATTCCCAATCTTTAAACCTCCGTGTCCATATATAACGCAATAAGGGTTAAAGGAACAATTTTCACCTATCTCTACCCAACCACTATTTGTGCTAATCATCACTCCCCTTCTAAGAATACAATTATCTCCTATTCGTATGTATTTTCCTCCGCCGTCTCCTACAGCATCAATAACAACACTATCTTCTATTTTCAAATTCTTGCCTAGAGTGACCTTATCTTTGCCTATTATTCTTACCTTCCTATTAAAAAAAAACAAATTTAGAATTTTATTTATAATACTATCCATTCATTTAGGTTAATATCTATCGGGTTTTTAACTTCATTTTGGAACCACTGCTTAGGGGCAATTACTATTTTATCTTTATATTCAGATAACCACGCTCCCCACCAACTAAAAGTACTATTAGCAATAATAAAATACTTACAATTCTGTAAAAGCCTCATATCTTCATAACCGTGATCATGATCATTAATGTCACAATATATAATATCTGTAGTTGAGAATTGCATCTCATTTTTAACCCAATCTATATCATCTGAGAATATATAAAAAATGGGGTTTTTTACCATCTCTTTAATGATCTCTATAGCTTTAGAGTAGTATCCATTATCTAAATGTATAAAATGCTGAGAGGCCGATTTTTTAAAAATATAATCAGTACGCCGAATATGCAATGCTACTGAATTTGAATTTTTAATTTGTTCAAGCATTCTTGAATTAATGTTATTAGGAGCTTCTTTTAATGTAAATTCTTTTAGCAAAGTATTTCTAATAGACTTGAAATTTTTATATGTTGGCCAAACTCCATCCAAATAAATATTGGCTTTTAGACTATGCAATCGTTTATCGTATAATCTGGTTATTTGTTTATAGTATATGTTAAGGTCTTTTACTCCTAAAACCGCTAAATGTAACTTTATAGTGTTATTAATACCTAGCTTAAACTTTTCTAACTCGTTTTTAGAAGCAATTTCTGCATTAATATTAAAAAGCTCTAACCTAAAACCACGCTTAATAAAATCACCTATAAGTTCATCATTTTGACCTAATTCACTAATATCCAATAGTAAATTAGTATTATTTTTAATTGATAAGGCTCGGCCTAACGCGTATTGAAACATTTGATTACCAAGCCCGCCCGTCAGTTTCGTTATTATCATAATATAAGCTATATTTTCCACTCCACAGGGATCTGTGCAATACCATGCGTGAGCTTTTTATTTGCATTAATAGTAAATAGAAAATTCTTTTCATGCCAATCAAGTACAGTTTCTACATCTCCTTCTGCCAATGTAGTTGTACAACGATAATTACCTGCTCTTAAATACAAATTAGGAATTATAACTTCTATATATCCTTCACCGCTTATTTCTGTATCAGAAAGATCTAAAGTATAGTTAGAATATGATGCTACTACACTTACATTTTCCACATTAGCAATTCCAAAAGTAAATATTGGTGACTTTACTGAACGATTACATTTATAAAATATTCTAGCTTTAAAAAAGCTTCCTGAATCAAATGCAGTAGTTTGTTCATCTTTATCATTAAAAAATTCAACCCTTGTTATTATAGTGTTTGAATCGTTTGTTATGTGTGTTCCGACAGAAGAAGAAGATTTATCATCGCTATCCTTTTTAAACATAAAATTTTCAAATTTGTCGCAAACTTCGTTTACCGGCCCACTTTCTTTAATCATACCTTTATCTAGCCATAATGCATGTTCACAAGCATTTCTAACTTGATTCATGCTATGACTGACAAGTATTAATGTTCCTCCATTCTTTCTAAAGTCAGATATTTTTTTATGACACTTTAGTGCAAATGCCAAATCCCCGACGGCCAAAACCTCATCTGCCAGGAGAATATCAGGTCTGCTATGTATTGCGATTGAGAATCCCAATCTTATCGACATGCCAGATGAGTAAGTTGAAACGGGAGCATCAATAAAATCTCCAATATCTGCAAAATCAATAATTTCATCAAAGATATTTTTAATTTCATTTCTAGACATCCCTAGTATGGTCCCACTCAGATAAATATTCTCTCTACCAGTCATATGAGGATGAAATCCCGCACCAACTGCGATAAGCGCACCTATTTTTCCTTTAACTCTAATACTGCCTTCATCAGGAGGAAAGATTCCATTAATTAACCTTAATAATGTTGATTTACCTGATCCATTATGCCCAATAATTGCCAACCCTTCGCCTTGTTTTAGTTCAAAGCTCACATCATTTAAAGACCAAAACTCTCCTTTCCTAAGCTTAGTAGTGTCAGGTTTAATACCAAACATACTTTTGAAAATATCTGTACTTCCGTAAAACATGCTACGTTTAATGCTCCTTGTAAATTTCTTACTTACATTATCTATTTTTATTACAACATCCTTATCCATAAATTAAATCATCCTTTCAATTACTTTGTCTTCAGAAACATAAAATAGTCTCCACGACAACATAAAAAATACAAATGAAATTGCGGCAACTAATAAATACCTTTCGGGATAGTGTATTGTGCCTTCCACAATAATATCGCGTGCTCCAGTAACAAGATAAGTTAATGGATTAATTTGAACTACTGTTTGCAATAAAGGATTCTCAATTTTATCTATCTGATAAACAATTGGAATTGCATAAAATACAAATCCCATTATTATGTTAATAACATTTGTTAAATCACTTGCTACTACTGATAAAACACTCACTATTAATCCTAAGCCTGCTCCTAAAAAGAATAAAGGAATAGCTGTTAGTGGAAAAAGTAATATTCCTAAACTAGGAGTAACTCCAAACAGTAATAAAACAATAATATTTACTACAAAAGTTATTAGAAAGTTTGCAATATGTTGCGCTGTTTGTTTTATTAGTAAAGCTTCATGAGGATATTTAACTTGATTAATAAATCCTGCGCCAGCTCCAAGTGTACCACCTGCAGATCCATAAAATCCCATAAAAAGCCCCCATATAGATGAGCCTAACAATACATATGCTGGGAAAGGGATTGGTGTATCACCAGGCTGTAAAATTCCAGCTGAATTTAAAAATACCCAGGACACAATACCTACAAGCGGAGAAATCAAGATCCAGGCTAATCCTAAATAAGACTTTTTGTATGACATAAAAAAGTCTCTTTTAAATAACTGTATTATCAACTCTTTAGACTTTACAATATTTTTAAACATGATCACCCATGTTTCAAAAAAGCCAATTTTGAGTCGTTGATTAGGTTCGTAAACCGTAACTTCTTTATTCATATTATTTATTTTTCAGTAATATTGTTTCTATTCTGCATGAACCAGTCATACATTTTTTGAAGCCCTTCTTTAAGAGGAGTTTTTGCTTTCCAACCTAATTCATTTATTTTTGTAGTATCTAAATATCTTCGCGGCGTTCCATCTGGTTTTGAAGTATCAAATATCAATTCACCTTCAAATCCTGTAACCTCTTTCATTAATTCAGCCAATTCTTTTATTGTAGTTTCGTAACCAGGACCTATATTGATATGTTCAAGTTCATCATAATTTAACATAAGATATACTAAGCCTTCCGCCAAATCTTCAGAGAATAAAAAGTCTCGTGTTGGTTTACCAGTCCCCCACACTACTACCTCTCTCTCCTTTGCCGCTTTTGTTTCTGTAAATCTACGCAATAGCATTGGAATTACATGCGCATTTTGTTTATGGAAATTATCATTTGGTCCATATAAATTTGCTGGCATTACAGAAATAAAGTTATCTCCATATTGCTCTTTATATTTCTTTGCCAGTATTAAACTAGAAATTTTAGCAATAGCATAAGCTTCGTTTGTATACTCAAGAGGACCAGTAAGCAAAGACTGTTCTTTAATAGGGACTTCTGCTGCAACTGGATAAATACAAACACTTCCAAAGTTAAGGAGTTTTTTGACTTTTGTGTCGTGTGCTGATTTAAGAACATTAGTATTAATCATCTGATTTTCGTACAAAAAATCTGCAGGGTAGGTTTTGTTACCTACAATACCTCCTACTTTTGCTGCTAGATGAAAAACATACTCCGGGCGCTCTTTGTCAAAAAATTTTTTTGTTGCTTTAGGATCTAAAAGATCTAATTCTTTATGAGGTTTAGTTATGATATTTTCATAACCTTGATTTTGAAGTTCTTTAACTAAGGCTGTACCTACTAATCCACTATGCCCTGATATGTAAATCTTTGAGGATTTATCCATAATAATCTACCTTTTAAATTTATTAGTTAAATTATTTACACGAGTTTTTAATAGAGAGATTATACCTGGTTTTACTGGACCATATATTTTCTTGTAAAATATTACCTGTATTAATCTTGCTGGGCCCATTTGAATTATGGAACTATCGACATCTGTAGAATTCGCAAATGCTTTTGTAATATTCATACTAAACCCTTCTCTATTCCAAATTACAAAATCTTTCTTTTTAATTGTAAAGTTCCATTGGTGCATCCCCCAGTACCCTTCATTAACCCCTTCATTTTCCTCATGAAGCAAAATCACTGCTCCACCCTTTCTAACAATAGAAAGCATCTGAGAGATACCTTCTATCGGATTATAGCTATGATCTAAAGCATTTCTATTATGTACAATATCAAAAGAATCTAATTCAAATTTATTCAGTAGCTCTTCAGAATCACATAGTTCTGTAATAATAGGTGGGATTATATTATATTTAACATAAAGATCTGAATATAAATCGCCTAATGCATCAACTGCCGATAGCTTAATTTCAAAGTCTTTGCTTACTTTACCTAAACAAGTAGCGGGTCCTGCACCTGTATCCAGAATTTTCAGTATCTTTTCATTATTTATTTTTTTTGCAAGTTCTATTATATAAGAATCCATCTGTACCTCAGGGTCCATTCTTCTCTCAAAATCTTTAGGATATTGCGCAGATTTTGTTGCAAACCAATCCTCCCAGAAAGCAAGCTCATCTTGTTTAGAATCAATCCAGATTTTTGGTTTCATAACTTATGGTTAATAATTATAGCTATGATTTTTTTCGTTCTCTAAATCAAATGCAACCATCTCTTTTACTAAACTTTGAAATGTATATTTAGGCTCCCAACCTAAAATTGTTTTTGCTTTAGTTGGATCTCCAAGTAAAAGATCAACTTCAGCTGGTCTAAAATATTTCGGATCAACTTTAATTATTTCCTTTCCTGTCTTTTTATCAATTCCAATTTCATCTACTCCTTGTCCTTTCCATTCAATTTCCATATTAAGCTCTTTAGCTGCAAGTTCAATAAACTCTCTTACAGAATGAGTTTCGCCAGTTGCGACAACAAAATCATCTCCTTTTGGCTGTTGTAAAATCATCCACATCATTTCTACATAGTCTTTAGCATGTCCCCAATCTCTTTTAGAATCAAGATTTCCCATATACAGTGCCTCTTGATTACCTAACTTAATATTTGCTAATCCTCTAGTGATTTTTCTAGTTACAAATGTTCTACCTCGTCTTGGCGACTCATGATTAAACAAAATACCATTACTTAAATGTAAGTCGTAACTTTCTCTATAATTTACAGTAATCCAGTAACCATAAAGTTTTGCCACTCCATATGGTGATCTTGGATAAAAAGGAGTAGTTTCTTTTTGTGGTATTTCAACAACTTTGCCAAACATCTCTGAACTACTTGCTTGATAAAAATGAGCATTTGGAGCATAGTTTCTAATGGCTTCTAAAACTCTTAAAACGCCAAGTCCAGTAACATTTCCAGTATATTCTGGGATATCAAAACTTACTTTTACATGACTCATTGCACCAAGGTTATATACTTCATCTGGGATAATTTCTCTAATTAATTTATCCGTTACAGAGGTATCTGATAAATCACCATAATGTAAAATTAAATTCGGATGGTTATGCTGGTCTTCATAAAGATTATCTATTCTATTAGTATTGAAGTTAGAAGCTCTTCGTATTATCCCATGTACTTCATATCCTTTTTCTAAAAGAAGCTCTGCCAAATAACTTCCATCTTGACCAGTAATACCTGTAATTAAAGCTTTTTTCATGAGAATAATTAAAATCTAAATTGATTGCCCTTGCATTATATAGCAAGTGGTACTTTAAACAAAATTGTTGTTATAAGGTTTGCATAACATCAGCTTCATACTGGCCTGTTACAGTTTCCGGATCTCCAATCATTTCTACTTTATGATCCTTAATGTATATGACCCTATCTGAAAGCTCTTTAATCTTATTTATGGATTGGGTTACATATATTACAGTTGCACCTCTGTCTATTAGCTCTAACATTTTTGCTTCACTCTTTTTTTGAAACGCAATATCACCTACAGATAAAACTTCGTCCAACAAATAGATATCAGCTTTAGTTTGTACTGCAATACTGAAAGCTAAGCGGATCGTCATACCGCTAGAGTAATTCTTAACAGGAACATCAATAAAATCCCTCAATTCAGCAAACTCTATTATGCCATCTAACCTCTCTTCTAAGAACTTCCTTGTCATTCCAAGAATTGTGCCATTTAAAAAAATATTCTCCCGCCCAGTTAGTTCTGGGTTAAAACCTACTCCTAATTCTAGAAAAGGAATTAACCGGCCTAGGTAGTCGATTTTTCCGCCTTTATCGGGATCGTATATACCTGCAATTAGTTTTAATAGCGTACTCTTACCACTACCATTTCGCCCTATAAGCCCAATAAATTCACCTTTGTAAACTTCAAAGTTTATATCTTCTAATGCTTTAAACTGTCTTGTTTTGCCTTGATGAAAGAATGATGCAAATAAAGCTTTAAGTGTAAATTTTGCATCCTCATGAATGTAAAAAGTTTTTGAAACATTTTGTACTTTTATTGCTACTTCTTTATCCATATATTAAAAATGCTCTGCTACTTTTTTTACTGATTTATTAAAGTATCTCCAACCAATTAAAAAAATTATAAAACTGATAATAAAGTAGATAATCATTAAGCTTATATTTTTAGTTCCGTATATATCAAACGCCGCTCTACCCTGATTTATTACAATTCCTAGTGGATTTGCTGCAATATAATCAGACGTTCTACCACTAAACAGATTACTACTTACAGCATAGAATACTGGAGTTACCCATTGTAAAAGGATTATGCCTAATTCAAAAATATTTTTTAAATCTCGAAACCGTATACTAATCACACTTGTAAAGAAAGAAACTCCCATTGCAAATAAAAATATTATCCCTACAATAAAAATAAAATATAAAACACTGCCATAAGTAAATTGAACACCAGAAATTACTGCAATTACTATAAAAAATATTAGATTGATACCTAGATTAATTAAACCGCTTAGCATTGTGCTTAAGACAACTATCTGACGAGGAAAATTAACTTTTAGAATTATATGGGCATTATCTAGTAAAGACATTTGGCCTAGCAATATAAGTTCATTGAAATAGGAAAACAATATAATTCCAGAAAGAAGATAAAGCTGATAATTAGGTATATCTACATTTACAATTCTAGTCCATACAACATACATAACTGCAAATGTTGCATATGGTTTTATTAATACCCACAAAACTCCAAGTACTGAATTTTGGTAACGCATTTTAAAATTAGTTTTAACCAACTCTATTAATAGATCAAACCTATGTCTTTTAGTAAGGATGCTGAACATATTAATAATATTTTAACTCATAACAGAATTCTAAGGTAAAATTAATTCATATGAAGATTATTGTTACAGGTGGGGCGGGCTACATTGGCTCTCATATGGTTTTATTATTAATTCAAAACGGTCATATACCTATTGTGATTGATAACTTTATTAATAGTAATGAATATAACCTCAATAAAATAAAAGAGGTTACAGGTAAAGATTTCATTATTTACAAGAAAGATGTTCTAGAAGACCTAAGTGACATTGACACTAATGGTGTAAATGGAATAATGCATTTTGCAGCTTTAAAGGCTGTAGGAGAATCAGTAGAAAAACCTGCAGAATACTATAAGAACAATGTAGCCGGCACAATTAATGTAGTTAACTTTGCATTATCAAAAGGAATTAAAAACTTTATTTTTTCTTCAACTGCTGCAGTATATAGTGAGAAGGTAGAACCGCCTTTTAATGAAGAATCATCGGTTTATCCTGCTAATCCTTATGGATGGACTAAATATTTTTCTGAGCGTGTTCTACAAGATACTGCTCAGACAGGAAAACTTAACAGCGTAGCTTTAAGATACTTTAATGTGGCTGGAAATCAGGAAGATGGATTAATCGGTGAAATCGCTAAAGACCCTAAAAATTTAATCCCGTCTATTATAGTGTCGCATTTAGGTTATAGGCCTACTAATCTAAAAATATTTGGTAATGATTATCCAACACGAGATGGTACAGCAATTAGAGACTATATTCATGTATTAGATTTGTGTGAAGCTCATTTAAAAGCACTAGAATATCTACAAACTCATTCCGGGCATTTTACCTTTAATCTAGGCTCTGAAAATGGGGCTACTATATTAGAAGTTTTAAAAACATTTGAAAAAGTTACAAACACTAAACTTAATTACGAAATTGTTGATAGACGATCAGGCGATATTGCTGTATCTATCGCGAATCCAAACGAAGCAAAAAAAGTTTTAGGTTGGCAGTCAAAAAGAGATTTAAAACAAATGCTTGATTCAAGCTGGAAATGGTATAAATCTGGATTTAGAGAAGCAAATAATCTATAGTACGAATATGAATACAAAGATATTCAAAAATCGTACTGAATTTCTTTTCTTCTTTGCTTTATTGATTGTTGCGGCTATTGGCAGCGCTTCTGTTTATTTATTTAAATTGAACGGTCCTCCCATAAGATCAGATGGACTAGGGTACTATGTCTATTTACCTTCTGTTTTTATCTATAACGATATTTCTTTAAACAAATTCGTTGAAGCATATTCTGCCGATTATGGTGATGAAATTCAAGATACCTGGAACGGTGCTACTAAGTATCAAGATACCGGAAAATATTTAAATAAATATCCAGTCGGTGTAGCAGTAATGGCATTTCCTTTTTTTATAATTGCTCATATTACAACTATATTTATAAATAATTTTGTTTATTTTCCGCCTGACGGATTTTCTTCTAATCTATATCAGGCAATGCAGTCTATTTCAGGAACAATTTACGCCCTACTTGGTTTATTTATATTAAAAAGGATATTAGACCGATATTTCAAACCGACTATAGTTTACTTTTCTTTGATTATTCTTACCTTTGGTACAAATCTATTTCACTACTTTACTTATGACGCCGGGTTTAGTCATACATATTCATTACTTTTAATATCGCTCTTTTTATTTTTAACAATCAGATGGCATAATAATCCTTCTAAACTAAATTCTATTCTTATCGGCTTAACAACAGGCTTAATTACAATTGTACGACCTACAAATTTATTAATAGTACTTTTCTTTTTACTTTGGGAGTTTGAACTTGGTTCTATACGCGCCAAATTAAAAGAAAAATGGAATTTATTTATTAAAAATTATAAAAATATCCTGCTTATTATTATCTCTGGATTAATAGTAGTTAGCATTCAACTTTTATACTGGTATGCAATAACGGGAAAATTTATTGTCTATTCTTATGGAGAAGAAGGCTTTAATCTTACAAAGCCAGAAGTTTTAAATGTATTGTTCAGTATTCGTAAAGGTTTATTCTTCTGGGCACCAGCATTGCTCTTAATAATTCCTGGTTTCTATTTAATGTATAAAAAACTCAAAAAATTCTTTATAGCAAGCGTGGTATTTTTACTTATATATTTATGGATAGCTTCTAGCTGGTGGCACTGGCCGTACGGCGGTGGCTTTGGTATGAGAGCTTTAATTGATACATTTCCGATTTTAATATTCCCTTTAGCACTGACTTTTGAACGAATAGTAAATATCAGAAGTAAATTCTGGCGTCATTTTGTGTATGCAGTAATCTTTTTATTATGCGTCTTTACAACTTACATGATGATTCAATACTGGCGAGGACTTATACCTCCGGATGGTACAGATTGGAATGTCCTTACTAATGCTTTGGAGTTTATTTAAAATTCTTATTCAAGAAAATGAGGACTAGCTATCTCCTAAGTAGGTAATTTCATTTGGTCACCATTTTCATTTGCGTCTGTAGTATCCGTTTGATCAATATCAACTGATTTAATAATATGAGCTTCGTGTATATCATATCCATTGACTCTATCCTCTTTGAGAACGGTTCCAGATTTAAACTGGCTGAATTGTTTAGTCACATAGTCCGTTTTAGTAAATAAACCAACTCGGGCAATATTTACGGCATCTTCTGTGAATACTTTAACTAGTAGATTTAGAATCTCACGAAATTGACTCTTTTGAATCTCTTTATCAGCCGAAACCCAATCAGCAGATATAATAACAGACCAGGAATCTACAAAATTATCCATTCTCGATACAACATAGAGAATTACTGGGCCATTCATTTGTTCAATTTGTTCTAACAATAGTTTGAATTTTTCTACCATCTTTTTTTTATAACTCTTAGAACTCCAGTCTGTGGATCGGTTAAATTATTATATAATGACTTGACTTTTGTTTCATCCCAGACCCTAGGAGCAGTGCTGCTGCTTGGGATTTGATATCTCATAGATACCCAATTATCAGGATACTCACTAATAAAAGCTGACCAACTATTAAATTCATCTGCATTACCAGAAGGAGAAAATATTTTATTCAACCCCGCTAACACTTTTAACTCAACAAATTCATGAGTTTTAAAATGTTTCTTTTCTGGATATGATGAAAGTTGTAATTTATTGCATATTAAAGCTTTTAGCGCACATTCTAACGCATGACCTAACATATATGCAGCTGCTTCCCAATCCTCCGCCCGCATTAAAATCTTTGCAGACTTCAGATGCGCATTACAACTTTTCTTAAATGAGTCACGATCAGGCATTGACTTATACGTCAATTAATTATTGGCGAATTATATCATGTGATTAACAGACTCCATCTGATTTACTAGAAATATATAAAAATAGCCAATTATAGCTTTAATTCCATCTGCTCTCCGCTTTTCATATCCTTAAGAATATACTTACCTTCTGCCAGCTCATTTTCGCCCAGAATCACTACGTAATCAGCTTGAATTTTATTAGCATAATCTAGAGCTTTTCCAAGTTTTTGAGGCTCTAATCCCACCTTTACAATATTCTTTTCTCCCTGCCTTAAAATACTTGCTAAATTAAGCACTTTATTGGACAAGTTTTCTTGCAAAATCGGTACATAATAGGTCTTAAAATCTTCTTGGTCTATATTTAAAAGACCATATTCCTCTAAAAATATCTTTGTAGTTTCATCTCCCGGAGCAAAACCTACTGCAGGAAAAGACTGCCCGCCAAAGATACTAGCTAACCCATTGTATCTGCCACCGCCGAATAATGATCTAAAAGATTCACTAGTTTTAAGTTGTCCTTTTCGTTTTAAATAATCCTTTTTATCAAAAACTTCAAAGACCATACCATCGTAGTAATCAAAGCCTCGCACCATGGATGGATTATATTTTGTATATTCTCTTAAACCTAAGCCTTCTAGTTTGCTGTCAATTAACATAGCAGGTTTTACATTTTCAGTGTCTTTAAAATATGTGGCATAAACTTCTGCAACAGCTGCTTCTTCTAAATTTAAAAAGTCTATTAAAAATGATGGATTATCGATTTTGGCACCTACTTCCTGCCTTAATCTAATAATAAATTCATCATTATTTATTTTGCCAAATTTATCTAGAATTCTTGTTGCTTCAGATATTTTAGATTTATCTACTTTTAAAAAGTCTGTGACAAGCGATTCGATTAATCGGCGATCATTGTAATAAACAATAAATTGATCTTTAGTTGCCCCAAATTCTCGCATAATCTCAATTGCTAGCTGCAGAATTTCTATATCAGCATTAATCGAATCGCTGCCAAAAATATCGCAGTTAAGCTGCCAGAATTCACGGTTCCTACCTTTTTGAGGTTTTTCATTTCTTAAAAAGTTAGCAATAGAAAAAAGCCTTATTGGCTTAGGGGAGCTTTCGTATATTTTACTAACCATTCTTGTTACAGATGGTGTCATTTCGGGCCTTATAGCTAATTCACGGCCTGCTCTGTCTACCATAGTCATTAACTCTTTACCACCTACATCCTCCCCTGATTTTGCCCTATAAACATCTGCACTTTCTATTATAGGTGTTAGATATTCTTCGTATCCAAAGCTTAGGCAGACCTTTCGCCAAGTATCGAATATATATTTTCTTTTTGCATACTCCAAAGGAAGCCAATCACTTGTACCTTTTGGAGGCTGATTTGATATTTGATTCATAAAATAATTTTAACAGAATTAAGACAAAGAAAACCCTCCGATATGGAGGGCGTAAAATTCATATAGAAATATACCCTCCTTATGGAAGGTGATGGTGGTTTGTTGTATAACCTAATCCCTTAGTACTCATATGCCTTATTATATCATAGGATTAGAGCTTTGTTATTTTTGTCAGATAAAAAGCAGTGAATTCATTATTTGGAATTACTCTAATTGTTTTTCTTAAACTTTCATTAAAGATTTTATTCTTATACTCTGTAATTCCATTTTGTAGATTTGAAAGGTTTAAATTAATATCAACTATTTTTGCATCTTGATTCTTTTTTAAAAACCAGTCAACAACCGCTTCATTTTCTTCAACACTATAAGTACAAGTTGAATAAATTAATGTTCCTTTTGGTTTTAACATTTTAAATGCAGAGTTTAAAAGTCCACGCTGAAGCTTAGAAATATTTTTTGCATTTGATAATTTCCATTCTTTTAAAGAATCTTCGTTATTTAAATTAATTTGAGCTTCAGTTGTACAAGGAACATCGACTAATACTTTATCAAAATAATTTGTTAATTCTGGTTTAATAAAAATGATTCTATTTGCATCCGCGTTAATATAAGTTACATTTTTTACTTCATTATTTATTAAATTTTCTTTGAGTTTAAAAAATCTATTTCGATTTTTTTCAATTGCTGTAACTTGTGCATTATTATTTGTTAAGTTTTGAATTAAAGAAGTTTTGCTTCCGGGTGAAGCACACATATCTAATATTTCTTCATTTTCTGCAGGAGCTAGTTCTATTACTGGTAAAGCGCTTGAAGGTTCCTGAATATAAATTAGTTTATCATTAAAAACTTTTGTTTTTGATAAAAACTCAGAACCCTTTGTAACTATATAAAAATTTTCTAAAGAAATTTTTGTAAATTCAATTCCTTCATTTTTTAAATTCTCTAAAGTTTCGTTTACGTTTTGCGGTTTTAAAAAGTTTATTCTAAAAGTTTTTACTCTATCTAAGTAATGTGTTTTTAAAACCGCACTTGAATCGTTTTTATAAACTTCTTCTAATTTTTTTGTAAATTGTAACAATTTCTCTTCAAAAATCTGCATATAGTTTTGATTACTAATAGAATGATTATCGCTTAATTTATTTATCTATTCAATAAATAAACGATTATATACCGTTGCTAAGTAATGAATGTTCAAATCTGCAAATATTGACATCTGCTTCAAATTACTTCACACTGTATATAAGTCTTTTATTTATTATCTTTTTTACAATGGCAGTAAAAAGAAAGACTACAGCAAAGAGAAAGCCTGCAGCTCGAAAGACTGTAAGAAAAACTGTGGCTAAAAGAAAACCAGCAGCTCGAAAGACTGCTAGAAAAACTGTAGCAAAAAGAAAGCCTGCAGCTCGAAAGGCTGTAAGGAAACCTGCAGCAAGAAGAACAACTAAGAGAAAGTAAATCTTAGGGACTTTTTAATGCAAAAATTCCCTGCTTATGCGGGGAATTTTTTTAGGAGTTCTTTTCTAAAGAGAAGTTTAAAGATTGTTTCTTAAATACTCCAACAAGCCATTTGTGACTTCTTTGTACATGATCAATCTTTACTACACTTAAGCCTGCTTTTCTTGCTCGGCTTTCTAATTCTTCTACTGTAAACAAGTGATAAAATCTTTTCATATCAGCATATCTTTTCTTTTCACGCTCATAAATTTCTCCTTCTCCTTCACGAACAATTACATACAATACTCCATTTTCAACTAAACCATCTGAAAGTTTTTTAAATACCGGATCTAAATTCTCTTCAGGAATATGATGCAAAGAATCTCTAGCCCAAATTCCTTTATATTTATTTTTAGATAAATCGTAAGTTGTAATATCTGCATTAATAATTTCTGCATTTGGAGTTTCAACTGACGCCATATCCGCAAATCTCTTTACCATCTCAATTCCGGTAACTGCATATTTTGTAGATAAATATTTTGTATCGTTACCAGGACCACAGCCCACATCTAATACTTGAGCGGGAGGATTTACCATAGAAATAAATTCATCAAGCTGTTTTTGTGCAACATTTTTACCAACAGTTGCTGCCTGATATTGCTCTGCAACCTTTTTGTAAGCTTCTGCAGTAACTTTTACTTTCGGATTAATAATAAAGCCAGCTTCATCACCATCTCTTGGTTTTAAATCTAATTTCTGATACATCTCTTCAAAAGATTGAATTAATGCAAGTACTTGTTCAGGTGTAGTCGCTCGTTTTAATACTGCCATTTCTACATCATCTATATACATTGTTCTTTGGAATGCTTCTATTAATTCATCCCAGAAATCACCGTATAAAATTACTGGTTTATGTGTTCCATAATAAAGTTTTGCTAAACACCAAACCATTCCAAATTCAGAAACTGTTCCTGTTCCTCCTTTGCAAACCACAAAAACATCTCCATGCTCTATTAAACCTAAAGTTCGCATTACATAATTTGAATAAGTTTCTGATTCGTCAGTTAGGTTTGCAGTGTTTTTGCCCTCAAAGTGCGCAGCAAGTTTAGGCTCCCAATATATAGCAACAGTACGCCCTCCAACTTGCTGCGCCCCATCAGTTGCTGCCTGCATAATGCCAGGGCCTCCTCCATCTACAATCGTATAACCACTCTTTGCTAATAGCTCAGCGGTTTCTTTAACAGACTCAAATATAGGATCACCTTCCGGAATTGCAGAATCTCCAAAAAAGGTTACTTTATTAATTAATTTAGTAGTTGTTTCTATTACCTGCGCTGTATTATCCACCTTTTCATCAGGCTTACCTGTAGGAATTTCAGTCATAAATAAGTGCTACGCAGCTAAGGCGTCTTCTAATAATTTAAAGGCTCTTGCTTTATCTTCTGCTTTTGTAAAATATGAGCCTACACTTATTCTATTGATTGGAGCATCTTTTATCAAGTGGATAGTTTCAAGATTAATTCCGCCGTCAACACTTATATTACCTTTGTAGCCTAAATCTCTTAGAGCTTTTATCCTATCTAACACTTTAGGATTAAACTCACTGCCCTGCCATCCTGTTTTTATTGACATAAATTGTACTTCGGCAAATTGGTTGTAAAAATCCAGGTTTAATAAATCAGTTTCTAGTTTAACTGAAACTGCTTTTAACCAGTTTGCCGGCCATTCAAACTCTTTTAAATATTCTAAGTTACTTTCCTGATGTAAGTATATTCTTGCTGCATGACCATCAATCCCACTGTTGTAAATGTTATATAAATCTTCTTTTGGATCATCAACCATTAAGTGGAAGCCTAAGTCAGTTTTACTAGTATCAACTAAATCTTTAATATCAATAATCTGCAACGTTGTATTCTCAACAAACGGTGGACGGACAATATCTATATCTATTGAGTCAGTAAAGGATAGGTCTTTTATCAAAGACCTAAATTCCTCTAAATCATTTGTTAGTATTGCAGGCGTTATTTTAACCATAAATCTATATTACTGTACCAAATCTAAATTGCCAACAATTGAGTCATTACTTGGCCTGTATAAAATTAATTTATTTTCAATAACAAATATTGCAATAACATCACTAACGGCAGCGTTATTATAAAATGCTGAATTTACATCTTTAAGATCTTCTAAGTCTGTTGTTATTTGTTTTAAGTACGGTGCTTCAGCACTATCTTGCGAAATAATCCCTTGTTCTTTTGCCTTTGCTATTAATTTTTCTGCAATATCTTTTTGATTTTCTAAAAAGATCTGATTAGGAGTTGGACCCTCATAAATAATTCTATTTTCACTTTCTCTAAAGATGATCATTTTAGTTGAATAGATCACTAAGTAATCTTGATCTAATGCATCTTTATATACTTGAGCACTTTCCAAATCTTGTTCTTTTAACTGCTCTGAACTAGGAAAACTATTTACACCAAGTTGACCCATTGCTAATGGAGTTTCATTTGGTATCGAAGTTAAAGTACTTATCTTATTAATCAATTGGTTTGCTGAAAATTGATTCAGCAAGCCTACAGGATTTAAAAATACTATTAAGATTAGTATTTGCACTACAATAATTGCTGCCACCAAAAATTTTGTAGAACTCACAATTTTTAATAATTTCTTTAGTTTTTCCATATATATAAGAATAATCTAAAAAGCCCTAAAAACAAAATAATATAAATAATTGATATAATTGCCCCATATGAAGGTGATTTCAGCAGATGATCAAAATTTAGTAGAGACAGCAGTCCAGGTTTTATCTCAAGGAGGTTTAATTATTTACCCCACAGAAACTGCTTATGGCGTTGGTGTAGATGCTACAAACCCTACAGCAGTTAGTAAATTATTAGAATACAAAAAAAGACCCGAAGGAAAAGCTATTTCAATAGCTGTTGAATCAGAAGATATGGCAGAAAAATATGTAGATATTAACTCTGAGGCAAAAAGTTTTTACAAAAACTTTTTGCCGGGGCCAGTTACTATAGTTTCTAACTCTAAAGGCAAAGTTGATACCAGGTTAGAATCTGAGAAAGGTACCTTAGGAGTAAGAATTCCAGACTATAAACTTATTTTAGAAATTATTAACCACTTTAATAAACCTATTACAGCAACATCTGCGAATTTAAGCGGTTCTAAAACTCCATATTCAATTGATGATATCTTGAATAATCTGCACGAAAAAAATAAAAATCTAATTGATTTAATAATTGATGCAGGTACTTTACCTAAAAATCCGCCATCAACAGTAATTGATACTACATCCAACGAACTAACAGTTATTAGATCAGGCCAGATTGATCCAACTAAAACATTATTGGTCAATTCCTATATTACTAATTCTGAAGAAGAAACTATTCAAACAGGATTTAATATCGCAAAGGAAGTTTATAATTCTGCGGCACCTAGCCTCATTTTATTAAATGGTGAGCTAGGTGCCGGCAAAACTCATTTAACAAAAGGCATTGCAAAATTTTTAGGTATTAATCAAATAATAAAGTCTCCCACTTATACATACGTTCAAGAATATAAATTCGAAAAAGATAAAAAGCTTTATCATATGGATGCTTGGAAGATCGATAACAAACGCGATCTTGAAGCATTAGAATTTTATAATTGGTTTAAGCCTGGTAATGTAATAGTTGTTGAATGGCCTAGTGTAATTATGAATTTAGATGAGAGTTTTTTTAACTCGATAGAATATTTTTATATTACGCTACGTTACTTAGATAATACTAAGCGGGAAATCAAGATCTTCAAAACTCAACTATAATAAATCGGTTAAGCCTTCTTCTTTAATTTTATCCAGCACTTTTTTAATATCACCTGTTTTATCTTTAGCACAAACTAAAAGTGCATCTTCAGTATCAACAATTACAATATTATCTAAACCTATTGTTGCAATAAGCTTATCTTTACTTCCCTTAACTAGAGCATTTGCAGTGTCGATATTCAAAACTTTACCATCACTATAAACTTCTGTAGGATTGGCAAAATAACTATGCAAGCTATCCCATGTGCCAACATCGGTCCAGTTAAATGGAGTTAGAATTATATAGCCATCTTTAAAAACATACTTAGTCACATCTTCTGTTGGGCCTTCAATCATTTCTGAATAAATTTTATCTGTTAGTTCTTTTTCATTTGGTTTACCAAATGAATCTTTAATTTCCATTAAAGCTGCATACCAATCAGGCTTATATTTTTGGTATGCTTGCAACATTAAATCAGGATACCAGCAGGTGTGATTACAATGAGTTGAAACATTATATGTATGAATTAGATCTTTTGTTTTATTATAGTCGCCAAGTCTATATACAAATTCATCCACAGAATATACATCTAAATTACTTTCTACATTAATTTTTATACCCAACTTTAAATAATCACTTCCCATGTCGGGAGTTATTGCTTTTTGACCTGCAGAAATAAATTTTCTATCTCTTTTTACAAGTTCTTCAGCTGCTTTTATCATCTCAATGAATTTATCCTCAGGAGCTCTAATACAATCTGATTGAATAATCATAAAAGGCTCATTAGGATGTAATACTGAAAGTTTTAATATAGCATAGCCTTCACCCGGGCCTCTATTCTTTTTATACGGAGGTTCAACAATAATATTTGCTTCCGGAATCTCCGTTGCATCCTTTCTGACTAAATCAACATAGATCTCTTTGGTGGAAATAAAGATATCTTCAGGTTTATATGCTTTCAATAAGGTATCTATTTGATATCTAAACAATGTAGTACTGCCAACAATCGGCTGGAATTGTTTTGGTTTCTTTTCACGGCTCATTGGCCATAGCTTTGTTCCTTGGCCTCCTGCAGTAATGATAAACTTCATTAGTTTTAGTTAAAAGCTAGTGAGCTCATTATATCAAAGAAAAAAGCTGTCTTCGGAAAACGATGAACTCCGAAGACAGACTGGCCAGCCTAGGACATTACTGGTCTTCTTCGTTACTAAAAGATGCGATCTGCACTCCATACGAACCGATTGCCAGAACTGGAGTATCCCAGCCGAACACGGTAGCTCCGTAGAGCCTCAGTTTTGAGCCATCATTAAAGGTGACTTCATTTCCTGTTAGCCGTGCGTGGCTTACAAAACTCCCGTCCTGGGCAATAGTTCCAAGCTGTCCCTGATTTAGCAGGTAGGCTTGCCCGTTAAGGGTTATATGTGTGCTTTGCTGCACCTTCCAATTCACAAAAGAAGTTCCAGCTCGTCCTCCCGTTCCCGCCCATGCGACTAATAAGACGATGAAAATCGCAAGAGCAACTAACGGGTTACAGCTTAGTCTACGCTTCATTCTGCTTCCTTTCGTTAAGCCGACCTTTAACATAATTTTTTAATTAGGCTAAAGGTCGGCTCAAGTATCGTTTTCCGAAGTTTTAAAGAACACCTAGCATAGTGCATAGGATTCAGTAGTATAGCCTACTGTGTAAATAAATGTTACAATTTATTTGTGAAAAAGAAAATCTTTACCACAATAACTTCTTTCTTCTGGGCTTAAGCCCTTACTTTCTATACCTAAAATTTCACTTATTCTATATAATCAAATTTAGTTATTAATTAATTATGGAAACTTTAAAACGTATATTAACTGGTGATAGGCCTACGGGTAAGTTACACCTAGGACATTATATTGGATCGTTACAAAACCGAGTTAAGCTGCAAGATGAATATCAAACATTTGTTATGGTAGCAGACGTGCAAGCTTTAACTGATAATTTTGATAATCCAGAAAAAATCACTCAAAATATTTTAGAAACAACAATGGATAACCTGGCAGTTGGGCTTGATCCTAAAAAAGTTACTTTCTTTATTCAATCTCAAATTCCCGAGATTGCAGAACTGACTGTATTTTTTATGAATCTAGTTACACATAGCCAAGTATTAAGAAATCCAACTGTAAAAACTGAGATTGTACAAAAGAACTTTGGGGAAAGTATCCCTTTTGGATTTGTAGCTTATCCAATAAGTCAGGCAGCAGATATTCTATTTTTGCGAGCTAGTCTTGTTCCGGTAGGCGATGATCAAGCTCCAATGCTTGAATTAGCCGATGAAATCGGGAAAAGGTTTAATAGAACTTACACTACAGATGTCTTTCCTGAAGTTAAAGGCTACTATAGCAACGTTGGAAGGCTTGTAGGAACTGATGGGAATGCCAAAATGAGTAAATCTATAGGTAATGCAATTTTGTTAAGTGATTCTGAAGACGAAGTAATTGCTAAAGTCAAAAAGATGTATACCGACCCAAATCGAATTAGACCTACTGATCCTGGTAAAGTTGAAGGCAATCCGGTATTTATTTATCACGATACATTTAATAGTAATAAAGATGAAGTTGATGAGCTAAAACAACGCTATATCAAAGGACAAGTAGGAGATGTAGAAGTTAAAGAAAAACTTGCTAAAGCCATTAACGTGTTTTTAGAACCAATCCGTGAGCGAAGAAAAGTTTATGAGCAAAACCCGCAACTTGTCGTTGATATTTTAAAAGAAGGAACTAAAAAAACAAAAGCTGAAGCTGAAGCTACAATGATGATCGTTAAAGATGCGATGGGCATTAATTACTTTGAAAAGTAAGAGCGCGGACTAAAAGTCCGCGCTTAAAATAGTCTATAATGGATTTGTATGAAAAGAATAGTCCTAGTAGATTTTTTACGCGGAATCACAGTACTTTTAATGATCATTACCCACGTTATTGGGTTAACGCTTGATCATTCTAACAGCACGGATAAAGCTGTTGAGTACATTGGATTAATCGGAGGTATTGCTTCTTTTACCTCTTTTTTGTTTTTATCGGGAATTTCGGGCTATCTAAGCTTTATTAAAAACGAAGAAACTGATAAGAATTCAATCAGAAAGATTATACAAAAAGAATTAAAGATAATCCTTGTTTATTACATTCTAAGCTTTGCAGCATTAGTTACCCTAGATAAGATACTAATTAATACAACAGCTAGTGCATTAAGAAATAACGTTGTTGACGTTCTAACATTTACCGTTCTCCCTGAATTTACAGAATTTCTGCCGGCATTAGCATTGTTTTCTTTAAGTTTGATTTTCCTAAAAAGGTTTTATCAGTTTTTATCGGATAACTTGATATTTACAACTGTTATAGGACTACTTTTGTACTTCTTAGGAACATTTCTTTTACCTTTAGATTTAGGAACAGTCCGCTTAAACTCGCTGAAAGCCTTACTAACTGGGCATTTAACAGCTACAGAAAGAATTCATTCTTTTCCGCTGCTACAGTATTGGATTATATTTTTACTTGGGATTTTTTACGGCAAATTTTTATACGACAATGTAGAACAAAAGCTGCGTTTAAAATTTGCCGTCAGGTTTTTAGCCGTAAGTTCAGTAATAACAGCTGTATTAGTTGTAGCTTATGAGGTTACTAAAATTAGCTTATTTTATCCTCTACCTGTTGAAGGAAGGTTCCCTCCTTCATTAGGATTTCTATCACTGAGTTTAACAATAACCTCTGCCCTACTTATCTTTAGCAATTATATTGTCAAATACATTCCTAAGTATTCGGCTAGAGCTTTAATTTATTTAAGTAAAAATGCTTTACAGTTCTTTTTTGCTCATATAATTTTATTATTCGGCATTAAAGCTTATATCGATTCAAGCAATGCTCAAAAGCCTACAGATTTAGTAGCAATTTTAATAATTTTTGCAATAACAGTATTTTTTTCCTGGATAATAGTTTGGGCTTTAGATTCTGCTGCATATTTAATTACTAAAAGTAAAAAATTTAGAAATTCTTTAAATTTTGTAATATTCAGCTTTTTACCTAATGTAGTTTTACTAGCATCAATCTTAATTCTTAGTTTTATACTTTATACATACATAACAGCATCCTCTGAAGCATCAAAAAGCTTAGCATCTGAACTTGAAAAAAGGATTGTAGTAAACGCAGCTAATCTAGACTGGTGGGATGATAGCTATCAATTTAAAAGAAATTTAAATATAGTTAATACTTCTAACACAGATTTTTATCAATATAGTTGGGTAAGCTTTATATTTGATCATGCAGGCGATATACAAAGCAGTAGTAATATACAAAGAAGCGGAGCTGATCTACGAATAATATATTTTGATAGTACAAATCAGGCTTATTTAAATCTGCCATTTATTTTAGAAAATCCAAATACTTCTCAAACAAAGCTAACATTTCAATTACAAAGCAACATAATTTCTACACGCGAAAGCAATGATTACTATCTATACTATGGCAATTTAGACGCAGATTCCTTTACCAAAAATGAAAGTGAGATTGGAAATATAATTACTGATGCCGTTACCATTTCAGAAAGACAAACACATATTGTACAGGCCCGTGTAACTAAAGAATGGATTTTGAAAGACCAAATTACAAGTGAACTCAAAGATAGATTTACATTTGAAATCACTTTACCTGAAAATATTGGGGAAAATACTTTTGCATACTATAGCGTAAGTGGAATTTTAAGAGGTCAAGAGATGCAGAAAGGCTCAAGAACTGTTTTCACTGCTCAACCTGATTTAGGGACGTTAGAACCCGGAGTTTATACTATTCAAGCAGAAATTATCGACTTAGATAATAACCTAAGGAGTTATAGAACATATAAAGTTCCTTTTAGAGTAACTTATCCTTTGTATGTTACGTGGTCTCAGGATTGGGAAGGGTGGGATGTATATCAATATAATCTTGATGAAATGGATAATATTGCTAATCGTTATGGGATTCCTGTAACACAACTATTTAATCCAAGAATCTTTGCAGAAGATCAATCAGCATTTTATGAAATATCCGATGATAGAGCTGCATACTTAACTCAATGGGTAAAAGATAGAAAGGCAAGCCGTGGGGATGAAATTGGAATGCATCTGCATTTATTTGCAGATATGGTTAAAGAAGCAGGAGTTACCCCAAGAGCTGGAACTGTTGTAGGTGCAATGTATGGTGATGGCAGAACAAGTGATTTTACTCAAGACGAATTAGAAAAAATATTTAGATGGGGAATGCAGAAGTTTCAAGAACACGGCTTGCCAAAACCAATAACATATAGAACTGGAGGATGGATGTCAGGCCCTCATGTACTGCAAGCAGCGCAGAATGCGGGATTTATGATAGACACTTCTGGTAGAACAGGCGGTCTTATAAATCCCGCTTTAAGTTACAGTACTCCCGTACCTTGGAATCTAACCGAAACAACAAGACCATACTTACCTACAGTTGGAGATATCAATCGCTGGGAAGGTGAACGAATGTCTATCTGGGAATTTCCAAATAATGGTGCAGACTCTTATTGGTTTAGTGGTGACGAATTAATTCATAGATTTCAGCTTAATTATGGAGCAACTGGAATACAAGATGCGCCACAGGTACTAACTTACCTGACTCATCCGCACTGGTTAACAAGCATTGATGCTCCAAAACTACATATGCTCTTTCAATATATATCAAACTATTTATATAAAAATGATGATGGTCCTGTTGTATTTTCTACAATTGAAGGAGCTTATAATGAATGGAATAAAAGTAAATTTATAAATGGAAATTAAAGCTTATGACTAGAAGTGAATTCACTCAAAAAATCAAAAATTTTCTAGTTAAAACTAGGGAGATACTCAAACGCAACAAAGTAAAAATTATTTTAGGAATTTGCATTTTTATACCTGCTCTTTTAGTAATAATTGCTATTGCCTTTATTACAAACTATCTATCTACAACTCCTCAGATAATACACACCTATCCTGAAACTGAGCAGGCTTGGGATGATTATTTAAGACCTGTAGAAATAGAATTTAATGTTCCAGTACTAGCAAATAAATTTGAAGCAAAAATCACACCACGTATAGAAGGTGACTGGGTTTGGGAACCTTTTTTAGGATTTGCTAACCTTACTCAAAAAGGAAAATTCTATCCAAAAGAAACACTATATCCAAATCAAAGAGTTGTTTTTTATATTATTGGAGTTAGCAGACTTTTTAAAGAAGAAGATCATGAACTTCCTTTAACCATAACTACAGGGAGTGAGTCTGAAGTTGCATCAACAATACCATCAGAAGGTGAAAAGGATGTGCAAAAAGATAATGGAATAGTTATAAATTTAAATAAAAAAAATAATTTCAACTCGGAATTTGTATTCAGCTTTAAGCCAGAAGTAGAATTCGAAGTTTCGAACCTTTTTTCTGACAAAATTGAAATTAAGCCAAAAACCGGATTTACTCAAAATACTGAATACGAACTTAAAATTCAAAGACGTCCTATCCGCTATAACTTTGTAGAAACTGAAATAATTGAATTTACAGATTACACCTATGAATCTAAATTAATCTTTAATACTACAAAAGAACCTTTAATAGAGAATTTTGAGCCACAAGGTAACGGTGTACGTGATGATGCTGTAATAAAAGTAGAATTTGAAGTACCAATGAACAAAGAAAGTGTTGAGGCTAACTTTTTAATAGAACCAGAAGTCGAAGGCGCTTTTGAATGGCAGGGCGAGGAAGATAAAATCTTTACATTTAAACCTGTAAAGTTAAATAAAGATACTAATTACAAAGTAACTTTTACAAAAGGGATAAAAAGTACAGTTGATGGCAGTACTGAAAAGGATTTAACATTTGAATTTAAAACTTTAGGAGCAGTTACTGTTACCAGTGTAAGCCCTGCAGATAATTCCAGCTGGGTAGCTGAAAGTACAGCCATCTCTATAACTTTTGATCAGGAAGTTGATAACGAATCTGCTCAATCAAAATTTTCAATTTCACCTAGCATTGCAGGTTCTTTCTCTTGGGAAGGCAATACGATGCATTTTCATCCAGAAAACTGGTTAAGCTATATCACAACTTATACAGTAAATATTGACAGTGGAATTAAATCTATTTACGGACTAGACGGTACTAGTACTTTTGCCAGTAGGTTTACAACAAGAGCTAATGAAATATCTATTGGTGGAATTCCACAAATGTATCAACCTTATGGGTCTTTTTCATGTAATATTTATTCAGCTTTAATGCTTTTAGCCTGGAAAGGACATTACCCTGGAGCCTCTAATTTAATTGCAGAGATTGGTTATAACGAAAATCAATCTAACGGGCAATGGACTGGTAACCCATATAAAGAATTTGTTGGTAATGCTGATGGAAGTTGGGGATATGGCGTTTATTGGGATCCTATCAAGAACGTATTTGCTAACCGAGGTATTTACACAGAAGTAGTTCACGGATGGTCAATACAAGGAATGGCGTATAAATTATTAGAAGGCCATCCAATAATCATTTGGAGACACAATGGAGAAAGCTCTTTTTATAATAAAGATTGGGTAGCAGCTGACGGAACATATGTTTACGCAATAAATGGTCAGCATGGTAGCGTTGTAATTGGATTTAGAGGTTCACCTGATAATCCCACTGAATTTTTAATTAACGATCCATGGTATGGGCAAATGTGGTACAGTGCTTATTACTTAGATTTATACTGGTCGTGGATGAATAGAACTGCGCTTATTGTGTACTAAGTTCTTCTAATTTTTGTTTTCTTTTTAAAGCGAATATCTTTTTTCTAAAAAGCGTAATAATAAACACAAAAATTACTACAAATGTAATTACAAAGTTTAGATAGATATCTGTATCATCAATTAAAACGCCATCTAAAACTAATATTGAGCTTTCATTAAAATTCCCAACTGATTGCTCTGCTATCTTCTGTTTTACTTCAACATCAAGCTGATCTGCAGAAACATTAATTGTACTAAAATCTAAAGGAGCATTTAACTTTGATATAAGAGTCTTAGAAAACTCATCATCGTTTATCTTAAGGACCTTTCCAGTAAATTTAATTTTTTCCGGTGTAAGTTTACTATGGGGAAATCTAATTATAAATTTATTACCAAATTCTTTTAAGCCGGCAAAATAAGTTGTTTGAGATATGTCCTGCGGCTGATCAGAAACCATTCTTAAATAATCTATTGTTCCTTCAATCTCAACTATATCACCATAATTTATTTGGCTAAAAATTGTATCAACATTGTCAGTTGTAATAACTTCGTACTGACTACCTACTAGCTGAATTGAAGATTGATTAATCAAAAACGATAAGCCAGCAGAAAAAAGCAGTACCAGAATTATAATGCCGATAATTTGAAAAATATTCATTTTATCTGAACTTATCAATTATATTACCAACATTATACCCTTTTACCTCTTCTACCAATTCTGTTTTAATACTTTTTCTGCTGGCAAGCCTTGAATAGTAATCTTTTTTGTCTTTATTTAGATACAGTACCCCTATTGCTATTTTATCTTGAACATCCTGTGCTACTTTTCTAGCTAGCTCCAAATCTGACGAATCGTAATCTTCTAGCGTTGAAACATCATAAACTCTTTGAGCATACCACTCGTGTGGAGTTACTTTATTATAAGTTGGACATGATTGTAGAACTTCAACATAGCTAAAGCCTTCATGTTCAATTGCTTGTTTAAATATACTTTCCATATGCTTAATATTTCCCGAAAAAGTCCTTGCAGCAAACGATGGCTTGAGTGACAGTACAAGTTCCATAGGAATTAACGTATCAGATGTTACGCCGCTTGGAGATGAATTCATTTCTAAACCTTGTTTTGTAGTAGCCGATGCCTGGCCTGTTGTTAGGCCATAATTTGAATTATCGTGAAGAACAAATGTAAAATTGTAGTTTGCTCTAATACTATGTATTAAATGATTTATGCCTTCACTAAGAGTGCCGCCATCGCCACCGAATGCTATGGTAGTAACAGCTTTATTGGCGATGGCGGCACCAGCTGCAAAAGGCAAGATTCTTCCATGCAGTCCATGAACTGAATATGCATTTATTTTATCCGCCCCGTTACCGTGACAGCCAATATCAAAACACAAAAGTACTTCACTTGGCTTAATATTCTTATCGGCAAGTGCTCTTTTTATTGACGCATGAATACCGTAATTGCCGCAGTTAGTGCACCACGTATACAGTTCATCTGAATTGTAGGCCGCACAATTACACATATTATTTTAAAATTTTAGGCCGCTCCATTGTACGGCCGTAATTAAAGTAATCTAAAAGATCTTCTAGAAAAAATGGTCTACCGTTATACTTAAGAACCTTTTCTTTAAAGTTGTATCCTGTTTCCTTTTTAATTAGTTGCCCTAGCTGTCCAAAATAATTATTCTCTATCAAAACTACTCTTTTAAAGTTCTTCACTAATTTTTCAAATAATTCTGTCTTTAAAGGGAATAAATATTCATAATGTAGATATGTAAAGTCTAACTTACTATCTCCTTTTACTAAATTTAGAAAATCTAAAATAGTATTTTTTGGACTACCCCAGCTTACTAACAATACATCACCCGATCTTTTACCGAATAATTGAGGGTCAGGTATTACTTTTAATAGTCCAGTTTCTTTTTTCATACGTTTTTCAACCATAAGTTGAACTTCGGTTTCATCTTCAGTTAGCCTACCGTTAAAAAAATGTTCATCACTATTTGCAATAAATGTTTTTTCTGAACTTCCAGGTAGCCATCTTGGCGAAATTCCACTTTTTGTTAACTGATATCTTTCAGAAGTTTTTGAATCATTAATTAATCCTCGCTCTATTACGATCTCTGCTGTAAACTTATTTCCTTGAAACATTGACTCGTTTACTTGTTTATCTGTTAAGACAATAACTGGGATTTGGAAAGTTTCTGCTATATTAAACGCTTTTTGTATTAAATAGTATGCTGATTCTATATCAGAAATGGCAACTACACATCGTACAAATTCACCATGCCCAGAATATACTGCTAAATTAAGGTCTCCTGTTGCAGTCCAAGTGGGCAGCCCTGTCGCTGGACCAGGCCTTTGTCCTAAAACTATTACAAGTGGTATCTCGGTAATTGCAGCCATTGAAAGACTTTCTGTCATTAAATCAAACCCGCCACCGGAAGTTGCAACCAGCGCACGGCTGCCCATATGCATTGTTCCAAGAGCCATTTGAACTGCTGTAATCTCATCTTCTGCCTGCTTAACCACCATTCCCGTTTCTATTTCTAAATCTGCTAAAAATTCTAATATAGAAGAGGTAGGTGTCATTGGATACGAATAATATGCACGGACTCCTGCTTTTACTGCTCCTAACGCAATTGCATTATTACCTAACATTAAAAAATCATCCTTAGGGTTTTCTTTTGTTGCAGAAGCTGGCAGATCAATTACTTCAGCATCTATTTCAAATTCGTATCCTGCTTGTAAAGCTGTAAAGTTTAAATCTAAGACTTTTTTATCTACATTTAAAACTTTGCCTAGAGCTTTTTGCGCAAATTCAATATCTACTTTTAATAATTTAATAGCTGCTCCTAATAGAATTGTATTTTGTACAAGACGATTTGCATTAATAGCTTTAATAATTGTAAAAACATCTATGTAAAAAACTTTAATGTTGTTTTTTTGTATCAGTAAAGCTTCCTCTTTATTTAGTGAAAATCGTATTACTGAATGAATCAGAACTCCATTCCGATTAAGCTCAGGCAGCATTTTATGTATGGCGGCTCTGCTTATGCATATAGCTAAATCAATATTTTTGCTTGAAGAATTAATCGGTACACCCGAAAAATCTACTTGGTAAGAAGCAAAGCCGCCTTCAATAATCGAAGGATATTCTCTATACCCAAAGGTATAAAAACCTGAGTATTTTAGGGTATATGCAAGTGCTTTACCTACAGAGTTAATACCTTGGCCAGATTCTCCACCTATTTTTATAGCACTCCTAAAGTTGTTATACATAAGTTTGCTTAAGCTTTAGAAAAAAATCTTCCCGCCAATCCTTTATCACTGTATCAACTTGGTCAAAAGGATCACCGTCAATTTTCAAAATACTGCCGATTTTTTTACCCCCTCTTTTGATAAATAAATCCTCTAAAATTTCAATTCCATGGCAGAATAAAACTTCTTCGTATCTGTGGTCCCCTAAGCCAACAAAACCCGCATACTTTTTATCTAAATTAAGATTTTTCATCTCGCTTACAAGCTTATCAAAATATGGATTGATAATGCCGTGGTTCCAAGTAGAAGTTCCGAATAGAAAATGAGTATTGTTTTTTACTACAGAGATATCTGTAAGTTCAGCTCTACAAAGTGCAACCTTAACCTTTCTTTTTTGCAAATATTCTGCAATTTTCTCAACAACAAACTCAGTATTGCCTAAAGTTGAGGCGTAGATTATTTGTACGGTTATTTCCATAAGAATATTATTCCTGGATTACCGACTTTAGTAAAGCTTTTTATTGCGTAAAAATTCAGCAAGATAACTGCGGGATTCGTATTTATGCTTAAATTCCGTAGCTAATTCCACTCCGATCCATCTGTAATGCCAAGGTTCGTAGATATATCCAGTTACATTATCCTTACCTGGAGCGTAAGACATTACAAAGCCGTAATTATGAGCGTTTTCCTTAAGCCATTGCCAGAAGACCTCGTTTGAATAGCACATAGTTTCAATACCAATACAATCCAGTGAAGATATGTCAGCAGTTGTTCCAAGCTGATGCTCTGAGAATCCAGGTAAAGCAGAATAACTATTAGCATCGCTTTCTGCTTGAGCTCTACTTTTACCAAAGCCCATTTCGTACTGTACCCAAACTTCGTATACATTTTGCTGGTCTGTATAAGATCTATATGCAGAAGTTAGCCTCATATTGTAGCCCGCATTAGTTGCCGCAGAATATAAATCTAGTAAATCTGAGTAAGCTATAACCGCAAATCTTTGTGCTCCTGGAACTCCATCTGCATTAATCACTTCGATTGCATAGTCAGCTCTTAATCTGTGAAGCTTATCTGCAGGATAGAATGTACAGTCTGTACAAGTCGCCTCCTCTGGTACAGTAGGAGGAACATATTTAGCACAAAGATTTGCTTTAAATTCAGCAGTATTAGTTAATATATAGTTCTTTGTTGTTAAATTGTAGGTAATAGGTAATTCATTATAGAAGTTACAATTTGACATAAACACTTCTGCATAACCTATATTTATTAGGTTTGCTTGCGCTGTAAACTCATCTTCCTGACCTAAGGCTATATTCTCTAATGCTAAACCTTCCAAAAGTGCAGCATCTGTATCCTTAGCGATTTCAGTAAGCACTAAAGTCAGCTGCGTTTGTAAAAATTCTTTAAGCTGTTCAATAGTTAAACCTCCAGTGAAAGTATATTCAGGAGTAGGATTAATAACTTGGTTTGATTGTGTTAGTGGAAGTCTAAAACTCTGTATACCGAGAACTCTTTTAGTGTCTACGTTATATCCAGGATTTCCTGGGATAATATATTTTTTACCCTCAATAAAATTTGGATCTGATACTTGAAGTTTTTCAAACTCAATTTTAGAGTATTCACTTTCAGCCGAAATTCGATAGCTTAAAAATACCGCCAGAAAACTGCCTGCAATTACTGCAGCAAAAAGTATTGCGGTAGTCAAAAAGACAAACTTATGTTTTTTCATAGGCTTACTTGCCTCTTACGATATCTACTAATCGAGTTAAACCTCGTTCACGAGTCATTATAGTCCTTAGATAATCTTTATTCGACTGATTTTGATATCTTGCTCTTAAATTTTTATCTTCCATTTTCTCTATTTCTGCTTCAACTTCTGGTTCTGTAGCAACTAAACCTTCTTTCACAGCTAAATTTACAAGCAAAAGATCACTAGAGATCCTCTGCTTTGCATCTTTTTCCCAATGCCCTCGCATCTCTTCTATTGTTGTACCTTGAGTTTTTATATAATTTTCAATGCTTAATTTAATTTGTCTTAGTCTTGCTTTAAAATCTTCTTCTAACCCTGCAACTTGGTCATCTATCATTTCGTGCGGTACATGAAAGTCAGCAATTTTAATTGCTTCTTCTAAAACTTTACTTGTAAATTCACTTTCAGATTGCTGTTTTTTTAAGCTTTCAAGAGCTTCCTTTACATTCGCCTTTAGTTCACTTACGGTTTTAGTGCCATCATAGTTTAATTCAGCTACCAGCTCATCTGTTATTTCAAAGTCTACTTGTTTATCTGGATCCTCCTCTTTTGTATCTACATCTTTTTTAGTAGCTTTTTTGGCCGGAATCTTATCGGCAGGCAAATTGTTTTTAATCATATTTTTTATAACCTCTTCAATTTCTTTTTCATCAACCTCACTATTGGGTTCCTCTACTTTAATTTTTTTAAAGTCTTCTGGATTAATCTCTGGCTGAGTTATAACTTCAAAGGTGAAAATAACACCTTTTTCTTTATCCAATTCTTTTAAGTCATAATGTAAGTGAGAAATTGGAGATAAATTCTCCTTTACTAAAACTGCCTCTGCATAAGTTGGAAGAAGTTCGTTGACAGCGTGACTAAAAACCTTAGATGCAACTTCTTTTTCTACCATTTCTTTAGGAGCCTGACCCGGTCTAAAGCCTGGTACTTTTATTTTTTTTGCTTCATGCTCATAAGCATGATCTTCGTATTTTTGATAATCAGAATAATCAACAGTAACTTGATAAACAAGCTTATTTCTATCTGTTTCAAGTCTTTTGAAATTTAAGTTATCCATTAGGATTGTGTAATATCTAAGCAGGGCAATGATACCATAGAATCACGATAATCGCCATATAGCTATAAAATTAGGCACGTTTGATTGACTTTCAGCTAACGAGCTGACGGAACAAAAACGTGCCTAATTTATATTTAATAATCGTCGTCGCTATAGGGATTATCTATATCAAAACTTTCATCCATATCAAGGAAGATATCTTCATCCTTGAAATTTAAATCTTCGTCTATCCAATCATCTTCACCATCTTCATCTGAGTCAATTGCTACTTTTGCAGATGCTTTTTTGAAGTCTTCATCCTCACCTGAGCCTTCTGCATCACTTACCTGAATATCGCCCATGCTGTAAGTTACATCATCGGCCGCTGGGGCATCTACAACTGGTTCTGGAGCTGAAAAGCTACTGTCGTAAGAAGAATCATCACTTGTTGAGGCTTTTCTTCGCCTTACAGTCTTTCTTTCTGAAAGATCTGTATTAAGTTTTTTAGTTCTTGCCATATTTTTCTTTTTTGTAATATTTACGAATTACTTGCGGGAATATAAACCATATTCCAAGTCTTGTCAATTGGCGGGTATAGTATAGCGTAGTCTGGGCAATATTTCTATTTATTACCCAATATGCGTAAAAGCTTTTTTGCAGAGCTTTTCCAGGAATAAGTGTCAAAAAGTTTTGGCTTGGGTTCAAACTTTTTATTACTAATAACATTCATTGCTCTGCCTACTTTAATTGGGTTTGAAGTTTCTTCTACATACATGGCAGAAATATCCAATTCTTTATACGCAGGAATATCTGATGCTAGAACAAGCTTTTTCCTGGCATTAGCTTCAATTAAAGGCAGCCCAAAACCTTCGTAGTAGCTTAGCGAAACTACAAAATGCGATAAATCGTATATTACAGGAAGATCTTCATCAGGCACGTATCCTAGAAATAAGATCAAATCCTGCAAGTCGTATTCTTTAACTACTTCAAAGATTTCATCGTAAAACCACCCTTTTTTGCCAACTATTACAAATTTATAATCCGGTTCTGTTCTCAAGAACTCACTAAAGCCTAAAATAGCATTAATTAAATTCTTTCTAGGTTCCAATGTACCAACACTTAAGACGTATTTTGAAGGTAGTTTATACTTCTCAATAACAGCCTCTTTTTCTACTTTTGAATATTCTGCAAAAGTCCAGTCGTGTAAACCTTCTGTTACAACAAAAACTTTAGATCTAACTAACTTAAATTTAGATTCGATATCCCTCTTTACAGCTTTTGATGGCGTAATTACTATTCCACCAAAACGTAAAAGCCAATTAAGTTCTATTCTATAAAAGATATTGCCCTTTTTAGGAAAGAACTTAGGATACAGAACCTGGCCGATATCATGAACAATAGTGACACAGTTTCTTAAAACACAGCCCCAAAACAGATTTGAAGGTGAAATAAAATAATCTAGTTCTAATTCTCTGATAGGCCTAAGGCATCTGAGCATCCATTTAAGGTTACCGGAAGGTGCCTTTATTTGAATAATAGAGAAATTCTCCGGCAACCTTAAACCCTTAAGCAAATTGCCGTCGTGAGTAATCAAAAAATATTCATTTTTCCCGTCAACTTCGGCTAGTGCTTTTATCAAGCTATGCGCATAGTAGCCGATTCCAGCTTTGTTGACATCTATCATTGATACATCTATTCCGATTCGCATACGAATAATCTAATTAATCAATTATACTTTAGAATTTTCCCTGTTAAAATTACAAATATGCTTAAATATTTATCTGCTAAAAATTACAGAAATATTAACAATTTTGAGGCCCAAATTGGAGAAAAAGGGAATCTGATTATTGCACCCAACGGCAGCGGAAAAACCAATCTTTTAGAAGCAATTTACTACTCTGTTTTTGGAGAATCGTTTAAACCTATTAACACTCACTCAGAAATTATTGGCCCTGACGAAGAATTTGCTAAAGTCTTAACCAAGTGGGATTTAGATACACTTGAAGTTACAGTATCTGACACTAATAAATTAAATAGAAATTTCAAACTCAACCAGAAAAAGACAATGCTTTCTAAAATCAGCAGCAAGTTCCCTATTATTCTTTTTGCTCCGCATAGTGTTGATATAGTTATAGGGGAACCAGCACTGCGTAGGAACGATTTAAACGCGTTTTTAAGTATATTAAATAGCGACTATAAAAAGCTTATTTCGCAATATAATATAATTTTAAAAAACCGTAATGCGGTTATAAAACAAGTTAGAGAAGGCAAGGTTCCCGAAACTATGATAGACTATTGGACTGAAAAACTAGTGAACCTTGCCTATGAAATTTTTAGTGCTAGAGCCGATTTTTTTACTAAGGTCAAAGATTTTTTTGCCGATGCTCAAAAAGTTTTATTTGGTATTGAGCATTATTCGCTAGATATTGAGTATCTGCCTAACGTAAATCCAACCGAATTAAGCTTTAAAGAAACTCTAGAAGCTAAATATATAAACAATAGAAGTAAAGAGATTATTGTTGGCAAAACATTATATGGAGTCCATAAAGACGACTACCGTATTGTATTAAATGAAGATGACTTAAAGTATAAAGGCTCACGTGGCCAGCAAAGAATTGGTATTAGTGTTCTAAAATTTGCACAGCTATTACTTTATTATCAAACCTACAAAACCTATCCACTTTTACTATTAGACGACATTATGTCTGAATTAGACGATAACAATAGATTGAAAATTGCTAATTATCTACTTGAAAAGGATCTGCAGTTTATATTAACCTCCGCAGAAAATAAGGAAGTGCCGGACTTATTAAAAGAAAGTTCTACCTTTCTTCAAATAGGAGAATAAAATCTTCAATCGTTTCAACCTCTTCTAAAGTCATATAGACTTCTAAGATCTCTTCGCTAATAATCTCTTCTACCTCACTAAATTTTTTTAATTCGTCTGTATTCATATCTGATTTTATTGATGATTTTTTAGTATTTAAAACACCGTCCACTGGGCTATTTACCTGAAAAACGTAAATATTTTTACAATTAGTACATTCAAGCTTACATACAATTTTTTCAATATCTACATTTACTACCTCTAAATCTCCTTTTAGGTGCTTATGACCGCACTTATCGCAATAATGTGGCATCAGTGAAGCTATTTGCTGCATAAGTTGTGGATTTGGGAAAACTTTTGGCATTACTTAAATTAATAAAAAAATATTAAAGTTAGCAAGCAAATTATATACCTGCTAATGCGTTTTATCAATATAAGATCGTTAAAACCTTTTGCCAGTAAGCACATTTTAGCTATACAGCTAAACTTACAAATTCAAAGTGCTCTATTTTAAAACCATTGCCTATATCTACTATACCAACAAAGTCAAATCTCCATAAAGAATTTTGTAAGTTATTTTTATAAAGCCAGCTATTTATAGATCTTAAAAGCCTTCTTTTCTTTGTAATAGTTAAAGTAGAATAAATATCACGATCTTGGCTAAATCTTAAGCTTTTAACTTCAATAAAAACAATAAAATCACCATCCTTCATTATTAAATCTATCTCTCCAGCTTTAAAGAAGGAGTTTTTGCCCACAAATTTATACCCTTTTTTGAGCAAAAACTCCTTAGCCATCTCTTCTGCTTTTCGCCCTTTTGATCGTGTATCCATTGGCAGATTATAACCAAAAGTTTTTATTATTGTTAAATTAGGTATAAGATGTACTAAATATCTTTTAAATATATTCTATGAGTTTTCAAACAAACATCTCATCAAAAACTGTCGAAAATGACTTTTTTAGGCAGGTTGTCTTTACTGGTACAAAATCTCAACTGGTAGTAATGTCTCTAAATGCAGGAGAAGATATTGGTGAAGAAGTACACGAACATGTTGAGCAGTACCTTTTCAATTATTCAGGCCAAGGAAAAGCAGTCTTAGACGGTGTAGAAAGTGACTTTAATCCAGGTGATGTTGTTATTGTCAGCCCTGGAGTAAAGCATAATATTATTAATACAGGTACAGATAAATTAAAGGTATACACTATTTACGTACCTGCTAACCATATAGATGGTAGAGTCCATAAGACTAAAGCTGACGCTATGGCCGATACAGAAGATGAGGAATTTGGCCACAAAGTGATGTAAAGCCTCTTATTTTCTTCTTTCAACAACAATTGAACAGTTTGTAAGTACAGCAGCTAGTGCTCCTACGGCAGCCAAATAAGGAGCTAAAAGTATACCTACAACGCCTAATGTAACTGGGATTTCTAGTACCGAAACTTCTTTTTCGTTTTTGATTATTATCCTTCTTGCATTACCCTCTTTAATAATCTCTTTAACCTTTTTTACAACCTCGTCACCAGTTAGTTTAAATTCCTCTGTTGTTGTTTGTTCAGAAGTAGCTTTAGTATCATCCATAAAAACATATTTAAAATGTAAGTATTAATATTATCGCATACAGTTTCAATAGAAAACTAAAAGCTCCCCTAAAGGGGAGCTTTTAAATTCTCTATTATTCTTATATTAACGCTTTGAGTACTGCTCTGCTTTTCTAGCTTTTCTTAAACCAGGTTTCTTTCTTTCTACCATTCTTGGATCTCTTTTTAGTAAACCTGCATCTTTCAAAACCTTCTTCTTTTCTGGAAATCTTTTTATAATAGCTCTAGAAATAGCTAATCTAATTGCATCTACTTGGGATTGAACTCCACCACCTTTTGTTACAGCAGTGTAGCTCACTCCATCTGTATCTAGCTCTGCTACTCTAAATGGCTCTTCAATTCTAACTTGTTCTGGCTTTAATGGATAAACTTGTTCAACTGGTTTTGTATTTATAGTGCTTTTACCTTTCTTTAAGAAAAGTCTTACAGTTGCTACAGAAGTTTTTCTTCTACCTAGTGCGTAATAATATTCTAATTCAGCCATATTTATAAATTAAATTCTTATATTTCTAATATCTAATTTTTCAATTTCCTGTGGTGTATGAGGGTGATTCTCATCTGCATACACTTTTAGGTTATTAAACATATCGTCTCCCCTTTTATTCTTAGGTAACATTCCTTTTACAGCAATTTCAATTGGCCTTTCTGGATGTTTGGTAAAAGTTTCTTCTAAGTTAGTAAACTTTAAACCGCCTGGAAATCCAGAATAGTTCTTATAGAATTTGCTCATTCCTCTTTTAAATGTAAAGTCTATATTTTTAGCATTAATAACAACTACTTTATTTAAAGGTTTATGATACCTCCGTACTAAAGGATTATTCTTGCCTTGCAATACCTCTGCAACTTTAGATGCTAAATTACCAATTCGCATTCCAGAAGCATCAACAAGATACCATTTTTCTTTAATATCAGATTGTTTAATTTGTGTTACGCTCTTCATAATTTAATTATAAAATTAATCTTTCTTTTTAGATTTAGATGTTCCTGTTACTGCTTTTCTAACTCTGCCTGCTACACTTTTTTCACTTTCAGTTTTCTCTCTTTTTTCTAATAACTTTTGTACTTCTGATTTCTTTTCTTTTACATCTGCATTAACTAACATTACATATACTTGAGCAGCGTTATCACCTTTTCTAGGTAATGTTTTAATTACTCGTGTATATCCAGAGTTTCTATCTTGTAATTGGCTTTCTATAACCTTATAGAATTTATTTACAGCTTTTTCGTTTGACGCAAAAAAAGATTGAACTAGTCTTTTATTTCCTTCACCTTTTTTTGCTAAAGTCACTAATCTATCAAATTTAGATTTAACAACCTTTGCCTTTGCAGGTGTAGTTTTAATCTGCTGTGCTCTTAACAACTCCATTACTAAGCTTCTAGTTAAAGATGCTGTATGTGAAGCTGTTTTTCCTTGCATTCTATATTTTTTTATCTGCTTGTTCATGCCGTGATTACACTAATTTAATTGAATGTTTCTTTAAAATATCTAAAAGCTCTGTAAATGATTTACTACCCATTCCTCTAATATTTGATAATTCTTCTTCTGTTAAACCTTCCAATTTATTTAAATCATCATAGCCAGATTTTACTAATGCATTAGTTAATCTAGTAGATAGGTTTAAATCACTTACCTTTAATTCTGGTTTTGCAACATTTTGTGCATTTACTGTTTGAGCTATCTTCTGTTTCTGGTTTAATGCAACAGTAACTTCATTTCCAGCTAGCATTTGTTCAGTTAATTTTGTTAAATGAGATGTTGCTTGATTTAAGATATCAGTTGCAACATGCAAAGCCTCAACAGGTGAAACAGCACCGTTTGTTTCCATTGTTAAATTCAATTGGTCTAATTCTGTTTCCTGACCAACTCTAGCTTGAGAAATTGTATAGTTTACTAATTTTACAGGTGAGAAATTAGCATCAACTGGTAGCATTCCTAATTCTTTTCTAGCTGCTTCATCACCTACTGCAAATCCAACTCCTCTTTTTACTGTTAATTGAGCTTTAAATCTTGATTTTCCGCTTGTTAACTTTGTAATTACATAATCAGGATTAATAATTTCAACTTCTGCACTCTTTTCAATATCTCCTGCTTTTACTTCTACAACTTCACCTTCTTTTCCTTTTACATCAATCTCTAAAACAACCGGTTCAAGAGTTTTTGAAACTAGAACAACATTTTTTAAAGATAAAATTACAGCTAAAATATCATCTGCAACACCAGAAAGTGTTGAATATTCATGCTGTACACCATCAATTTTTACTGCAGTGATTGCACTTCCAGGGATAGAAGAAAGTAAAATTCTTCTTAAATATACAGCCATAGTTGAACCGTATCCCTTTGGTAGTGGGCCGATTTCAAATGTTGCTGAATTCCCCTTTGCAGCTGACTTTTTGATAGTAAACTGATTCAAAGAAACCATATTTATTTTTATAAAATTTTAAAAAATATGCTTCCCTAAATAGGGAAGCAGGTAATTATTATCTTGAGTAAAGTTCAATAATTAATCTTTCCTTAATACTTGAATCCATCTCATCTCTTGTTGGTTCTGCAACAACTTTTCCACCTTTATCAAGTCTTTCAACCCATGCTGGCGGATTGTAATTTTTATTTTGAGCCAAAATTTCATTTACCTTTGTCATTATTGAATCTTTTAGAACTATTTCATCACCTGGTTTTAAAATAGTTGATGGAATATTATGCTTTTTTCCATTTAAAGTAATGTGACCATGTGTTACTAACTGTCTTGCCATTGCTCTTGTAGCAGCAAAACCTAATCTATAGATTACATTATCAACTCTTAATTCAAGTAACTGTAATAGTCTAGTACTTGTGTTACCGCCAGATTTTAATGCTAAATTATAGAATCTTAAGAATTGAGCTTCAGTCATTCCGTACATTCTCTTAACTTTTTGTTTTTCTCTAAACTGAATAGCATAATCAGAAGGTCTTTTTGCTAATACTGGAAATTGTCCAGGCATAGACATTCTTCTTTTCCATTTTTCAGAGCTACCAAGCACTGTTGCTTGTTCTCTTCTATTTATTCTCCATTTAGCACCTGTATATCTCATATTTGTTATTAATTATTTTAATTTGCCTTAGAGTTTTATTTCTTTGGCGCTCTTCTAGATTTAGTTCCTCCATGTGGCACAGGGGTCCTATCTGTTAATAATGTAATTCTTAAACCGCCACTTCTAATTCCTTTAACTGCAGCTTGTCTACCAACTCCAATTCCTTTAATTACGACTTCGGCTTCTTTAGCACCTGCTGTTACTGCTCTTGATGCTGCATCTTCACCAGCTTTTGTTGCAGCATATGCAGTAGACTTTTTACTGCCTACAAATCCAACTTTACCACAGCTGCTTTGTGAAATAACGTTACCTTCATAATCACATACACTTACAATTGTATTGTTATATGTAGATCTAATATTTACTAAAACTCTAGGAGAAGTTAATTTTAACTTCTTCTTTTTAGCTGTTTTAGCTTTTACTGCTTTTGCTTTATCTGCTGCCATATTAATTATTATTTAGTAACTTTGTTTTTTAAACCTCCAACAGCAATATTTCTACCTTTTCTGGTTCTTGAATTGCTTCTGGTATTCTGACCTCTTACAGGAAGACCTAACTTATGTCTGTTTCCTCTATAAGCTCTAATGTCTTTTAATCTTTTAATTGCTTGAAAAACCTGCTGCTTTACTTGACCTTCCGTTGGGATATTTTTTTCAATATACTCGTATAATCTTTTAATTTCTGCATCTGTTAGATCCTTTGTTCTTTTATCAGGATTTACATTTGTAGCTTCTAAGATTTGTCTAGAAGTTGTAAAACCAATTCCATATATATATGTTAGCGAAGCCTCTATTCTTTTTTCATTCGGTATTTCTACTCCAACAATTCTAGCCACAGATTTCTAAATTAAAAAATAAGAGATTAACCCTGTCTTTGTTTATGTCTAGGGTTAGCTTTACAATATACGTAATAAGTAGGTCGAATCTCAACTTTGCCGTTGGTGACCTTTCTTTTATTTCTTTTAACGATGTAGCAGTATCTACATCTTTTTTGAACACTCGCCTTTACTTTCATGTTCTGAATTATAAAATAGATTGGCTATAAAAGCCAGTTCAAACGTGCATTTATACCAAAAAAGGATAGTTTTTTCAACTTATATCTACTTTATTTGGTACTTTGTGCAGAAACAATAGCTTTTTGCCTACTTGTTAACCTTCTGAATATTATGCCTCTATCTATATCATATAGAGATATTCTTACCAAAACTTTATCGCCTACTTCTAGGTCAATAAATCTGGTCTTCATTTTACCCGACACATGACAGGTTAAGGTATGTTTGATACCTTTAAAATCAATTTCTACAGTATATTCAAGTTTAGGAAGAGCTGCTAAAACAGTACCTTCAACTTCAATTGTCTTATCGCTGTCGTGTTTTTCTGCCTTCATGTATACGAACAAAATTAAGCTTCAAATTTTAACAGAAACGTGGGATTTGTGCAATTAATACGGCTTTCAGGAACTAGTCTTTTTCTTTTTATTAAATATCAAAGAAAACCCTGTGAATATTAGGCTTGCTCCCAACGCAATACTGAGCATAAAACCTGGGCCATCACTTATTGCAGTATTTGGAATTTGTGTTGGTTGTGGCGGCGGCTGTTGAGGCTGCGCTTCTGGCTCAGGAGTTTGTGGTATTACTTCTGGCTCTGGCGTCTGACTAACAGCCGCCGCAGCTACATTCACGTTTACTTCATTTACATTAAAGGCTATTGGCTGTCCATTTAATCTTGTAAGTCTTGTTCCATCTACTGCAGTAGCTACCTGAACTTTAGTTTGTCCAACTGCCTGCGCTTGAAATTCTATTTCTACAACTTCCTTATTTATTTGATAATCGGTTCCTGAAGCTGCTTTAGCAGTTACTTCAATTCTACCTTCTGATGCAATATTATCAGTAGATGCATTAGCTACTGTAAGTAAAGAATCTAGTAAAGTAACCTGAGTACCGGGAGCAGAAGGATCTTTATCTACTACACTCAAAAAGTCTTTATTATATGAAACTACAATCTTGTATTCACTAACTTTAAAATCTCCAGTTCTAATTTCAACTCGAACTTTAAATTTATCACCTACTCTTACAGTTGGATTATCCCAATTTAAAAGCACACTTGAAGTTGTAGTAGTTCCTGTTCCTGCAATAACTTCTCCAAAAGTTGGCTGCGAAATAGCGTCACTTGTCTGCGCAAATACCTTTGGCACTAAGAACTCAATTAAATTTGCCATATGATCAATAACTAATTAGCTTAATTTATACTATCAGAATTTTTTTGTTAATTAAACACTTTGGTTTAAACTATAAAAGTAGAGTTTTGAGTTTTTAACACTTTGCCTATGTCTTTGAGTCCTTTAGTGACTGTTGTAATTGTTACTTGGAATAACGAAAACGATATTTATGACTGCTTGAAAAGTATTTATGAGCAGGATTACGATAATTACAATATAGTTGTAATCGATAATGCTTCCAAAGACAATACAAAACGCATAATTAAAGATTCATTTCCTCAGGTAGAGCTAATAGAAAAAGATAAAAACCTTTTTTTAACTGGCGGAAACAATGCTGGAATTAAATACGCTTTAAAGCAATATGATTCTGAATACATTTTAGTATTAAACCCCGATACATATTCTCCTCGTTACCTTATATCAGAGCTAGTTAAACCTTTTCACTCTGCTAAAAAAATTGGCGCCGTTGGTCCAAAAGTTAAATTTTGGAAAAATAAGAATGAAGGTTTAATAAATTCTGCTGGCATATACTACGATGGCTTTATGCAGGCGTACGATATAGGTTTCAAAGAGGAAGATAATGGCCAATATGATGAGCAAAAAGAAGTATTTGGTGTAACAGGAGCCTGCATTATGTATAAGGCTGATATGCTTAAAGAGATCGGCTTATACGAGAACTTAATTAAGATGTATTTAGATGAAGTTGAGCTTTTTATTAGAGCTCACAAACATGGGTGGAATGTTATTTATACTCCTGAGGTAACACTGGGACATAATTATATGCAGTCCACTACTCAGAATAAATCCTTTAACCGCGAAAAACAGCTTATGAAAGCATGGCTAATTATTGCGTTCAAGCATTATTCCCTCAAATCTAAATTAGCCATGCTTAAGCATTATATAAAGTTCCGCATTACAAAAGAGCTGCCAGAATAATCGTTGGAAACTTCTTAATTTGGTATAATAGTAATGTTCTGAAAGTCCATTAGACCAGGGGGTACTGGAAATGGGACAACAAAGTCAACATGGCAAGAAAATACCTGCCAAGAGAGTGACAAGGAAGTTGAGACTCGTGTGCACATGTCCGGACGACAATTGTGTGGACTGTGATACGGGGTATCATAGATGTGGAAAATGTGGATACTTCGATTATGTTGAAGAATCCAAGGAAGACAAGGACGATACCCGTCTTCCCGCATCAACTACGCGGCACTAGGTGCCAAAAGGGAGAGCCTTGGCTCTCCCGTTACTTTCTTTAATATGAAAATTAATCTTCAGCTTTATCCCAAGGAACTTTATCTACCAGATTTAAGATAAAATCCAAGCTTTTATTGTAGTTATCAACAGTAATAATGCCATCAGAATAGGTTATCACCTTATCGCGATCCAGCTCAAATTCTACTTTATACTCTGCGCCATCATGATGCAGAATTATTGTGTTTTTTTCACCCCACGATTTTCCTGGATGCTTTTGTACTAAAAGCCTGTAAGTATTGCCAGTTACATTGTAGTTTAAGTTATCTGGAAGCATATAACTTATATTTAAGCTTTGTTCTGGTATTGGATCAGCTTCTGACTCTCTTCTGTGATCAAATTGAATAATATTATCACTAATATACTTATTCATTTCGTCATCGTAATATTCTTGAGGCCGATAATATAGGTAGCCTGAATGTGCGTAGCCATCTGAATTAATATTGCCTGATCCATCTGGCATAAATATTCTAACCCAGGCTCTGTAACTAAAATTACCGCTTAAATCGTATTGACCGTAATATGCATCCTGATAAATCTCCGGTTGCCACCATTTAACATCTACCTGTTTAGTGATGTTGCCGTCTGTATCAATATTAATAGTTTGAGTTACTTCATTTCTCAACCATCTATTAATCTTTAATGAACAATTCTGAGCTTCGGATAATTGAAAGTAATCACCATTGTATTCCTTAACAGTTTCGCCGGTAAATCCATATTTTTCTAAGTAAGATTCTAAATTACTATTGTTAGGAGCAATAATAGCAATATCTTTTGCCTGAATTGATTGAATCATTGTTTTTATAATATTTGGGAAGTCTTTAAATTCAAACTGCAGGAATTTTTCTCTGGCAGCATTAGCAATCTCTTTTATAATAGATTTTCTCTCTGCACTGCCCATATTTTCTTCGGCATCTGTTTCAGCTTTAATAAAGTCGTATAGGCCTTCTGCTGTTACCAAGCCGAAACCTTCAACTTCTAAAGGTTCCAGCAGGCTCACCAAGGTTTCGGCGAAGTGATTATTAATCAATAGAATATATTCATAATCTGGGAACTTTGTAGGATTATACATATTCGCATAGTTATAGTAATCAGAAAGCATATTCATTGTTAGTTTCAGATCAGGATATATTCCTGCATCTTGTGCACGCAAATACCATGCCCCGCATCCTCGCTCCATTAACACATGCTGTCCGTAAATATTTCGATAACCTACATCTATTCCTAGATCATAAGAAACATAAGTTTCTAAGTTCCACATATCAGTTAAATTGATATCGCTAATCTCGCCATTATTCATTTGTAATGTTCCAAATGCGGTTAAAAGCCCGCCAGAAGCACGCATTTCGGTTTCATTCTGTAAAATCAATAAGTATCTTGCGGGCTCTGTTGAACCGATAATCGTTGGGAGCTCACGTAAGAAGTCAGTTGTTTGAGCCGATAGTGCAGGAAATTCAACTGCAAAGTCATTAATTTTTGCTAAAGTTGCTGTATAGTCAGCAGCTCCACCAATTTGCGGTATGTAAGCAGGATCAATCTGCTCAAGCTCATCAAATATATCAATAATTTTAGGTTCAATTGTTTCGTATAGCGCCAAATATTGCGGCAGCTCTTTCATAACAAGTGAGAATGCACTATCCTCCTCTTCTGCAGAACCGTCAGGATCTATTTGGGTAATAATCATCTGATCATCTTTTTCTACTTTGAAGCCAGTAACTTTAAGCAGATTCTTTAAATCTGGTAAAGTTGAATCCATTAAGCTGCTTGTCTTATCTAAAACTCGTCGAATTACTTGGAAATTATCATAATATCCTTTGGTATATTCAAATGTTGCTAAAAACTCAAACTGATCTAGTTCAGTATTAATCTTTGTAAGACTTGATTTGATATTTAAAAACTGAGTATCAATATTACTTAAGTCCTTATTATCAAAAGATTCAAGTAATGCATTTGCATTAGCTTCAATATCGTTTACAGAAGCTTTAATTCTTGAATAAGGTAAATATACATAATTGTAAGCTAGAACTCCACCTATAATTAAAAGAACAAAAAAGATAAACAAAATGGGTAATAAAAATCTACAACCTTTCCTCTTTTTGTAAGTTTGCTCTGAAGGTAAGGTTAAATATTTTGTAGAGCTTGTCTGCTCATCTGTATCAAGCTCAACTCTTCTACTTAAGCTGGCAGATTCTAAAGCTTCCTCTTGAGTTACTTCTTCTATTTTTTTGTTTTTCTTGATTTTAAGAACTTTCATAGCTATTTTATTAGTATATCAGTATACTTAATTTGTTTCTGCACTTTATTTAACCAAAATGGATGCTGACAATCAACCCCAAAAAACACCTTTAGCAGGCGAACTACCAAAAGAGCCAGAAACGGTAAAGCCAACTATTGTTGATTTACCCGGCAAAGACTTATCTCATTTGCCATCAGAGGTTCAGTTGAGTATCAATATGGATAAAAAGAAGAATGATACTGCAGCAGCCTCAATAAATAGTACTAATAATAAAGTACTAAGTAGTGTACTTAAAAAGGACTTTAGTAAGAAGTTCTTTAAAATTACATTAGGATTCTTTGTTGTTTTTGCTTTGTGTTTTCTAGCTTTCCTGCTTATTTCTGCCGCTAGGCTTGATACTAAAATAATAAAAATTACTTTATTTGGAACAGTTACTGATTTAATTTCAGGAGATCCAGTTGAAAATGCCAATATAATAATAAATGAACAGACAGTAGGAACAACAGGCGCTAATGGACAGTACTCTATTCCTGGCCTTGAGCACGGGCCAGTTCAAGTTACAGTAAAGGCTGATGGATATGATGACTTAACTGAAGAAGTTATGGTCAGCCGCGTTTTACTTGATTACACCACAAAAAAAGACTTTCAATTGAAATCTTCTTTGACAGGAGTTTTGTCTGGAAAGTTTATTCCTAATAATGGACACCGTTTTGTGGATGACACCTTAATGATAGGAGAAAAAACTTACAAAATTAATGAAGATGGTACATTTCAGATTCCAAATATTCAAGTGGGAGAAGCGCAATTTAAATTTATATCAAGAAGTTTTAAAGATATAAGTCAGCAAATTAATGTTGCAGCAGGATTAAACCAAATACCTGAAATTACTTTAGAACCAGCTGGCGATATTGTAGGCGAGTTGAAAAGCTACATAAAAGAAGATCTTGTTTTAAATGCTAAATTCTTTGTTGAAAACATCTTACAAGACCAAGTAGATATTGCTGAAGATGGTAAATTTGCTGTTAAGGAACTTGATGTTGATAGAAATTATAAAATAAGGGTTACTGCAGACGGATATAAATCACGTGATTACGATATTCTCATTAGACAAGGCGAAAATCAATTATTCAACTTTAGGCTAGTAGAGGATGGTGTTGCTATTTATGCAGTAAGAACAGGAACCGCAACTAACTCACCAATCAAATTATTTAGTTCAGACTTTGATGGAGCCAATAGAAACACAGTCAACGAGGATTCAAAAATTGATGTGCTATCAAAATTTTATAGTATTGAAGATCAAAAACTTTATTATCAGTCTACCGCAGAAGGTAACTTAAACCTTCCCTACTCTTATAACTTAAATACAAAAGAACTAAGTAAACTGACCTTTACTACAACTGATTTAAAAACGATAACCGCAAATTTTGTAGCAAAAAAGCTTTTAAATATCTATCAGGTTAATCAATCAGGAGGAGCCAAATACGGCCTTCAGTTATTTGATATCGATGGTTCTAACAAACAAGATGTTAAATTGATTGATCAGCCTAGCATTCGTTTTGATCAATATAAAGTTTCAAATAACGGTAGGATTGTAGCCTACACTTATACAATTAGTAATAATACTGAACTTTATTTATTCAACACTGTATCTGCAGAAACTAAACTTGCTATGAGCGGCAGTAATATCAAAATTTTTGATATTTCTCAGGATGGCAACCTTTTGTTAGCATCGCGACGTAATCAGAACACAGGATTAGTAGATCTAGTATTATTTAATTACGCTACTAATGATTTAAGAACTCTTAAAGAGAACTTAAAAGGAAGTGACTATCAGTTTGTAAAAGGTGATAATAATAAACTGATATTTTTTGAAGAAAGAGAATCTAACTGGAATATTTATACTTTTACTTTAGATAGAAGTCAGGAAGAAAGAATAACCAGCTTAACACCTGACTATGAAATAAAAGATATTTACCAAGAATCTAACTTACTATTTTATTTAACTAACAGAGGGCTTTTGGTTTTAGATATTTCAAAGCCTAAGAATTTTAAGTTGGTTTCAGATACTGTTTTAGACTACACCACTCTCTAAAACATCCTACAGTGGTATAATTAGGGCGTTTAACTAAAGGTGAATGAGCATTAAAGAGATAAAAAAAGAATTTCCTATTTTTGAAAATAATTCCGGGCTAGTTTTTTTGGACAATGCCTCTACTACTCAAAAACCTAAGCAGGTGATTGATAAATTAATTGAAGTTTATACCCACTACAACTCTAATGTACATCGAGGTTTATACCCTATCGCTGAAAAAACTAGCCTTGAATATGAGAATGCACGGCAAAAAATTGCTACATTCATAAATGCTAATCCTAAAGAGATTACTTTTACATCTGGAACAACTGATTCTACTAACCTTATAGCAGAGTCGCTTGCGCGAAGCGGAATAATTCCTGCAGAGCCCAAGGTTTTAACAACTGAGCAGGAACACCATGCCAATTTTTTGCCGTGGCAGCGTATTACAAAAGGAAAGCTAGATTATAACTACAACCCAAATACTCAATATGACGTTGTTGTATACACAATAATTAGTAATGTAACCGGTACCTATACCGATATTAAGGAACTTAAAAAGCAGCCGAACTTAAAAAATGCTATATTTATCGCCGATGCCGCACAAGCAGTTGCCCATAAAAAACTAGATGTTAAAGATATGGATACAGACTTTCTAGTTTTTTCTGGGCATAAAATGTTCGGCCCTACCGGCATCGGCGTTTTATACGGTAAGCAGGAGTTACTAGAAAAAATGGAGCCTTTTAAAGTTGGTGGAGGTATGATCTCTGAAGTAACAAAAGAAAGTGCTACTTGGGCAGAGCTGCCTGAGAAATTTGAAGCCGGTACTCCGCCCATTGCAGATGCTATAGCACTAGGTGCTGCTATTAACTTTATAAATTCTATCGGTTTTGACGAAATAGAAAAGCATGAGCAGAATTTGCGTAAATATTTAGTTAATAAGCTAAAACAAATACCACAGATTAAAATCTTCCACCCAAAATTAAATGAATATGCAGCGGGTGTAGTCAGCTTTGTTAGCCTAAACGTTCATGCTCATGATATAGCTCAATTTCTGGGTGATTTTAATATCTGTGTAAGAGCTGGACACCACTGCACGCAAATTCTGCACAAAGAAGTCTTTCAAGTACCTGCCTCTGTTAGAATTTCATTAAGTGTATACAATACAGAAGAAGACATTAACCAATTGATAGAAAGCCTTAAAAAAGCAATAGAATATTTTTCCAAGAAGGATTAAAACTCACTCAAGTGCCAGTAACCTGTCTTTAGACCAGAGTTACAATTAGCATTTTGACAAAGCACTACGTAGTTAGCTCCATAACCATCAACTCCTTTGTATGCATATCCATCGTGTGTAGCAAAAATTGGAGCATTCCATGGCTGGCCAACTATATCAATTCCTGTATGAAAGTCGCAATAATTTTGATTACCCCACCAGAAACATCTATTACCATACCAACTAGTTAGTATTAAAGAACCGTTTATAGGTTTATCTAGATATCCACCACCACAGCCATCAACTATACCGCTCTTTAAGTATCCGCAAGGATCTTGAATCTGATTATCTATATATACCATAAAGTGAAGATGAGCTCCTGTACAAAGACCTGTACAACCCTGCTTTCCTAAATACGTACCGGCTAGAACATATTGACCTGATCCAACAGGAACATAAGAGTTCATTATCTCCTGCTGAATTAAATTAGCTTGAGCTTTCATTTGAATCTCTTCTTCACTAAATGCATAAATTTTAGTCTGTGCTGCAGCATTCTGTGCCTGTAGCTGACTAACCGAAGCCAAGTATGCAGCAATTTTTACATCAGCCTCTTCTTTCTTTTTAGCAAGGTCTGTTTTTCTAATATCTACAACTTCCTTATCTTTTTTAACTTGTAAAAGTTTCTCATCTAGATCTTTCTTTTTATCTTGAAGCTGTTGTTTTAGTTCTGCTAATTGAACTAATACATCATTTGTACCCGACTGAATAAGTTCTTTATATTGCGAAGTTTTAAAGAATGAATTGATATTAGTAAAATTAAGCATTGTGCTTGCTTCGTCTGTTGTACTATAAAGTCTAAAGTTATAGTAATTGTCTTTTATTCTTGCATTCGATTCTTCTTCTAAGCCAACAATTGTACTTTCAGTTTGCGATATATCTTCTCTTCTTTGAGTAATTTCTTTATCTAGACTTTCAATCTGAAGTTCTAGCTGTTTTATTTGAAGAGTAATTTCTTCTATCTCTTTGTTATAGATATCTGCTTCTGCATAAAGTCTTGATAGTTGGGAGTTATAGCCGGAAATTATATATGAATTGGCATCCAACTGCGATTGTAAATCACTTTTTTGATTCTGGATCTGCTCTATCTGTCTGTTTAACTCCTCTAACTGCTCTTCTAAGCTTTGACCAATATTGCTACCTGCAGGAATATACTGAACTCTTACACTGCTTAAAAAAGGTACAGAAATATTAGATAAAACTAATAATGATAGTGTGATAACAATAATTACTATTGTAAAGAATTTTTTAAAATGTCCCATCTTCATCATTTTATAGGCAAACCTCTGTTTTGTCCAAGTTTAATAAATTTACTTTTTGACAAGACTTAACTTTGGGCAGTAGTATAATAATCTAAGAGTTTTTACATTTTTTACTATGGGAGTAACTGCCAATCTGGTACCCAACCAGCAAAATGGGAATAATGCAGACGGAGCTAATAACCTAGTTGTTGAAGTAACCGATCAAAGTTTTAATGATCATATTAAGCAAGGTTATACACTTGTTGACTTCTGGGCTGAATGGTGTGGTCCATGCAAAATGGTAGCTCCTACTATTCATAAATTAGCAGAAAAATGGAAAGGAAAAGTTAATTTTGCCAAACTTGATACCGAAGCTAATATTGTAATACCGAGTACATACGGCATAATGAGCTTGCCTACTTTTATCCTATTTAAAGATGGTCAAGCTATAGACGGCATAATAGGTAATCAGCCTGAGCAAGCATTTGAACAATTTTTGAAAAAGCATATTTCAGAATGAAAAAGAAATTAATTATTATCGGTTCTGGTCCAGCAGGCTTAACAGCTGCAATCTATGCTGCAAGAGCTAGTCTTGAACCACTAGTTATTGCCGGCTCTACTTGGGGAGGTCAGTTAATGAATACTACTGAGATTGAAAACTTTCCCGGCTTTGTAGAAGGTATTAAAGGGCCTGAGTTAATGAATAATATGATTGAGCAGGCTAAACGGTTCGGAGCTGAATTTATATTTGAAAATGCAACTCAAGTAATAGCAAATAAAGACAAAAAGACTGTTAAAACTTACGAGAATGAGTATCAAGCTGATTCAATAATTTTGGCAACCGGTGCTACTCCCAGAAAACTTGGAATCCCTGGTGAAGATCAATTTTACGGTCGAGGAGTTTCTACTTGCGCAACTTGTGATGCTGCTTTTTTTAAAGAGAAAACCATTGCTGTTGTTGGAGGTGGCGACAGTGCTATGGAAGAATCTACATTTTTAACCAAATTTGCCAGTAAAGTATATCTAATTCACCGAAAAGATGAATTTAGGGCTAGCCCTATTATGGTTGAAAGAGCTTTAAATAATCCTAGAATTGAAGTTCTATATAATACAGAAATTAAAGAAGTTATTGGAGATATAAAAGTTAAAGCCCTAAAAATTTTTAACAATAAAACAAACGAAGTGTCTGAGCTGAACGTTGACGGGCTTTTTTTGGCAATTGGGCACATCCCTGTAACTGATTATGTTGGTGAGACCATTGAACTTGATGAGCAAGGATACATAAAAAGCCCGGATGGAGTTCATACTTCAATTGAAGGTGTTTTTGTAGCCGGCGACGTTGAGGATCATAAATATCGTCAGGCTATTACTGCTGCAGGTGCTGGTTGTAAGGCTGCTTTAGAAGCACAAAAATGGCTAGAAAATAAATAAGCATAGTCAGTCATTACACAGAAGTTTCAACCTTGTAAGCAACAATATCGTCGCCGGCTTCTACATTCTCGGCTTTGCCGTCCATAACAATTCCGCAATCTAGACCTTTTTTAACTTCTCGTACCTCTTCTTTTTTTATTCTTAACGAAGTTATTTTTCCACGGCCAAGCTCATAAATGTCATTATTCACATTTCTTTCAATCTTAATTCTGTAACCTTTTAACATTAATCCCTTTGTAACTTCAGCGCCATACACTGTGCTTCCATCAGATAAAGTGAATACCTGTTTAATCTTTGCTCTTGCAATCTCAACTTCTTCACTAGTTGGTTCACTCATTCCATTTAGCACTTCCTCTACTTCATCAAACATCTCATAAATAACTTCATAGTTTCTAACTAAAACACGCTCATTTTTAGCAAGCATTCCAATCTTATTTGGTGTAGGTAGTTGGAATGTAACAATAATAGCTTTTGCAAGCTTAGCTCTATTAATCTCATCCTCTGTAACATTTCCAGTTCCTGAATCTAAAATATTTACAACAGCTTCGTCGTTTTTAATCTCTTTTAACTTTTCAAGAATAGCCTCTAATGTTCCTTCTGTTGATGCTTTAACAATAACATTAAGTTTTTTCTCTTCTATTCCCTGTTTTATTTCTTCACGCTTAATCAGCATTTGAGCAAATAGCGATTCAGCATCAGACTTTTCTTGCTCTACTCTAGTTTCTTCTTCAACTGTTAGCTCTTTTACTAATTCCTTTGCTTTATCTTCAGTTTCAACAAAATACAAAGTATCACCTGCTGGCAATGTTGCTCTTAAACCTGTAACCCAGAAAGGTTGAGATTCTTCAACTTTATTAATATTATTCTGATTATGATCTAGATAGGTTCTTACTTTAAAATAGCCTTCTTTTGAAACTCCAAATACTTTATCGTTCAGATTACCTGCTTTTAGAATGCATAGTGCTACATTTCCAATTTGTTTATCAAGTGATGATTCTAATATGAAAGCTTCAGCTAAAATTCCTTCTTTTGGTTTAGCTGATTTAAGCTCATGAACTTCGGATAATAACTGGATTCCTTCTAACAATTCTTCTAACCCAATTTTCTCTTTTGCAGATATCTCAAAAAATAATGTATCACCGCCGTATTCTTCTGCAACCACTCCAAAACTAGAAAGCTCAGTTTTTACTTTCTGAAGATTTATACCTTTAATATCAATTTTATTGATAGCTACAATTACAGGAACATTATCACGCTTAGCAAATTCTATTGACTGTTTTGTCTGAGGCTGAACACCATCGTCAGCTGCAACAATCAAAAGTACAAAGTCTGTTACTTTTGCACCTCGAGATCTCATATTGCCAAAAGCTTCGTGGCCTGGTGTATCTATAAATGTAATTCTAAATCCTGATTTTGTTACAACTTCATGAGCTCTAGTATTCTGAGTAATTCCACCTGCTTCTTTAGCAGCAACACGTGTGCCTCTAATTGCATCTAAAAAGCTTGTCTTGCCGTGATCAACATGTCCCATTACTGCAACTATTGGAGTCCTTACTTTAGTAGCTTCTGTTTTAACTTCGGATTTTATTTTTGGCATTAAATATTTCAAAAAAATGACTGGTTGATTTTAGCACAAATACCATAGGAATTAAATTCTATAAGATTTTGTTATGATGCGCTGTATAATATTTCTATGCCAAAATTTTACAAACTAAAAGATATTGACCTCTGGTTTTTACTTTCGATATTAGGATTATGTATTGTAGGTGCACTGACAGTTTTCTCGACTACATTCTCTAGAACTGAAGGAATATCACCACTCTTTTGGAACCACTTAATATTTTATGGAATAGGTGCATTATTATTTTCATTTATCAGTTTAATTAATCCTAAGCGCATTAAAAACCTATTGATAATAGGATTAACTATTATCGTTACCTTAGGATCCTTAGTGTTAGTTTTATTAGCTGGAACAGAAGTTTATGGTGCTACTAGGTGGATTGATTTAGGCTTTTTCAGCTTTCAGCCGTCTGAGTTTGCTAAAGTGGCAATTATTTTAGTTGCCGCTTTTTGTTTTGGAGTCTATAAAATTAAGCACACTGAAAAACTCTTTGATATCTATAACACCCAAATAGTTAAATACTTTGATATAAAAAGAATCTTAAGATCCGACTGGCTGCACAGAACAGTTATTGCATTTCTTTTTTACACAACTACTATTCTGTTAGTAATTAAACAGCGCTCTCTTGGGAATTCCATATTAATATCTTTAATCTTCTTTACTGTATTGCTTTTTAGATTAAAAATAACGATAGAGAATCTACTTTTAGCCATACCTTTAATCCTTGGGATTATTATTAGCCTTATCGATGCTGGAAATATTAATTCTTTGTATGGACTCGATACTAACTTTAATTTTATAGGTTTGATCGTTGCTATTGGGATCTTAATATTTCTTAGTAATAAGCTTAAACTTAATAAAATCTTACTCTTTGTATTCTTGATAATAGGATTATTAATCCCTCTTGTACTTTCTTTTGCTTACAACAGTATTTTAGAACCATATCAAAGAGAAAGAATTACTACATTTCTTATGCCAAGTTCAGAAGCTAGTTTAGATGAAGATTTCAATAGACAGATGTCGGTAATGGCAGTAGGATCAGGGCGCGTTTTCGGCAAAGGGTTTTTAAGCGGCAATATTGTAAATTCAGGCCTTCTACCCTTTGCCTTCACAGACTTTGCATTTGCAGGATTTGCAGAACAGTTTGGATTTGCCGGAAGCCTTTTAATTATCCTTTTATACCTTATTTTAATTATAAGAATGTTTTTAATTTATAAGAATGCTGATACTGATTTTAATAAGCTTATTTGTATTGGAACAATCGCTTTAATCTTTTTCAATTTTGCACAGCATGTTGCAATGAATTTAGGAATTACACCAATTACAGGAGTACCGTTGCCGCTTATTAGCTATGGAGGAAGCTCAATTGTATCTGTATTTCTTGCATTGGGATTAGTGAATTCAGTTAATCTGCATTCAAAAGATAGTGATGTAGTAGTCGAAAATCTGCACAAAGATTACGGCTTTTAGAAATAGATCTCTAAAGTTTCTAATGCTTTGTTTAAGTAACTGAAGTTTTTAATATATACTTTTGCACTATCTACTATTTGTTTGTAAAGCTCTTTGTTACTAAGCAGATTTTCGACTGCAGTAGTAATATTTTCAACGGAGTTATCCTTAATTTTAAATACTTCCTTGTTGAGTTCTTCAAAAGCCTTAATATCTGTAACGATTGTAGGCTTTAAAGAAGCCAATGTTTTTTCTATAGCTGCACTCGCAGATTCTCCAGCTGTATCTACATAAGCCAGTACATTAATATCACCACATTGCAGAATAATTTCGATAACCTTTTTATCTAAGAACTCATCAACCAGCACTGCATTACTTTGTAACTTCAGATTTTGAATCTGCTCCTGCAGCTGCTTATATAGCGCAGAGGCCCAAATATTATTCGGAGAAACTGCATTTAAGCCTAAAAATAATATATTTGGATATCGATCTTTTAACATTGCAACTGCGGAAATAACATTATCTACTCCTTTATTTGTATTTAATAGTCCGTGAGTGGCAATAATTGGATAGTAGTTTTCTAATCCTAACGTAGCTTTTAAATTAGCTCTGTTTCTATTTTTGTAGCTTATTCTTGGGATACGCATTAAAACAACATTATTTAAAGTTTTAGCTGCATAATCTAAATCTGCCTGATTATGGAAAATTACTTTTTGTACTAATTTTAGATTAGGACAGTCTTTAATAACATCTAACTCTTTATTATTAGTTACAGAGTGTAAAGTTATAAAAGTCTTAATCGATAAATTTTTTATATTTTCAAGTAAAGTATTCAAGCTTGAAGGCGCAAACTCGCCTGTATGATATTGAATATGAAAGATTTCAATCTTGTTTTCACTCAAGAATTCAACTAGTTGTGTAAAGTCAGTATCTCCAGTAGACCAATTTCTAACAACATTTGTACTATCTAGTTCTGTACGATCTGCTATATCTTGATTAGCAAGGTAATAGAAGTTATTAAAAGATTTCTCTATATTTTTATATAGCTCTTTTGAGTAAGAACTTATTCCAGTCTGATCGTTTAAAAAGGTAAGTGTTGCAAAATTTTTATCTTTAAAAGCTACGCTCTTTTGTATTGAGTTTAAAAATTCAACACTTTCTTTTGCAGAAGCTTCCCACCTTATAGAATCTGCTGTTTCTTTTGCATTTTTCACCTTTTGATTTAATTCTTCTAGCTCCGGTAAGTTTTCTGCTCCTTCTATTCTTAGGTTATAGACTTTCTTCATTAAGACTTTTAATTGATCAAAGTCAGGTTCAGCCCAATATGAATTTAAATTTACAATTTCATTTTTGCTTGCCAGCTCTAGTTTATAATCTAGTAAATATGCGTTCTCTTCTGAGCAAAAATCCATATGTCCACTGTAGCCTGTTACAATAACTGGAACCTCTAATTGCATAGCTTCTAAGATTGGAAGGCCAAAACCCTCTCCCCTTGTTGGATACACTGCACAATCACAACTGGATGTTAAGTTTGCAATTTCTGCTTCAGTTAGATTCGGATCTGGAATATGGACAACCTCTGGCGAGCTATCAGTTTTATTTTCTGCAAGTAGTTGCTCTACAACATTGTCTGGCCCGGGAAAACTTTTGATCACTAAAACACAGTTATCGTCCTTAGTAAATTCAGAAAAGTATGCTTTGATTAATAAATCTACACCTTTTCTTTGTTTAGCTGAACTTATATGTATAAATTTAAACTTTTTATTTGTATTCAACTTATATTCTGATGATTGTTCTTTTTTTAACTCTGGATCTAGAGCATTTGAAACAACCTTTATTGGAACTCTAACACCTGAATCAATTAAGACATCTCTAACAAAAGACGTTGTAGCCATTACTCCATGAAGATTTTCATTTATTTCTTCAACCCAACTAGTTGGGTAAGTTACATCTTCCCAAGCGATGTACATTAATTTAACATCTGCATTTAAGTCTTTTAAGCCATGCAAACTTGTTAATGTTTTTGGGAAATTATTGTAAATAGCAATATCTGTTTTAGTAGGTGTAAGCTTTACAACTTCTGTCAGCTGCCGTTTTGAGATTTCATCTGCAGATGGCTGGTAATCAATTGCTTCAGGATCACAATACAAGAATGCTTTATATTCTGAATTTAGTGCGTTTATGGCTAAAGCAAGTTCACGATTAACTTTTGCCAAGCTATAGTTTGTAAAATATGGGCCAACTATTTGTATTGTTTTTTCCATTATTGTCTAACTAGGTCTTCGTAATTACCAATTAGCATTACATTATCCTGCATAAGAACATCTGTGATCATTTGATCTTTTCTTCGCTTTCTTAAGGCAAATTCATTTGGCTTTAGCACCATATAGTGGATTTCCCGGCCTTTGTTTGATTGCATCTTTTGAACAATAGACTCCAGTTCATCTAAGTCAACATCTCCAACAACTACTAAATCAATATGTTGTTCAATATTATTTGCACCTTTTGTATAAGTAGGAGTTAAAAACGCAAATTGAATCTCACCGATTTTTTTTGAATTAGTTATTATATCGCCGCCTAATCCATATACCTTATGGAACATTGACAACATATCGTTGTAGAAAGGATGCTCTATGTTTACTCTAAAATATTTTCTATTACCTTTACTTTCGCAAATAATAAATTTAGTTTCTTCTAATCTATTAAGTTCTCTTCTAACAGCGTTTATTTCTTCCTCGAATTCTCTAACTGCACCCCTCAAATGAATTGTAGCTTCAGGGTTTAATGCAAAGTATCTGAGTGTTTTAATTCTAACTTTTGAGATGAATAAATGTTCTAAAGATTTGTATCCAGGATTGTTCATAAATATAAAAATCAACTGTAGACTTGGGATCTACAAAATAGTATAAATAAATTAAACAATATTCGGTGTAATTTAGTCAAGTGGAATTTTAAGATTTTCCATAATCAAAATTATTATACAGGAATTCCACCTGAACTTTTAAGTTTTCTTTTTAAAATTCATTTAAAGTAAGAAACTTAAAGGCGGCGCTCCTAGCGCCGCCTTACTAAAACCTGTATTTTATAATTCAGCGATTAAAGACCTGCCGCTTTTTTAACATCGTTCCACACCTCTTGCAAAAGTTTCTTGTCATTTTTTAACAGTTCTTTAATTCCCTCTTTGCCCTGTCCTAGGTTTTCACCATTACGTTTAAACCACGCACCAGACTTCTCTATTACATTGTATTTAACTGCAGCATCCACTAGGCTAGATATTTTATCAATACCTTCACCATAACGAATTTCAAATTCAGCTTCTTTAAATGGCGGAGCTACCTTATTTTTTACTACCTTAACACGAACCAGATTCCCAACAACCTCTTCTCCTTTTGTAATTTTTTCTTTTGCTCTAATATCCATTCTTACAGAAGCATAAAACTTTAGTGCGTTACCTCCTGTAGTAGTTTCCGGGTTTCCAAACATTATTCCTATTTTCATTCTTAATTGGTTTAAGAAGATTACAACTGTATTAGTTTTACTTGCAATACCTGTAATCTTTCTTAAAGCCTGACTCATAAGCCTTGCCTGCAAACCCATGTGAGAATCCCCCATTTCACCGTCAATCTCTGCTTTGGGTGTTAAAGCTGCCACTGAATCGACAACTATTATGTCCAGCGCTCCTGATCTTAATAAAGTTTCTAAAATTTCTAAAGCCTGTTCACCATAATCTGGCTGAGAAACTAAAAGACTATCTGTTTGAATACCTATTTTTTTTGCATATTCAGGATCAAATGCATGTTCAGCATCAATCAGAGCTGCAGTTCCACCTGCTTTTTGCGCTTCTGCAATAACATGCATTGCTAATGTTGTTTTACCGGATGACTCTGGACCAAAAATTTCAATAATTCTCCCTTTTGGTACACCACCAACACCTAAAGCAATATCTAAGCCTATTGCACCAGTAGAAACTGAGTCATATTTCTTAACCTTCTCCTCTGCTAAGGTCATAATTGAGCCCTCACCAAATTGCTTAGTGATCTGTTGCATAGCCATTTTTATTGCATTGGATTTATTATCTGTTTGAGAAGTTTCTGTAACCTCTTCTTTTTGTGCTTTTGCCATAATATTAGTTTTAAAGTTAATTTAAGCAATTTTAATTGGATTAGGTTTACAAAATTCTTACAACCTTCCAATAAATCAATAATAAGCTACAAATACGGGAGTGTCAAAAGGTATACGGGGTTATTGCCCATCTGCTAAGGAAAATATCATCTCAACCGATGATAAATGTTCTAGGACTTCTAACTTAAAATCAAATTCTCTTTCAGAAAATTTATCAAGAGTTATTGTTTTTGGTCCAAAGGATTCTTCTCTTGTATACATAATCAAAGAGTCTTTTTCATCTTCTAAGTAAACTTTAATTTTTCCTTTAAGAGCTTCTGGAATATTAAAACTAGCTTTAGTTTTAATTTCAGTATTATTTGGATTGTAAATATTAAATAAGCTACCTGAGTAGGTCCCTTTTAATAAGTTAGATGCAGATAAATTAAAAGAAGCTTGTCCATCAATATTTTCTTCTCTTGAAATTTTAAATTTGGGATCTTGTTTAAAAGTATCGTTAACAACTAAAGGAAGTGCGGTATGCGCTTCAGTAGAGATTCCAGCAACTCCGCCAGAACTTATATTAGAACCATATTGCTCTACTATTGGATTAAGCATCGAAACACTAATAGCACTAACAAGGACTAAACCAATAATGCCCATAACTGCAAAACTGGCTTCTAATTTGTTAATAGGATTTTTTATAGCCATATACTACATACTAAAGAGTAAAAGCTAAATTGTAAAGCACAAGCATTTTTAAAAATTCAGGTATTGAATTAAAATGAATCAATAAGATTTTATTCAAAAGACTAATGAGCAATTACGGAATAAAGCTTGAAGCTAATCCTAATAGAGAACTTATAAGCGAGCATAAAGGAGTTAAATATGCACGTTATCCTGTTGAAACTCCTATTGTTAATATTGGAGACGATCTATATAAATTTATTGAAGACTATGCCGCTCCATATTTTCAAGAAGGGGATTTTTTTTGTATCTCTTCAAAGATCCTCAGTATTACTGAAAAATATGTTGTTCATAGATCTGAAATCGAAATTTCACCACTTGCCAGACTAATAGTTAAGTTTGTAAAAAAGTGGCCTAACGATTATGGATACTCTCTACCTGAAAAAATGCAAGTGGCAATAAATATAGTTGGATATCCGCGTATGATTCTTGCTTTAATAGGAGGTACCTTAATGAAATTTATAGGTAAGCCGGGATATTTCTACAGGATAGCAGGACACAATATAAATGCAATTGATGGCTTTATTCCGACAGCAATGAAACCTTTTAATGAATATGCTTTTTTACCTCCAACAAATGCAGATGAGATAGCCAATAAGATCGAAGAAAAATTTAATGTTCCTACTGCGATTGTAGACGGTAATAACATAGATAACAATATTATAGGATATGGCACTAAGTTAAGAGAAATGTTTAGTGTAGAGGACTTAATGCAAATATTAAAAGGAAATCCTCAAGGGCAAGATGATGATGGAAACATAACACCAATGTTAATCGTTAGAAAGGTAGTGTAAAATACTTTTGAGTTATAAATTATTTATTATAGGGTGGTATACTCTCACGTGAAAAAATTATATAAAATTGCTCAAAAGCCTTTACTAATAAGCATTCTTACAATGAGTATGCTTTGTCCCATAGTAATTACAGCTCAAGACTTAACTACTCAATCAAAAGCTCCAGAAATCCAAGATGTTGACGGGTTAAGAACAGAGTTTAAACAATACACGCAGGACCCAGCTACAAAGAAAGTTAAATTTGAAATGGTTCTAAAATCTAATATAGACTCTGATAGAGTAAGAATTACTTGGACAACCACCGGACCAAATATATTTGAAAAACAAGGCAACTATGTAATTGAAGGAAATACAGCACGCGGAGATATATCAATTAGAAAAGGTCAAACATACGTAATTCCTATTGAAGTAACAATTTTAGGAGGCGGTGTAAATGAGCTTTTTGGAAGAGCTGAAGCATTCTTAGCTGAAAGTACCTATATCGCAACGGTTCGAAAAAACTATGCTACCAATAGCGAATCAGAAGTACTCCCTATTACAGATGAATACACTTCAATAAAGACTAGAAACCTTATTATCACAATTGTTTTAATAATTATGGCTGTAGCAGCTTCTTTAGTTGCAATTTATTTAGGTTTAAAACAGTTCTTAAAATGGTTAGATAAAGACGAGCGCGACCTGCCTGAATATTAAGTTAATGTGTTATCCTACTTGCTATGGAATGGATTTTACCTGAGCAAAATAATGCTCCTTTAATTGAATGGATTTTTTCGTCAAGAAACATTGATCCTAATAACTCTTCCTTTTTTAATCCTCAACTATCTGATTTACACTCTCCTTTGCTTTTAAGTGATGTAAAGAAAGTGGCGGTGATTATTAAAGAGTTTTTGGGAACTGATAGAAAGATATTTATACATGGTGATTTTGATGTAGATGGTATCACCGCCACTTCAATCATGTGGCAGTTTCTATTCAGAGATCTAGGCCTTAATGCTCTGCCCTATATACCATCAAGATTTACAGAAGGTTACGGTTTAAGTGAAGAATCAATTAATAGAATTATTGAAATGGGTGGTGAACTTATTATTACAGTGGACTGCGGAGTTAAAGACGCTTCACTAATAAAAGAGTTCAGCAATAAAATTAAATTTATAGTTACAGATCACCATACTCTATTATCGGATAAAGAGAAGGTTGAAGGTGGCAAACTGGCAGGCGAATATTTAATACCAGATAAAGCTTTAGCAGTTTGCCACCCTAAACTCAATAATTATCCATTCAGTGAACTATGCGGTGCTGCTGTTTCTTGGAAAGTATGTTCTGCTGTTAATGAAATCCTTAAAAAAGATATCGATATGACAAAATATCTCGACCTAGTAGCGATAGGAACTGTTTGCGATATTATGCCTTTGATTGATGAAAATAGAACGTTAGTTAAATTAGGCTTAGAAAAACTAAAGAGAACTTCTAATTTAGGAATTAGAAATATTTTTGACTATCTAAAGATACCATTAAACAGTATCGATACTTATCACCTGGGCTTTGTATTAGGACCAAGAATCAATGCTACAGGGCGCCTAGAAGACGCAATGGATGGAGTCAGACTACTTACGACTCAAGACCATAAAATGGCTTTAAAAATGGCTTTAAAACTCGATTCTTTAAATTCAGAGAGGCAACTTTTAACTCAAAAGTTTATTAAATTAGCCGAAGAACAAATTCAAAGTCAAATAAATGACAATCTTTTTTTTATTTATGGAGAAGATTGGCCTGAAGGAATTATTGGCCTAATTGCGGGTAAAATTTGTGAAAAGTACCATAGACCAGTCATTGTAGGATCTTTAAAAGATGGTAAGATAAAAGCATCTGCACGTAGTATTGAAAGCTTTAACATCGCTCAAAATTTATCTGATCTATCTGCTCTGCTCTTATCACATGGCGGGCACACACAAGCAGCAGGCCTTAGCTTTGCTAAGGATAATCTAGAGAAATTTGTGCCCGCCATAAAAGACGCTGCAAACAGTACTATCAGCCAAGCAGATCTTATAAAAAAACTTCGAATTGATGGGATAGCTAACCTTACAGATATCAATTTAGAGACCCATAATAAACTGTCATCACTCTCCCCTTTTGGGATGGCAAATAAAAAGCCCGTGGTAGCACTAAGGAATGTATCTGCCCATCAGCTAAGAGTATTCGGTAAAGAAAATAATCATATCAAGTTTATATTTAATACTGATAATGGTCCAACAGAAGCATTAGGTTTCTATAAAGCACAGGAGTTAGAAAATATCGGTATCGGAAACAAAGTAGATATAGCAGGAACAATAGAAAGAAACGATTGGAATGGCACACAATCCACCTATATCAAGATTGATGATATTAAGCACAGCTAAGCCTCTACTCTATTTTTGTAGATAAATTAAGCATAAAAAATCCCGACCTTACGGCCGGGATAAATGCTAAAAAAGATTTAGACTTATCTTGAAACAACTTCTCTGAAGTGCTTTCCAGGTCTGAATCTTGGAACGTTCTTAGCCTTTACTCTTACAGGTTCTCCGGTTTTTGGATTTCTTTTAACACTTTCTTTTCTTCTTACGGATACGAAAGTACCGAAGTTTGTTAAAGTAACTGGCTTTCCGGATTTAACAGTTGAAACAACAGCATCAACGATTGCGTCTAATGCGCTGTTTACATCCTTCTTTGTTAAACCAGTCTTATTTGCAACGTATGCAATTAATTCTGCTTTATTCATAGAGAATGAATAAATAAATAAAATAATTATCCGTTAAGGATCTTAGCTTGTGACTTTTTTCAAAGTCAAGTTAAGTTTATGTTTTAGCAAGCCAAATTGTCAATCACTCTACCCTGTAATGTTTTGATTTCACATACTCTATTCATCTATAAAAATTTTTAAGTAAAGTACTTTGTGTTAAACATTACCCTATAACCATATGGCCCTATTCTTCTTTATAGATAAGGATTTGCACTTATTAATTATCAGCTGGCTTTAATGCCAGTTTTTGGAAACATAATCTTGAGTATAGAACAGCCATATTTTAAATAGATAAAAATTAAAGGATTTATTTGCCAGCAAGCAAATTTTCAGTTCCTATTTCCTCTAAAATTTTTTGTAAGAACTTTGTAAGAAAAATTCTTTAAAATTTTCCTGCGGAGCGTTTTCGTGTGAAAGTATACCTATATAGTATTTTTTAAGAAACAAACTAAAATAGAGGTAGTATTATTCTATGGAGTTTTTAACAGCTTGAAAGGGTAGAGTAGCGCATTTTAATCTAGCCATAGTTAAAGGAATCCCAACGAGATTAATCTGAAAGTCTTCACTTAGATTTTTAACTTCATCTAATGTTTTACCTTTTAATTCTTCAAGAAGTAAGGAAGCACTTCCAATTGCAATAGAACAGCCTTCGCCACTAAACGCCACATTCTTAATAATCTTGTCAGCAGATACTTCTAACCATATTTCAATTTCATCACCGCACGATAAATTAGAAACTTTAGCATTATGAGTAGCCTCAAAAGAAGGAGCACCAAAATTTCTTGGTGAGTGGTAATGATCTAGTAATTGTTGTTGATACTCATTCATATATTCATTATTAACGAATGAATTTTAACACTATAATTTATTTATTTCTTCGATCTCACCGCTAACAAGCGAAATACCTGCTGCCTTTAGATACTCCAAATACGTGTCTACAAATTTTTCTAAAGGTAAGCTTTCGTTATCGGTTTTATCCTGTAGATTCTGTAAAAGAAGATACCTTTTAAGTGATTCAGAAAGGAGCAGAGCAGTCACAATTTGTTCTAGAAGAACGAATTCATACTCTGGGAATTTTAAAGAAAAGTAGTTAACCAACTTTTCTTTTTCTAAATTTTTAGAAGTCTGCAGGATTATTACATAAGTTATAGGAATAGAGATAAACCATAAAGAAAGTATCGTTAAAGCCCAGCTAATAGATGTAGTAGCAATTATAATAAAAAATACAAAAGAAAGCAGAGCGAATTCTATGGCAACTAAGTTTGTATAGTTGTTCATTCTAGATTTGTAGTAATTATGAACTTCGGGAATTAGAAGCTTTTTGGCTTTTGGAGGTTCTTCAAAGCTAAAAAGGAAGTATATTATTGACGCTAAAAAAGCCAAAAAGCTTACCAGATCAACAATCCAGCCTGCATCTGCTAAACTAAAAACTATAGCTAGAATAAAAGTGATAGCAAAAATAACAATGTAAAAACGAAACCTTTCCACAAAAATTTTTTTAACTTATCTTCATTTTACTCGTACTTATCGTTGACAGCAAAATTTTCTTAATTTATTATGATATTTACACTTTACTTTTAGGGATATTTCGTGCTATAAATAGTCCACATTAAAAAAGTCCCTAAAAGCTATATATAGCAAATGCTAAAAAAGAAAATTATCTAAAGATTATAAAGAGTTAATACACACTCAATAGGGCGAGTGTGTCTTTTTATTGCTTTTTAAGTTTTATTACAATATGGCCATAAATAATAGAGTAAACCTCACTAAGAATCCCACCCCTAAAATGTCCATGGATTATTTGGAGGCTCAAAAAGAGTTCTTTGAACGCTTTAAGGTTGAAGGATTCGAAGAATTGTTCGACGAAATTAATCCTATAACGGACTATACAGGATTAAACTGGGAAATCACATTTGAAAGTTTCGAATGGGGAGAACCAAAAATTACTTTCAGAGATGCACAATTATTAGGACAAACCTATGATGCGCCTGTGCATGCAAACGTAAGACTTCTTAATAAAAAAACTGGAGAGATAAAAAAACAAAAAATCTACCTATGCGATATGCCTTTAATGAGCAATAGAGCATCATTTATGATTAATGGTAACGAAAGAGTAGTTGTGTTCCAAATTTTAAGATCAGAAGGTTTATTATTCTCAGAAAGCAAAGCATCATCATCAAAAAAGAAGCTATATTCAGTTAAATTGATGCCTCACCGAGGTAACTGGTACGAATTTGAAGTAAATAAATATGGAGTAATGAGCATTAAGCTACTTCAAAAAAGACCAAGAATTCTTTTAACTACATTATTAAGAGCACTTGGATACAGCTCTGACAATGATATTAAAAGAGTTTTAAGTGCAGTAGATGTACCACAAGGAGAAAGCGAAACAAGCTTTGTTGATGCTACTTTAAGAAAAGATCCTACAAAAAACACAGAAGAGGCATTAGTTGATATCTATAGAAAACTAAGACCTGAAGATACTGTAACATTAGAAAATGCTAAAGCCTTAATTGATAATATCTTCTTTAATAAACGAAGATTCTATTTAGGAAAAATCGGCCGATACAAATTAAACAAAAAGCTAGGCATTAACGAAGAGATTACAAATGCTGAATATATTCTTAAGAAAAGAGATGTTGTAGAAGTTATCAAATGTCTTATCAAATTAAATCACGGTACATTACTTCCTGACGATATTGATAGCTTAAGTAATAGAAGAATTAGAGGAGTAGATGAGCTTGTAGAAGAAAAAATTAGAGTAGGTGTTCTAATAATGGAGAAAAATATTAAAGATAAGATGGCTACTTACTCAACAGATGAGAAAGTAACTCCAGCAATGATTGTAAATACAAGACCTGTTGTATCTGCAATTAACCAATTCTTTGGAAGCTCTGCATTAATGAGATTCATGGACCAAAGTAACATCTTTAGTGAATTAGAAGCTAAAAGAAAGATCACTGCGGGAGGACCTAGAGGTTTAACAAAAGAGAGAGCAACATTCTCTGTTCGAGACGTTCATAACTCTCACTATTCACGACTATGTCCTGTTACCACACCAGAAGGTCCATCTATTGGTATGGTTAACCAGTTAGCAATTTATACAAAAATTAATGAATATGGATTCTTAGAAGCTCCATACTTTAATGTTGTAAACAAATTTATTATTGAAATAGATAAAGTTTCTAACTTTAAAAATCGAGAATTATTTGAAGATTTGGTAGTAAATGGTAAAAGATTAGGTAAGAAAGGTGACGCAATCACAACAGACTTAGCTGAAAAAGCTAAGAAAGCCGGACTTACTGAATTCCATATTAGACCATTTGTTACAGATGAGATCGTTTATATTGATGCAGATACTGAGCTAGAGCACAAGATCGCTAGCGCAAGTGTTCATAGAGATGACCATGGAAATATAATTGAAGAACAAACATACGTTCGAGATGGTCAAAACTATGCAAAAGTAAAAACAACAGAAGTTGATTATTTAGATATTAGCCCCGCACAAATTGCAAGTATGGGATTAGCATTGATTCCTTTTGCTGGAAACGATGACCCTAATAGAACATTAATTGGTGCAAAAACTCAGGGACAAGCTATTCCTTTAATTAAGAGTCAGTCTCCGATTGTAGGAACTGGATTTGAAACTGAAGCAGCAAGAGCTAGCGGAAGAACAGTATATGCTAAAGCAGCTGGAACTGTACTTTATGCAGATGCCGCAAAAGTAACTATTAGCTATGGAAAAAATGACATCGTAGACTATCCTGTAGAAAAGTTTGTAAGAACAAATCAAAACACATCATTCTCTCAAACTCCAGTTGTTTTACCTGGTCAAAAAGTAAAAGAAGGAGATGTAATTATTGATGGTCCTTGTACAGATCATGGTGAATTAGCACTAGGAGTTAACCTAAGAACTGCATACATGGTATACGATGGATATAACTTTGAAGATGGAATTGTGATTTCACAAAGAGTTGTAAAAGAAGATCTTTTAACTTCAGTACATATTCAAGAATATGTTCAGGAAGTTCGAGAAACTAAATTAGGTAATGAACTTATAACTCGAGATATTCCAGGAGTAGGAGATTGGGCATTAAGAAATTTAGATGAAGAAGGAGTTGTAAGAATTGGAGCAAGTGTTTCTGCAAATGATATCTTAGTAGGAATTATTGCACCAAAAGGAGAAAGTGAATTAACAGCAGAAGAGAAATTATTAAGAGCAATCTTCGGTGAATACGCAAGAGATGTTCGAGATAACTCATTAAGAATGCCTTACGGAGAGCATGGAGTTGTTGTTGCTGTTCAAATTCTTGATAGAGACTCTGGCGCTAAACTAAACGCTGGTGTTCTAAAACAAGTAAAAGTTTGGGTAGCAAAAACTCACAGAATTTCTATTGGAGATAAGCTAACAGGGTTCCACGGAGACAAAGGTGTTATTACTAAAGTTGTCCCTGATGAAGATATGCCTCATACAGCAGATGGCAAACCAGTAGATATTATTCTTGGTCCATCTTCTATGATTAGACGTATGAATATTGGTCAGTTAATGGAAGTGCACGTTGGAAACTTGGCAAATAAGTTAGGTGTAAAAGTGCAAGTTCAGCCATTCTCTGAATTCAGCTTAGAGCCATTATTAGACATGGCTAAGAAAAATGGACTTCAATACGAGGAAAAGGTTGACTTGTTTGATGGTAGAACAGGAGAAAAGTTTAAACAACAAGTAACAGTTGGAATGAAATATATGTTCAAACTTGATCACTTAGCTGATCACAAAGTTCATGCTAGATCTACTGGACCGTACACTTTGGTTACACAGCAGCCTTTAAGAGGTAAAGCTCAAAGAGGAGGACGAAGATTCGGCGAAATGGAAGTTTGGGCACTTGAAGCACACGCTGTACCAAATGTATTACATGAAATGTTAACAATTAAATCTGACGATGTTGTTGGTAGAGCTGCAGCTTACAAAGCAATTATTTCTGGACAAAGAATTACAGCACCTAGCGTGCCAGAGTCATTCAATGTTTTAGATAAAGAGCTTGCAGGTTTAGCAATTAAACTTGATAAGATCAATGCAGAATACGATGAAGAGAGAGCAGATATGGCACTTGAGGAAATCGTTGACTCAATTGGAAACGGCAGCAATGTAACTGACGATCCTAACTTAACAGTTATGGATGATGTTGAATAATTTATTTTGATAAATCTTAAACTAATAACCTATGCTTAAAGATTTTAATGCAGTAAAAATTTCAGTAGCAAGTCCGCAAGATGTAATGAACTGGTCACATGGCGAAGTTGCTAGAGCTGAAACAATCAACTACAGAACATTCAAGCCAGAACCCGGTGGTTTAATGGCCGAGGAAATTTTTGGTCCTACCAAAGACTTTGAATGTTACTGCGGTAAATACAAAAAGATTAGATACAAGGGTATCGTTTGCGACCGATGCGGTGTTGAAATTACTCATAAAAGAGTAAGAAGAGAGCGAATGGGCCACATTAAGCTGGCTGCTCCTGTAGCACACGTATGGTTCTCAAATGGAGTTCCTAACAAATTATCTTTAATTTTAGATATTCCTCAAAAGAAGCTAGAAACAGTTATCTACTACGCAAGATATGTTGTAACAAATGTAATTGATGAAGAACGAGAAAAAGCACTTGGCAGCCTTGATGAGCTAAAAAAGAGCGAATCAGATGAAGTTACTACCGAGTTAGAAGAAAAGATTAAAGAGATTAACGCTCAGTTTGAAGAGGAAGCTGAAGATGTAAGAAAGTCTTCTAAAGAAAAGGCAAAATTAGACCTTCAATTAGAAAGAATTAGAAATAATGAAAAAACTCAAATTGCAAGATTAAAATCTGCTTATAAACAAAAGCAAGATAATATCGAAAAGAAATTTGTAGACTTAAAAGCTTTAATTCAAAGTGTAACAATCGGTTCAACATTATCAGAAGAAGAATATCAGCTTCTTGAATCTTATGGCTTCTATTTCTTTGAAGCAGGTATGGGTGCAGAAGCTATTAAGGAGTTGTTAGACAAGCTAAATGTTGATGAAGAAATCACATTATTAGAAGAGGAGTTAAAAACAAGTAAATCTCAATTAAAAAAGAGCAGAATCGTACAAAGATTAAGAATAATGAAAGGATTACAAAAATCAGGAGTACATCCATCTTGGGTTGTGCTTGAAGTTTTACCTGTAATTCCTCCAGATTTAAGACCTATTGTACAGCTACCAGGAGGTAGATTTGCTACATATGACCTTAACGACTTATACAGAAGAGTAATTAACAGAAATAACAGACTTAAAAGATTAATAGCACTTGGTGCACCTGAAATCATTCTAAGAAATGAAAAAAGAATGCTTCAAGAAGCTGTTGATTCATTGTTAGATAACAACCACAAACCAGGTGCACCTTCTTTAAACACAAGAGGATTACCATTCAAATCGTTATCCGACATGTTAAGAGGTAAGCAAGGTAGATTTAGACAAAACCTATTAGGCAAAAGAGTTGACTATTCAGGTAACGCAGTTATTGTTCCTGGTCCTGAATTACAATTTGATCAGTGTGGTTTGCCTAAAGTTATTGCTTTAGAGTTATTCAGACCATTCATTATCAGAGAACTTATTGCTAGAGGCTTAGCAGCAAACCCTGCAAAAGCTAAATTGATTTTTGAAAGCGGAATTGATGAAGTTTGGGATATTTTAGAAGATGTAAGTAAAGGAAGACCAGTTCTATTGAACAGAGCTCCAACTTTACAAAAACAGAGTATTATTGCATTCTACCCAGTCTTAATTGAAGGTAATGCAATTAGACTACATCCTATGACTTGTGCTGGTTTCAACGCAGACTTTGATGGAGACCAAATGGCTGTACATTTACCATTATCTGAAAAAGCAGTTGAAGAAGTTAAAGATAGGATGTTTGCAAAGAATAACTTGTTGTCATTAAAAGACGGTTCACCTTTATACAACGTATCTAAAGACATGGCATTCGGTATTTACTTCTTAACATTAATGAGAGGTACCGAAGCTGATGCTAAAAATACATATGCAAATATCGACGAGTTAATTTCTGCCTACTATCTAGGTAAAGTTCACTTTGACGAACCAGTAAAATTATTACTAGACGGCAAAGTTATTGTTACAACAGCAGGTAGAGCAAGATTAAATAAATCCTTGCCGGAAGGACATGAATTTATTAATAGTGCATTAGGCTTAAAAGATATATCTGCATTATCAGCAAGTATCTTTAATACCTACGGAAATGAAATCGCATTAGAAACATTAGACGCTATTAAATCTCTTGGATTTATTTATGCAGGAAGACTTGGATTCTCTGTTTCGATGGAAGAATTCAGATTCGGTGGTGACGAGATCTTAGAAAAGAGATTGGATGAATTTGTAAAGACAGAAGACCAATTAGGTGACGACTACGCTCAGGGCTTCATTACAGAAAATGAACTAAAGTGGAGCAGAAGATCTGAATGGCAAAAAGAAGTAGAAAAGATTCAAGATGAAATTTGGGAATTAGCGCAAAAAAAATCTCCTAATTTGGTAGATTTGAGCAATTCTAAAGCTATTCCAGTTGCTCCTTGGGTAAAGAAGATCTCGGGAGTACAAGGCTTTGTAACAGATCCATCTGGAAATATTGTAGACTTGCCACTAAAAAATAACTTTGAAAAAGGTCTAACAAACTTTGAATATTTTGTTGCTGCTCGTGGAGCTAGAAAAGGCTTTGCAGACGTAGCTTTAAGAACTGCAGACTCTGGTTACTTAACTAGAAGATTACATGACGTAGCTCAAGATATTGTTACAAATGTTGAAGACTGCGGTACTACAGAAGGTGTTGTAATTGAAAGAGCAGATAAAAGATTGCAATCATTTGTAAACAGACTAAAAGGAAGATACTTAGCTCAAGATTTGGCTAACCCAAAAATAGGCGAAGTTATTTTATCTGCAGGTGAAGCAATTACATTAGATTTAGCAAAACACATAGACGCTATTGAAGAGATTACTGAAGTAAAAGTTCGGAGTGCAACAACCTGTCGAGTAGCACATGGTATTTGTCAAAAATGTTATGGATACGACTTAGGAACAGGTCAGCCTGTAGAATTTGGGGTAGCTGTAGGTACAATTGCCTCTCAATCTTTAGGAGAGCCTGCTACTCAATTAACTCTAAAGTCTAAATCTGACGCTAGAGCAGGTAGTGCTGACATTACTCAAGGTTTCCCTAGAGTAGAGGAATTACTTGAAGCTAGAACACCAAAAGCTTTAGCTTTACTTTCAGACATACCAGGTCAAGTTAAGATTATTGATGACAAAAAGAAAGTAATCATTCGAGTAACCGGAGAAAAGAAAGTGGTAAAGAAATATCAGGTAGATAAAGAAGAGAGTATTGCAGTAAAAGATGGTAAGAAAGTTAAAGTTGGCGACACACTAGCAATCATCAAGAAAAAAGAGCTACAAAGCGAAATAGATGGTATCGCCAGCGTAGAAGGTAAGGTGATTACGGTTCGAGGTACAAAAGAGGTTGAAGTTGAAAAAGAAACTGAGAGCTTAATAAACCTTGTTGTTAAAGATGGTCAAATTGTTGAACAGGGAGACCAGTTAACATTCGGATCAATAGATCCAAAAGAGTTAGCTAAGCTAAAAAGTATTGAAGAAGCTCAAAAATATATTATTAGAGGAGTACAGGAAGTAATCGGTATCTCTGGTATTGAAGTAGATGACAAACACTTAGAAATAATTGTTAGACAAATGGCCAGGTACGCAATGGTTGTAGATAGTGGCGATAGCAAAGAGTATTTGCTTGGCGATTACGTAGATGTACTTGACTTAGAAGCCGAGAACGAAAGATTACAGTCTGAAGGACTAAAGCCAATTAAATCTGTAAGAGTTCTAATGGGAATCACAAACTCTGCATTAAGAACAGAAAGCTTCTTATCTGCAGCGTCATTTGAGCAGCAAGTTAGAGTTCTAACTGATGCAGCGCTTATAGGTAAAGTAGATCATTTGAGAGGATTAAAAGAAAATGTTATAATCGGCAGACCAGTTCCTTTAGGAGATGAGCTTAAAAAACAATTAGGCTTGATTGTAGAAGAGGAAGTGGTAGAACCAAGTGCAGATACTGTTGGTACAGAAAATGAAGTAGAAAGTACCACAGACGAATTCGGTTTTGCTAAAACATCTGAAGCAGTAGAAGATGCTGCTAGCGGAAATGTTGGAGAACAGGCCGATGCAGATGAAAATCCTGCAGATATAGAATAAATTAATAAAATAAATATATTTAAATAAATATGGCAAGAGTTTCGCAATTAGTTCGAAAGGGAAGAAGTCCAAAAACGAAGACTGTAAGGTTTAAAGGACTATTATTCTCTGAAGACGATAAAATTAAATCAATGCATTTTAACTTCAACGGAGTTAAAAATAAGTACTACATGCGACCAAATCCATTTAGAAGAGGCGTATGTATTGCAGTTAAAACTATGACACCTAAGAAACCAAACTCTGCTTTACGAAAAATCGCAAGAGTAAGGTTATCTAATAAACAGGTAGTAACTGCATATATTCCTGGAGAAGGTCATAACCTTCAGGAGCACTCTGTTGTATTGTTAAGAGCAGGAAAAAAACCTGACCTACCTGGAGTAAAATACCAAGTTGTTAGAGGCGTTTATGATGCTGCTCCTGTTGAAAATAGAAGACAGGCTCGAAGCCGATACGGTCGAAAGAAACCAAAAGCAGGCGAAAAGAAAGCATAAGACACCATAACTAAATTTAAAAGAAGAGTATTCTCGGCGAAAGCTAAGGAGAACTTTGTTTTAAACATAATTCTTAATTATTAAATAATATAAATGAGAGGAAAAAGAGCACCGGTAAGACCAATCAAACCGGACGAAGTACATAATAGTGTATTAGTTTCAAAATTCATTAACTACGTAATGTACGATGGTCAAAAGCAGACTGCTAGAACTATTGTATATAAAGCAATAGAGGATTTAGCAAATAAAACAAAGACTAAAGGTACTGAAGCTTTAGAAAAAGCTATTGAAAACGCAAGACCAAAGATCGAAGTTAGAAGCAGAAGAATTGGAGGAGCAAACTTTCAAGTTCCTGTTCCAGTAAGCGAAAAAAGACAAACTGCATTAGCCTTAAAATGGATTTTAGAAGCAGCAAGAGCTAGCAGAAAGAATACTGAATTCTGGGTTGTATTATCTAAAGAATTGCAAAATGCCTATAACAAAGAAGGTTCTGCTATTAAGAAAAAAGAGGAAGTTCTAAGAATGGCAGAAGCTAATAAAGCATTTGCTCAATTTGCTTAAGAAGAATTAAAGAATAAAGTTAAAAATAAAGCTGTTTCAAGCCCCGACCCCAAGGCCGGGGCTTTCTTTCGCGATTAATACTTTCGATTTCAATCTTATTTTCGAGCTACCAGTCAGCAGCAGCTGTCTTATTGCCCCTAAAACACTGCGCTACCTTGATATTAGCGCCCACAATATGTTAGAATATTTTGACATTAATTCATAATTGTTAAATTAAACGCATGGGGATCAAAATAGATAAATCCGTCAAGAACTTCTTATTAGATTTTGGACTGACAGATAAAGAAATCACTGTTTATACAACCCTCCTTAAAACAGGACCCAATACAATTATGAATCTGGCTAGAGAAACTAGCATCAAAAGATCCACTACACACAATACTGTTGAGGAATTAATCAAAAAAGGATTAGTAAGCCAAACAAATTATGGTGAAAGAAGAATGGTTATAGCAGAAGACCCTGATAAATTAAAGTTTCTAATGGAGCAGAAGAAGTGGGATATTAATAAACTAGAGAAGAACTTACCTGATACAATACAGGCTATACAAGGATTAGTACCAGCAAGTACAGATGTTAATGATGTCGAAGTTAAATATTTTACAGGAGAAAAAGGTGTACAAATGATATATACTGAAGCACTAAGAGCTCAAGAACTACGATCCTATGCAAATATTCAGAAAATATTTGAAGTCTTTCCCGATAATTCTGAGATTTTTAGACAAGCTCATATAACGAATAAAGACTTAAAATTATGGGAAATAGTTGAAAATTCTGAAGTAGCGAAAGAATACGCTTCAAAATATGCCGAAAAAGATAGGTATCATTACAAACTTTCCCCTGTATTATTTACTGCTGGAGCATTAGATATATTGATCTATGACGGTAAAGTCGCTGTAATCACTGTTAAAGAAGGGGTTACTGGAGTCGTGATCTCTAATAAAGATTATTACAATAATACAGCTGCCGTATTCGACTTTGTATGGAGTGCTCTTGACTGATACACCCAATAGCTAGGTTTAAGAGCCCCTCCCAACTGGCGCTTAAATTTATTTAAATCTGAAAATTCTGATCCACCTAGATTAACGTACTCATAGCCTTTCTGCTTTAAAAGGCTAAATAATTCTACATAAGCAAATGTTGACATAGCAGACAAGCCAATTCTTTCGTCTGCATTCCATACCGCTCCTGTTAAATTGGTTAGAACACTTTCATCTCGAAGTGTGAATGGTGTATAAAGCGCAAACGTATCTGGCGATATACTTTCGCCAACAAAAACAGATACTGGAAATTTTCCAAGAAATCCTAAAAGCCCTACGCAAGCTTCATTCTTTAGAATTTTTGAGCTTATCGAATTGATATGGTCTTCTATTGAAGAACCCGCTCGTTTACCTTGCCTAGTAAGCATATCAAAATGAGAAGTAATGACATCTAAAGCCTGGACTGCATTCTTCCCTGTTAGAGATTCTAGCCTATATTTTATATCATTTCTTTGTAAAAAATTTCTAAATCTGGCATATGCATATTTAACTTTTTTGCCGCTATCACCCTCTAAATGATGTATTTTGTTTACTCTTCTTTCCTTACCATCTAAAATTACTACATCATCTATCTTAACTAAGCAATTATTAAATGTTTCGTCTTCCTCAGGAGATTCTGGACAGAAAGGATATTCTTTAACTGGCAAATAACCTTTTTTTATAAACTCAACATATAGATTTAAATCCAGATATCTAATATATACTCCCTGAATAGGTAATTCCTTATTGCTAAATACTCTTTGTATAAAGGTATTTACCTTATCAACAATAGCAGATCCGGTTGGAGCAACAACAAACAAATAACCATTCTTATCATCTTCTTTCTTTTTAAAAAAGCTTATTGAAAAAATCGATTTACCATCTTCGTAAACTAATCCATATTTATGAAGAGAACTAGCGCCTCGAGGATTATTTCCATTCGAATACAGTGAAAAGGCTAATGAGCTAATTCCGAAATTTCCATTTTTATATTTATTAACTTTTTCGAAATCTTTATCTGGGTTGAACGGAGATACATGTGTTAATTCTTTCAACAGGAATTCTTCAACTTTGTCTCTGTCTGTCATAAAAGCATTATAAATCAAGGGATTATATCATATTTAAGATATATTAGTTTTACCTCTAATCAATGCTTTCCCAGACAATATTGTGCAAGTATATTAGAAATTTACTTATCTCTATAGAATTTAGCTTTAAGGAAAATGGAGTTGTATGCTTAAAGTTAGAAAAAATAATATAAGATTTTGTTATAAAAATATCTGTTAATTCACTTTCTCTTAATAAGGGAGAATCTTTTATAACTTTAAATTCATAGTCAGTGTAATCATAAGCTTTTATATTTTCTTTAAGCTCCCTAACCGAATCACCGTCTATGACCAAGTCTTTGAACTTACGCTTCTTATTTAATCTATTAGCCTGCGATTGCAGAAATAAACCCTTTGGAAATGTCTTATAGTAGTCATCCAATCTACATATTGAATATACTTCTGGAATATTGACAGTAGATCTGTATAATCTAAGAACCTCCTTCTTACCTAAATACAAATCTATACTACTGTCTAGAAATGACCCTGTTAACTTTAGAAGATTTAACATTTTATTTAGCGATTCTTGTGCAGATACAATAGTTTGAATCCTATCTTCTAGAATATTAAGGTTATTATGAAGAAATCTATCGAGACTACCTAACGATTTAGCCCTATACATCTTTGTCCCAGATTTGTCTTTTACAAAATAAGCTATCAGCCCTAAATCATCAAGACTATTTAAACTCTCAATTAGAGTACTTCTAGCCAAGCCTAGAACTAAGACTAATTCTTTTATTGTACGTTCTCTAGAAAGGAGTAAGGCATATATTCTAGCTTGAGTTTTAGAGAGTCCAATCTGGTTTAGTAATTTTAATATCTCACTATCCATATCTATTATAAATAAACTGTGTCGGTAATTGCCCGACACTGGCATTGACCAGTATTATAGCAAAAACTTATAGGCTGTCGAAGCTATGGAACAAGGCAAAAGAATTAAATACTTTCGCAAACGAGCAAACGTTACGCAACTCGAGCTTGAGCTACGGATTAATGCCTCATTTGGGAGTATAAGTAGAATGGAGACTGGATTGACTAATCCTACCAAAGAAACATTATTTGCCATAGCAAATGCATTAAACCTAACAGGTTTAGAAACTGCTATTTTATTCGGGATCGATATCACTTCTTATAACATTTCACAAAGTCAGAATTTAGAAATCAAACTTCCGTAAACAAACTCTATTTTTTTAATTTAAAACAAATCCTGGATCGTATTTTTATTAGAAGCTTGGAGTAGGAACTACTTCCCACATAGTCTTAAATAAAGAAATACTGGTCTGTATTATCGGCTTACTATATATTACTAGACCATTTATATCTTTATCCTCCTCATAAACAAGTGCTATACCTTTAGCAGTTATCATATAGTCTAAAACATCAAAGTTATCCTCACACTTTAAGAATTTACAGCTATAAGTAGGGTATTTAAGCATTGATTTCACAAACTCATTCATAATCTTCCCATTAATTATTATGTCTTTAAGTATCATCCCACCTTCTAATGCGGTCTGAAATTTATTTACATTTTCGGGGAATAGATCTGCTGTAAAGACAGAATTAACATAAGAATAAACTTCTTTGGATGTTAATACGAAATCATAAAGTCGCCTACAATTTTCTATTCCTTCAAACATCCTAATATCTGCGAATGTAGTTTCTTTGAGATTATTAACAGAAGCATTAATAGAGCTAATTAAGTTCAGAACATTACCTTTTCTTCTTTTTACCTCTAGCTCTTGCTGTTCTATGAGACTTCTAAACCTTTCTGGATCTTCTGCTATTATATGTCTTCTATTAGTTTTCTTTATTTCACTTACTAAGCGTTTATCTAATAAGGAACCAACAACCATATGGACTGTTGACCTATTTATTTTTGTATATTTAGATATACTTAAAATTGTACTTGGCCCCCTTTTAAGCAAGAAAAGATAAACCTTTGATTCATTCTGAGTTAACCCTAAATCAGTTAAACTTACTTCTAAATTATTCATTGTATAAGGTTTACTAACATTTAAAAGATATTAATAAGCAAATGACAGATATGTACAGGTTATTAGCAAGTTAGTAACGTCAATCTACTCCTAACATTTTGTTGCATAAATTTTGCAACAAAATATATCCTGATTTTAGCATAGTAAGTAAAATCCTTATATTATGCTAACAATAGGTCAAAGAATAAAACACTTCCGTAAACGAGCAAACGTTACGCAACTCGAGCTTGAGCTACGGATTAATGCCTCATTTGGGAGTATAAGTAGAATGGAAAATGGGTTAACTAACCCTACAAAAGAAACCCTGTTTGCGATTGCAAACGCATTAAACCTAACAGGACTAGAAACTGCTATTCTTTTTGGGATTGACATAGGGTCTTCCAGCGTTCTACAAAGTGAAGATTTAGAAATTAAAGTTCTGCAATCTGATAATATTCATTCAATTTGAAACCTCTTTTGTCGTAATATTCTCTTGTACCAATGCTTGAGATCACTGCAAGTTTAGTAAAGCCTTTTTCTTTAGCTATCTCTTTAGCTTTTTGTATAAGTTGAGTGCCCAAGCCTAGGTGCTGCGCTTGTCCGCTGGAGGTTTTATCGAATTCTAGGCTTGGGCCATAAACATGGACTTCACGAATAATGGCACAATCGTCTAGCTCATTTGTAATTATATTCTCTTTGCTTTTAGGCAAAGATAACCTCAAAAAGCCTGCAATTTCATTTTTAGCAGTTATAAACTGTAGGAATAGCTCATTAGCTATTTCTGTTGAATAGGGCACAATATCAAGCTTTAAATCTTCAAATTTTAGGTTCCTAAACTTAACTTCCCGCGCTCGAATATTTTGATTCTTGCGGCCTTCCTTTGCTAGTTTATATTCAATAACTTCTCGAAGATTTGTAGTTTTATTGCCGTCTGCAATCTCTGTAGATGGAATATCCCTAATAATTCTTGTCAGACGGCAATACTGAGGAGTTGCCTCTATACAATCAGCTATTAGATTTATAAGCTGTTGAGTAGTATATGGCTTGTATTTACCTTCTTGCCAATAGTTATATAATTCAGTATTTTTAATAATTGAAGTAGGGTAGATTTTCAGCTCATCAGGCTTATATTGTTCACTTTCAAATAGTTCTTTATATACTTTCAAATCAATTTCAGGAGTCGCTCCATACAAATTAGGCATTATGTGAGCATGGATTTTAAAACCGCCTGCACGAAGCAGCTGGAAGGCCCGTGAAGTTTCTGCACGATGTTCCCCGCGCTTATTTAAATCACTTATCCTATCATCTAGAGTTTGGATTCCTAGTTGTATTTTTGTTGCGCCAAGCTTACGCAAGTCCAGAACGTCTGCGGGAGTAATTGTATCTGGCCTGGTCTCTAAAACCAAACCTACACAACGGCATGAAGATTTTGAGTTTTCGTCCTGAACATTAATCAGATCATTCCACTCGATATCTTTTTCTTCAATAATCTTTGCCTTAAAAGCCTCTTTAAATTCCTTTGTTTGAATTAACTGATTATATGGTTTATTACCATAAATCTTACGTAAATCAGTATTGATATCGTTTTTTAAATCATTTTCTATATTTATACCTTTTAAGTCTTCCAGATCGGACATGTTTTGATGAAATACATTGTCATTATCATGGAGCCTGCTAAATTCGTTCATTGCTCTAAAACACTCATGAATGAACCAAATCTTGTATTTTTTTGGGTAATAGCTCCATGTTCCGCCTAATATGAGTAATTCAATTTTCTGAGTAGGGTGCCCAATATTTTTAAGGGCCTGTAGTCGATTAAAAACCTGAGCATAAGGGCTAAAGCGGTTCATTAAAGCACGCTGGGCACCCGGCTCTGTCGCAATATAGCTTTTAGGCATTCGCACATCATTTGGACAAAATACACACTGGCCTGGACATGCAAATGGTTTAGTAAGCACTGTTACTGTAGTTACGCCTGAAACCGTTCGCATAGGTTTCAATTTTATTTGGTCAATAATTCTTTCTAGCCCACTAATATCATTACCTGATAGCTTAATACCTTCAATACTACCTACTTTTATAAAGTGATTTATACCTGCAATAACCTGATCCCTGCCAAAAATCTCATTTTTATCCTTTGGATATTTTCTTAAAATTTTATCTAAAGTCTTAAGATTAAACTTTTTGGCACTTAAAATAGCGGCAACAATAGAAGCTAAATCTGATTTGTATTTTTCGATATTAAATTGGTAATTCTGCATTGGGTAATTTTAACACGCACTTCTGATACAATATCAGTAGTTATTTATTTGTATGGACCTTTATTCTACTTACGCAGAGGATTTCTCAAAAACAAGGCAAGCTCCATGGGATGGATGGAAAAAGACACTTAAATATATTAATTCGCTTACCAAACCTAAAGTATTAGATTTAGGCTGCGGAAATGGCCGTTTTTTAAAGTTTTTGGTTAATTCTGGTGTAAACTTGGGTGAATATACTGGTGTAGATAATTCATCTGAACTTTTAAAGATGACCGATGACTTTATGCATCAAATTCAAGCAACTAATCGGTTATCTAAATTTGAGCTTTTAAATTTAGACTTTGAGGACTTAAAGTGGGGTACCCATATAAACCAAACCTACAACCTGATAGTAGCATTTGGCATTACTCATCACTTAAAAACAGTAGAATCGCGAAGACAATTTTTTAATACAATAAATTTCTTGTTAGAGAAAGACGGATTTTTGATTGTTACTTTCTGGGAATTCCTAAAAATTGATAGATACAAAGAGAAGTTGACGCCTGTAGTTATTGAAAGTTCACAAAATGATTTTGAGATGACATTTGGTACAAATGGAGCAAAGAGATTTTGTCATTACTATAATCCGCTAGAGATTATTGAACTAACTAGCCATCTTCCATTAAAAATAATGGAAGAATATAACGAAGATGGAGTAGAAAATAACCAAAACCATTATATTGTTTACAAAAAACTTTAATGGACTTCAAAAGGAGAGGTACAAGCAACCTAGATATTAGAAGTAGGAAGCTAAAAACAAAGCTTATCGTTTTTCGCGATAAACATTTTAATTTAAGATCTATTTTAAAATTAATATTACCTATTGTGATTGTGGCGGCGCTGATGCCGTTAGCTTTGTACTTTTTAGTAACATGGACCTATCAGCGCCGCACAATCACCACTCCTCAAGAAATCCCATTAGAGCTGCGTACTGGCGTTGTCATGTTGCGCCAGGAAGATATCTTATACGACTTTGACAACGCCAGGCAACTAATTAACCAAATGTTAGATTTATACACTAAAAAAAGAGTAACTCAAGTATTCATCATTGCTTACAACGATAACAGAACTGTTGTTTCATCAATTGAACCTTTTGAGCAGTTCTTTAAAGATATTCCAACTGATAATTACAAAATTGATATCTCTGCTAAAAATATCTTTGAAGCATGTAATACAATTTCGGAAAAATATCAAACTCAAAAGTTTCTACTTACTTCGTACCGAAATGTTTTGCCACGTATGAGTTATGCATGCAACGTTGAAGGACAATATGTAAAGCCATACTTGCCTAGAGAGTATCAATTTACAACCCAGGAAGATGATTTTAAAGATACGCTTGATATAATATTAAAAAGTATCTTTCCAAATACACAAGAATAGTACTTAAAACCAGCCTGACTAAGTTGTACAATGATAGAAGATTATCCGAACTTTTATGAAAGATAAAAAAGTCATATTCATTGGAGTGATTGCACTTGTAATCTGCATTGTCTTACTAGCAACAATACTGCTGCTTTCATTACTATCTGGAATGAATAATACTAATAATACAAATCCGCCTGTTTCAACTCCTGTAAGCTTGCCGGTAAATATTATAGATTTAACAAACGCACCTGGTGGACGATTTGAATATGCTGTAATTAAGCCTGACGACACAATTGAACTGAAAAATAAAATGAACGAAAGGTTCATTATCGGGTTAGAAAAACGTGAGTGGAAAAGCTTATCCTGGAGTCCAGACGGCAAGCTTGTAGCCACACTTGGTAAATCAGCAGAGGATATATACGACATATACATATACAATATTGAAAGCAAAACTTGGTCAACTGCAACAGATTATAGAAATTTTGAAGATGGAGTTGATCAATATGTGTGGACTGATAACAATACAATCCTTTATACTCAAGGTCAGGCACCTAACCGATGGCTGCATAGATTTAATTATTTATCTAAAGAAATACTAAAAGCATCTAATATTCTAGGAAATATTGTAAGCGTTAGTCCTAATAGAAATTTTGTTGTTATTAAAGATACAGTAAGTGCACCAGAAATTTATGATTCTAACGGAGTAAAATTAACAACTGTAGCTAATATTCGAGATCTTGAAACACAAAGCCCTATTGCATTTAGTCAAGTTGAATTCTTTAAAGATTCAGATAAAATCTTAGCTAAAACCTTAACCAATAGTTATTACAAGATGAATCTGGGAGACACTAACGCAGTAGTCACAACGCTACCTAGTACCTACCAAACATTATGTTCTTTAAGCGATAATTCGTTTGGTGTGTTTGATATTGATGGCAATACTTTGACTTATGCTACATTTAACTCTCGAGACGATCTGCTAAATATTTTAGTAGAAGAGGAATTCAAAAAACCATTTAGTATTAATAAGGAGCTTTCGTACTGCATCAATAGCACTGCATATATAAAAGTAGAATTTACAGATTTAACAACTAAATGGTATAAACTAACCAATACTACACTAGAAGAAGACCTAGTGCTTGTTGATAATATAGAAATAGCAATTATTAAATAAATATGAATTCCAAAGACCTACTGCAAAAGGCCGAAGACTATTTAGCAAATGAAGGTGTTGACGTTAGCGGTAAATCTGACAGTGAAACGTTAAAAGAATATATTTTACCTGCTATGGAATCTTCTAAAGATGTATTAAGTGCTATTTATGCTTTTCAATCACGTGGTAGAGCTGGGTTCTTAGGCAAAATCAAAACATTCGTTCAAAGAAAAATCATATTCACAGTAATTAACGTGATTGAAAAGCAGAGCATGCGGCAGCAAAAATTTAACGAACTTACATATAGAGCAGTTGAGAAACTAATTGCAGAAAATGAAAGTCTTAAAAAAGAGCTTGAAGACTTAAAAAACAAATAAACTGCTTTTATTTAGCCCACTTCATTTCAACATCAAAATATCTTTCCATTATAGAGCCTGTAACAAAGTGTGCTATGTATTCCTGTATCAGTTTCAACATTATTACCAAAGCAAACATTGGTACCAAAAACGGCGGTTCAATTAAAAATGATAATTGAGGTACGATAACTCCTATTAAAATTAAAATAAATACATTCTCATAAAAATTAGCGAACAACAAAAAGAGCTTACGCTGATGTGTTTTAAGAAAAACAAAAAAACCAAAGAGTCTGTAAGCGTAGAGTAAAGCAAGTAGCTCTCTAAAAATATAAAAGCGAGGATCTAAAATTACCAAAGCAAAGGTAATTGTATACCACACAAGGTCTAAAGTTTTATCTATATGCTGATACTCAATACTTTTAATGCCACCTCTTGCAGCATAAAGCCCATCAAAAGCGTCAAACACAATCATAAAAAGTACAGCTAATAGAGGATTAACAAATATCAGGAAAGGGGACACTAAACGGGCAGCAATTAGTATTATGTAGTTTAATTTATACTCGCCCTTGGTCATAATAGATTTATTCTATCATAATTACAGATATACGTTTTGTGATATAATCCTTTCAAGTTCGTTATTACCTAAGATTAACGTCACTTAGGAAGAAAAAGAAAGAACGCCGTATAAGCAAGTAGATTCTTTCGGGACAAGCCCGTTATAGCTTAAGAAAAGCGCCCTAATACCTCAAATTAGGGAATAGAGGTGGTACCACTGCAAACAGTCCTCATAAATTAGTAAAATATTATTATAAATTTATGAGCTTACCTAACGGACCATACAATCCTCAGCAAAATGAGGACGAAATTCTTAAATACTGGCTTGAAAACAAATTCTACAAGCCTGAATACAGCCCTGTAAAAGACCAGGTAGTTTCTACTGAAGAAATGAAAGCTGACCCAAGAGAGCCATTCAGCATTATTTGCCCGCCGCCAAATGCCTACGGCAGGCCTCATTTAGGGAATATCTCTGGATATGCATATCAAGATGCAATGGGTAGATATGCCAGAATGAAAGGTAAAAAAGTCTTACTTTTACCAGGCAAAGACCATGCAGGTTTAGAAGGTGAGGGTGTTTTTGTTCGAGATATTTTAGAGAAAAAAGGGGTGGATAAATTTTCATTAAGCCGTGAAGAATTCTATAACCAAATTTGGAAATTTAACATGCAGAATAAAGAACTAGCATTGAAAGATGAACAGACCATTGGACTTTCTGCTGACTTTGATAGAGATATCTTTACACTTGACCCTAAAATCGTTGAAATTGTTTTATCAACATTTATAGAAATGTTCAATCAAAATATGATCTATAAAGGAGTTCGTATTGTAAATTGGGATCCTAAAGCCCAATCAGTAATTGCTGATAATCAATGTGTACGTGAAGAGAGAAAAGGAAAGATTTATAGAATCAAATATCCTATTGTTGATGATAATAACCAAATAACTGGAGAATTTATTACAGTCGCAACAACAAGACCTGAAACAATGTTTGGAGATACTGCAATTGCAGTTAATTCTACAGATGAACGCTATACGAATCTAGTCGGTAGAAAATGTTTGATACCTTTAACAAATACAATTATTCCAATAATTACAAGTCCACGTGTAGAAAAAGAATTTGGTACCGGTTGTTTAAAAATTACACCAGCCCATTCATTAGATGATTTCACAATTATGACTGAATGGAATCAAGCTAATCAGGCCAACCAAATAAGCTACTGCAATGTAATAAATAAGGACTTAACTTTGGTTGGCCCAGTACCATCCAAATATCTAGGTAGAAAATACACTGATGTATTACCAGAAATCCTTTCTGATCTAAAAAGTGGAGAATACCTAATTTCAGAAGAAGAATTAGTTCAAAATATCTTAATTGCAGAAAGAACAAAAGCTATTGTTGAACCAATAATGAGTTCTCAATGGTTTATTGATATTGAAAAAATCAGACAACCTGTGATTGATATGGTTAAAAATGGAGATGTAACAATTCATCCTAAAAATATGGAGGCTAAATTCTTTTACTGGATGGAAAATTTAAGAGATTGGGCAATCAGCAGAACTCTATGGTGGGGCTACAGGATGCCAGTATGGTATGCAGGTCCTATTGAAGAAAGAATAGATAACAACGGCAAAGTTGAAACCTTTATAAATTTAAATAATGAATGGGTTGTTTTAGATTCAACAAGCGAAAACCACTTGAAAGTGCAACTAGAAAGTCCTGGAACAAACTGGATTCAAGAAGAAAGTGTTCTAGATACATGGTTTAGCTCCGGACAATGGCCATATGCAACATTGATGGTAAATAATTTAATGGATACATTTTATCCAACAAGTGTAATGGAAACTGGATACGATATTCTTGAAAATTGGGTAAGCAGAATGATGATGTTCAGCTACTTTAAATTAAAAAAGGAGCCATTTAAAGATATTTATCTTCATGGATTAGTAAAAGGAACTGATGGACAAAAAATGAGTAAATCAAAAGGTAATGTTATTCCAATGGATCAGGCTAAAGAAAAATATGGAGTAGATCCTTTAAGAATGGTTTATTTTTATCAAAATAGTGCAGGGGCAAGCTATGCATTAACTTACGAAAAGTTAGAGATGTTTAAAAACTTTAATAATAAGATTTGGAATGCTAGTAAATTTGTACTTGGTAATTTTGAAAAGAATAATATTCAATACAGCATTCCAGCTTTAGATAGTTTAAGACTCGAAAATAGTAAAGAGATTTTTAATCATATTACCGATGTAAAACAAAAAGTCACAAAGTTTATGGATACATTTAAATTTGGTCTAGCTAGCTCAACTTTGTACGATGAATTCTGGCATAATTTTTGTGATAAGTTAATCGAGCAATCTAAGGTATATTTGTATACACAGAAAAATAAAGATACAGGTGAATTTATCAGCGAACCAAAGCCGGAGGAATTACAAGAAACAGTAAATATTTTTGTTTATGCACTAAAAGAATATACTAAGATGCTGCACCCATTTATTCCGTTTATAACAGAAAAGATCTGGCAGGAACTGCCAAAAGTGGAAGGTGATCATAAAACAGTTATGTATTCGAAGTGGTAGAATAAAAATATATTAGTTATGATTATTTATATGCCATTACCAAAGTTAGTAAGAGATAATATTCCCGAAATAATCTACCAGAATGAAGGTAAGGAACCGGTTACAAGAATTTTAGAAGAGGATGAGTATATTTGGCATTTATTGGCAAAGCTGCAAGAAGAGGTTAAAGAAGTTGTTGAATCAGAATCAGGAGAACATAGATTAGAAGAATTAGCAGATGTTATGGAGCTTATAAAAGCAATAGCTGCATTAGATGGTGTAACACTAGAGCAAATTGAAGAAATTAGAAAAGCAAAATCACTTAAAAATGGCGGTTTTGACAAACGAATCTTATTAAAAGAGATTTAACTGACTTTTCCAAGTAAAGCTTGTCTTACAGCTTCAGCGTCGTTCCATTCATAATCTACATGGGCAAATGATAGTGTATCTTCATCACCTTTACCAGTAACAAAAACTATATCTCCTGGTTTTGCAAATTTGATTGCATAATCTATAGCATTAAGACGGCTTGTATAGTCTTCGGCATCAAACGCAACAAATGGGATGTCGCGATTATCCCATACTCTTTCAATCTTTAATCTTAAGTTATCTTTGTTAATCCAAGAATATTCTTCTTGTGAGCCGACTCTTTCAACAAGAATTGCCCTATTGGGCTGTGCTCTTAAATGAAGCTCTGTATTGATATCAGAAACTCTTTCGCTTCTAGGATCTTCTGCTGCTAGTAAAACAAGGTTTGAATATTTAGCAGCGGCGGAAGCGATTCTTCTCCTATCTTTGTGCTGATCACCGCTGCTTCCTAAAACAGTAATAATTCTTGAGTTATACGGTTTAATTAAATGTAAATACATTAGTGCATCTTCCAGCATATCCGGCGTGTACGCATAATCTACAACTACAGAGAATGGATGCTTTTGAACAACTTCCATACGGCCTTTTGGAGGGTCAAAAGTACCTAAAGAACTAGGAATTATATGCTGTGGAACATAGATTTGTGCAAGCTTTGCTGCTTGAGCAGCATTAAAAATATTTGCTGTTCCGATAGTTGGCAGAGTGTACGGCTCCTTTTCGAACTCAAAAGAAACATCATTAATTGAATGTCTAATATTTCCGAGCTTTGACATATCTATCCAGTACGAATAAATACTGTTTTTAATTCTATTAGCTTCGCTAATTATCCAGTTTGAAACATCGGCACTATGGTTATTGAATACAACTAAACCACCTTCACGAACTTTAGATAAAAAGTCTATCTTTGTTTGAGCATACTCTTCCCAAGTCTCGTAATCATCAGGTCTATCAAAAAATATATTAGTTAGGATTCCAGAATCAAAAGTAATACCGTCAAAATTTCGTTTTCTTAACCCGCTTGAATTAACCTCAACAACTGCATGTGTCATACCTCCCTTATGCATGTGAGCTAATAATTTATTGAGCTCAACTGAATCAATAACATTAGCATAAGTGTCACGCTCATATTTTAGTGGTTCTGCAGAGTAACCTAGTGTAGAGATATAACCAACATTTAATCCTGAGCTTTTTAGGATATGGTAAAGCATATGAGCAGTAATAGTTTTTCCACGCGTGCCTGCAACACCTACCACCTTAAGTTTGGTAGATGGGTTTCCGTTTGCAATTGAAGATAGTACAGATTTTTGACTATTTAAAAATTGAATCATAACCTAGATACATTATGTACTATTGATATTAAGGTATCAAGCCTTCTTTCTTTCAATACTTAAAATATATATAGCCAAAGAGATTAAGATGATATTTTTAAATACAAATTCACCTTCAAGTGTAAATAAAGTAGATTGGCTAAAATAGTAATTCCAATTAAATAAAACACCTATAAATGTTCCTAAAAGATGCAAGATTATGCCAATACAGGCAAGAACTCTTGTGGTTCTAAATAGTATAGCTATTCCAAGTGCAACTTCTGTTAGGCCAATTAAGAGGATTATTGACTCATTAAAGAATGGATAGCTAGCTAACATTAGTTCCTCAACAGAAGTTGCGCCTAAAATCTTAGGAATTCCAAATGCTATATAAACTAAAGCAATGGAGCCGATCAGTAATCTGTACGGCGTTATTTTCTTTATCATTTATTTGATTTTCGATTTTCTACAAAGTAAATTAATATTACCCAAATTCCACTAAAAAGCATTAGCCCACCAATGCTTACAATTACTAAATCAAAATATATTTGACTAACTGAAGCTATAAATCCGGCAGCAATACTAAAACATGCTCCAGCTATGCTTAATATTGTATCGTACACTGCATAGTTATAGCCTTCGCGCCCTTTATCTAGATTTTTAGCAAATAATTTACGCCAGTTAACTAAGTTCATTGCTGCACCCAAGCCTGCAATGAATTGAAGAAAAAAGTATAGATAAGGGCTTGCTAAAAGGGGATAGAAAAAGAACGGAACACCCATAAGCAAATTCCCAAGTAATAAAAAAAGTATATCGTCCTTATCTCTTTTAATTCTATCTGTAATTAATCCAACAGGAATTTGAGATACGCCTTTTGATAAGAGATATACTGCAGTACCTACACCAATATATTCAACAGCTCTTCCACCTAACTTAGTTTCTAGATAGATACCTACAATGGTGGTAATTACCATGTACAGTCCCCAAGTAAAAATATCTGACAATGTTAGGTACCAAATAACTCTGTTAATTGAAAATTTTGACATCACGCTTTTGTTTTCTACCATCATACATCTACAAATATATCACATTACGTAGTAAAGTATTTACAAACAATTCTTAATTTTAGATAAATGCAGGACTCAGAAAAATTAGAAATGGCAAACCGAAGCAGCCACGTTCATTTGAAATCAAGAAGACGCATTGTGTTTGATAACTTCTTAGGTGGAATCTCATGGGGAGTAGGTTCAGTAATTGGAGCCTCGATTGTTGTTGGAATTATAGGGATAATTGTGATTAGAACAAGTACAATACCACTAATAGGAGATCTTGTAAGGGTAGTGATGAACGAAATTCAAACAGGTGTTAACGAAATAACAAAAAATACTACGGAATGAATTTAGACGAACAAAAATTCAATCTCTCCAAAATTTATGATGACCAATTTGATAGAATATACTCATTCTTTTATTATAAAACGCTTTCTAAAGATACTGCAGAAGACTTAACCAGTGAAACTTTTCTGACATTAGCAAATATTCTAGCGGGCGGGAAAGGACACGAGATAGAAAATATCAAAGCATTTCTGTTTGGAATTGCCCGTAATACTTTTATTAAATACCTTCAGCACAAATACAAGGCAGAAATTCCATTTTCAGTTTTTGGAGAAAATTTTGAAGAATATATGGATACTTTTACAAAAGAGAGTAAAAAAGCAATACCATTTGAAGACAGATTGATTAAATACTTAGAACATATACCTAAAAAACAGGCAGTTATTTTACAGCTTAGATTTATAGAAAAGCTTAGCTTAACAGAAATCTGCCAAAGGCTAGGTAAAAATATGAATTATGTAAAAACTACCCAAAAAAGGGCTTTTAAATCTTTAAAAGATGCTATAGAAACTACGTTATAGCAAGGTTTTTGTACACTTTTTAATACTAGATATTGTATGCAAAATAAGATAGATCAAGAAGAAAAACGATTTTTAGAGTTAATGGAGCCAGAAAGCTCAGTCGCAAATCCGGCTTTTAAAGCACGCCTAAAAGAACGATTCTTAGAAGAGCTTGAACCAAAGTTCAGTTTTTGGCGTCTTTTAGACTCTAATTTGAGCTTTCTGGCTGTTATTGCAGTAAGCTTTATTACTGTTTTAGGTGGATTCCTAATACTTACAAATCTAACAGAGCCTAAAACTATTAATAATACTCCTGTTTTTTCTGAGAGAAGAAAACAAGAAGTAGTTGAAAAAGTTGCCAAAAAGACTTCAATTTCGGCATTAAAACTTTTATCTGTTAATGAGTTTTTAGACGAAAATTATATCTCTAAACCAATAAAAGCTGAAGAAAACGGTTTCAACTTGAGAACAACTGAAGTAACATACACACCAACTTCTCAAGTTGAAACCTGCAAAGAGCTTAAATTACCAAGTGAGCTAACTACAACTCAGTTATTTGAATACTTTGAAAATGGGCATTCAATAGTTAAATTAGAGAAAAATAACCAAACTGTTATTGTTACTGAGTTTGAGGAAGAAGATCCTGTAAGTTTTCCTATTTCGTTTGCTACACCAGTCAGTTTTAGTAATGTATTAGAGCACGAAATAATTGATTCAAATTTATTAGAAATCAATAATAACTTTGAGGTTGTAGAAAGAACAGATGGTAAAGAAACTATATTCATAATCACAGATTATGTTGCATTTGATTGTGGAAATGAGCCTGTTTCGTTTAGCAGCTTATTAGAATCCGACAGAGATAAGATTATTCGTGAATTCATTTTAAATCCAGATTATTCAATACATACAGTTAATTTCTATTTAAACGAGATTAGTTCAGATACAAGACTTGCAGAAGTAAGCATTGCGTCTGAAGTTTCTACAATAGATAGTAATACTGCAAAAAGGATATTACGGTAACCTTTAAAAAGAATTCATAAAATTAAGCTAACATATTAAAATGATAATTTTAGCAACAACATCTTTTTTTGCAGGTATTCTTACCATCCTTACACCCTGTACTTTGCCTTTGTTACCAGTTGTATTAGGTTCGGCAATACACTATAAAAACTCTAGGAGAATCTTTTTGATCCTTGCTTCACTAGGACTTTCTGTCTTTGTGTTTACTTTAGCATTTAAAGCCACAACAGACTTTTTAGTTTTGCCAGAAAGCATTCTTCGAATGCTTTCTGGCTTAATAATCTTACTGTTAGGTATTTTTTATCTATTTCCTGATCTATGGGATAAGATAGCAAATAGAATAGGGTTTAATAAAATCAACAATAAATTATTTAATAACTTCAAAGGTGAAGACGAGAAGACAAACGCAGTTATAACTGGTATAGCACTTGGTCCAATATTTACAAGTTGCAGCCCAACTTATGGATACATTTTATTTGCTGTCCTGCCGGCTAGTGCTCCCGAAGCTTTGCTGTATTTAGTAATGTTCATTTTAGGAATGCTAACATTTTTAGCTTTAATAGCCCTGGCAGGACAGCGTATAGTAGCTAAAACAAGTTGGGCTGCAGCTTCAAATGGCAAGTTCAGAAAATTCCTAGGAATTCAATTTATCTTAATTGGTATTCTGGTAATATTTAAGCTCGATAAAACAATAGAATCATACTTATTAGAACAGCCAATAATACAAAACTTATTGTTAAACCGAGTAGAGCAGGAAATAATTAATCAGCTATAGTTAAAGTTTCAAGCTTTCTTTCTAACTTTACAATCCTTTTTTCAAGATTCTGAGCTTCAATAACTCCTGAAAAAGCGTAGCGAATATACACTAAGAATAAAAGTATTATTAGTGAAATAATCAGAACCAATACTCTTAGTATATTAGCTAATAAGTTAACAACTTGGCCATAAATATTTGAAGTATATTGTTCAACTTGCTCAACCTGGTTGGTATTTCCCCAATTTAACAAGCCTTGGACTTTATCTACAATTTCATTTTGCAATGTAGTTACATTTGTTAGTGTTGTATCAATACTTTTTAAATTATTTGCCAAAGGTGTATCAACAAAATTTGACTCAACAAAGTTTAAATATATTTGAGGTAAGAATAAGACAGAGAAAATAGCAATAATACTTAGAGGAAAAAGGATCTTTAATAAAAAGGTACCGACTCCAAGTATTTTTTTATAAAGAGCAAAAGCTAAAGTTAATAAAATAACTACCCCTACAATTACTAAAGTCACAATATCCATATTACTTTAATAGTGTTAATAGAATACTAGAAGCTAGTATGCAAGCTAGAATATAGCCGGAATCTATAAAAAAGAGCTTTAAGCTTTTTTGCTGAAAAACATTACTTATATAAATTGAAACAGCGCTAAAGCCAAGCCACAAAAAGAAGCCTAAAACTAAAGCTTCTGTTAGCTCTATTAGTTTTAAAGCTGATAACAAATAGGCAAAAACCGAATTAAGTGCTAAAAAACATATTGTCGGGATTACGTACATTGAGCTGCCATCCTTGTCCATCTTATTATTTGATAACTTAGCCCATGCTTTTCCAAATAGATAGTCGGAATACCATAGAAATCCTAATGCCATTGATACAATTGTTGCTGCAGCGATTGTTAGAATATTTACTGATTGCATATTTCGGTCTTAAAAATTTATGTATACTTTAGTATATAATAACGTATATGGACCCACTCGTAATCATTGTTATTGGAATTTTGTTAATCGCAATTTTTATTATTGCTCTTATTGCAAGTTCTGCAGGCAGCAAAAGTACTCCTGAATGGAAAAAGAAAGTGCAAAACCAAATTTACAATATCGAAAAAGGATTACAGCTTAATAACCATCTTTCCTTAAAGAACTCTTTAATTGAGGCCGATAAACTGTTGGACTTTACATTAAAGCAGAAAAAAGTAAAGGGTGAGACATTAGGTGAAAGGCTGAAAAGCGCTAAAAGCCTTTTCAGTAAAGATGACTACAATAACATCTGGACTGCTCATAAGTTGCGTAATGAACTAGTTCACGAGATAGATTCAAAAATCTCTGATAACCACATTAAAAATCAAACATATAACTTGCTTAAATCTATTAAAAAACTTATAGCTTAATAGGATTAATGGTGTAAAATATTTGTATGATAAATATTAAAAGGCCAGATCCAAATATCAACAAAAAAGTTATTTTGGTTACACCAAATCTTTTTAATATTGCTCTTATTTTATTCGGAGTTTTAATTGTAGGATTTACAGGATATATACTTGTAAAAGTTGCATCAAAACCTGCTAATAACACTACTGGATCAGTTGCTGGAGTTCAAGTCAGTAGAGTTGAAGATACAAATTTATTAAATACACTTTCAAAAAATTCAAATTACAAATATTTTTTTGATGCATTAACTAAGTCAGGTGAATATGTAAAACTACAAGACGATGGTCCATACACAGTTTTAATTCCAGATGATAATGCTTTTAGAAAGCTAGGTGAAGCAGAATTAGCATCACTTTTTAACAATACTGCAAAGCTTAGAACTTTTGTGGGGAACCATATTGTAGAAGGAACTTTAAGGAAGCTTGATATTAATAAAGTAGAGTGGATAAGAACAATTAGTGGAAAGCTAATTACAATCGAGCAAACAGAAATGGGTACATACTTTGACAAAGCAAAGCTGATGAGCAGTGAAATTGAAGCTTCTAATGGAGTGCTGTTCGAAGTAGATTCCGTTTTGTTGTACTAAGCATTTTCCTTTATACTAGCTATTACATCGGAGCTTCTTCAGCATCAAGTAAGACTTCGGCTTCTTTTTTAGTGCGTTCACATTCAAAAACTAAAGCATCAAAATCTTTTTTTGTTTCAACTGTCAGCATTCCTGTTTCTGAAAATTGTTCTAATAAATCTTTAGAAAACGTTAAGAGCCGTTCTAATAACTCTGTCATGTCTTCCAGGCAAGAGGTTATTTGTGCGGATTTTTCCTGGTCCATAATTTATACCTCCTTTCTTAGATTTACTTAAGTTTATGTTTAAAGCCATAGCTGGTCAAGGAAAAATCCGCTTTTATGTTAAAATTTCTTGTGCTTTTTGCGGAAGGAGATGAAAATGCACGTAAGAGTAGTAAACCTCTTATTCTATATCGCTATTGTGCTACTCGTAGGTTCAGTACTACTTGCCGCGAGGGTCGGTACAGACACCGTACTGTTTGTACTTACCCTGTATACAAGCCTATGGGCAATCTTTGTGGTTGCGATAAGGGCAACGATACGCGGTAAAGAACTACGCGAACGAGTAAGCAAAGCGAAAGAAAGAGGGAAGGAGTTCCACCGATTCAGTACGGGGATAATGCTAGTAGCGTTTCTTCCACTGATAGGTGTGCTCGTGGCTGTCGGCATTCGTGCCGCAGCTGCACTCCGGTGAGCAGGAAGCACAAGCCGGGCGTGGCGGTCGTGGAAATCACGACCGCCACCGCCCAGAACAATATTCAAAATAAAATTACTTCAACTTAGAAAGAAGTTCTTCTGCAATTTCTTTATTAAATTCTATTTTTTTACGCGAATCAAAGTTATCTGCTTGCTCTTTAGTTAAAATAGGGTAGAGCTTCGCATGCAGATGATCCACTTCAAATCCTTCAAAAATCAAAATACACCTTAGAGTACCTAATTTTTCATCTAACAACTTAGCAACCTTTTTAATGTAAGCCCAGAATCTAGTCATAAACTCATCGTCTTGATTGAAAACATAAGAATCTCTCTGTACTTTCGGAACAACAAGTGTTTGGCCTTGTACAGATGGATTAATATCTAAAAAAGCCATAAATTCATCATTTTCATCAATAAAATATGCAGGGATCTCTTTCTTTGCAATCTTTGTAAAAATTGTTTCTTTTTCCATAAAAAATTTGATTAACTTTGGTATACGTTTTTTATAATAAATTTTATAACTGAATAATATTATATAACATCTTATATGAATTCTTTATGAGCAAATCAATCGCCGACATAACAAAGATAATCGTAGACTTTTCTAACGAGAGAGGTTGGGTCAACGAAAATCCTTCATTTTTACTAAATGCAATATTTATTGAATTAGGCGAGTTAGCAGAACATTATCAATGGCAATCAGATTTCACTAAAATACGTGCAGCTAATAAAAATACAAGAACGGAGATAGGATTTGAATTTGTAGATGTAATAATATATCTATTTAGATTTGCAGAGCGGAGCGGTATCGATATTGAAGAATATTTTGACAAAAAGATGCCTAAACTTGCAGAAAAATTTAAAGTTGGCGCAGACCATTCTAAAGCGCATAAAGAGTAAAGAAAAACAGGAAAGAATAAACTGTATTAAATCTTTAGTATGTGGATTGTAGCGGGAGTCCCCAATTTATGGTGACTCCCGCTACTGTTAACGGATCAGTAAGGTGAACGGAAGCCTATGTCCACGTGCCAGCGTGTAAACTGTGAGACCTTTGATTCGTACAGGCTGTTTCTTGACTTTAATCGTGGCGGAGAATTCTTCGCTGTCTTGCTCATCTCCATGAAGAAGAGCAAGGTAAAATCTTATCTCCTCATGTTCGTCAAAGACCTGAACTCCTCGCGCATAGGTCTCCTGGTCACCAATGAGCAGAGTAACCTGCAAGAACTGGGACCTATCTTTCTGTAGGCCATTTCCTATACGGAAAGTTTCTCCTTCCGCACTTAGTGGAAATGCCTGCTGAATGCCAACAGTTGTTATTACCATATACGGCAACAGCAATTTCTCGGCAAGGCCAAACGCAATCGAATCGTTTGGTAGGACTTGCATATTATTATCCTTTCATCTTAATGAGCCTACCCTTATTATATCATCAGTATATATCCGTTGTCGAATAGATGTTATAAGAGTAGAATTATTATATGAAACTAGAAACAGCAATGTTAGCTGGAGGATGCTTTTGGTGTGTAGAAGCCATTTTCCAAAAGATCAAAGGAGTTGTTTCCGTTACACCAGGTTATTCTGGCGGTATAACCCCAAATCCAACATATGAAGAGGTCTCAACAGGAGAAACAGGACACGCTGAAACAGCAGAAATCAAGTTTGATTCAAATGTCATTTCGTATAAGGATTTACTGTGGATATTCTTTTTAACGCACGACCCAACTACATTGAATCAGCAAGGCGGAGATGTTGGTACGCAATACAGATCAGTGATCTTCTTTATGAACGAAGAACAAAAACTAGAGGCAGAAGAAGTGAAGGCGCATATAGAGGCTGAAAGAATCTATAAAGATCCAATTGTAACTGAAATTACTGAATTTAAAAAATTCTACACTGCGGAAGATTATCACCAAAATTTCTACAATCACAATAGAGACTATCCATATTGCAGGATTGTAATTGACCCGAAAATCAATAAACTCAAAAAGGAGTTTCTATATAAGCTCAAGGCAGATAACTAGCTTATAATCTGTCATCAGGCATAGAACCCTCTCCAGAAGATGATGCCACTGGCTTTAAAGAATCTCTTAATAAAGTTTCAATAACTTGAAAGTCTGAGCTATTTGATGTGTTGTATGCACTAAACTCTGCATTATCCGCAGCTAAATCATATGTAATAGAATCTACCATACCTGTATTAGAGTACTCCTTTAGAGCATATTTATTATTGCCAAATTCAAATACCAGTATGTAATCTGTATACCAACATTCATCCTCACCACATGAGTTAATTGGAGCATCTGGTGCAGGGGCGATGAGTGAGGTTGAAACATCATCTCTCACTTGTGATTCTGCTGCCAGTGGCATTATCATACCTCCTTGGCTGTATTCGTAAGAGTAAAGAGTTCCAGAAACAACCTCTCCGTTTATGCTTACAGAAACTTGAGTTTCCATTTTATTTCTTAATTCACTCCACAAGAAAGAATCAACAATCTTAATATTATCTTCTTGATTATTATAAATATTGATTGAGTAATTGCTTGCACCTAGGGTATAAGACATCGTACCAACCGTTGTTGGATAGTAATATGGTGATGTAAATGAAAATGAGCCATTGTACATTGCAAACATTTTGTCTCCTAATTCACCTAAAGGATAGAATGCTCTGTCTGCATAGTAGTTACTTGAATTATCTACAGTAGAAAAATCATTGTTGCTAATATACAAAGATTGATTAGTTGCATCTGTTGCGTTTGGTAATAAGACATCAATATCTGTATTTCTTGCGTAATCAACTTGTTTTTGTAATTCGCTTTCTGGATCATAGATTAAAACATCAGGAGATGTTGTATTAATCACAATATCTCTAACAGGTACATTCAAATCAAAGTTAAAGCTAATAGATAAGTCTGCAACTGTACGCTTTTCATTAACGGTTTCTGTTGTAGAAGACTCCATAAGTCTATCGTTTCCAACATAGTCTAAGTAATTATCAACTCTTACTATTTGATAATTTTCTGCATCCGCATACGAAACAGAGTAGATAGTTCTAATATCTTGTTGAATATCAAATTCCCACCTACTTTTATTCTGATAACCTGCACAATCTGCTTGATACGAGTGTTGGATAATATAATAGTCTCTACCATTAATATTTTGCATTCCTATAATCTGAACATCAGGACCGAAGTATTCGGTTGGATCAATTGGAGGAACTTCTTCTGTTGGAGTTTCTGGAGTAGGCTCAATTTCTTCAGGAGCTGAAACCGGAATAGAAACTGGATCGACTACATCTGTAACACCTGTGTCAACTGCAACAGGAGAAACTGAAGTCTGGCCAGCTCGTAATTGTCCTTGTGAATCTACTGGATACTCATAAACGTTTCTAACAGCATAGCTACCTCCTAAATATGTATAATTCTCGCTTCTGTAAGTAACTCCATTATTTTCAGATGTACTTAATGAGTAATTATTAATTGAACCATCTTGGTTATAGCCAACATATTTTGAGTAATAGTTTGACTCGTCAAAAAAGTTATAGCTTTCTACTACTGGAATAAAGATATCATCCTGCAAATTAATTCCATATGTACATTGTTCAAATGCTGGGCCTCGGGTTATTGAGGTTTTAGAATAAAAATAGTTGGCATCAGGATTAGCTATCCATCCTGGAGCAACCATCATCCTGTCGCTAGAAAGAGATGTTCCCAATGGAGCTGCAGCAAGTGCGTTCTCGGCTGCAGAGCCTGCAGTTGCAAGTTGTGAATAGCTAGGGTTGTTTAAAGCGATTCTTCGTAGAATAGCTAACTGCTCTGCAGCCGACAGTCCAGTATTTGTTCTAGACAACAGCATAAAAGCAAGAACTGAAGTTCCTATGAGAGCTAAAAAAGCAAGTCCTAATAGCCCAAATACGAAAAGTTTGCGTTTATTCATAAAAATGGAGTTAAAAACTATTGTTTCTAACTTCATTATATATCAATTTATCGAGTAACTTGAAAACTTTTTACTTGTTCAAGAATCTGTCTTGCATTTAGATCTATTTCAAAATGATTTCTAACAGGTTGAATAAGCTTATCCAGATATTCAATTACAGCTGTCTTTAAATCAATTGATGATAATTCATTTTTAGCAAATGCATCTTCAAGTTCCTGATATGTTTTGAAAGCAATATCGCCTCCGTACTGAGCAGGTCTTTTTACAACAAATCTATCAGATAATAAATTTTCCTGACCTTTTAGATGATGAGCTTCGAAGATAATAAACTTACAGTATTCAAGTATAGGATTATCTGTAATTTCACCATCTTTACTGTAAGCTTTTGTAATTTTTCGCTTTATATCATCATAGGTATCTGTCATAAATATTGCTGAATCTGGAACTGACTTACTCATCTTAGCTGCAATTGCTCTTGTTACTGCATCACCTTCGTTAGCTATTGGCGCGCCTAATCCGCGTAACATTCTATGGCTTACAACAACAGGTTTCCAAAAGCCTAATTCCGGTCCAACCTGGCGCGCCAACATATTCACTTTTCTTTGATCCATACCAAGTTGAGTAACTTGGCACTTCATAACTCCAAAAATATCTGCTGTCTGCATGCAAGGGTAGAGGATCTGTGCAGCAGATAATTCATCTTTTTCTGATCTGCCCATTATTTCTGTTGTTCTTAAAATTCTATTTAGAGTTGTTGTTCTTGCAACTTTCATTACAAGCTCCCAGTATTCTCTTTGTCCTACAAAGTCACTTGTCCATAAAAACTCTACATGATCTAAATCCATTCCGCTGGCTTTCCAAATCTCAATAAAATATTCACCTACTTTTTTAATCTTTTCTAAATCTCCGCCCATCTTATTATTCAAAAAACCAAACCAGTCAGCTACCCACATACGAAATATAAAGCCAGCTTTAATCATCTTATTTGTATTGATAGCTCTAATAATACCTTGCGCTATATGCATTTGGCCGGATGGTTCAAATCCGTCATAAGTGTATAAAGGTTCATTTGAAGCTAGAATTTCAGGTAAATCTTCTTCTCCTACAATTTCGCCGCCATCAGCAGCAATCGATTTAATAAGAGCAATACGCTCTTCAATGGACAGGTTACTCATAAAATATTGGATAAATCTTTATTGATTCGATTATACAATAATCAATCTAGTCTTTAAAATTTATGTATAATGAATTTTGAACTATTTTTGCTTTTAATTTTGAACTGTGAATGGATTTAATCCTGTACTGTATTTATTAGCTTTTGCCCTGATTTGGGTAGGGTCAGGTTTAACAGTAAATTCAATTGAAAGAATTGCCAAACGACTAAAGATGAACACCTTTATTGTGTCGTTTGTAATTTTAGGAATCTTTACCACATTACCTGAAATTTTTTTAGCGGTTAACTCAACAGTTCAGGGAACTCCAGAGATTTCTGCTGGCAATTTACTTGGCGGAATTATTGTTCTCTTTTTGCTTTTAATTCCTTTGATTGCGATTGCCGGAAAAGGGGCTAAGATTATAAAAGACATAAGTCAGGTAAAGCTCTTCCTTTCGGCAATCGCAATCATTCTTCCAACTCTTTTCTTGCTTGATGGTTATGTAGGTGGAACTGAAGGCCTACTATTCTTAGCTGCCTATACAGGCCTAATATTTTTTGTAGAAAGAGACAGCAGACCGCAGAAGATTGAAAATAAAGCAGTAGCAAAACCTAAAAAACAAAAGAGAAGACAAATAAATATGGGACTAACAACTTACTTTGGAAAATTAATCTTGGGCGTAGTTTTAATATTTATCTCAAGCGATATTATTTTAGATAACACATTAAAACTTGCGCAGCTGCTTGATATGTCTACATTTATAATCAGTTTATTTATTATATCTTTAGGAACAAATTTGCCGGAATTTACAGTTGGAATTAGGTCTATCTTACAAAAAGATAAAAATATTGCACTTGGAAACTATGTAGGCTCAGCTACAGCTAACACACTTTTATTCGGCTTCCTTGTATTAATAAATCCAACAGGAGTTTATATAAAAGACGAAAAGTTTGCACTAACTGCAGGGTTAATAATTGTAGCCATATTACTTTTTTACATCTTCACAATAACCAAAAAAGTTCTTTCACCAAAAGAAGGTTTTATTCTGCTTGGATTATACATAACCTTTGTAGTCTTAGAAATTGGATACACATTGAGTGCAGAAGCGACAACTTAAAAATGAACTTCCTCACTTTTTGCAGCTAGTGCCGAATTTAAAGTGTTGTCGTCTAGTACTTCCAAAATAGATTTACCGATCAGCTCATCTTTGTTTTCAGCTTCTATAATCCAAATGCCCGTATGATCTGTTCCAATGCCAATTTCATCTTCTGCTAAAACCATTGAATCAGACTCTAAACCTCTTAGCATTTTTTTGCCAAGAACAACTTTTTCTCCTTGTAAAAGTAAATAGCCAGGTACTACATTTCCTTCTGTTAAAAAAGGAACAATATCGTTTTCTTTAATATTTGAAGCCCCGGTTATTACTGCTTTTACTTTACCTCCTATGTCCAATACTGCAATATTGAGTTTATCGGCATTAGGATGTTTTAAAATTCCTAAAATTTTCCCTAATTTAATTTCTTTCAATAGTTCTTTGTATTCTGATAATTCCATTTTTTGAATTTAATAGCTTAAACAAAGTAGATTTTAACACTAGCTCCATTGATATTTTGATGGATGCTTTCTAATGTGTTCAATTTCTCTAAAAACATCTACCACAAGTATTAAAGTTAAGAGAATCGTAGTAAATGTTACTGAAATACCAATCCATAAAAAACTTTTACCGGTTAGGTAGTTGACCCACACAATTACATTCGTTAATAGCATAAAGATCCACCAAGCTGAAGCTTGAGTATAAACAGTATAGGAGTCTTTTAAGAGATTCAGAAGGTTTCTTTTTGCCAAGCTTAGGATTACTTTTTCTGAGGCATGGCTGCTATGTAAAAATATTGTTCTAAAGACAGCTCCCGAAAAGAAAATCGCTATAATAACAAACATAAACAGATCAGAGTACGCAGTTACGGTTATTACATCATCATGATTGAGCACAGTAGTGACTGCAAAGATTGAACCTGTATAATCTCTTATCGACCAGGCAATATTAAAGATATTAATTACTAAGAGTATGCCTAAAAGCTTTGCAACAACTAATACGGCTGCAGGTAAAACAGAGAAATCTAGGATTTTTACAAGAGATTTTGACATTAGTATATTTTATAGCAAAAGAAGGGCCAAACCAACTTTTAAAGTGATTTGATCATTTTTGCTAGCTGAGCTTTGTATCGATTAGCTGTGTTTTTATGAAGAACGCCACCTTTAGCAGCCTTATCAATTGATTTGAAGGCCTGTGGTAAAAGCTTTTCTGCTTCAGCTTTATCTTTATTGGCAATAGCTTTAACTACACCTTTTCTATCTTCTTTATACTGTCTGTTTTTTCGAAGGTTAATAATTTTCTTTCTTGCAGACACTCTAATTGCCTTTTTTGCTGAACTTGTATTCGCCATATACTAATTAATTTAATCTTAAAGCGTATGAATTTTAGCAGAGAATTAGCCAATAGGCAATAATTCTAACGGATTTTATAGTAGAATACGAGCATGCATATTAGCGATTTTCTACCTAAAAACGGCCTTTTTGACTCTCATTGTCATCTGGAAGGCAATATTGAGCAAGTTATGGGAAAATCTCGACAGCACGGAGTATCTGGAGTATTTAATGCTGCAATTGATATAAAAACGTCTAAAAATGGGGTTTTGCTAGCCCAAAAGTATCCAGATTATATAAAGACATTTATTGGTATTGATCCTCAGGTATTTATACCTAACCACGAGTTTTTTTTAGGATTTCATTATTCAGATAATCAGGTGGAAGATTTTAGAAGGCAGCTTGAGGAGATTTATTCTTCTGCAAAGGAAGCTGTTATAGGAATTGGTGAAACTGGTATGGATTTTTATTGGATAAAAGATTTAGACCAGGAATCCCAACAAAAATCCAAATCTCTGCAGCTAAAACTTTATGAGGTTCATTTGCAGCTAGCTACCCAACTCAAGCTGCCTTTAACTATCCATTCCAGAAGGGCCGAGAAAGAGTGTTTAGAAGTAATAGTTAAAAACACCCTTTCTGTAAAAGGAATATTTCATTCCTTTACCGGTAATTATGAGATTGCCAAAGCTATTTTAGATTCCGGAAATGGGTTAGGAGTGAATGGAATTATTACTTTCAAAAACGCAAATGACCTAAGAGATGTTTATAAAAAAATAGTAGGCAAGCTAACGGGTGAAGAAAGTCCAGAGTTTTTTTATCAGAAAGGTATTTTTTTTGAAACCGACTCTCCTTTTTTGGCTCCTGAAGGTAAAAGAGGAGAGACTAATTATCCATATAATGTTAAAGATATCTTCGAATTCTTCGTGAACTACCTAAAGTAGCGTAAAATTGTTAAACTCTGTGTATGAGTAAGATTAAGATTGGATATGTAATTCAAAGGTTCCACCCTTTTAAAGGCGGAGCAGAGCAGAACATGTATGCGCTGGCCTATCGAATGGGCAAACAAGATCACGATGTTACAGTGATAACAACAAATGTAAAGTTTAGAAACGAAAAGCTTCCATATCACGAAACTTATAACGGCATGAAGATAGTAAGGAACTGGTCGCTTAATAAACAGCTCTATGCAGGATTCTACCCGGGACTTTTAACATATCTGCTACAAAATCAATTTGATGTAATACACGCTTCTGGTATTGGTTTTGCCTGGAGAGAGTTTTGTCTGATTATCAAAAAGATCTTTTCTCGAGGCAAAACCAAATTTATCGTTACCCCGCATGGCCCATTTATGGCTGTTAATTACGATACTGGTCTTAGATCTATTGCTAAAAAATCTTATACTGCGATTCTAAGATTATTCATTCCTTGGTTATACGATGTTGTAATTGCTGTAAATCCTAAACAAATAGAATGGATGACTAAAGAGTATGGAATTAATCCAGAGAAGATATTTATTGTTCCAAATGGTATTGATACTAACTATATAGCAGAGAACATATATGAACATTCCAATGAAGAAAAAACAGTAATTACATATATGAATAGACACGAATGGTACAAAGGAATTCATAATGTAGTTGAAGCAGTCAAAAATATTCGAGATAACAAACTGACTGAAAAAAGATTTGAATTCTGGATTATGGGACGAGCCGGGAATTACACTCCAAAACTGACAGAAATGGTGGAAGAGTATAACTTAAAAGATTATGTTAAATTTGTTTTCTCTCCATCAGATGAAGAACGAGACAGAATATTTTACGAAGAATCTCAAATAAATATTTTGCCAAGCAATTGGGAAGCTACAGGAATCACTTTAATAGAAGCAATGGCCAAAGGAAATGTAATAATAACAACTTACCAAAATGAAGTAGCTGAAATTATCATTAAAGAAGGCGAAAACGGCTACATATACAACTACACAGATATTGATAAGCTTACAGAGATATTGGTAAATTTAATTAATGATTATGAACTAAGACAAAAAATTAGAGAAAAAAATCTTGAAGAAGCAAAGAATTTTACTTGGGAAGCAATTTTCCCTGAATACTTAACATTAGTTGAGAATATCATTAGAAAATAATGGCTAAACTTATACTTGTTGGGCTCCCTTTAGGCAATATTGAAGACATCACTTTAAGAGTTTTTAATTCTTTATTTACTGCTAGCTGTATTGCCGCAGAAGATACTAGAAACTATTTAAAAATAAAATCTATAGCTAAAGAACGATTTTCAGATAAATTTCCTGATATTAATTTTGAAAATAAGCCTGAACTGATTTCTTATCGGGAAGAAAATCATGAAGCAGCAAGTAAAAGGATTATTGAAAAAATATTGCAAGGTAATGATGTTCATTTAATGAGTGATGCTGGAATGCCTGCAATTTCTGATCCAGGATTTAGACTTGTAGAAGAATGCTTAAAACATGGAATAGAAATTGATGTGCTGCCTTCTGCAACAGCAGTAGATACAGCTTTAGTTTTATCTGGACTGCCAACTGATAAATTCTGCTTTATAGGGTTTTTACCAAGACAAGAGTCAAAAATACTCAAAACTATTGATGCTGCCAGTGAATTTACTATTATTTATTACGAGTCTCCTTACCGAATACAAAAAACTCTACAGATAATTGCCAAAAAATATCCTAATGCGCAAGTTGCTCTATGCAACGATCTTACTAAAAAGTTTCAAAAAATTATTAGAGGCAATGTAGTAGAAACGGTAGAACGGTTAAAAGATAACAAAATCCAAGGTGAATGGGTAGGTGTTCTTAGGGTAAACCGTTAAATCTGTAATTTAAAGCTTCTAAAATATCAGTTTCTTCCACTTTATCTTTTTTGCTTAAATCTGCAATTGTTCTAGCTACTTTTAGAATCTTGTAATAACTTCTGGCTGTTAAGTTAAATTTTAGATTTGCTGCTTTTAATAATTTTGTACTTTCATTTGATATCTGCACATATTTATTTATATCTTTTGGTTGCATTTGAGTGTTTGTATGGAATTGCATATTCTTAAATCTTTCTTTTTGTATCTCACGTGCATAAGTTACCCGTTCAAGTATTAAGTTTGAACTTTCTGACCGTTTGTAATTAGTTAGATTTTCAATAGGAACTTTATTGACCCATACCTGCAAATCAAATCTATCTAATATTGGACCAGAAATCCTTTTTTTGTATTGCAACTGCTGCAAAGGTGAACAGATGCATTCTTTATCTGGATCTCCTTTATATCCGCATTTACACGGATTCATAGAAGCTAAAAGAATAAAGTTTGCAGGATACTTTGTAGTACCGCTTGCTCTAGAAATAGTAATAACTTTATCCTCTAATGGCTGCCGTAAAACTTCTATTGATCTTGAATTAAATTCCGGTAGTTCGTCTAAAAATAAGACGCCATTATGTGCAAGAGTGACTTCACCTGGTTTTAAATTAGAACCACCACCCACTAATCCTATATAAGAAATTGTATGGTGTGGCTGCCTGAATGGGCTTTGATTTATATATGGATTTTCTTTGTTTAGCAGGCCAGCCACACTATAAATCCTTGTAACTTCTAAAGAGTGCTGCTCCGAAAGCTCCGGCAAAATAGTTTTAAATGTTTTAGCTAGTAACGTCTTGCCGGAGCCTGGTGGGCCATTCAATAAACAGTTATGTGCGCCAGCTGCTGCAATTTCTAAAGCTCTTTTGGCAACCAGTTGTCCTTGAATATTACAAAAGTCTAATGCATCATCTAGTAATTTTTTCTTTGGTGCGGAATCTCGATTATAAGTCTTTATTAATTTACCGTTAAAATGTTTATGAATATCTTTTAATTTATTAACTGGGAATATATTTATATCTTTAATTAAGGAGGCTTCTTTTGCATTATCAGTAGGTAAGAATACTTCGGTAAAACCTTTCTGCTTGGCCTCAGCAACGATCGGAAGCACTGCATTCACCGGCTTTAAATCTCCATTCAAAGATAATTCACCTATAAATAATTTCTTATTCGGATTAATTTGTAATTGCTCAGATGCTAATAGATATCCAACTGCTAGTGGTAAGTCAAAGCTGGAGCCTGATTTATAAACTTCCGCTGGCGCAAGATTAATAATAATTTGCATTGGTACAAAAGAAAAACCGGAGTTTTTAATTGCAGATGGTAATCTTTCTTTTGCCTCTTGAATTGATTTATCAGCTAGACCAACAATAGCAAAAAAGTTTGTTCCTCGACGATAATCAACTTCTACATCTACAATCTGTACATCAAGTCCTTTAATAGAAGCTGTAAAAAGCTTTGAGAGCATAGTTAATATATTAATATGCTCAGATTTTAGAATAAGAGTTTTACAAAAGTATTACAAATGAAGCTGTTAAAAAGTCAATGAAGGATCTCTGTCTAGTTTCTCAAAATCTTTAAGCCAGATTCCACTTACGGGATCGTGAGCTAAATTAGTTAATCCTATTTTTGCAATTTTATAATTTGCAGCTAACGCTATCATTGCGGCGTTATCGCCTGTTAGTTTTTTTGTATAAGGGTAGAGCAAGTCTGCGCCAAAAGCTTTGGCTACTTTTCTTAATTCACTTCGCAGCCTTGCGGATGCGATAACGCCGCCACCAAGCCATACTTGTTCAATTTGATTTTCTTTTAACGCTTTAGCAAGTTTTATTTTTAGCTGTTCAATTGCAGCTGCTTCAAATAAAACACAAAATGCAACTATCTGTTCTTTAGATAAGCTACTTTCACCCTGAACCTCTTTTTGATGTGTAAGCTTATTTCCTGATAATCCTTCTACTAATTGCTTAAATGCAGTTTTTAAACCTGAGTAGCTGAAATTTAAATCTCCTGAACGAGCCATTGCTACTGGTAATTCAAAAACCTCACCTGTACTTTTATTTGTACAAATAGCTTTAGTTGATAAATTATCTTTTACTGTTTTTAATTCAAAGTTTTTTCTATTTTCTTTTGCAATTTTAGAAATTACTGGTCCTGCAGGATAACCAAAACCTAAAATTCTTCCGCACTTATCGTAAGCTTCGCCACAAGAATCATCTAAAGTTTCTCCTAACTTTAAGTAGCTACCAAAATCTCTAACTAAGATTAACTCTGTATGTCCACCAGAGATTAAAAAACCGAGTGCTGGGAATTTAGGTATATATGATTTACTACTTTTTTTAGAATTAGGAACTGCTAAAGATGAAAGTAGGTGCCCTTCCATATGATTAATAGCTATTAAAGGTTTTTTATACCTTACAGCAAGTTCTTTAGCTTTCTTTAAACCAATCTCTAAAGCAATTGCTAATCCTGGACCATATGTTACTGCTATTAAGTCTATTTGATCCATAGACACACCTGATCTTTTTAACGCTTGATCAACTACATTATTAATACGCTCTGAATGTGCTAGCTTAGCTAAGGAAGGAACCACGCCGCCAAATTTAGAATGATATTCCATTTGTGAAGGCAGTTCGTTTGCTAAAATTTGGCGGCCAGAAACCACCGAAACAGAAGTCTCGTCGCATGAGGTATCAATCGCTAATGTTGTTATATCTTCAAGATTTTGCATCAATGGATTATACCCTATAACATCAACTTAGGCCTAGTGCCTCGATGATATCTTCTACGTAGTTGTAGCTGTGATGGCCTGCCTCTTTTAATATCAGTTCATACTCAAGTCCAGAAAGTAAATCTTCTACTGCTTGAATATCGCCATGAGGGTCTTTATCGTTATGGATAACGACAAAATGCTCTAAATTACTCAAATTTGTGTAAGCAGCTAGTTCTTCAGGATTCAAGTCTTTTGCAGGAATTCCTAGTAGAACTAGCCTATTAACAGTTGTATCTTTTAACATTAAAGAAGCAATATATGTACCAATTGATTTACCAACAATGTTTAATTCACTAGGATTTCGTATATGTTGCTTTATCAAATCAATTTCTACCTCTGGATCAAATTTAGTATCAGGACTATCCCAATGACGCCACATATGAAGATGCACCTGTTCACCTTTTTCTCTTAAAGCTGATGCTATGCTTTCAGCTTCTTCTTTATTTTTTATTGAAAAGCCCGGTAGAATTAAAATCATATTATGTCGTTATAAAATGACCATTTACTTTATCCCAGTTTATAGCATTCCAAAATGCTTCAATATATTCCGGTCTTCTATTTTGATAATTCAGATAATAAGCATGCTCCCACACATCCAAACCAAGAACTGGTCTTTTACCTTCCATAATAGGGGAGTCTTGATTTGCAGTACTCCAAACTTCTAGTTTGCCGCTATCATCGATTGTAAGCCAAGCCCAACCACTCCCAAATCTTTTTGTTGCTGCTTCTGTAAATAGCTTTTTGAATTCTTCAAAGCTGCCAAAAACACCATTTATACCATCCTGTAATTCACCTGATGGTGTTTTAGCTCCATCAGTTCCTAAAATATTCCAAAAGAATGAGTGGTTATAGTGACCGCCACCATTATTAATGACTGCTTGACGAATATCTTCCGGTAAAGAGTTTGCACCTTTTAAAAGTTCTTCTACAGATTTAGACTGCAGATCCGGATGCTTTTCTAATGCGGCATTAAGATTATTAACATAAGCTTGATGATGCTTAGTATAATGAATTTCCATTGTTTTAGCATCTATGTAAGGTTCTAGTGCGTTATATTCGAATGGGAGTTGAGGGAGTTCGTGCATAGTAGTTTACTAAAATGTAGTATCCTAAAAAGTATATCATAGTAAAAGTTCAAAATCGAACAAGTTAATTACTCGAAATGAATACAATTATTAGACAGCAAAAGTTCATGAATACAACTATTACTTTTAAAGTTGTACAAGATGATGAACCCACAATTGAAATATTAGATGCAATAGAGGCTGGTTTTGGCGAGTTTGATCGTATTGTTAAAACCTATACACGATTTGCCGAAACCAGCGAATTATCTAATTTAAATAGGCAGTCTGAACGGTGGATAAATATCTCAGAAGAATTTTGCTACTTAATAAAATATATGCTTTCTATGGCAGAAGCTACTGATGGTGCATTTGACCCTACTGTTATAGATTTTTTAGAGGTGTACGGTTATGATAAAAATTACGAATTTTCAAAGCTTGATAAACCAGAGCTCGATAGTTTAGTAAAAAAGTTAGTTGCTGAGCGGCCATCCTGGGAAGAGATTGAGCTTGATGAAAAAAACTTAAAAGTAAAGCTTGCTAAACATCAGCGGCTTGATCTAGGAGGTATTGGAAAAGGATACGCAATAGATTGTGCTTACAATAAATTAAATGTTTTCAATAATTTTTTAATTGATGCAGGAGGTGATATTAGAGCTAAAGGGAAGAATGATATTGATGAATTATGGACAATAGATTTATTAAATGAAAATACAAAAGGTGAAAAAGAGGTTGTAGGGCAGGTTCAATTAGATAATGAGTCGGTTGCTAGCTCCGGTTCGTGGGCAAGAAAGTTTAAGCAATTCCACCATCTAATTAACCCACGAACCGGAGCTCCTATGAACAAATATAAAACTGTATTTGTTCAAGCACCAACAGGATTAGAATCCGATTCCTGGGCAACAGCTCTTTTTATAGGAGGGAAAGACGTAATAAGTAAAATGCCACAAGATTTTAAATATTTTTTAATCTAAAGCCAGATTTAAAAACAGTTTCTATTATATTTTCATCACCGTACGTCTTAAGTTTGTTCCTAACTCTGCTTATCAATGTATCTACTGCACCAGGAGTGTCATCATCATCAAGCACTTTGTGTAATATTTCTTCACGGCTAAAAATTCTGCCAGGATGTTTGCAAAACAAATAGAGTAGATTGAATTCACTAAATGTTAAGATTATCTCTTTTTTCCCTTTTAAAAAAAGTCTACAAGAAGGGTCTAAATATAAATCACCAATCTTCAGTACAGAACTATTCTCCTTTTGCCTTATCAGTGAGGTTATTTGGGCTTCTAGAATTTGATAGTTAATAGGTTTTTTATGCAAAATACTAACTCCTGATTTGTAACTTTCGATCTCATCGTATTCTGTGCAAGCATCAGCCAGTAAAATAACAGGAGAATCATATTTATCTTTAAATCTTCTTAATACAGTAATTCCATTAAATTTAGGGAGTGTTAAATCAACTAGTACCAAATCAAATAGTTCCTGCTTAAGAGTTTTAATAGCAGATTCGCCATCAAAACAGCTCTTTATTGAGTAATTCTTGTTTTCTAAAAATCTTTGAATAAAAAAGTGGGTGCTGCGATCATCTTCTGCCAGCAAGATTTTAGCTTTCTCCATAAAAAGAATTTAAAAAGTTTGCTGGAGTTTATTAGTTGGAGAAAGCTATTGAAAATGCATTTCAATACAAATTATTACTTTGCGTTATCCTTTTTTACTTCGTCTACAACTTTTCTGTTGAACTCAATCACTTTACCTACACCAAGTTTAAGATGCTGCTTAACGTATACAAAGAAGAGGATTTCTATTGCAAGAATAAAAATATCTACGAAGATAATTGTCTGAATCTCAATGCCATAGAGTTTTAAATATATAGTTAAGCCAAGTGCTACACAAACTAAGAAACCTCTTCGCACAGCATCAAATAAAGAAGCTTTTTCGTAAAAGTTTTTAAAGAAGAATTTATCTATAACTAAATGAACGGCAACAAAAAGAGAAAATATTGCTGCTAATAATATTCCTGCTGCAATATAAGCATTATTAGATAAATAATTTAATATTTGATTCTTTTCAATTAAAACATCTATTGCATCGTTTAAACTTTCCCAATCACCTGGCTGAATATTATTTGCTTCAACTAAATGCTGAAGCTGAACAATATTGTACGGTGGAAAATTCTCAAAAAAATATCTTGCAATTAACAGCAAAAATATTCCTAAAGATAAGAAAATACCTACACGCTTCATATTTTTAAATTTTGTTATACTTGAAGTATGTAATATTAAACAAGCCTCATGGATAATGATACACCAAAAAAGAGAGCTTCAATTAAGGATGTACTTAGTTCTCCTTCTCAAGTAAATGAGATAAAAGAAGAAGGGCCTAAAGAAGTCGTTAAAGAAAGAGTTATAGTCCAATATCGCGATAAACCACGAGGATATCTTAATGGATGTGGGTGTGGATGCAGATCTTTGGGTTGTGGTCTATTTTTAATTATTCTATTAATTGTTGCAGGTTTTGTTTATATCTTTGCAGAAAAACCAGCCTTTATTTGGAGTACCGTTGTGAGTTATTTAAACGCAGAAGAAAGGGCTCCTGAGTATGAAGAAGAGAACCTTGAATCATTACAGCAAAATATAAATTCCCAAGTTAATACTATTGGCAATGTTCAAATTGTTTTAACAGAAAATCAAGTTACAACACTTGTTAGAAATAAAGTAACTCAACTCAAGGATGTTACAGTAAAGCTTGAAGATGAGACTGTAAAGTTTTATTGGCATTTAGACGATTCGCTGCCAAGTAAACCACTCTTAGGCATTATAAAGCTAAGCTACAATCAAGAAGGTAAGCTTATTCTATCTGAAGTTGGAACAGGCAAAGTAAAATTGCCTAATGCATTAAATGGGCTAGTTACTCACACCGTTTATTCTGCACTTAATTTAACAGGTGATGCAAATAATCTATCTGAAACGTTTATAAAAGGAATTTTTCAGTCTGAAAACCTAAGTATTAAATCTATTAATTTTGAAGAAGGTACTGTTAAAATCGAAGCAAATATTACAGTGAACTTGTTTGAACAATGATCTATCTCTTTGCTGGTGAGGACCAATACGAAAGCTATGGCCGAGCTTTACTAACTGCCCAAAATCTAGCTTCAAAGTCGGACTCATCTATAAATGTTGTTAATGCAGATGAAATTTCTGACATAAACTATATTCTTCAGCTGTTGGAAGGTGTTGATATGTTCAGTTCAACAGGTGTTCTGGTTCTAAAAAGGTTTTTAAATAACAAGAAGTTTGTTGAATATTTTTTTGAGAACTTTAACAAATTAAACGAATTTGAGATTGTTATATGGCAAGACTCAAAAGCAGATACACGCTTAAAGTTTGTTAAAGCAGTTCAGACAAAAAAGTTACTGTTTAACTATGATCTGCCAAAAGATGGTGAAATGAAAAATTGGATAAGCCTAAAAACTAAAGAACTATCGATTCCACTGACACCTGCCCAAATAACATTTCTTTTTGAAAGAATTCAATTTAATAAATTTGCCGTTATTAACGAGCTTCAAAAGTTATCAACTTATATAAAGGCTAAAAGCTTGAAGAGAATAGAGGATAGTGTACTAGAAGATATTTTAGGTTTAAGTATTAAAGGCGATATGTGGCGATTCTTAGACTATATTGGAGCAAAGAATAAGAATAAAGCCATTATAGAATTCAGTAAATTAACAAAGTACGAAGAAAATACACAGCTTCTAATAAGTATGATAGATCGCGAAATCAGATTGATGCTTCAGTATAAATATGCAAAAGCAAATGGGCACGATACTTCAGAACTTAAGCTTACACCTTTTATACTAAAAAAAGTAGCAGATAAAGCAAGAAACTTTTCGGAGAATGAACTAAAAGAGCTTCTAAAAAAACTGTTTATTACAGATCTCAAAATTAAGTCTGGTTTAGTAGATGAAAAAACCGCAATGCTGGTTTATTTAGCAGAATTGTAAGCACAAATAATGTAAAATATTATTATGCGTAAATTTTGTATAGCTATATTACTTACTGTTTTAATCTTACCTATAAATATCTCTGCATTGGAGATTAAAACTGCAGACACATTAGGTTTAGATAAAACAATCTTTAAAGATGCTTATTCAACCGGATTACCAGAAAAAATCCTTGTTGTACCAATCTTTATGCCAAGTAATGCAAGATTAACAGAAGAAACATGGCTAAAAGGAATTTACTACTATACAGTTCAAAGGCTAGGATACCCGACTTTACCTTATCATTACATAATCAATAACAAAGGAGTTGTTTACAGCAGTGAAAGTAGCGATGAAAGAATTCTTAACATTAAAGATTTAGGCGATCACAATATTGTTATTGGATACCTTGCACCAAGCAATGCAACAAACTTTTCTGCAGAAGCTGGAACTCCTTTAGGTGATCTTATCTTAGATATTGCCAATAGAAACTCTATAAATATTGATAACGTAAAAGTTGCGGGTCTTAAATTTACAAGAGAATCTGAAACTAATCTTGTTTATTTAGAGCAGTCTCCAATTTTTGGATTATGGGAAACAGGATTAAATCAAATTATAGAATCAATTAGACCAAGATACTCTCCAAAAGTAAGAGAATATGGCATTGAAATAGAAAATGTTACACTTGCGTCAACTGAATTGGTAGTAGGTAACGAAGTTGAAGGAACAGCAAGAATTAAAAATATTGGACCTAATAATATTTATATTACAGATTCAACATACTTGCTTGCAGAAAAATCTGATGGTTCTAATAGCTTATTTTATTTAAATAATGTATGGGTTTCTCAATCTCAGTTTCCGGCTGTTATAGATGAACAAACTTTCAGAATTGATCAATCGGTTGAATTTAACTTTAAGGTGAAAGCCCCGCTGGCAGTAGGCGAGGTTTCTGAAAAATTCAAAATTAAGCTAGTTGGCGACGGCCAAATGAATACAAGTGAATTTGAAATTAAAGTTAATGTCCAGCGGGGCGATAAAAGAATAGTTCAAATCAATGAAACTGAAACTAACTTCTTAAGAGTAAGAGCAGAGCCATCAACAGTATCAGAAGAGATAAGCAGAGTAGACTCAGGAGGAAGATACATAGTTCTAGAAGAAGATCCTAATGGCTTTTTAAAGATTGACTTGGGAGATGGTAGATCTGGCTGGGTTGCAGGATGGTTAACAACAACTATCTAAACTTAATCTTGTTCCTAATTGCATAGATAACTTTTATTAATCTGTAAAGATTCTTATCTACAATGACATCTACAGTTTTAGAGTGCTCTATGATTTCTCCTCCAAAACCTATTTTAAATCTTGAATATCCATCACTTAAATCATCTTTTATACCAAATAGGTCTAGGTACCTGTATCCATACTCTTTACCAAGCCTAACCAACTCCCAAACTAAAGCATAAGGTGCCATAACGTTTTTATATTCTTCAGAAGAACCACCGTAAACATAAGTCAATGTATCTTCATATGCAACAATAAACCAGCTAGCAATTGCTATACCTTCAAAAGTAGCTGTTGCAATAAAAGCATTTTCTTCTTTAAAGTTTTCCCAAACTGTTTTTAGGTAATATGAGCTTCTTCCTGCGTAACCTTGCCTTGCAACAGTTTTTTGATACAAGTCGTTAAAGACATCAAAGTCAGAATCTTTGTTCGAAATAGACACACTCACGCCTTTTTTTTGAGCAAGTTTTAAGTTGTAGCGGGTTTTTTGTTTTAAGTTGTTTAATAAAACTTGCTCGTCCAATGTCAAATCTATTAAAACTGTTTTTGGCAAATGAATAGGGAAGCCCTCGGCTGCATCAATTCCTTGATTATGTAAAAAATCAAAAGAATCCAAATCTTGTGTTAAGTTTTGCGGATCGATTGTTACAAACACGCAATTTGCTTCTTTAGCCTGGGCTAAAAGTAAATCAAAGTCTATCTTTGTTAAGTCAACACGCGGCATATAGCCGATATATTTATTTAATATTGGCAATTTTGTTGTTTGAAAAAAATAATCATCAACATCAAAGCATTTATTGCCTAGTTGCTCTTTAACTTTTTTCCAATTTGGGCTTTGTAGAAAATCTATCATTATTAATATTTTAATACCTATCTTTTCGATAAATAAAGTATTCAGCTAATCTTTGAATGCTGTACATAAAGCGGTTTGGCAAATCTAGCGCTCCAACATAATCAATTTGATAGCCGCCAAACCGCTTCTTAAAATCAGATACACCTTTCATTCCACTTTTTACATTCATGCCTTCAGGAACTACTCCCCACATATTATACTTTTCTATTCCTAATTCTTTTAGTGATTTGATTATTTCCCAATGCAGAAGGTAAGATGCGCCATATTTTTGAGCTTCTGGATCACTTAAAGAACCGCCATGTGAATAAAAGGCCTTTTTATTAAATACGTTTATTAATGCTGCAGAAACAAATTTCTTTCCTTTTTCTCCTTTTTTATAGCATAAAAATACTTTACATAAACCTTTACTATAAAGTTGCTCAAACTGTTTAATAAAATATTCTTTACCAAAAGATGTGAATTGCTGGCGCCTAAACGTTTCGGAAAGTATTGCATAAAAATTATTAATATCTTCTACACTTTCCGTTTGCATTACTTTAAATCCAACTTCTGAAGATTTTTTTATATTGTACCTAGCCACTTTTTTCATCTCTCTTAATAATTCATCTTCAGATTTTGTAATATCTATTTCCCAAACATACTTAGCTTGGGTTGGAGCCATAGCTTTAACATATCCTATTTTTGTAAATGTATTAAGCAAAGAAGCTTCTGTTAATGGATCCATTCTAAAGCAGTTTAAGCTTCTTTGCTGGATAAACTCTTTTTGAAAGTTTCTAATTTCAATAAAAATATTTTCTAAATTATTAATCTTTTTTAAATCAAGAACCGGACCATACGGTGAATATGCGTATTTAGAAATCCTACGTCTATAGATTTCAATATAGAAATTACCAATAAAGCTATCCTCATCTTTTATTAAAAAGAGTTCTGTTTCTTTGCCTAAATATTTTTGAAACTCAATCCAGTCAATAGACGTTAAAAAAGAAGCTTGGGCGTTTTTGTTTATCTCTTCCCAAGCTTCTTTTAAAGAATCGTCGTATTTTACAAATGAAAGATTTGCCATCTAATAATTTTATCAGACCTCTCTTCTTAAAGGCATGAGTATATGAACATATTTTGCATCAGCTTTATCTTTAAAGATTGATGGTGATAATGGACCCTTAGTTTCAAATTTGATTGTTTCACCCTTAATATGACTAACTAAATCCTGAAAGAATCTTAAGTTATATGCTGAATTTAAATCACCTGAGCCGTCGGTTGCTGAAACTTCAATTTCGGTTTCATTTTCACCGACTTCAGCAACCGACGATTTAAGCTTTACCTTTGAGTTTTCAATATCAAAATCAAACAATGTCTTATTTGATAAGTTGCTTCTAGCAAATGTATTGATAACCTTAATACCTTCTTCTAAATCACTTCGTTTTACTTCAAATGTATAAACAAAAGAATCAGGCATTATTCTTTTATAATCAGGATAAGGCCCTTCTATTAATCTTAGTGTTAATTCAACATCATCGAATTTAAAGATTATCTGAGATTTATTCTCACTTAAATAAACTTCAACTGTATCTACATCTGGATAATCTTGCAAAATCTTTACAACTTCTGACATATATCTTGCAGGAACAATTACTTGACTCGATAATAAATCTCTTTTTAAGTTTGATATTTTTGTTGTCCGTTTTGAAAGCCTAAAGCCATCTAAACCTATAAAAGAGATCTCATCGTCGTTGCCATCTTCTAATTCAAATAAAACACCTGTTTGCTGAATCTTACCAGCGCTAAAGTCTGTAGAGCATGCAAACAAAACCTTCTCCATAGAAATTATCAATTCTGTTGCAGAGATAGAGAATATAGGATCATTAGATGCTTCAGGTAAAGGAGGAAACTCATTACTAGGAATTGTAGAGAAGTTTGCTTTTGATTTTGCAGTTTCTACTATAAGAGTGTTTTCTTTTGTAGCAATATCTACTTTTTCTGAAGAACTAGCTGCTACAAAATCTGCAATATATTTTGCAGAAACAGTTGTAGTACCTTCCTCATCTACTTTTCCAGGTATCCACATGTTAATTCCCATATCTAGATTGGTTGCTGAAAGTTTAAGGTCTGTATTAGATACTTCCAGTAATACATTGGATAAAACAGGAATGTTGGGCTTTGCACTTACTGCCCGTGATGCATATTGTAAGGACTTTGCAAGCTTTGAGTGATTTAAAGTGATTTTCATAATCTATTTATATTTTAATAAGTAGAAAGTGTTAGTAAATAGGCTGTGTTTATATGTGTATAACTGTGCAATAAATATGATTATATCAGTAAAATTTTGATTTTGTATATGTGGATATTAGTTGTGGATTAATTTTAATGCAAATTCGTAAAAAGAAGATCTACAAATATTTTCTATTAAATTACACATGTGGGCTAATTATGGGAATACTTTGCTTATTAATACCTAATATCCTTATAGGAAAAAGATTTTATTCCTGTGAGTAAGTTTACCACACACATACTAACTTGTTACGAGTGTATTTAGTTTCCTAAATTAGTATACTGCTAATCTGTTAAACCATTTACGTAAAGTCTTTTTAAGACATCAATATAATTTAGCAAGTAATATAGTTTAAAAACTTGAAACTTTCCTAACAAGTGCTAAGATATCTTTAAACAAATAACTTGAATAACTTATGAATAATATTAATTTAGAAATATCTAGCTCTGAACTTAAATTCAGCAAAGAGATCTCTATATCAGAAGCTTTAAAAATAATCTCTTATGTTCTAAATTTATCGGATTTGGATGATGTACAGATTCCAAAGAACCATTTAAAAGAAAATCAAGTAAGTAAGCCTGTAATAGAAGCTAAAATAAAGAGAGTTTCAACGTTTAAGAAACCTGCAAGGTCAGAGTTAAATCCGCAGATAGAAAAAATTGCATTAACAGGAACAATCTCAAATGAATATCCAACTTTTAACAAAATGGTTATTGGAGGCGATAAGATTTTATGGGTATTACTATATCTTAAAACTCATGGAATAAGTGGAGCCAGCCTAAAGGATATTGAATATGTAAGTTTGAAATTAGGCCAAGTTATTAGATCTAAGTTTTTTACAGCGCTTAATAAAAGAAATATTATTGACGGAAAAGTTGCGAATTTAAATGGCCTCTTTGTTATACAACAAAGAGGAGAGGAATATTTAAAATCATTATTAAAATAATAAGACAAAAGGATGCTATTCCATTTCGTCATCAGGACTAGCGCTTTCGTTAATATTAGTAATTATCTGAGCTACTTGTCTATTAAAGCCATCTTGAAGCATCATCTTGCTTTTTACCTTATCTATTGCATGCAAGACTGTTGTGTGGTCTTCACGATTTAAAAATTTAGCAACTTCTTCTAATTTATAATTAAATTCTTCTCTTAAAATATACATAGCCACCTGGCGAGCAAGTGCCAATTCTTTTGTTCTTCGTGGTCCTTTAAGCTCTTTAACTGTTACAGCAAATGATTTAGCAACTTCTTTTAATACTTTTGGGACTTTGACCTTTTCTCTTTTACTTTGAGCATCTTTCCCTATTGTGTGGGCAATTTCTTCTAGTGTTAAATCACCACTTGGCTTCATTTGGTTGTATAAAGCTACTTTTTGTAACGCACCCTCAAGCTCTCTAATATTATCGGTTACTGTTCTTGCAATAAATTCAATTATTTGAGGTTTTAGATTAATGCCTGATGAATCAGATTTTCTTTGTAGAATTGCCAAGCGTGTTTCATAATCTGGGTTTGCTATATCAACTACCATTCCTCCAAGCATTCGAGATTTTAATCTACTTTCTAAACTTTGGATGTCTTCTGGCTTGCGGTCGGCAATAAAAATTACCTGTTTGCCTGCGTTATGAATTTCGTTAAAAGTATTAAAAAATTCATCTTGAGTTGCGACCCATTTAGAGATTAATTGAACATCGTCAATTATTAATAAATCGACCTGACGGTATTTTTGGCGGAATGCCTCCATTTGCCCAGCTTTAATTCCTTTGACCATCTCATTTAAGAATCCTTCAGAAGATATATATTTAATTTTATTTCTAGGATTTCTTTCTAATAGGGCTCTTCCAATAGACTGTGCAAGATGAGTTTTACCAACACCTGTTTTACCGTACATAAATAGTGGGTTATACATAGAGCCAGGATTATCTACTACTGCAATAGCAGCTGCATGTGCAAGCCGGTTTGAATTACCGACTATGTAATTTGAAATTGAGTACTTAGGATTCAAACCGGCTTTAGTAATCGCTTCTGTTACAACACCCATCATTCCATTTTCAACGGCTAATAAAGGAGCTTCTTCTATATTTTTTTCTGTTATATCTTCTTCAACTGCACCTTTATGATACACTTCAAAAATTGGGTTTAATGGTTCACCGTAGACATAAGTAACAGTTTCTTTTATTAATCTTTCATGTTTACTTTTAAGCCAGTCTAATGTGAATGCATTTTGTACTCCAATAAATACGTTTCCCCCTTCAATTTTTAAAAGTTTTGTATCAACAAAAAAGGTCTTAAAAGTTGCAGGTGAATCTAGTTTGATTTCGATTTGTGCAAGTGTAGTTTTCCATAGCTGTGCAGGGTCTTTGATTTTCATAGTATAATCAGATAACACTTGGTGGATTAAATTAAATTTCAGAGTCTAACCCCATTATTGCACACAAATTTGTCCACGTGGATAACCTATAATAGAAAACTTTAAAAAACTTTGCTACAAAGGAGTTGATATGAAGCTGATAAAATTTATTGTTGAAATTCCTAAAAATATAGGACTGATTTTGATTAGGATATATCAAAAGCTTTTTTCATTCGATCATTCTTTTTGGAGTAAGTACGTTGATTATAGAGTTTGTATTTATCATCCCAGCTGTTCGGAGTATACATATCAGTCAATTAAAAAGTTTGGTTTAATAAAAGGGAGTATAATGGGTTTTTTTAGAATATTACGTTGCAATTCAGCTAATATTCCGGGTGATGATCCAGTTCCTGATCACTTTAGTATAAAGAGAAATCAGGCAACTACAAGTTTATAATATCCTTATTGGCAGTATAAATAATTATATGGATGTTATTTTCGCTCTTAAATTGTTTGTATTGATGCAGCCAGCTTAAATTAGCTATTTCTAATGAAAGAATTTTCAAATCTGTTAAGTTTGCGCCAATCAGAATAATATATTCAGCGTTAATCTCTTTATCGATATTTGCAAATTTAGAAGAAGCTTGCCGCTCTGAGCTGATTGGTGCAAAAAAATATGCATAAGAATTATGCAATTTGAAATCCAATGTATGTTCATCTTCTAAGATTTCAAAAGAAGCGTTCCATCTAACGTTACCAAAGCTGGCTGCAACATCAACATATTTTAAATAGTAGTTCTTTATGTTATTTCGGTTAAGCTCATCTACAATTTTTTGAATCAAATAAAATTTCTGCAGCGGGCTATCAAACTTAAAATCCTTAATCTTTGTTATTGTATCGGTAGATTTGTCAATAATAAAATAATCACCTAAATTAGATTTATCGATTACCGGATTTTTAAAAGGGCTAAAGTCTGATCTTGTTGCTATAAAATATTCAACATTCATTTCAAAAAATTCAATAAACTCGGGACTAACAATAACTGGAAGCTCAATACTAGAATTATTTAACTTATACGAAGAGCTATTTAAGTATTTATCGTTAAGATCATTTTTAAGTACAATAATCAAATCAGAAATGCCTTTAGCAATATCTTGTGGAATACTGTTTACAGCTTCAATTTTTAACTCTCCGCTTAAAAAAGGAAAGTGATAAGTGTGCAATCGGTTCATTAATCAAAGTTTAAATCTACTTTAATATAGTTTAATATAGTGATAGAAATTTAAAAACTGTAAAAGTTTGATGGAAAAAAAAAGAATCTTTAACTTACTAAAACCTGTTCAGCCACCCCCAAGTTTTTGGGACAAATTCTATAACTGGATTTTAACCAGAGCTAGAGTAGTTATTTTAATAACTGAACTTTTAATTGTTGCTGCTTTTGTAGGTAAAGTAATTGTTGATACACAGGCTAGAACTAAAGATGAAGAAATACAGAATCTTAGAGCAGAGAACAGCTTTTATGCAACAGAAAGAGAGCCAATATTTAGAGACTTTCAAAGAAGAGATGTAACGTATCAGCGCATATGGAGTAATTCATCGGAATACAATGAGGTTTTGAACGAGATATATTCATATATTAGGAATCCAGGTTTACAGTTAACGATTAGATTAGATAGAAATAGAGTAACTGTACTTGGTTATGATGATTTATCTGCAGTACAGAATATTGAAACTCAAATGAAAGCATCACCTACTTTTGCATCTGTTTTTGTAGATACTTTATCTTTAGAGCAAAAAGAAGTACTACAATCAACAGGTCAGTACGTTTTAGTAGCAACATTATCTAGTTATCAAAGAGGAGAATTAGAGTCTTCACCTTAATATGCCGCAGCAGTATAAAAATGCAACAAAAAAATTGAATGAAATACTTTCAACAAGCCAGAACAAAAGTTATTTTGTAGGAGCGGTTACTGTCATATTTATTGTAATCATGGCAATGGTTGGAATAATACCTGCATATAGTGCATTTACTTTTCAAAATGAAGAAAATGGAAAACGAGATGTATTAATTGAAAAATTACGTAAAAAACTGAAAACATCTCAAACGCTATCAGAAGAATACACAAACAAATCATCACTTGTTGATTATTTTAATAAGAGTTTTCCTGCAAGTGCAGAGCAGCAGGATATTATAGATACTATAAATGCAATTATAAGTAACAATGGTGCGCAATTAAACAGAATAACATTTAACAATACGCCATCACCTGGATTTGCTCAAAATGAATATGATAATCAAGTTGGAGCGCAGACAGTAAGCATTGCAGTAGAAGGTTCACAAAGCGGGCTTTTGAGTGTTGTTACAGACTTAGAAAGTAACAGACGTATTTTAAACATACTTACTTTAACAATGGACAGAAAGGCGCAGGAGATTATAGATGCGGGTGAGGCTTTTAATAAAGAGTATGTTTTAAATGTGAATATGGAATATTACTTTTTTTCTAAACAATAACTAAGATTCGTATGAATAGATCATGGTTGACACTAATGATAATGGGAATAGTATTTTTAATAGCTGCTGTAGCTTGGGAAGCTTATCAGAATTTTTCTGGAGCTAGATCGAACATTGATATCTCTATAATTGAATATCAAAGAGATTCTTTGTTTTCACCAAGGCTAGAACAGCATTTAAGTTCTGATCCTAAGTTTATAACTCAGAATACAACTAATACAATTATTGAAAATATTGTACTGGAAGATACTTCTACTCAGTTCCCCTCAGACTCTGAATAAAGGCATCAGCATCGGAAATTAATACTTCACGAGGCTTTGAGCCATTTGCTGGACCAACAACACCTAATTCTTCTAGTTCTTCTAAAAGGCTGGCAGCTCTATTAAAGCCAATTCTTAACCGTCTTTGAAGAAAAGAGGATGACCCTTTTTGACTAGATACTACTATTCTAATTGCCTGCTCAAGCATATCGCCTTCATTGCCAAACTCAGATTCGCCTAAGCCACTACCTTCTTTTTCTTGAGTTTGGCTTTCAAGAATTTCATTTACATACTCAACTTCTGGTGCCTGAGATTTTAAGAAATCTACAATATGAATAACTTCTTGCTGATCAATAAATGAGCTTTGAAGCCTGCTTGCCTTAGGCTTGTCAGGTGCTTTGTATAATAAGTCACCATAGCCAAGCAGGCTTTCTGCACCAATTCTATCCATAATAACTCTAGAATCTGTTGAACTTGTTACGCTCATGCCAACCCTTCCTGGAATATTAGCTTTTATTAAACCTGTAATAACATTAACTGAAGGTCTCTGTGTTGCTAAGATCAAGTGAATTCCAACAGCTCTAGCTTTTTGTGCAAGCCTTACAATTGCAGTTTCAGCATCTACCTTATTTGCAGTCATCATCATATCCGCCATTTCATCAATTACAATTACAATGTAAGGCATTGCCGCAAATCCTTTTTTCTGATTGTATCCCTGAATATTCCTTACTTGTTCTCGTGCAAGGCTTGAATACCTCTTATCCATTTCATGAACAGCCCATTTTAATGCGTTTACTACCTGATTCATATCTGTAATAACAGGTGTAAGCAGGTGAGGGATTCCGTTATAGTCAGATAACTCAACCTGTTTTGGGTCAACCAAAATGAACTTAACTTCATCTGGAGTTTTTTTCATTAATATAGAGGCAATAAAAGAGTTGGTTAATACAGATTTACCAGAACCTGTAGCTCCAGCAATTAAAAGGTGAGGCATTTTTTGAATGTCTGCAACAATAGAAGAGCCGTCAATATTCTTACCAATAGGGACAGGCAACTCCATTTGTGTTTGTTCCATCTCATCGGATTCCATGATCTCTTTAAATCGCACCATGTCTCGCTTTGATCTTGGAACTTCAATACCTAAATATGTAGTATCGGGAATAGATTCAATTCTTACAGCTTTTGAATCAACACCTAACGCTAATGCGATATTTTCACTTAGGGTAGCTACTTTAGCTACTTTAATTCCTAGTGGAATATCTAATGCATATTGAATAACAGATGGGCCAATAAATGAATCCTTAACTTTAGCTTCAATACCAAAACTCATTAATATCTGTTCAATAATTCTTGCATTCTGATCAATTGCAGGTTCATGAGCCCTAGCTTTTTTATAGGGAATAAGAAGACTTAGTGGTGGTAATTTCCAGCCTGGATACTTTAAGCTTTCCTGTTGTAAACCATCCTCTCCAATAGCACCTTCTTTGATTTCTACACCGGCTTCACTTGTAATTCTTTTTACCGGAAGCGGTCTTATTGGTGCATAATCATCATCGTCTTGACCTCGCCTGCTTTCTGGCATCCTTTTTTGTTTAATCAAATCGTTAAAGTCACCTAGTCTAGAAGCCTTTTCTGGAACAACATCTTCTTCAGGTTTGTTTCTGTTGAATATGAATTGATATACTTTTCCTAACCATTGGAATACTAAAATAGTTTTATCTATTATCTCGCTTACACTTACTGAGATTGCAATTGGTGCAAGTATTAAAATAAGAAGGAGTAGTATTAATTTTGTTCCGATATCTGTAGGAAATGTATTTCCAAATACATTTTGTACAATAAATCTTCCAACAGTTCCTCCTAAACCTTCTTCACCTCGATTTAACTCACGTTCGCTTGTAGCGAATGCTGTCATTAATGCCGGGATTAAGAATATTAAAATACCTTGTGCAATAATACTTTTACCAGTAGTAAAAGGGAGCCTGCTGCCTAAAAAATGCAGTCCAGTAGAGAATAAAAAAAAGACAGTGAATACTGTTGAGAATCCAAACAGTCCTCTTGCTTGTGTAAACAGATTATTCTGATTATCGCTTAACGAAAGCAGCGATATAAAAAAGAAAATACCTAATAATAAGCTTAGCAGTCCAACTACTGTGTAAGTTTCTCGACTGTCGTAAGTAACATGCTTTCTTCTTGCCATTGTGTTTATAGATAACGTTGTAAAGCCATTCTATCATATATTTAAACTCCAAAAAATTGAAGAATAAGCTATACTAAAACTATGAAAATAATGTCTAGTGAAACAAAATTTGCGCACTTGGGAAAACCAGGAAGTGTTTTTTCGATGGGATTTGCAAGAAGATTAGATATCTTAGAACAGCAAATAGATTTCAAAAATAAAGTTATTTTAGATTTAGGATGTGGAGAAGGCGTTTGGTTAAGGGAATTTGCAAAGATAACGAATCCAAAAAATGTTTATGGCAGCGAATATGATGGTGACCAAGTTGAAATGCTTATAACGTTGATTAATTCTGCAACAGAAGAAGATCGAAAAAACGATAAACTTTTGCAAATTCCCTCAGATAACATTCGGCATTGCCCAGGTGAAGCTTTAGATTTTAAAGATGGATTCTTTGATATTGTTTTTCAAAATGAGGTCTTAGAGCATGTACAAGATGATCTTCAAACTTTAAAAGAAAGTTTTAGAGTTTTAGAGTTTGACGGTGTTTTGGTGCTTTTTACACCAAATAGAGGTTGGCCGTTCGAAACTCATGGAATGTTCTTAAATGGAAAATATTATTGGGGTAATATTCCTTTGTTACCTTGGATGCCAAAGTTTATTTATAAAAGATTTGCTCCGCATGTTCGCAACTATTCAAATAGAGAAATCAAAAGACTAGTCAAAGAAGCAGGTGGAGAAATTATTTATCATAAACATATTTTTCCTGGTTTTGATGGACTAACTCGCAGATTCGGAATTGTGGGTAAATTAATTCAGAAGTTCTTTCATTTAATAGAAAAAACACCATTACACTTTTTTGGAATTAGTCATTTAGTAATTGCAAAGAAAGCCTAATCTTTTTTTGTATGATTCCCCCATCCGCCATACATTTGCTCAACGAGCTTTAAAACTCCGTACGCCCCAATTGAAATGGTAATTCCGCCAATAAGTCCACTTAATAATATCTTTCCTAAAAAGACATTTTTGTGTCTGCGGGTTGAAGCATAAAAATTAAGATTTATAACTTTGTATTTATAGCCCTTTTTAACAACTCTTCTTAAGAATTCAACATCTTCACCATAAATGGCTTTTTCATTAAAACCTTTAACAGAATCAAACACATTCTTTTTTATTAATAAACAGCCGCCTGAACCATCTGGATATCTTGTATACTGACGTACTTTTTTAGATGCATCTGCAAGGTGATAAATAATCTTTGAATTTATATTGTCGACCTTTTTGTTGAAATAAAAACTTGCCATATCAAGATTTCTCCTGTTGAATTCTTTTATTGCTTTGTCTATAAAATTAGGTTCAATTAATACGTCCGCATCTAAGAATAATAAAAGCTTGCCTTTGGCTACCTTGGCTCCATTATTTCTTCCCACAGTAAGAATTCCACCTTTAACAATTTTTGCTCCATATCTTTGTGCAATTTCTTTTGTTCTATCTGTAGAATCTGCATCTGCAATAATGACTTCAAAGTCTTGGTATGTTTGCTGTTCTAAACTATTAAGAAGATTTGGAAGATAATCTTCTTCATTTAATGTAGGAACAATTATTGATAACATTATGCACTCAAAATTAAGTTATAATTAGTCTCGATAAATCTATTAATATTACTGTAAATCTATGCAAAATGAAAAAAGAAAAAAAATTTTGATAGCACTTGCAGATGTCGGGAACGGCCATAGATCCGCTGCCAATGCATTATTAAAGACAATGGAGGAGATGAATATTATAGACAAATATGAGGTTAAAGTTGTAGACCTGTTTGAGGTTGCAGATGTTCAGCCATTCAACAGTTCAAATGAAACCTATACTTTAGTTTCAAAGAATAAAACATTTGAGGCGTTTAATAACACGTTATTTCGCGCATTTAACACATCAGTTGGTTACGATCTCTTTTATTGGTACACAATGACATTTATGTTAAAGGAGTGTACTGCAATTATTGAAGGTGAAGCTCCAGACTTAATAATCACTGTTCATCCAATTGTTAATATGATTGTTAATGAGGTGAAAAAAAAGACAGGTAGCAAGTTTAAAACTGTAACAGTAATTACTGATTTGGTCACATTATTTAAAGGTTGGGCAGACACACGTACTGATTTAACATCGGCTCCAACGGAGCGAGCATATAAGCTCTTGCTGGAATGGGGCCTTGATAAAGAAAAAATTATCTATCCGCTATTCCCAATAAATCCATCAATAAGTAAGTTTGCTGGCGTAAAAGAAACAATGTCCAGTTTAGGTTTTCAAAACGATCTTCCATTAATTACTTTAACAGGTGGCGGAGTTGGAACCTATTCTTTAAAAAAAGCAATGGATATTATTAAAGCAAGGCAAGATTGTAATGTTCTAGTAATCTGCGGAAAATCTCAAAGCTTGTATAGCGAATTTACAGAAAGATTTTCTTCTTACAGCAATATCAAAATAGTAGGATACGTTAATAATATTCAAGATTATTTCAATGCTTCTGAAATTATTATTGGAAAACCTGGGCCTGCAACTATTTTAGAGATAGAAATATTTAATAAGAAAGCTATCTTAACTAGGCCGGTAGGCCAGCAGGAAAAAGGAAATGTTGATTATGCATTAGATAATAAGAACTTTAGATATATTAACGAGAACTGGGATATCTTAGATAAAACAATCTCTGAACTTTTAGCGCAAAAAATAGAAGCTACTTCAAGAAGAAGTGTATCTGAAACAGAAACTATACTAACAAAATCTCTAGCACTTATTGATCCTCTGTAAGCTAAGTAATTATCACTTACCCAAATTGACTGCTAACTGATATAATTTAGCAGTTTAATCGCTTATAGTATGGCAAAACGAGATTATTACGAGGTATTAGGCCTTTCAAAAAGTGCAAGTAAAGATGAGATTAAAAAATCTTATAGGTCTTTAGCTAAACAATATCATCCAGATAGAAATAAAGAGACAGACGCCGAAACCAAATTCAAGGAGGTGCAGGAAGCTTATGAAGTTTTAAGTGATGACCAAAAACGAAAAGCTTACGATCAGTACGGCTTTGCGGGAACACAAGCATTTAGCGGCGGCAGTGGTTTCGGCGGCTCCGGATTTGGAGGATTTAATGGCTTTGAAGGTTTTCAAGCAGATCTTGGCGGAGTAGAAGACTTATTAGGCAGTTTTTTTGGCTCTTCATTTGGAGGATTTGGCTTTGGTGGTCAAGAAAGAAAAAATAATAGAGGAGCAGACTTAGAGTTTAATTTGCAAATTGAATTTGAAGAAGCAATTTTTGGTATAGAAAAAACAGTTTCTTATAAACGAGATGCAAAGTGTGATGTTTGTAACGGAAGTGGGTCAAAAAACGGTAAAAAGATAACTTGTACAACTTGTGCGGGAAAAGGAAAAGTTGTTCAAGTTCAAAATACATTATTAGGTAAAATGCAGGTTGTAAATACTTGTCCAGCTTGTAATGGTACAGGAGAATTAATAGAAGAAAATTGTTTAAATTGTGGTGGAAGAGGAATTGTGTCTGCAAAAGAAGATTTCAAAATAAAAATTCCAGCAGGAATTCCAGATGGTGTAACTTTAAGATTTGAAGGTAAGGGAAATTATGGACGTAACGGCGGAGTTGCTGGAGACTTGTATGTAACAATTGAAGTTAAACCTCATAAATCGCTTGAAAGAAAAGGAAATGATATTTATTTGGACAAAGAGATTGATATTGTTACTGCAGTATTGGGAGGTGAAATAGAGGTGCCGACTGTACATGGAGATGTATTTATGAATATTCCAGCAGGAACACAAAGTGAACAGGTTTTAAGATTAAAAGGAAAAGGCGGTCCTAAATTTAGGGAACGAGGTAATGGAGATCAATTTGTAAAAATTATTGTGAAAGTTCCACAAAAATTAAGTTCAAAACAGAAAAAACTTTGGGAACAATTGCGCGGCACTTAATTTTTTTAAGTGCTTATGTTACAAAGTGTTTCACGATTTCCTTGACAAAATTTAAATTGCATAAATATAATGAAATTGTCATCAAGTTTCATAAGTATTTAATGCAAAAGTATGATTGACCTATCAGAGGTATGTGGTCTTCCAGTCCAATTCGATAACGAAAACATTTCTTTTGTTTTGGCTGATGACCTTAATTGCGATGGTGAAGATCAAGTTAAACTTTCGGAAATTGTCCCAATTCTTCTAAATAAATATTTAAAATATCCGGAAGTTGTTTATAAACATCGAAAAAATATTTTCTTTAAAGATAATCAGCCAAATGGAATATCTTATGATATGATTTGTATTCCATTTGGCCTTTTAGGAATTGAATATATTAAGACACATGTATACTATTCGCCTGAAGTTGCAGGTAAATATGATTGTGTGATTGAAGTACTGCAAGGTGAGATGATGGTAGTAATGCAAAAAAACCAGCCTAAAGAAGATGAATGGCAGTACGATACTTATGTTGAAGATTTAGCTATTGTAACCCTAAAAAAGGGACACAAGTTAGCTATCCCAACAGGTTATTTTTACACTTTTGTAAATACAGGAAATTCATTTTTAATTATTTCAAGAGTTCGATCTAAGCAGTCTGCCACACCTATAGATTATTCAATGTTAAGACGAGAAAAAGGTTTAGCCTGCTATATTATTTCAAAAAATGCAAAGATAGAAACTGTTGCAAATCCAAAATACAAAGTAACTACTAAGTTGAAGGCGATGAGTATAACTTATTTTATAGAAAAACGCGTACAAGAAGAAATTCCTAAACAAATTTTTAAAACTAAAGAACCTCTTGCTAAAATTATTGATAGAATTGAATCAATAGTTTTAATAAACTCCTAAGTGAATATAGAGCTAAAAATACAATTTAACTTACTTACCTTCTTACTAGGACTTAACCTTTTTATATTTATACTAGCATTTATAGCTAATGCTACTGTGGGTTTTGATACAAGCTTATTTTATGTTTTTGGAGGGCAGATCTCGGCACAAATTAGGGCTGGCGACTGGTGGCTGTTATTAACTCCTAACTTTTTTCATATAGACATAATTCATTTTTTGTTTAACTTTATTTCTTTATACAGAATTGGGCAGTTAATTTTGTATTATTATGATGCTAAAAAATTATTCTTTACATATATTTTTGGAGGAATTGCAGGAGTCTGGCTTTCTTATTTAGTTTCACTATTAACAGGTCAAAACGTTTTATCTTTAGGTGCCTCTGCAAGTATATTTGCATTGATCGGTTTATTGCTCGGCGGAACATTTAAGAAGTACAGATATGGACAGGAGCTGCCATTTAGTACTTCAGAAATTTTACCTTTTGTAGTTATTGCGTTTTTGTTTGGAGTAATGCCAGGTTTAAATATAAATAATTGGGCGCATTTAGGAGGGCTAGGTATGGGAGTAATTCTTGGCTTTTTAGTGCCTAACTCTTTATCTATTAACAAAACAAAAACGCACAGAATTCTGGTGGATTCTCTTTTTTGGGCTTCAGTTATAATCTTTGTACTAAGTTATGCAGTCTTATTAATAAAAGATTACACATTATTAATGTTGTAAATGAATCTAATTAGGAAATTAAAAAAAACTTATCATATTTTTCAGTCTGAGGTTGCAGCTATAAAGTTAGGTCAACCTGCTAAAAAATTAAAAATAATTGCGGTAACTGGTACCTCTGGAAAATCCACAACTGCAACTATGATTTATCACATACTAAAGCATGCAGGATTAAAAGTCGGATTAATCTCAACGGTTGAAGCAGTTGCAGGTAATAAAAATATAGATACCGGTTTTCATGTAACTACTCCTGATCCGATTCAGCTTCAGAAAATCTTAAGAGAGATGAAGAATAAAGAGATGGAATATGTTGTATTAGAAACATCATCGCATTCTTTAGATCAGGGTAGGCTTGGATTTTTAAAAGTTGATTATGCAGTTTATACAAATATAAAAAGAGATCATTTAGATTGGCATAAAACTTGGGAGAACTATGCAGGTGCAAAGGCGCTGCTTATTAATAAATTAAAATCAGATGGCAAAGTAATTCTTAATAAGGATGATTTAGATTCTTATGATTTTTTGCGAAATTATTATTACAAAGATGCAAAAAATCCTCTTAATTTTATTGAATATTCAAAAAGATTTGATGCAGCTGACACAGATGAAGATTATACAGGTTTAGAATTTACATTTGAAAAGCAAAGATTTCAATTGCCAGTGATAGGTTTCTATAATATCGATAACGCACTTGCAGCAATTAAAACAGCACAAAGTCTAGGGTTAAATTTGAAAACAATTGCTGATGCATTTAAAGATTTTAAAGGTGTAAAAGGAAGAATGCAGATAATGCAGACAGAGCCATTTACAGTAATTATTGATTTTGCACATAACGCAGATTCTCTTGTCCAATCGCTTGAGTCTGTCAGAAATTTAAAGAGTGTAAAAAGAATAATATCTGTATTTGGATCAGCAGGTCTTAGAGATGTTGAAAAAAGATTTGCAATGGGTGAAGCAGCAGCTACATTGTCAGATGTTGTAGTTGTAACAAGTGAGGATCCAAGAACAGAGAGCTTATACGAAATCAATTCAGAGATTATTCGTGGTGCAAAAAGAAGTGGAGCCAAACTTGTTAAACGGTTTGCTGTACATAAAGAGTATTTAGACTTTATTAAAGAAAAAGATTACATAGATACAAAAGATGAGGTCGAAATTTATTCTTTTGATGAGGAAACTGTGAATTCAAGATTTGATGCAATAGACTTTGCAATACGAATTGCAAAACCAGGCGATGTGGTAATTACTGAAGGTAAGGGTCACGAGAAGTCACTTTGCTTTGGTAAAACAGAGTATCCATTCACTGACCAAGAAGCTGTAAATAAGGCACTAAAAAATCTATAATTAACTCTGAAATGTATTAGTACTAACGTTATAGCTTAGTCTTTGTTGTATAATCACCTTATGGATATTAATGAAAGTATAAAAACAAAGATTTTAGAGTATCTAAATGCTAAGGGCTTAAGCTCTACAGAAGTTATATTAGATACACCCAAAGATTCTACGCATGGAGATTTAACTACAAACATTGCGCTTCAAGTAGCAAAGCAGCTCCAAAAAGCTCCAATTGAAGTAGCTAAAGAAATTACAGATTTGTTTGCCGGCAACAGCCAAATCGACAAGGTAGAAGTTGCCGGCCCTGGTTTTTTAAACTTTCATCTTAATAAGTCACTTGTAAAAGAAGTTATAAATACTATTATCGAGTCTGAAAATTTTGGTACTAGTGATTGGGGTAAAGGCCAGACCTGGTTAATTGAACATACTTCTCCAAATCCAAATAAAGCAATGCACTTAGGGCATTTAAGGAATAATGTTACAGGAATGGCAATCTCTAATTTAGCAAAAGGAATAGGCGTAAATGTGGTAATGGATTGTATTGATAATAACCGAGGTATTGCGATTGCAAAATTGATGTGGGGCTATTTAAAGTTTGCAAATAAAGATCAAGCAAAACAAATTGAAGATATAAATGAATGGTACAGCAATCAAGATGAATGGCAAACGCCTGAAGATTTAAGCTTGTCGCCTGATAAATTCATGGACCACCTTTATGTAAAAGGAGCAGAGGATTTTAAAAATGAAGATGTGGAATCAAAAGTTCGTCAGCTAGTTGTTAATTGGGAAAACGAAGACAAGGTAACCTGGGACCTTTGGAAAAAAGTTTTAGATTATGTGTATGCAGGGCAATCAGCTACATTAAAAAGGTTAGGAAGTCATTGGGATTATGTTTGGCATGAACATGAGCATTATAAAGAAGGTAAAGAAATTGTAGAGAAAGGTTTAGAAATAGGAATTTTTACTAAATTAGATAACGGTGCAGTTATGACAAATTTAAAAAGTTATAATCTGCCCGATACAATTGTAATTAAAAAAGATGGAACCTCACTTTATATTACTCAAGACTTAGCACTTACAAAAAGAAAAATAGAGAAATTTCATCCAACTAAAATGTTCTGGGTAATAGGACCAGAACAATCCTTAGCAATGAAGCAGGTGTTTGCAGTTTCAGAGCAGCTTGAATTTGGAAAGTTTGAAGATTTCAATCATATAGCATACGGCTTTATTACTATTAAAGGCCAAGGAAAAATGAGTTCACGAGCTGGTAATGTAGTTTATATAGATGATCTTTTAGATGATGCAAGAGACACTGTTTTAGAAAAAATTAAGAATGAAAGTTTATCTGAAAGTGAAAAGTTAGATGTTGCAGAAAAAGTTGGATTAGGAGCTGTTAAATACAGTATTTTAAAAGTTGGAAGATTAACAAACACAGCATTTGATTTTGATACTTCATTATCATTTGAAGGGGATTCCGGACCATATTTAATGTATACATATGCAAGATGTACTTCAATTCTAAGGCAGGCAAAGGTCAAAGTGAGTAGGATAGAAAATTTAGCTGATGTTCTTAATACCGAAGAAGAACAGCAAGTTTTAAGGACTTTAAATCTATTTCCTAAAAAAGTACTAGAGGCGGCACAAGAGTATGCCCCAAATGTTTTGTGCAGTTATTTATTTGAACTAGCGCAGATATATAACAAATTTTACAATCAACATTCTGTACTAAATGCCCAAACTCAAGAGGATATTAATAGTAGAATAGCATTAACTTACGCGGTTTCTCAAACTCTTAAAAAAGGTCTGAGTTTTTTAGGTATTGAAACTGTTGAATCTATGTGATTTCTTCTTTTGGCAACAAAGCAAACCCAGCTGCGAATAAAAATAAAAAATCCATTAAGTTCACGATTCCATTTTCGTGAATAATACTTCTAAATATCCAGGCAAAAATTACAATAAATATAAAATCCCATACTCTATCTTTTGTATTTGAATGGAGTGCTCTTAAAAGTTTGTAAACTAATGCCAAGAATATAATTAAAACCGCAAAGCCATTTTGAATTATTATATCAAAGATAACATTGTGCGCTCTATCAACAAGTGAGCCTTGGATTAATCCATAATCTCTAAATACATTTCCAAGAGTATCAAACCCAAATCCTAAAGTAATAATTTGAAATTGTTGTAAAGTAAATGGCTGGGAAATAATAATTAAAATCGAGTTTACAATATCAAGTCGCAAATTATATTCGGTGTTTAATTTAAAATATAAAATGAACGCAATAATTCCTGCTGCAATTGAAATATAAATAACTTTGGCAAAAAATTTTTTAGGCAGAATCTCGTATAAAACAATTAATAGTATCGCAACAACTGTAGAAATTATTCCCCAAATCGACTGGCTTAGACCAAGTACAGTTAAGAAGAATATTATTAAAATTGCTGAAATCATTTTTAGTAATATTCGTTTATTCCTTGTTGTTTTGATTTTTAAACCAAAATAAAAAGCAGTAAGAATAATTGCTAGTAATATTCGTCCTGCAAACCAGTTAGCTTGTCCAAAAGTACCATTTATCCATAAACCTTCAAATATTAATTCAGGATCAATTTTCATTAAATTATTAAACTGATTAATAGCGGCAACACATTGGAGTATCGAAGATAAAATTATTGCAACAGAAATTAAATGCCAAAGATTTTTATTAAGCACTTTAAAAACAACATAGCTTGCCCAAATCATAAGCAGGTAAGTAAGCAATCCTTGATATCTAAATGTGTTGCCCCAAATAGCAATCTCTTGATAAGGCGATAATAGTGCTGATAATGAGAGGAGTACAGAAAGTACTAGTACAACATAAAAAGATTTTGCCAAATGAATTCTTTGCTCTTTGTAAGCGTTAAGTAATAATAAAACTGTACCTAATAAAATAATTATGGAGCAGATTATTTGATAAAAAAACACTTTAGGAAGTTCATAACCTTTTGGTAATGTAGCGTAGTCTACTATAAAAGGTGATACTGCAACTCCAAATGCAGCAACAATCGTAATTATTAAAGGTAAATGGTAAGGCTTTGATTTAAAGACGTTACTAGCTAAAATACGTTTATGCATAATAAAAAATTTATAATAATTTTAGCACCACTTATTTGCTTAATTTCAATCCTTGCAGCTTACTTCCCAAATATTATAAAACAAAATTCCCGCATAGTGCCTCCGAATTCTTTTGCTAAAGACATTACAGAGATTTTACCCGAAGAAGTTGAAGATAGTCGAATTTCAATGATTTTTGCGGGAGATGTAATGCTGGCTAGGACAGTAGGTATTTCAATCGAGCAAGGCGGAAATCCTTTTGAAAATGTTAAAGATAAGTTCAATGAACATGATATTGTAGTTCTTAATCTTGAAACTGTTGTTGCCGATCCTGCTTATGCTGTTCAAGCTTTTGGAAAACTTTTTACTTTTAACTCACCGGTTAGTGCAATAGATATTTTAAAAGCGAACAACGTAAGCGTTGTGAGCTTAGCAAATAATCATAGTATGGATTACGGGGCGAATGCCTTGGTAAATACTATGGATAATCTACAAGCTGAAGGGATTTTACACGTTGGCGCAGGAAGAACTATTGCAGAGGCATTCGCCCCTAAGTATCTTCTATTCAAAAATACAAAGATTGCGCTATTAGCATTTAATGATATTGAAAACTGGTTTACAGATGTTACTGACTATAATGCTGGAAGTGCATATTTTGATGAAGGAAGAATTAAAGTTGCAATATCAGAAGCAAAAAATAATACAGATATTGTTATTGTAATTCCTCATTGGGGAATTGAATATTCACTTAACAATTCTGATAGACAGTCGTATTTTGGTAAAGTTTTTATAGATAGTGGAGCAGATATTGTAATAGGTGGACACTCTCATGTTGTTCAAAATTCAGAAGAGTATAACGGAAAGATGATTTACTATTCACTTGGTAATTTTGTATTTGATGATATGTGTAGCATCTCAAATGCTTGCGATGCCGCCTTAGTCGAAGTCTTCATTGAAGATAAAAAAATCCTTACTTCAAACATTCTTGAAGTAAGGATTGATGATAGAGGATATCCTTCTTTAAAATAATTACTTCTTATTAGATTGCTTTTTTAGTAAATCTCTTATTTCACCAAGTAATTCTTCTTGTTTATTTATAACTTTTTTAGCTTCTTTCTGCTCATTTTGTACTTGTTTTCTTTTTAAAGAGTTCAAAAGTTTAATAACAAAAAATATAGATATTGCAATGACTAAAAAGTCAAAAGTTGTCTGCAAGAAATTTCCATAAGTTAGAATTACAGCAGGAACAGTTTCACCTGCGGTATTTACAGATTCAGGTTTTAAAATGGCAGTTAAATCTCTAAAGTTTATACCTCCAATTAGAACCCCTATTAAAGGAGTAATAATATCGGCTACCAAAGAAGATACAATTTTGCCAAAAGCTGCCCCAATAATTACTCCAACTGCTAAATCCATTACATTTCCTTTAATTGCAAATTCTTGAAATTCTTTTACTAGGCTTTTCATTTGGTGAAAATTTAAAATATAAAGATAATTTGATTATCTCGTGGATAAATTTTAATGTCTATCTAATTCTATTCGTATCTCAGGGCATCAATAGGATTAAGTCTAGCTGCTTTAGCTGCAGGATAAATACCGAAAATAATTCCAATTGCACTAGAAACACCTACTGCAAGCAGGATTGAGTCGGTAGTTATAATGCCTTGAAAATCTAATAATCTGCCTGCTCCTACACTGATTAAATAACCTAATCCTATGCCGATAACTCCTCCTAACAAAGTTAGCAAAATAGCTTCAATAATAAATTGAACCATAATATCTGTAAAACTTGCACCAACGGCTTTTCGTAAGCCAATCTCACGCGTGCGTTCAGTAACTGAAACTAACATAATATTCATAATGCCGATGCCTCCAACAAGCAAAGATATAGCTGCAATTCCTGCAAGTAGAGAAGTAAGAAGGCCTGTTATCTGATTTATTGTTGTAAGTAATTCTCCCGATGTAATTATAGAAAAATCTATTAATGATTTATCGGTAATTTGATGTGTATCTAGAAGTGTACTTTTAATTATTTCTTTTGCAGTATCAACTGTTGCTTCGCTGCTGGCCTGAACAGTAAAAGAACTATAGTATTTTGTATCAAAAAGTTCTAGGGCAGCAGAATCGCTAATTAAAACAAGTGAATTTTTATTACTGAAATTAAAGTTACTTTTTTCAGCTTCAGCTAATATTCCAATAACAGTAAACTCTTTATTCTGAATTAAAACTATTTGGTTGATACTTTCAATTGATAGGTTTTTTGCTATGGCGCTGCCAAGAATAACCCAATTAGAATCTTGCTTACTAGGGGCAGCGCCATCTTTAAACTCTAATTCCTGCTGACTAAAATATTGGTCAGAAACTCCAGAAACATTTATTCGTTTTTGTACTTCATCAAGCTGAATAATTGCAGTATTTGTGATTATCCCGCTAACAGTTGCAATACTTGGCTCGCTTAAATTAAGTAAAGCATCAAGATCTGTTTTTGTTAAAGTTTGTTCAGAAGTCATTGCAAGTCCTCCATTGTTTTGTTGTCGTGAACTTGCAAAACTATCTCCATCTTGTACATCTGTAATTCTGACGCAAATTAGAGGATTTGAAGAAAATATGAGGATTTCAAGAAATATTTGATTACTGGAAGCCAATGTCCAAGACCATTAAGCTACCTTGAGGTAGGGATACGAGTCTTGTCGGAACATTTGATTTATGGCGGAGAGCATTGGACTATGTTAGAACCTTGTATGCTCTAAGTCACAGTTCTGAACTCTTAAGTTTCGTTTAATGAAAGCAGTGAATTATGGCAATAAATAAAGACTACATTTTGTGAGCTACTAATTTGAACTTAGTTTTAATAGTAGCTCACTTTTGTAAATCAAACTAATTTCTTTAGCTTATTGACCTTGCCTTGCATTTCTTTCACCTTATCATTAGTTTCATCATAAAATTCTTTGGAAACTTTAAGAGCCTTTTGGGCAACATCCAGAGCTTCCACATATTTACCATCGTGTTCATAAACCATAGATAAATCCCCATAAATTTGCCTTAGAACGTTTTTCTCATCCTCAGGCAAACTATTAGCGGATTCTATTGCTCTCTTGTAAGCTTCTTCTGCTAGGTGGAATCTATCCGAATGGAAGAACTCTAGCCCGATGCTGCTCCAGATATAGTCAGGTATAAATTCAGTCTTTGAAAGCTCCAATATTTCAGCATTTAATTCATCAATACCGTCCATCGCCTTGTATCTTAATTTGGAAATAGACTTCAACTTCTTATAGAAGTCATCTATATATTGTAGCTCATTATCAGTTTTGCTCATAAATTTGGAAATAATATCTATTGTGATTTTAGCAATAATTGAGGTCAAGTAACAACCTGACCTCAATTATGTGTGGTTGTGAAGTTACCGCTAACGATTCTTGAAATCGTAGGCGATTGACTTCAACTTTTCGTAGGTGAGATCGTCATCGTTGTACGAAGATAGCTCACGATGAAACAACTGCTTCTGGCGGGCGTTTAACCCCCAGTACTTCGCAGCCTGATTCGCCCGTTCATTAAGGCTCGGGCGGCGCTGGGACTTCAGTTGTTCGGCGCGTTGCTTGCTCTTCTGTTCCTTAGTACGATCATCACGCTTCGGTTGCTTGTTATTTCCCATTTAAAGTATCCTTTCTTATAGGGAGTTTACGAGCCTTAGACTATAACATTATTGTTGCCGGTTGTCAATAACGGATATATCATAAAAATCATACTAGGTCATTGGTTATGGTCATCGCTCACAGCAAGAGCAGTCTTATCACAATATTTAATTCTAGTAAGTTATATTTATAAATTTTATCTTAATGTACTATAATATTAAACAAATCCTTAAGAAGTAAAAATCATATAAATATAAGAACTATAAAAATGAATTTAATTAATAAAAAGCGTGGCAACTGCTCGCAGAAAGCTCTTGAGATTAAACAGTTTGAGAAACAAGTCAGCGATTTGCTTTCAAGAATTACTCTCCCTCAGGACTTTCACGAATGGGCTATAAATGAACTGAAAAACGACCAGATGCG